>CAWAYT010000009.1:0-41087 GCA_963786265.1 uncultured Alphaproteobacteria bacterium
CTCGACTTTACTCGAGAGGGGTGCATCGGCCCCAGGAATTTGAGATGATCCTTTTGCGACAAAGGGTTGCCAGAGTTCTGGTGCGGGGTCCGATGCAGACGGAGTGTATTCCGGGACAGCTCGAATTCGAAGGGTTTGATGGCCGCCGAGTGGTTGCGGCGTTCGACGGCGGGGCGGTGACGTCGGATGCCGGGACGGTGTTGCTGCGGGAGGCCGACCGGGCGATCGGGCTGATCGAGCGGGTGGCGGCGTGCTTCACCGATCATCGGGAGGCCGAGCAGGTGGTCCACGCGCTTCCCACCCTGATTGGCCAGCGGATCGTCGCGATCGCCCTCGGCTACGAGGATATCAACGACCACGACGCCCTTCGCCGTGATCCGGTGCTGGCGCTGTTCTCCGACCAGCTGGAGGCGAAGCGCAAGGATTGCGCGGTGTTGGCGGGGAAGAGCACGATCAACCGGCTGGAGCACGCGCCGCGGGAGGGTGGCGACCGCTACCACAAGATCGGCCACGACCCGCAGGCGTTGGAGCGCGTCTTCGTTGATGCCTTCCTGGACGCGTATGGTCCGCCGCCCGAGCAGATCGTTCTCGACCTCGATGCCACCGACGATCCGTTGCACGGCCACCAGGAGGGCCGGTTCTTCCACGGCTACTACGACTGTTACTGCTACCTGCCGCTCTATGTCTTCTGCGGCCGGCATCTCTTGGCGGCGAAGCTCCGGCGCTCGAACATCGACGCCGCGGCCGGCGCCAAGGACGAGGTGGCGCGCCTCGTCGCCCACATCCGGCGGCGCTGGCCGAAGGTACGGATCGTGCTGCGCGCCGATAGTGGCTTTGCTCGCGAGGAGCTGATGGCATGGTGCGAGGCGAACGGCATCGATCATCTCTTCGGGCTCGCCCGCAACCGCCGGCTCCTCGAGCAGATCGCGGCCGAGCTGCAGGCGGCCGAAGCCGAGCACAAACAAACCGGCAAGCCGGCGCGGCGCTTCAAGGACTTCACCTACGCGACGCTGGACAGCTGGAGCCGCTCGCGCCGGGTGATCGGCAAGGCGGAGCACCTCGACAAGGGCGCGAATCCGCGCTTCATCGTCACCTCGCTGGAAGAGTGCTGCGCCCGGACCCTGTACGAGAAGATCTACTGTGCCCGCGGCGAGATGGAGAACCGGATGTATGGACGCCTCCCGCCCCGCAAGCGCTTTCTTCGTCATACAACGCATCGATGGTCAGCTGCTGCCATGTATCCGGCCTTCAGTGCGGCCACAGGGCCGCTGGCCTCGATGAGATTCGCGGGTCGGCTCCCGACTATCAAGTCGAGCTCGAGGCTCTGTGGTTCTCCCGGGTTCTGCCGACCCACGGTCCGACCGTCGTGCCATCGCGTCGAAGATCGCCCTCGCAGCTCGTGGAAGCTTGTCACCCCTCCGATACTGGGCGTGATGGATTGCTCTCTGCCGTTTGTGCTCAGAGCGATTAAGCCGTGGCACGATAGGCTTCGCCGCGGCTCAGCATCGCCCAGATGATCCGCGCCAACTTGTTGGCCACCGCCGCCACGACCACGTTGAAGGGCCGGCGGGCGAGAAGCTCGTTGATCCATGCCCAGGGTTGGCCGTTGCGGCCCTTCGCCACCCGGACCAGCGATCGTGCACCGTGCATCAGCTGTCGGCGCAGATAGCCATCGCCGCGCTTGCTGATGCCGAGCAGGCGCTCCTTGCCGCCGGTGGCATGTTGGCGAGGGGTTAGCCCCAGCGAGGCGGCGAAGCCCCGGCCGCTGTTGAACAGGCTCGCGTCGCCGACCGTCGCAACCACGGCGGTGGCGATCACGGGACCGACCCCCGGCGCCTCGGTCAACCGCCTGCAGGCTTCGTCGTCACGCGTCTGCCGGACCAGCCGCCCGTCGAGATCAGCGATCCTGGCCTCGATCGCCCGCAAGTGCTCGGCCTGGTCGACCAGGAGCTCGCGCGCCAGGGGCGGCAGCCGTTCGTCCTCCAGATCCGAGATGATGGCGAGCAGATCCTTCAGGCCAGCCCCGCGCTGCGCCGCGACGATCCCGAACTCCGCCATGTGCCCTCGGATCGCATTGATCGTGCCCGTCCGCTCGGCGATCAGCCGGTCCCGGATCCGGTGCAGCATCAAAAGCGACTGCTGCTGCTCGCTCTTTACCGGGACGAAGCGCATGCCGGGGCGCTGCACCGCCTCGCAGCAAGCCTCCGCGTCAGCGGGATCGTGCTTGTTCGTCTTCACGTAAGGCTTGACGTACTGCGGCGGCATCAGCCGCACCTCGTGGCCGAGCTTGATCAGCTCGCGCGCCCAGTAGTGGGCGCTGCCGCAGGCCTCCATGCCAATCACACAGGGCGGCAGGTTCGCGAAAAACTCCAGCACTCTGCCGCGCGCCAGCTTCTTCCTCAGCACCGTCTTGCCGCGCTCGTCGGCACCGTGCACCTGGAACGAGCTCTTGGCGATGTCGAAACCGATGGTGGTAGCCTGCATCTGGCGTCTCCCCTGCGTGGATCCTTGCGCTTCCACGCTGGCAGATCGATGCCGTCAGCGGGAGGCGTCCATCCCACTATCAAGGAATGCCAGCTCGACCTGTTCGCCGACCGCACCTCGACCGCGACCATGGTCGCCAATCAGCTGCGCCTGTGGTTTTCGTCGTTCGCCTATGTGCTGCTATCGGCGCTGCGTCGCCTCGCTCTGCCGGGCACCGAACTCGCGCAAGCCACCTGCGGAACCATCCGCTCGAAGCTCCTCAAACTCGGCGCCCGTGTGACGGTCTCGGTCAGGCGCATCAAGATCGCCATCGCCTCGGCCTGTCCGCATCAGGCCGACTTCGCTCTCGCGCATGCCCGGCTGCGCGCTCCACCCGCATGAGCGTCGGGTCGGACGAAGGCCATGGCACCGCGCGGACGACGTGCGTCCGCGACGACTCGCCCAGGTCGCAACCGGCTTCGCCATACTGCCATGACGCGAAGGAGCCTCGCTACGGCCGCCGCGCCGTTCCAAAAGCGTCCTGCCACACCCAGAACGCCCTCAAATCAGCCCTCCCCCGACACCGGTGAGATATCCGGGCTAGCTCGAACGTCCAAAGGTGGAACGTCAGCAAGAGCGGGTTTCAACCAGCAATGAAAACGTTAAGCACCCGAGAAGAACTACCATTTCTTGAAAATGACAGTGTTCGCCACCTCAAACGTATTAGGCGTACCTCGACCCAATCGGAAGGCGGATACAATGGCGACAAGGAGCGGCTAGACCTGACCGGGCACCATGTCTTCAAGGGAGCGTCAAGGTGCTTTTACGAGGCCGTTTACAACGCATTACACAGGAAATCAAAGGAGGAAATCCAACAACAAGACATCCCGGAAATGAAAAAGTGTGACATCAGAGGCGAAGTAGGCGGAAGGCCTTGATATAACGCGCCGGCATATAATGCCTATCAAGATTGCATATTGTTCCCTTACGCGACCGCTGCACGGGTCGGCTCCCGCGCTAAATTGGGCACTTATCCCATACCAACTCATATCCCAATCCACATGTCGGGGGTTCGAGTTCCCTCCTTTGCTACCAATTGCCCCCTTGTCTCTTCGAAAAATTTGATGCTCGCCGTGAACGGGAGCAAGCGCTCGAACTAAGGCTGGGCAAGCCGGCCATCGAGGTGGGTGAGCAGGAGCACCTGCTTCCGAGCTCAAGCTGATCCGGGAAGCGGTAGCTGCCGGTGAGTTGGACTTGCTGCTTGTGGCGGCGAAGGAGCAACGGAGGCGGCGCTGAGCCGGCGCGCTGGCGGACGCGTTACACCCGTCAAGTGCTGAGGCCGGGCCAGGAGGTGCCATTGGTCGGTTCCACTGGCTTTACACTGTTGTTGCCGTCCTCTGCGTCCTCCTGCTCGGCCGCTTCCTCATCGAGTTTCTCATCGTCGCGGATGATGATCGAGAAGAAAACAATGGAGAATCGTCATCACCACTGACCGGATGTTCTACAGGAGGCGCTGGATCGCCAGGCACGCTGAGGAAATCGCCCTAAATCGCATCGAAGAGGTCGTCCTGGATCAGATGGTGATGGGCCGAGCAGCGCGCCGTTGACACGCGGCAACCTCACCTTGCCGGGTCTTCCCGCCTCGGCTACTCTTCAGGAAACAATGACGCTTAAGGGGATAGCGGATGGCGGGGCGCTGCCGGAGAAGCACGTAAAAATTCTAGTGAAAAAGCTTGGCGAACAAACAGCTCGCTTTGTTCGTCGGCGCCGGTTTGTCGCGTCAGGCGATTGCTAAGGATGGCTCGGGACGGCGCTTACCGCTATGGGAGGAGCTGGCCGAAAAGGTTGCCGAAGCCTGCAACCACGACCTTCAGGCCTACGGCGGCAAAATCCTTTATTTGTTCGAGGCGATAGACAAACATCAAGGCCGGTTCGACCTTGAGGAGGCGGTGCGTTCGGCTCTAAGGAAGGCGATCCGTTTGACGATCTCCGAGATCCCCTGCATCGCCAGCAGAAGAAAGCCGATGGGGATCAGCAGCTTCACCGGCCAGCGGATCAGCCCTCCCGCGTCGCCGGACATCTCATGCCTTACATAGGAGTCAACGACTGCTGGCCAGGATAACACACCAATCACAACGCATACTGGTAATAGAAAAAACAACGCGCCGAAAATATCAAGCCGAATTCTCGTGCGCTCTCGAAGTCGACTGAATACAATGTCGATGCGAATATGCTCATCGTGGCGCAGCGTATAACCGGCGCAGAGCATGATTATTGCCGCCAAATAAATACCATTGCAGCTCTAGCCAAGCATTAGAGCTCGTACTAAATACATAGCGAACTACTGCATTGGTGGAACTAATCAGAACCGCGAGCAGGACCAGCCAACACATAGCTCGACCGATTCGTTCGTTCGCGGCATCGATGATGTTGCTTATCTTCAGAAAATAAGTGAGCACACGCGCCATCTTGCTCTTCCCCGGCGGAAGCCGCTTCCTTTTCCATTCAGCCGGGCCCACCCTGCTTTTCATACCGCCGGCAGGCTGCCGCCTGTGGTAACACGTGCGACGGCGCAAGACAAAGCGGCGCACCCGGCTATGCGTGTTTGCACGGATGACGCGACGGCCAAGGCCATCATCGGACTTCGTGGGCCGCGTTCCCCCGTCAGGACCCGCCGAACGCGACCGGCCCTTTCGGTATGCGCAGGTCTGCTACCCTTGCGGAGATGCGCCGTGGCACAGGAACGACCGGAACTATTCACTTGATTTCCAACGACCGTTCGGCAGTGTATCGGCCACATGCTCCTCGAAAAAAGGAGACGAGCGCCCGCATGACGATTTAAGTATCGCCCCGGTTTGGACGGTGGCCATTCGCGCTTGTCCTGATTGCCCTGCTCGGCGTGCCTCTGTGCGAGGCGCGGGCGGCCGAGGGGCCCCAGGATGCGGAAGCGTTCATTGTGGGGATGGCCGGTCAGGCGATCGCCGCGCTCACGCCGCCCGGGATTTCACGCGACGAGCGAGAAATACGTGCGCGCGTGCTACTGAACGACAACTTTGCTGTACCGGCGATCGGGCAGTTCGTTCTCGGCCGCTACTGGCGCAACGCCACCGCGGAGGAGCAAAAAGAATATCTCGATTTGTTCGAGAAGCTCATCGTCGTTACCTATGTTGATCGCTTCAGCAGGTATTCCGGCGAGCGGCTAAAGGTGACACGCTCGGTTTGGGATAAGGAGAGTGGCGATACGATCGTCTACTCGGAAATAACCCGTCCGGCCGGAGACCCAATAGAAGTGGGGTGGCGTGTACGTAAGTACGGGTCCTCGTTGAAGATCGTCGATGTTCTAGTCGAAGGGGTCAGTATGGGACAGACGCAACGATCCGACTTCAGCTCCGTAATCCGCAACAACGGCGGCTCGCTTTCTGCTCTGCTAGACGAGATGCGTCGGCGGGTCAGGCAGGAAACCTGAGACCCACGGACCGTTGTTAGAGAATGCCTAGAATGGGAGTGGTCGCGCATGCGAGCGCCGTCGAGGCGCCGTCTGGCAAGAATGCCGCTTACGAGAACTTTCCGGTCGGTTCTTTCTTGTTGCCCGCTGCATCGCGGCCGCACGTCGCGGTCTTCTACGATTATGCGCGGGCCATCGACGATATCGCCGACAATCCGGCTCTCGCGGCGGAAGAGAAACTCGCCCGGCTGGACGGCTTTGGCCGCGCACTCCTTGGCCATGAACGAGTGGAGGACCCCGCATTCGCCAAAGCGCACGCCATGCGCCGCGTGCTTGAGATGACCGGCATACCAGTTCGGCACTGTCTCGACTTGATTTCGGCATTCAAGCAAGACGCGGTAAAGCACCGATACGCCGACTGGTCAGAACTTATCGACTACTGCGACCGCTCCGCTGCCCCTGTTGGGCGCTTTCTGCTCGATCTGCACGGCGGCTCGCGGCACGGCTACCGATCGTCGGATTCGCTCTGCAACGCCTTACAGGTGCTAAACCACTTGCAGGACATTCAGGACGACTACCGCAAGATCGACAGGGTCTATCTGCCCGAAAGCTGGCTGCGCGAGGCCGGAAGTGGCGATACCGACCTCGAGCGGCCGGCTGCCACACCGGCACTACGGCGCGTCATCGATCGTTGCCTTGACGGGATCGACGAACTGCTGGAGGAAGCGGCGGAACTTCCGTCCGGGTTGGCCAGCCGGCGGTTGGCGCTGGAATCCGGCGCGATTCTGGACATCGCGCACGCGCTCTCCCGGTTGCTGCGTCGCCAGGATCCGCTGGCGCGCAGAGTGCAGCTCGGCAAGCCCGCGTTCCTCTGGTGCTGCATTCGCGGTGTGGCTTTAGCGGCATTCCCCAGCCATGCCTGACGCCTCGATAGGACTCCTCGCGGTGTTTTCGCTGCTGATCTGGCTGCATCTGCGCTGGGGGCGGAGGAACTTCTGGCGCTGCGACCAGCGATTGCCGATCGAGGTGCCCGCGCTGCACGCGTGGCCGAGTGTCACCGCGATCATTCCCGCGCGCAACTGGGCGGAATGCATCGGTAGCTCGTTACGCTCTCTACTCGCTCAAGACTACCCTGGCCAGTTCAGGATCGTCGTTGTCGATGACGGCTCGACGGACGGTACCCGCTCGGAAGCGGAGCAGGCGTTTCCGAGCAGCGATGATCGAGTGCTCATCGCCCGCGGTGAAAGGCTGCCGGAAGGTTGGAGCGGTAAGCTGTGGGCCGTACACCAAGGCGTGCAACTGGCGAACGGCCGCTGGCTCGCCAGTCGCTATTTCCTGCTGACGGACGCTGATATCCAGCATCATCCCACAAATCTTCGGCGGCTCGTGGTCAAGGCCGAGCTGGAGGGAAGGGACCTGGTTTCGCTCATGGTGCAGCTGCGGTGCCAGGCGTTTTGGGAGAGACTTCTGGTTCCCGCGTTCATCTTCTTCTTCCAGAAGCTTTATCCGTTCACCCGCGTAAACTACCCGGCCCGTCCCGAAGCCGCCGCCGCTGGCGGGTGCATGCTCGTCCGCGGGCAGAGTTTGGAAGCGGCTGGCGGTATTGCCGCGATCCGCGATTGTTTGATCGACGATTGTGCCCTTGCCGAACGGATTAAGGCTGATGGTTCGATCTGGCTCGGGCACGCCGAAGAAACGCGCAGCCTGCGTCGTTATCCCCGGCCCCGAGACTTCTGGGCGATGGTCGCACGCACCGCGTCCACCTACCTTGATCACTCCTGGGGGCGCCTGGCGATCACCATTGTCATGATGGTGAGTATCTATCTTGTCCCTCCAGTTGCATTTACTTGGGGAATCGGGGCGGCCGATCCGTTCGTGACGGCAGTCAGCGCGCTGGCGTCGGTAGTGATGGTGGGCACCTTCCAGCCGACGCTGGCACTCTATCGCATGTCCTGGGCTTGGGGGCTCGCCCTTCCGGTGGCCGCCTTCCTTTATCTTCTCATGACCGTCGATTCCGCCCGGCGGCATTGGCAGGGGCGCGGTGGCCTGTGGAAGGGCCGGACCTTCGAACGCGGCGTGCGCGCCGATTTGCACGCAGAGTAAGCGAAAAGCCGCTTGCGATGAACGAGCGCGGCGCAGCTGCTCTGCCGGTACCATTGACCCACGTCACGCGGGTCGTTCGACAATCCGGCACCTCATTCTATTGGGCCATGCGTTTCCTGCCGCCCGAGAAGCGGCATGCCATGTTCGCGGTGTATGCGTTCTGTCGGCAGGTTGATGACATCGCCGACGAGCCTGGCCAAACACACTCGAAGCAGCAGGCGCTCGGCGCTTGGCGGGAGGAGATCGAGCGGCTCTACGATGGCGTCGCCAATGGTCCTCTAACGTCCGCGTTGCTGGGGCCCGTCGCAAGCTTTGCCCTGCCCAAGAAGGACTTTCTCGCTGTTATCGACGGCATGGAAATGGATGCGGCCGATTGCATTCGAATCACCGACTGTGACGAACTCCGCCTCTACTGCGACCGCGTCGCCTGCGCGGTCGGCCGTCTCTCGGTCCGGATCTTCGGCGTTCCCCAGCCGACCGGTGATCTGCTTGCGTCCGCGCTCGGCGAGGCGCTGCAGTTAACCAACATCCTCCGTGACCTGAAAGAGGATGCGCGACGCGACCGTCTCTATCTGCCGGCCGATCTGTTGCGGCGGCGGGGTATTGTCGCTGGCGCGGATGCGAACGCGCTGTTGCGAAATGCCGGCATCGCGGATGTCTGCGGTGAGTTGGCTGTTCTCGCGGCGCGCAGATTTGACGAGGCTTCCGCGCTCGTTGCTCGATGTGACCGTCGTCAGGTGCGCCCGGCGGTCATCATGATGGAGGTTTATCGGCGAACGCTCGACAGGCTGAATTGCCGTGGTTGGCGCCGATGGGCGGAACCCGTCAGCCTGCCCTCGGCGGAGAAGCTGTGGGTGGCGCTGCGCTATGGGATGATCTAGCGGTGGCGGCGCGGATACACGTTGTCGGCACGGGACTGGCCGGTTTGGCGGCCGCTGTGGAGATCGCCGCCGCCGGCCGAGCGGTAACGATATATGAGCAGGCCGGACATGCCGGCGGACGATGCCGTTCGTTTTTTGACGATTTGCTCGGGCAGCCGATCGATAACGGCAACCACCTGGTGCTGAGCGGCAATCGCTCTCTCTATGCGTTCCTCAGCCGGATCGGTGCGACTGAGCGCCTCGGCGGTCCGGCCCGCGCCGCCTTCCCCTTTGTCGACCTGCAAACGGGCGAGCGCTGGACGCTGCGGCCGGGACCGGGGCCGCTGCCATGGTGGATCTTCGTGCCTGGCCGACGGGTGCCGGGGACGCGCGTTCGCGACTACTTCGCCGGCCTTCGTTTCGCGCGCGCCAATGGCCGGAGCACCGTCGCCGAGTGCGTCGGCTCGCAGGGAGCGCTCTACCGCCGCTTTTGGCAACCTCTGGCAGTCGCCGTGCTCAATACCGAGGCGGATGAGGGAGCGGCGCGGCTGCTTTGGCCGGTGCTGCGGGAAACTTTCGGACGCGGCGAAGCGGCCTGCCGGCCGCGCATGGCGAATCGCGGGCTTGGCGACTGCTTTATCGACCCGGCTCTCGCCTATCTGCGCGAGCATGGCGTGGAGATGCGCTTTCACGCCCGTTTGCGGGGAATAGACATCTCCGGCGATCGCGCCTGCCAGCTGGTTTTCGTGAACGGCTCCGTTCCAGTGGCCGCCGAGGATTCGGTGGTACTGGCCGTGCCTCCTGCGGCGGCTACGGCTTTGCTGCCGGGCCTGGTCACCCCGGAAGAGAGTCGGGCGATCGTGAATGCTCATTTCAGGATACCAGAGCGCTTTCCGACGCCGAAGTTCATCGGCCTCGTCGGGGCCATTTCTCAATGGGTCTTCGTACGGGACAACGTGGCGTCGGTGACCGTCAGCGCCGCGGACAGCCTCGCCGAGGAGACCAACGATGCAATCGCGGCGAAACTCTGGCCGGAGGTTTGCCTAGCTCTAGAGATTCATAATCAGGGCCTTCCGGCATGGAGGGTTGTCAAGGAAAAGCGGGCGACATTCGCGCAAACTCCAGCCGAGCTTGCACGCAGGCCGAGCTTTCGGACATGTATCGCCAATCTTGTTCTCGCCGGCGACTGGACGGACACCGGGTTGCCCGCCACTCTGGAAGGAAGCGTGCGCTCTGGCCACACTGCGGCGGCGAGTGTCTTAGCAACTGCAACAAGCGCTTGACACTAGGCCTGTTTGGAAGCAAGTCATTGCAAAACCGACACATTAGGGGTGACATTGGCAAGGCCATTGTCACGCGATCGCATCCGCTGGAGGGGAAAGAACTGATGCGCAACAAGCAGGCGAACCCTGCGGTGGCACGACATCACCTTTCCCCCGACGATTATGCTCTGGATGAGACGATATCGCAGGCCGCGACCTGGCTCACATCCCGGCAGCAAACGGACGGACACTGGGTTTTCGAACTGGAAGCGCATGCCTCCATCCCATCCGAATACATTCTGCTCAATCATTATCTGGGCGACATTCGGGATGATGTTGAGCGGCAAATCGCCAATTACCTCCGGCGCCATCAAGGCGTTCATGGTGGTTGGCCGCTGTACTACGACGGCGACTTCGACCTCAGCGCATCCGTAAAGGCTTATTACGCGCTCAAGCTGGTCGGAGATGATCCGGCGGAGGCGCATATGCGTCGCGCCCACGAGGCAATTCTTGCACACGGCGGCGCCGCGCGTGTCGACGTGTTTACACGCATTCAACTTGCCCTCTTCGAACAGGTGCCGTGGCGCGCGACGCCATGGATTCGGCCCGAAGCGATGCTGTTGCCGAAATGGGCGCCGTTCCACATCGAAAAGGTATCGTACTGGTCGCGCACGGTTATGGTCCCGCTGTTCGTGCTGGCGGCGCTCAAGCCCAAGGCGCGCAATCCGCGCGGAATCGGCATCAGGGAGCTGTTCACGACGCCGCCGGAAGACGAGACCAGGTATCTGCAGAACCCCACCGGGCAGCTGCTCGGCGATCTGTTCCTCGCCCTCGACCAGGTCGGCCGTACTTTCGAGCCGCTGTTTCCCCGCGCTATCAAGCGTTACGCCATCGACAAGGCAATGGCGTTCGTCAGGGAACGGCTGAACGGCGAGGATGGGCTGGGCGGCATCTTCCCGGCGATGGTGTATGCGCTGATGTGCTTCGATGCGCTCGGCTATCCTCGGGATCATCCTGATGTCGTGCTAGCGCGGCAGGCCATTGATAAGTTGATGGTTCATCGTGAGAAGGAAGCATACTGCCAGCCTTGTCTTTCGCCGGTCTGGGATACCAGCTTGGCGCTGCACGCGCTGATGGAGTCGGGTTCGGCGGGAGAAGACCCCGCGGTAGCATCGGGATGTCAGTGGCTGGTAGAGCGGCAGGTGCTGAACCTCCGGGGAGATTGGGCGTCAAATCGCCAGGACGTACGGCCCGGCGGGTGGGCGTTCCAGTACCGCAACGACCATTACCCCGACGTGGACGATACCGCTGTCGTGGCAATGGCACTGCACCGGGCCGACGAGACCGCCTATCAAGAGGCGGTGTCGCGCGCGTCCGAGTGGGTGCTGGGGATGCAGAGCGAAAACGGCGGCTGGGGCGCTTTCGACGCGGATAACGAGCACTACGCGCTCAACAACATCCCATTCGCCGACCATGGCGCGCTGCTCGACCCGCCGACCGCCGACGTGACCGCCCGCTGTCTGGGTATGCTGTTACAACTTGGGCATGATCGCGATCATCCGGCGGTCACGCGCGCACTGGCCTATCTGCGCGACCAGCAGGAGGCCGATGGCTCCTGGTTCGGGCGATGGGGCACCAACTACATCTATGGCACATGGTCGGTGCTGTGCGCGCTCAACGCCGCCGGCGAGGACATGCGGGCGCCGTATATCCGCAAGGCGGTGAGTTTCATTATGTCGAGGCAGCGCGAAGACGGGGGCTGGGGCGAGGACTGCGCCAGTTACTGGCCTGAGCGTCGCCACGAGGTGAAAGTCAGCACACCTTCACAGACGTCCTGGGCGCTTCTCGGACTGATGGCCGCCGGGCGAAGTCGATAGCCCCGCCGTACGCCGCGGCATCGACCATCTCCTCGGGGCGGAAAGAGAGGGCGGAAAGTGGCGGGAAGAGTACTACAACGCGGTGGGCTTCCCACGCGTTTTCTACCTGCGTTATCACGGCTATAGCGCATATTTCCCGCTCTGGGCGCTCGCTCGCTACCGTAACCTCGTGCGTAGCAACAGCAAGGCAACGGCTTTCGGCATCTAGAGGTGATGCTGGGAGTAGTCACCGGGCTCGCCGTCGAGCGGGACTGTCTTCAGACACTGCCGGTCGGAGATCGTTGCTCTTCGCGGTGCTTCGGTCCGGGACCCGCGGCAGCAGAGAAGGCGGCGTTGGCGCTGCTCGACGAGGGCTGCGTCGCGCTCTCTGAGCTTCGGCATCGCCGGCGGTCTCGATGAACAACTGCGCCCAGGTCATGTCCTGCTGGCGGAAGCGGTCGTCACCGAGCGAGAGCAGTCGTTTGCGACGGATGCGGCGTGGCGGCGTCGCCTGTACGCGCGGTTAGAAACGGGCGGCGGCGTTCGGGAGGGGCGTCTGCTTGGCTCCGATTATCCGCTGCTTTCCAGGTCTGCGAAAATAGCGGCGTCCAGCCGCTACGCGGTCGTGGCGGTGGACATGGAAAGTCACGCGGTCGGTCGGGCGGCGCGGCGATCAGGCGTGCCATTCATGGCGATGCGCGCCGTAGCGGACCCATCTGATCGAGCCATTCCCGCATGGCTGACGACGGCGATCGATGCAAGTGGTAAGCCTCGAGTATTGGTCGTCGCCGCTGGCGCGCTTGCCCACCCGTCGGACGTGCCGCAGTTATTCAGGCTGGCCCGCGACCAGCGCGCGGCGCTGCGTGCGTTACGCCGCGCCGCTATCGACGCGGGCCCGTTGCTTGCGTTCCGATGAGCGCTTGGGCTGCTCTATCTCCAGCGACAGCTTCTTCACCAGGCTCTCGAACACGAACTGGGCCGGACGCTGATTATCCAGTGGGATGTCGGGCGCCATGGGGCCGTCGGTCCGGTGCCCACGCAAATTTGACCATCAGCGCCTTCCACGGCCGCCTCAGGGTGTCGTTGACGGCGGTACCCTCGTAACCGCAATGCACCATGCAATCGGCACACTTCTCGTAATTGCCAGTGCCGTACTGGTCCCAGGCGGTCGTCTCCATCAATTCCTGGAAGCTGCGCGCATAGCCCTCGGAAAGCAGGTAGCAGGGACGCTGCCAGCCGAAGATGTTACGCGTCGGCGTTCCCCATGGCGTGCACTTGTAGGTCTGGTTGCCGGCGAGAAAATCCATGTACAGCACCGACTGGCTGAAGCGCCATTTGCTCTTGCCCTTCAGCTTCAGGATGTCGCGGAACAATTGCTTGGTGCGGGTGCGGTTGAGAAAATGCCGCTGCTCCGGCGCACGCTCATATGCGTAGCCGGGCGCCGCGGTCACACCTTCGACCCGCAGTTCGTTCATGCAGAAGTCGAAGAAGCGGGCAGCGTCCTCCGCCTTCATGGTGTTGAACAGCGTGCAGTTGATATTGACGCGGAAGCCGGCATCGCGCGCCTTCTCGATCGCCGACACCACCCGCCTGAACGTGCCAGGCTGGTTGACCGCGTGATCGTGATGCACCTCAAGTCCGTCCAGGTGAACGGAAAAAGTCAGGTATTTGCTCGGCTTGAACAGGTGCAGTTTCTTCTCCAGCAAGAGCCCGTTGGTGCACAGATAGACGAACTTCTTGCGGGCAATGATACCGGCGACGATCTGGTCGATCTCCTTATGCAGGAGTGGTTCTCCTCCGGGGATGGAGATCACCGGCGCGCCGCACTCGTCGACCGCGGCGAGGCAGTCCTCGACGCTCAAGCGCTTGTTGAGAATGGAATCTTCATAGTCGATCTTGCCACAGCCCGGGCAGGCCAGATTGCAGCGGAACAGCGGCTCAAGCATCAAGACGAGGGGATACTTCTCGACGCCGCGAAGCCTCTTGCCAAGAATGTACGCGCCAACGCGCAACTGCTGTATGGCAGGGATGGCCACGATCATCTTCCCCCTATGCTAGCCCGCGCTGGCGACCGATCCGGCCAACTCACGCGGTAATTTGAATTGCATGTGCTCTTCGACGCCCGCGAGTTCTTCGATGATCACCGCCCCGAAGTCTCTTAGCCGGTCGATCAGATCCTGAACCAGCTTTTCCGGCGCTGACGCGCCAGCGGTCACGCCGACCGTACCAACGCCTTCCAGCCAAGCCGGATCGAGGCTGCCAGCATCGTCGATAAGATAGCTGGGTATTCCGAATTCGGAGCCAATCTCGCGAAGCCGGTTCGAATTCGAGCTATTGCGAGCACCTACAACCAGGAGCATGTGTACGCGGGCGGCAAGCTCTTGAACAGCTTGCTGCCGGTTTTGCGTCGCATAGCAGATGTCCTTGACGTCCGGTCCGGTGATCTTGGGGAAAGCGCCGGCGCAAGGCTTCGATGATGTCTCGGGTATCGTCAACGCTGAGTGTCGTCTGGGTGACATAGGCGACCTGGGCAGGGTCGCGCACTGCCACTTGCGCAACGTCCTCGGTGCTGGAGACCAGATGGACGCCACCCGGTATCCTGCCCTGAGTGCCTTCCACCTCCGGATGCCCGGCATGACCGATCAGAATTACTTCCAGTCCCTTGCGGGCGTGGTTACGCCCTTCCTTATGAACCTTGGTCACCAACGGGCAGGTCGCATCGATAACTGGCAGGTTGCGGCGCTCGGCTTCTTCCTCGACTTCCGTGGAGACACCGTGGGCGCTGAATATGGTAACCGCGCCTTCCGGTATTTCGTCGAGCTCTTCGACGAAAACAGCCCCTTGCGCGCGCAACGTTTCGACGACGTGCTTATTATGGACGATCTCGTGCCGGACATAGACAGGAGGTCCGTAGAGAGTCAGCGCCCGCTCGACGATCTCGATTGCCCGCTCGACGCCGGCGCAAAACCCGCGAGGCTTGGCTAAAAGCACGCGAAGCGTTGGTTCTCTATCCGACGGCACGTGCGGTGCTCTCCTTAATGTGTGCGACACCGATGGATCGACGGGACGATATGAATGTTTCTCGGTCAGGGAAAGGCCTATTAAACCTTGATTTTGTTGAGGTTATTCGACAGTGGCGGTTTTGCCACCGAATTATTGTCGCTGGCGCCAGGTTGAGTGCGCGAAAACAAACGGCGACGAACCGCTTGTCGGACTGTGCTCACAACAGATGCGGGAGGATGCCGCCGACAGCGGGATGCCGACGCGCACGTCCTTTCACCCGTGCGTTCGCGGCTCGCGCTAAAGTCGAGTGGGATTCGGTGCGTCTCCATATATCGTGCGCGGGTCGAACGTTTTGTCCTGCTCGACCAGGTTCAGCACGACACCGCCCGCTTCTCCGCCAAGCGGAACGGAGCGATAGAAGCACGATCGATAGCCGACGTGGCAACTCGCGCCCCCTTCTATCTCGACGCGCAGCCATATGGAATCCTGATCGTCGTCAATTCGCATCTCGACCACCGTCTGCACGAAGCCGCTGGTCGCTCCCTTGTGCCATAGACACTGCCGGCTGCAACTCCAGTAATGTGCCTGACCCGTCTCGATCGTCTTGGCGAGAGCCTCGTCGTTCATATAGCCGAGCATCAGCACCTCGCCGGTCGCGGCGTCCGTGGTGACGACGGGAAGGAGTCCGTGGGAGTCAAACTTCGGCGCCAGTTCGGTTCCTTCTTCGACCTGCTCGACGCTGAGCCTGGGACGAAAGGTGTGTTGAACTGGGGGGGCATGGTCAACGGTCATCAGTGGCTCCGCTTGACTCCGTTCAATTCCGCTCATATGTCACGCCGCGTGCGTGCAGGCAAGGACGTGAGAGCGAACGAGGGCCTGCGCTTACTATGATTCTCCTTCGACGTTCGGCCGAGCGTGTGAAGGGAGTGCCCCGCCGCCGTGGCGTCGGGCACGCGCGTTGGAGGAAAACGGCGATGGCGGTCCCAAAGAAGAAAAAGTCTGTTTCACGCCGGAACATGCGGCGTTCGCATCTGGCGCTGAAGGCGCCCACTTACGTCGAGGATAAGAGCTCGGGCGAGTTACGCAGACCTCATCACGTCGACCTCGTGACCGGGATGTATCGCGGTCGCAAGATACTCGAACCTAAGTAGCCCTCCAGCGCAACGCCGGCAACCTTCGGGGAACGATGGGTGGCCGACTTCGCGAATCTGGCCGCAAAAGGGACTCTGAAGGCCGTTCCGGGTTCTACTCGTTCCGCATCTCCGCCGCCTTTTCATCCAGGTTCTGCGCCAAGGTCTCGGTGCCGCCGTTGCGAAGAACCTGATTGTACTCCGACCGGCGTACAGCTAGTTCGCTGATCGATTTGTCCAGCAGGACATCGACGATTTTCCACGTGCCCTCCCGTTCGGCCAGGACGTAGGTGATGGCGACCGGGGGACCGTCCGTGCGGTTAATCCGCGTGTCGACGAGCATGGTGTCCCGCGGCCCTTGGCGCTCGCCGATCACCTCGAAGCTCTCGCCGGAGAACCCGTTGAACCTCGCCGCGTAGGTGGTAATGCTTAAATGGATGAACGAGTTTAGGAGCTTACGACGCTGGCTCTCGTCCGCATTCGCCCAATATGAGCCTGCGGCGGCGGCGATCATCCGTTCGAAATCGAAGCTCTGTTCGAGCACCGGCGCAAGTTGTTTGTAGCGTCCGTCGATACCCAGGCGCTGCGCGTCCTTCATCGTCACAAGAAGTTGCTGGTGCAGCCCATCGATTACCTCTGTGGGTGAGGCCGCTGCCTCGGCCGTGAGCGTCGAAAGCAGCGTCAGGCCAAATACGATCAAAGCGCGAAGAAATGCCATACCAGACCGACCGCAGTATCCGTTCACAAGAAGGTCTAGCCTACGCATCGGACTTACGTCTGGCAACGCCGGTTTCCCGATCTCTTCCCACCCTGGCGAGAGCAAAATCTTGACGGTAGCCCATGACTTGAATTCTCCGACATGGGCGCTATACTATGGAAGTGGTTCGGTACGGTGCCGCAAGACGGGCTGAAGCCGGGCTGCTCGATCGTGGCTCGCGTGGGCATATTGCTTCTCAGGAGAATGGTGCCAATGCGGACTGAACAGATCCTCCCTTATCTATGTTAAGTCACGCTGGTGGTCGTCGCGCGGTTTAGGTCGCGCAATACGCACGAACACTGAGCAATCTGAAAGCGGCGCCTGTTGCGGCCGCAATGCTCGCGTCGTGTAGATGGAGATGCGTTGGATGAGTCGCTTAAGCTTGCCGTCAATTGGATCCGACCGCGGGCTCGCGCGGTATTACCGCGAGATTTGGGCTTTTCCGGTATTGAAGCCGGACGAGGAGTACATGCTCGCCGTCCGCTGGCGCGAGCACGGAGATGTCGAGGCGGCGCACAAGCTGGTTACCAGCCATCTTCGCCTGGTCGCGAAGATCGCCGCTGGATACCGCGGATATGGCTTGCCGATGGCTGATCTCATCGCCGAAGGCAACATTGGCCTGATGAAGGCGGTCAAAAAGTTCGAGCCGCAGCGAGGTTTCCGCCTCGCGACGTACGCGATGTGGTGGATTCGAGCGGCGATAACGGAGTACGTCCTGCGGTCGTGGTCGCTCGTCAAGGTCGGAACTTTGGCCTCTCAGAAAAAGCTGTTCTTCAGCCTCGGTCGGATCAAGCGGCAACTCAGCATCATGAACGACGGGCCGATAACCGATGAACAGGCGGAGAAAGTCGCGGGCGCTCTCGATGTTTCGATGGAGGACGTTATCGACATGGACCGTCGGCTCGGGTCGCCGGACGTGTCGCTGAACTCGCCGCGCAGCCGTGAAGACGGCGACAGCTCCGAATTCATTGAGACGCTGGTCGATGAAGCTCCCAATCCGGAAGCACTAACGGCCGCCGGCGAGGAGAAGGCGTTTCGTCAAGACATTCTGGCGCGCGCATTGGAAACGCTGCCCCAGCGAGAACGCGACATCCTGATCGAACGGCAACTCAAGGACCAACCGAAGACTCTCGAGGAGCTCGGCGCGGTTTATGGGATCAGCCGAGAGCGTGTCCGCCAGCTGGAGGTTCGCGCGTTCACGCGCCTAAAAAAGGCGGTTCAGCAGCTCGCTCTCACACCTCCGACCGCGCTGCCAGCGTGACCGGCAGCGCGCGGGCGCTGGCCGGCTAATGCAGGATTAATTCTTTGTCGGCAAAGCGAAATTCGGCCGGCTTCACCAGTGAGGCAGCCTGAACCTTCACCGAATGCAGCTGGCCTTCCAAATTTCGGCTCCAGAAATCGAGGAAGCGCCGCAGAGCTGGGAAATGTGGGAGTACGTCGTGCTCCTGCCAGATGAAGTGCTGCAAAAGGTTGGGGTAATCGGGCATGTGGTAAATGATCTCGGCAGTGGTCAAGCTGTAGGAGAGGAGGCGAACCCGGGTTTCGATCATCAATCAACTCCTGCTCGCTGATGCCTGACGGCATGGCCGTAGGCGCCGGACATCAATCGGCTCGTCACCGTGTCTGACAGTATACATGCAATGGCAGTGCCAGCTCAGCTCCTCATCAACTCGTCGAGCGCGCGGTGATCGCCCTGTTCACGGACTTCGGTTTGAACGGACCCTACAACGGCCAGATGAAATCCGTTCTCCTGAGAAACGCGCCAGGGATAGACGTCATAGATCTCCTTGCCGACGCGCCGGCATACGACCCTCAAGCCGCCGCCTATTTGCTGGCCGCTTATGAAGTCGAGTTCGCGCCAGGAACGGTTTTTCTCTGCGTCGTCGATCCCGGCGTCGGCGGCGATCGCGCCCCCTGCGTCGTCCATGCAAATCGCCGCTGGTTCGTCGGTCCGGACAACGGGCTGTTCGAGATCGTCATCCGTCGCGCCCCGGCTGATGTACTTTGCTGGCGCATCGATTGGATCCCGCCCAGGCTGTCGGCCAGCTTTCATGGCCGCGACCTGTTTGCGCCAATCGCGGCTGGTCTGGCGCGCGGCAAATCTTTTCCCGGCAAGTCGATGGCCATCGGCGCGGTACGGCGTCCGGAGTGGCCGGACGATCTCCCGCGCACGATCTACGTGGACGCTTATGGCAATGTGATAACTGGCCTGCGCGCCGCCTGTTGGCCAGCCTCCGCTACGGTCGTCGTCAACGGTACTGCACTGCGGCATGCCAGGACGTTTTCAGAAGTACCCAAAGGGAGGGCTTTCTGGTACGAGAATTCCAATGGCCTGCTCGAGATCGCCGTCAACATGGATAGTGCGGCGGAGCTCTTGAACCTCCAAGTCGGGATGTTCGTACATGTCAAAATGTAAGCTCCGATGAGCCGATCCTCGGAATGTCCATTGCCGGTGGGTTGATGAACGGTCACGCGACGCGAGTCCGCACCCTCATATCAGAACTTCCGCACAGTCCGGGTGGTGCATGTTTTTTGTGAAGTTCTGGGGCGTTCGCGGCAGCATCGCTTGCCCATCGCCTGATCATGTCAGGTACGGCGGGAACACCAGCTGCGTCGAGGTGGGCGCCGGCGATCATCGCTTCATTCTCGATGCGGGGACGGGAATACGGGCGCTCGGCAACAGGTTCCTGGAGTCCGATGTACGGACAATCTACCTGCTGCTCAGCCACACGCACTGGGACCATATCAACGGTCTGCCCTTCTTTCGCCCCGCCTACGACCCGAGACGCCGAATGCACATCCTTGCCGGACATCTAAAGGATCAGGGACTCAGCATCGAAGGGGTGCTCAATCAACAGATGCGCGAGCCAGTGTTTCCCGTGCCGCTCGATGCCATGAAAGCGATAGTCGAATGCGAGGACTTCAAAGCCGGCGACGCCTTTGAACTATTTCCCGGCGTTCGCCTGCGTACTGCTGCCCTGAACCATCCTAACGGAGCCACCGGCTACCGGATCGAGCATGCCGGAAAGTCCGTCTGTTACATCACCGATACGGAGCATGTTCCGGGCCAGCCGAATGAAGGAATCCTGCGATTGATCGAGGGGGCGGATCTCGTCATCTATGACAGCACCTACACCGAGGCCGAGTTCGCCGATCACATCGGATGGGGACATTCGACCTGGAACGAAGGTATGCGTCTCTGCCAAATGGCCGGCGCAAGGCAACTCGCGACTTTTCATCACGACCCTGACCATGAGGACGGCGCGATGGATCGCATCGAGGCGGATGCCCAGGCGGCTTGGTCGACCATCGTTGTCACCCGCGAGTGCATGACCATCAGGCTCGATTGAAGTGTCCGCCGGTCGTCAGCGTTCGCGAAATGCCTCTTCGCGCAGCTTGAGGACCGGCTTGATCAGATAGTCCATCACCGATTGGGTGCCGGTGTGGATATCGACGGTGGCTTGCATCCCGGGTGTGATCGGCAAAGTGCCGGCGACCTCCCCGAGATAAGCCTTGTCCGTCTCCACCACCACCTCGAAGTAAATTGCTCCTGACTTGTCCGTCGACGCGTCTGGAGCAACTTGGCTTACGACGCCGCGGAGGCCGCCGTAGCGGACGAAATCGTAGGTCGAGACTTTCACAACCGCCTGCTGGCCGGAGTTGACATAACCGCGATCGATCGGGCTGAGCTTCGCCTGGATCACCAGCTTTTCGCCGGTGGGCACGATGTCCATCACCGCCTCGCCCGGAGCCACGACGCCGCCGATGGTGTTGTAACGGAGCTTCTTGACCACGCCATCTATGGGGCTCTTGATCTCGGCGCGAACACCCTGATCGGTGGCTTGCGCCAGCAGCTCCTGAACCCGGGCAATTGTCTGTTCCGTGTCGCCCAATTCATCGCGCGCCTGGCGTTGGAAGCGCAACTCTCCTTCCCTGAGCCGCTGCGCCGCTTCGGCCACTGCCGCGCGGGCGCGCGGCAAGGCCGGGCCGAGCGCTTGCAACTCGCCTTCCAGACTCTCCACTTCGGCTTGCAGGCTCAGGTGCTCCATCCGCGCTGTCAGTCCTTCCTGCAGCAGCGACGCCGACATCTTCAGACGCTCGCGCGACAGCCCCAGATTATTGGCGGCGGATTTTCGCTTCGCCTCCAGCTCCTGGACCTCCAGCTCCCGCTGGTTCGCCTGCTGCTTCAGAACGCCCAGCGTCAATTCCAGCTCACGACGGCGCGCTGCATAGGCTTGCCGCTCGGCGTCCGCGACATTCGATTGACGTGTTACCGCGTCACTGGGCAGAGCAAGCGCCGCGCCACTGCTCTCCGCCAGCAGGCGCGCGCCGCCGCAGGAGCGCGCTGTCCAGGCGCGCCAGCAACTCCTTGCGGTTGACGCCGGAGGTGGCGAGGTCTAGCCGGACCAGGGGATCGCCGATGCGGACCACCGATCCTTCCGAGACGTGGATCTGCTCAATGATGCCGCCCTCGAGATGCTGCACCACCTTGATCTTGCCTTGCGGCACCACCTCTCCCGTCGCCACCGCGACCTGGTCGAGTTGCGCGAAATCCCGCCCAGATCATTAGCGCGGCGAGCAGCAACATGAGCGGCCAGGCGACGGATCGCCAGGTGGCAAGCGGGTGGCGCGCCACCAGGGTATCGAGACGGCTCATTCAGCGGCGTCGCGCGATGGATGAAACAGCAGGGGCAGGAAATCTTCGGCCGGACCCGCCGAGACAATCCGACCTCGCTCAAGGTGGACGATGGTGCGGCAGATCGGCAGTAACTGCATGCTATGCGTGGCGACCACGACAGTTCGCTGCTTGGCGAGGTTATTCAGCGTCGTGCGAAGCTCTACGGTGGCCTGGCTGTCCAGGCTGCTCGTCGGCTCGTCGAGCAGCAACACCGGGGGATCTCCCAGGAGAGCGCGGGCGATTGCGATGCTTTGACGCTGTCCAGCCGACAGCTTGCGGCCAGCCTCGCCGATGTCTGTCGCATAGCCGTCTGGCAAATCGATGATGATTCGATGGACACTGGCGAGAGTCGCGGCCCGGATCACCTCCTCATCGGCGGTGTTCGGGTTTCGATTAGCGATGTTGTCGCGGATGGTGCCGGTAAACAGCGTGCATTCCTGCGGCACATAGCCAAGCCAGTCGGCGAGTTCGCCACGGGTGAACTGGGCGATGTCGGCTCCGTCCAACAGCACGCGTCCGGCTGATGGCCGGTACAAGCCCTGCATCATCTTGAGGAGCGTGCTCTTCCCCGAACCATTGCGGCCGATCACCCCGCAAACCCCGCCGGGTGAAAACGTGAGGTCGAGGCCTTTCAGTATCGGCCGGGCGGCATCGTAGGAGAAGCTGGCGCCCTCAAGAGTGATAACACCGTCCGGCTTCGGCAGATGGAGGGCGCTGGTTTGCCGTTCGCTCGAGGTCGCGGATAGCTCGGCGAGACGGCTGACCGACTGTGTAAAGCTGGCGTAGACACGCCAATTGGCGACGAGTTGGTTGAGGAGGCCCAGCAGACGGCCGCACAGCATGTTTGCGGCGATCAGGGCCCCTATGGTCATGTCCTGCCGGATGATGGCTATGGCGCCGACCGTGGTCAGCGCGACCGTACTAATCATCGTCAGTGTCGTTCCGAAATTGCTATGGCCGTCGGCGGCCGAGCCACGGATCACGGCACGCTCGATGCAGTCGGCGTGACATTCTTCCCATAAGGGCCGGATTGCGCGATCGAGGGACAGCGCTTTGACTGTCGTCCTGCCGGCGATGATCTCGGCGATCAGGTTGTCCCGAACGAGGCCGCTTTGGCGTTCCAGTCCGCTGGCGCCGATCATTGCGCTTCCGGATCGCCACGCGACGGCGATGAAGATAGGGATGGCGAGGATAAGCACCCAGGCGACTGGCTGCGCGATGACAAACGTCAGCAGCAGGAACAACACGGCGAACGGCAAATCGCAAACCATCAGCGCCGCAGCGCCGGAGAGCGTGTTGCGAACGATATCGACGTCGCGGAACAACGCATGCCAGTACGCCGCCGGTCTCGTTTCGAGGGCTGACAATGGCAGCGAGAGAAGCTTATCGAACAGGCTTCGCCCTATCGAAACATCCAGGCGCAACGCTATCCGCTGCAGGATGCGCGCCCGCGATTGACGAAGCACCCAGTCGAATGCCAGGACGCAGAGGACGCCGATAACGAGGCCTTGGAGGGTGGCGAGCCCGGCGTGGAATATGACCCGATCATAGACCTGCATGACGAACACCGGCACCGCGAGCGCCAACAGGTTCACGAAGAAGGAAAGTACGAAGATCTCGCGAAAGGTCGGCCACAACGGCTCGAGGATTGGAGCAAGCCAGGAACGGACGACGGTGCCAAGCATCAATTCGCACCCCACATAAGGCTAAAATAGCCCATATAGGGTTAAAAACAACGTCAAAAGCGCACAAGAGACGCGCTGTCGTGTCATGAAGCCGTTTTGCCGGCGCTTTTAGGCCCCTGGCGGGTAGGCAAGCTGCTACGCGGCAGACGCGGGCTCTCTCAGATCGAGTTCAACGTCCATGAGATCGTCGTCGGGCACCCTGCGGCTCTTGAAGCCCATACGGTGGACCAGATCCAGCATCTTGCGATTGTCAGCCAGCACCAAGCCGATGATGCGCTTTGTTCCGCGCGATCGCGTATAGCGGATAATCTTGTCCATTAATTTCCAGCCCAACCGCTGCCCTTTTACATCGGAGCGGACGAGAATGGCGTATTCGGTCTTGTCGTTGTGCAAGTCGGTTATCGTCCGCACCACGCCCAGTGTTTCGGGTCCTGAGCCGTCGGCTTTCTCGGCCGTCGCGAGAAAGGCCATCTCCCGGTCATAGTCGATTTGCGTGAGACGCGCCATTTCGGCGTGCGGCAGCCTGCGGATCAGGTGGAAAAAGCGTAGTCGTAGGTCCTCCGGCGAGCACTTTGCGATGAAATCGTGGTGCGCCGGTTCGTCCTCGGGTCGGATCGGCCGGAGCAATACCGTGCGCCCGTTCGGCAACACGAACTCTTCCTCCAACTCCTTCGGGTACGGGCGAATCGCCAGCCGGCGCTCGGTCTCTTCGGTGGGCCGCGCGACGAAAATTTGAGCATCGACCGCGAACACGCCGTGGTCGTCGACCAAAAGCGGGTTGATCTCGAGCGCGGCGATCTGCGGCAAGTCGATGATCATCTGCGAGACCTGAACTAGCGTCTGGCAGAGTGCGTCAACGTTGGCAGGGGGGCAGCCGGCATAGCCGCCCAGCAGCCGGCATATCCGCGTGCGCGAGAGCAGTTCGCGCGCCAAGCTGGTATTCAGCGGCGGCAACGCGACCGCGCGATCAGCAATGATCTCGGTCGCCAGCCCGCCATGGCCGAAGATGATCACCGGCCCGAAAACCGGGTCATCAGCCACCCGGATCATCACCTCGTGCGTGCCGGGGCGCCGCGCCATGCGCTCGAGACTGAAGCCCTGAATCGCTGCCTGCCGACCGCGGGCGCCCATGGCTCCGACCATATTCTCGGCCGCCGCCTTGACTGCCAGCGGCGTCTCCAGCAGCACGTCCACTGGGCCCGTCTCGGTTCCGGTGTGCTGTCGAGAGACCAGCCGCAACGAGACCGGAAAGCCCATCTTTTGAGCTATGACCGCGGCCTCGCTCGGCGTTTTAGCGATGCGTGCCTCGGCGGACGCGATCGAATATGCCGACAGCAGCGCCTTTGCTTCTCGCCCGACCAGAAAATTCCGACCGTTTTGCAGATGCTCGTTCAGCAGCAGCCGCGCCGCTTCGGTTGCTGGTGTGAAGTCGACCGGGACCGATGTCGGCGTCTCCATCAGCATTTCCTGGCTGCGCCGATAGCGCATCATGTGCAGGAAGGCGTCAACCGCTTGGTTCGGTGTATCATAGGTCGGGATCTTGGCTGCGGCGAATAGGTGGCGCGCCTCGGCGACACGAGCGCCTCCCATCCAGCTCGTCAGAACGGCGCCGCGCGTAGCCTTCTGCGCCTGTATCACCGCTTCCGCGGCCTTGCTGCTGGAAACCGCGGAAGACGGCGCATGCAGAACCATCACCGCGTCCACCTCAGTGTCTCCGAACAACGCTTCGACGGTCGCCCCATATTGTTGCGGCTGGAGCATTCTCCTCCAGATTGACGGGATTGAGTCGGGGACGTCCCGGCGGTAGCAACTTGTCGAGAGCCGCCATCGTAGGCTCCTGCAGCTTAGCGAGGCGCCCGCCGTTCATTATCAATGAGTTTACCGCCATCACCGCCATGCCTCGCCCGTTGCCGAGGATGGCCAGCCGCTCGCCGCGCAATGGCTTCGCCCGAGCCAGCGTTTCCACCGCCGCGAACAGTTCCGAAAACCCGTATACGCGTAGCATGCCGGCCCGACGGATCGCCGCGTCGTAAACATCATCGGCAAAATCAGCTTCCCGCTCTCCAAAAGCGGCGAGTTGGCCCTGCGGCGTGCGACCGGACTTGATCACCAAAATAGGCTTGTTGCGGCTGGCGCCTCGGCCGGCCGACATAAAGCCGCGGCCGTTCTGAATGGACTCGACGTAGAGTAGGATCGCGCGAGTCATCGGATCATTGCCAAGGTAGTCGAGCACGTCGCCAAAGCAGATATCGGCGGTATCGCCCAGCGAAATGAAATGGGAGAAGCCGATATCGCGTTCGCACGCCCAGTCGAGTACCGCCGCGCAGACGGTCGAAGACTGCGAGACGAATGCAACTCCGCCCGGCTGCGCTGCCGTGTGGGCGATACTCGCGTTGAGGCCGATCCCGGGAACCATCACGCCCATGCAATCGGGACCTAGAATGCGTAGCTCATGTTGGCGCGCCAACTGCCGCAGATCCTCGGGTTTGCCACTGCTGTGCTGCTTTCGCAACTCGGCCCCATGCGCAAGCAGGATGGCGGCGCGAGTACCACGCGATCCAAGCGCGCTGATATCGTCCAGCGCCGACGGCGGTGGCGTGCAGACGATTGCGAGATCGGGCGTAATCGGCAGATTTTCGATCTTGGGGTAGGCGAGCACGCCAGCGATTGCCCGATCGGTAGAACTAACCGGCATGATCGGCCCTTCAAAGCCTCCATGCAGAAGATTCTGCATGACTACCTGTCCGGGCGCGCGCTCGCGGTTGCTGGCGCCAATGACAGCTACCGATCGCGGATAGAAGAGCTTATCGAGGTTGAGGATTGGCATGAGGTAGTTCGACCGGGCTCTAACCTTACTGCTCGTTGGCCATTCAGGACCATCCAGCCCGTTTCCACCCCACCCCGCCCAGCAGCGACTCCAGCACCAGTGCGGTTAATCTCTTTTCTTCTCATTCTACTCCCGGCGGGCGCATACGCAATAGACCGTAGACACAGTGCACAATCCCACATGCGAAGTCGTCCCATCCCATGAATGCGCGATTGCTGCTGTTGCAGCTCTTCCGACGCCTGGGCTAGAACAACCGCGGCTTAGCGTTAGGAGGCAACAAGGTTCGGATGGCGCAGGAGAGCGGGGCCGCGGTTGGCGGGCCGGACGATCTGGTTGACTCGCCCTGCGTCGGTGTTTGCCAACTCGATCCGGTATCCAAGCTTTGCCTCGGTTGTCTGCGCACGGCGGATGAGATCGCTATATGGCGTGACGCCGGCGGGGAGGTACGGCGTTCGATACTGGAACGTGTACGCAAGCGCCGGGAAAGCGCTACGTCCTCGGAACGGAATCACGATCGCTAGAGCAAGGGGAGCGATAGACGGATCACAGATCCCGTGCCGCCCAGAACTCCAGATGAATTCCCGAACGCCCGTGGAGCGCAAGGACAAGGGATACTAGACCATCCCCCTCACCGGCCTGTTGCCGGGCCTGAAGCGGCTGAGATACGTGGGTAGTACCGCCTCCACGCCGGTCGGCTGAATACCCAAGTCCTTGAACGATAGTGCGCCAGGGTCGACGATGTTGTCGCGTCCAAGCAGCTTTACCTGATCGCGTGTGAGCGGCGGAACCGGCAGCATCTCCAGGAAAAAGGCCTCGAGTTCGCGCGATGCTCAGCGGTAGCGGAACGAGCGCGCGCTTCCGTCCAATTTCGCGGAGCATGATTTGCATGAGTTCGCGGAAGGCGATCACCCGTGGACCGCCCAACTCATAGACCTTCCCGGCCGTGACGGGATCGCGGAGAACCGCCATAAAGGCGTCGGCAACGTCGCCCACGTAGACGGGCTGAAACCGGGTCTTGAACACCGGCAAGGCCGGCGAAAACCGCGCGAGGGAAGCGAAACGATTAAAGAAGTCATCCTCCGGCCCGAACACAACCGACGGCCGGATGATGGTGGCTTGCGGAAACGCGGCCCGCACGGCCCGCTCGCCGGCCGCCTTGGTTCGTCCGTATTCCGCCGGCGAAGCCGGGTCGGCGCCGATGGCCGACATATGCACGAGTTCGATCGACGACGGCGTCGGCCGACGCCTTGGCGACGTTCGCTGCTCCTTCGACGTGAATGCGCTGGAAGGTCCGCCGTCCCTTCTCGTAAAGGATGCCGACGAGATTGATGACCGCGGATGAGTCAGTGATCGCCCCAGCCACCGAAGCCGCATCGGCGACATCGCCGTACATCGGCACGATTTGCCCCGGCTCGCCATACATCTTCAGAAACGCCGCGCGTTCCGGGTTGCGAACGAGGACCCGGACGATCCAGCCGTCCCCCGCGAGCTGCCGTACCACATGACGGCCGATGAACCCGGACCCGCCAAAAACCGTGACCACGCGACGTTCCATGACGGCCTCCCTATCGATCCCGAGGCGCCGAGCTGCATGATCGGATTGCAGCGACCTTCAGGCGCGCTTATCCTAACTGGTGTGTTCGGCGTCAACTACTGCACGGATGCTCGCCTTATCGCCGTTGACAGTAGGGGATGCACCTTCGTACCACTATCGCGGAAAGGTCGAGCGAAGGCCATTGCCCAGGTGGCGGAATTGGTAGACGCGCAGGTTTCAGGTACCTGTGGCCGCGAGGCCGTGGAAGTTCGAGTCTTCTCCTGGGCACCATCGCCATTGGCCGTAACGAAGAAGCCAAGAGGTCCCGCTGCTTGGGTCGAGGACCATTGACGGAGCCCGGCACTCAGATCGAATTGCACAAGGGCGATCTTCCGTCCGGCGTTCTGTTTGGCGAGACCGTGGCGGTAGATACGGAAACGACCGGGCTTCATCCACATCGTGACCGGCTGTGCCTTGTTCAATTATCGGCCGGCGACGGCATTTGCCACCTGGTGCATTTCCCGCCCGCAAGCTGTTGCACGTCCACATTGTATCAGGCGCCGAACCTCAAGCGGCTCCTCGTTGACCAGCAAGTGACGAAACTCTTCCATTTCGCTCGCTTCGACGTAGGCATGCTGCGTCGCTGGCTGGGCGTGACTTGCGGGCCCGTTTACTGTACGAAAATCGCCTCCAAACTCGTTCGCACCTACACCGACCGACACAGTCTGAAAGAATTATGCCGCGAGATGCTGGAGGTCGATCTCATGAAGGAACAACAGAGTTCCGACTGGGGCTCTGAGGTGCTTACGCCCGAGCAACTCAGGTACGCGGCCGGAGACGTACTCTGGCTGCACCAGTTGCGGGAGAAGCTCGATCTGATGCTGCGGCGAGAAGGTCGGTACGACTTGGCGCAGGCCTGCTTCGCCTTCGTTCAGCATCGAGCCCACCTCGATCTGCAGGGATGGGAAGAACAGGACATCTTCGCGTATTAGGCATTCGAGCCCTCTACGCTGCCGGTGGCCGGCTTTGCATCAGCGCCGCCACCAGTGCGCGGCGGGCGCGCTATTCTGGTTTCGCGAAGCTGTCAAGGAGCATGCGGAGTTCGGTGGTGCCGAGATGACCGCCGTTCACGGTTTCGCGAAACGTGCCCTTGATGAAGCCGACCCCGGGGGCGTACCACTCATCGCCCTGCACATCGATTGTTGAAGGCCCGTTCCTTAGGATGACGTCGACCTTGCCGGTGATCCGAAGGCGGAGACAGTCGGCGAAAGTTCCCGCCGGCACCATGACCGTCTCGTTGACGGCGGCGATTGCCTTAACGGTCGGCACCGACAAGCGTCGCCCGTCCTTTACGGTTTGCCAGTTCGATGACCATGTGGTGCCGTCGGCGACCGGGGCCCTGAGTACGTAGTTCGGCGCCTCCGTGCCGGTGGGCGCACTGTCGCCGACTTGCTGCGCGTACTCGAACACGCCCTGCCCATCTATTGCCAAGAATCGGATCAAGATCTGGCCGAACATCTCCGATCTCTGCGGTATTGTCCTTCTGCCGAGTAGATGGGTCTCCTCCATATTCACGATCTCCGCCCTCGTGCTGGTGAGATCATGACCCTCGTACAGCGAAACCCGATATTGCCAAGTGAAACCCGGGTCGAGAGGATAATATCGCGTCAGATCACCGTGACAGCCGAGACAGAGCGCCAGCGATAACACGGCGACCACCCGCCGCGCTCCGCCGCTCACACTTGTATTGCGAAACATTTTGCTTGCGGGACTAGAGTGCATGATTCGCCTACTTTGCCATCATGTGGCAAAATAGTGGCAGCATGTCCCCAGCGGAGTAAAGTGATTTCGCGCGCGCGGCTCGTCTTTGCTCTGCCGGCCGATTGAAGGCGTTCCCGCGCAGGATTCAGTACACGCAAAAGAACCATTGCAGAGCTGCTCAGGCAGGTGCGAGGAGAGCAGTATGGATAGACGACTCGGCTGGCGCTGGGCTGCGGCGGCGACCCTCGTCATCACCTTGGCGGCAAGAGTGGCGGTCGCCGACGAACGTCGCTGGGATCAGCTGACGCCCAGTCCGCCGCCCGCAGGGGCGATCGGCGGCCATGCGAGCGGGTGTCTGGCGGGGGCGGAGCCATTGCCGCTGGACGGCCTCGGCTACCAAGTGATGCGCCCATCCCGCAAGCGCTATTACGGACACCCAACCACAATCGAGTTGGTGCGCGAATTGGCCGGAGTGATGCATGCAAGCGGCCGAGGCCCCCTACTCGTCGGCGATCTCGCTCAACCTCGCGGAGGACCGATGCTAAGCGGTCATCGTAGCCACCAGACCGGACTGGACGTTGACATCTGGTTCGTCGCGGGGCCCGCCTGGACAATGTCATTCGAGGAGCGGGAAGGTATGTCGCCGATTTCGATGGTCGACCGGCAGGGCATCGAAGTCGACCCCACGATCTGGACAGCGGAACACGTCGACCTCTTGCGGATCGCGGCCGACTTCCCGCAGGTGGACCGAATTTTCGTAAACGCTGCGATAAAGCAGCAGCTTTGCCGCACCGTCGGCGAGGATCGCTCCTGGTTGGCCAAGATCCGCCCGTGGTGGGGCCACGATCAGCATTTCCACGTCCGCCTGCGCTGCCCGGCAGACTCGATCGAATGCCTGGACCAGCAGCCATCGGTGCCCGCTGGCGATGGATGCGACGAAACCTTGGCGTGGTGGTTCTCCGAGGACGCAGAGGAGGAAATGCGGAAACTGCAAGCCAAACCGGCGCGTCCGCTGACACTCGACGCTCTGCCTCCAGGCTGCCGCTTGGTGTTGACCGGCAGTGACGTGGAGGTCGGCCAGGTCGGCGACCATCGGTGAAGTTCTCGGGTACTCGCAGTCTCTTTCTCGCGTTCGAAACTTCACGGACGGCCGCGGACGCGTACAAGAAGGACAATGCGAATGCAGGTATGCCCGGCACGCGTACTCTACTATAAAATGCTCGACGAACGTTCGCTGGGCTGAATGGACAGTTCACGTTTAAGCAATGGAGGACAGGTGTTGGAACGACGAAGCTTTGTAGGAGTCAGTGCGGAGACCTGGGAACGGATGAAGGCCACCGGCCGCGACGAACATGGCACGGTCTTCGAAGAGTCCGTAGAGCACTGCGGAACGGCGACGACGCCAACACCGGTCGGCACGATTATTCTCAAGTTCGAATTCGATGCGGGCGCCGAGCGTATCACCTACGAGATTGCCAAGCGGCCGATGATGGCGCCGAGCAGCCTGATCTGGGGCGGCATCGAATCCGCGATCAATCGCTGCCGCCACGCGTGACGAGGCGCGTCGGAGCACCCTGCCTTGCGCCATATGCGCCTGGCCCGATGGCGATGATTACAGCTGGTGCGAGCGGGCGGTGACTCACGTTTGGTTCCGATAGATGCCGTGACAAAACCCGACTGCGCGCTCGCCGCGCGCCACTGGTTCTCTTCTTGCGGCCTTTCGCAAAAAGCCGCAATTTCGTGGAACGAGCGGAACCAATCCCGTGCGGAGATTTCTTGCTGTTCAATTCGCGGTCGGCCGTAGGGCCCGCGCCGGACGCGGTTCATCCATCGGGTCCAGGGAGAATTTCCATGGCGGATGCACCGGAAGCACCAAAAGAGCCTCAGACCCCTTTCGACCCGCGCAAGCTCATGACCGAATTCGATCCCGGCAAGTTGATGTCAGAGTTTCAAAACCTTCTCAAGCAGTACAAGCTGCCCGGGGTGGACATCGACGCGTTGGTGACATCGCAGAAGAAGAACGTCGAGGCGATCGTAGCTGCCAATCGTATCGCGGTCGAAGGCATGCAGACGATTGCCAAGCGCCAGGCCGAGGTGTTCCAAGAGGCGATGAGGGAAGCTCAACAGGCCGTCAGCTCGATGACGAAGGCGAGCTCTGCGCAGGATCTTGCCGCCAAACAAACTGAGCTAATGAAAACCGCGTTCGAGAAGAGCGTGGCGACAATGCGCGAAATGGCGGAGATCCTTACGAGATCGAGCCAAGAAGCAACCAAGACAATCAACGCTCGGATCGCCGCTACGCTGGAAGAGATTCGCGGCTACACGCTTAAGAAGTAGCCAGCCAGAACAGCTGCTGAGTGCGGCCGCTCGCGCTGGGTGGCCGTATTCGCGTCAGCGGCCGCAGGAAAGGTGCCGAAGGCCGCCAAGTCCTCGGGCCGTGCTGGTTCGGCACTTTGGATCAGTCGAACCGTCCCTATCGACCAGCGATCGAGCGCCACTAGTAACGAGCAGAGTTAGTGGCTGGCTGCCTTGACTTAGACCAGGCGAGCCGCGATCCTACCGCGCGATGTCGTCGAATAGGGCCTCTGAGGGCGCTCAGTGGCTTCGCACTGCAAATGGACGGGACGGGACATGATCGATAAAAAGCATATCGGGCGGACGACGAACCCACAGACGGTGGACGTCGAGAAGGGTCGCCTGAAATTCTTTGCGAAGGCGATAGGCGAGATGGATCCCGTCTACACCGATGAGCGGGCCGCGAAAGCAGCCGGCTACAAGTCGCTGCCAGCGCCGCCAACGTTCGCATTTTGTCTTGAGATGGAAACCAACTCGCTGTGGGACAACATTGCCGCCATGGGAGTGTCTGTCGGCAAGATCCTGCACGGATCGCAGACATTCACTTATCACGCGCCAATTTGCGCCGGCGATCAGGTGACCTTTCAGACGAAGGTCTCGGACATCTATGACAAAAAAGGCGGCGCACTGGAGTTCATCGTCGAGGAAACCACGGCCAAGAACCAGAACGATGTGCTGGTAGCCGAGCTGCAACGCGTGATCGTCGTCCGCAATTGAGGGAGGAACTTTCCGCATGGCCCCACCAAACTACGACGATATCAACGTTGGCGATCAGCCCGTCCGCCTGGAGACCGATCCAATTTCGAGAACCACACTCGCTCTATACGGCGGCGCGTCCGGCGATCACAATCCAATGCACATCGATATCGATTATGCCAGGGCTGCCGGCGAGACCGATGTGTTCGCGCACGGCATGCTGATAATGGCCTATCTCGGCCGCGCGGTCACATCTTGGGCGCCGCAGTCCGCGCTGCGAAGCTTCAATACGCGCTTCACGGCGATAACCCGCGTGGGCGAGAAGATAGTGGTCACCGGCAAGGTCGTCGAGAAGACTCAGTCAGGGAGCGACAAACTGGTGCGCCTTGAACTCACTGCCGCGAATGATAAGGGAGACCCGAGAGGCGCTGGCGAGGCAGTCGTCGCGCTAGCCTGACTGCTGTATGCGCCGGCCACGAACGGCCTCCCGGCTAGGTAAGTAGTTTCGCGACCTGAAGTTGCTCGATCAGCACAACAATGGCTTCGCGTCTACTGGTGTGCCTGGCGCATTCTACTCTGGTCATCGGGCGAGGTGGGGCCATCGGGCGAGTTGGGCCGCAGCCGCGCAGACTACTCCACTCACTTCCGAGACGCTGACCTCCAATGTGACTGGACATGTAAGACGCTCGGCAAAATCGGCGTAGGACGGACGGCGCGTGGCTGCGGCGTTGCTGCGCTGCAGCGATTGCATATTGCAGTCGGGCTAGCTTTTACCTATAATTATTTACGTCAGGATAGGCCTGAGATTTGAACTAAACTCGACGCGCAACAAGGTAGTTTTCGCGTTGGCGGGTAGAGTGTGCGGCAGCTTGCGAGCGGCAATGAGAAATGAAATAGATATCGAAGCTCTTGCTTAGGACGATCTTCAGAGCGTTTCTTCTTGCTTCATTGGTGCCGCTTCAGTCCGCGCTCTGGGTAGGAGGTAAACAACAAGTGTACGCAATCGCAAAAGAGTTGCCCGAAATCAGCACAAGCGTCGGGCGTTATATGATCGCCCTCGATGCGGGCGACCAACAGGGAGATGAGCGAGTTCGCCGACAGCTGCCTGATCGCCGGTCAAACCGCTATGCGGGCCAGCCGCGAAAATCCCCTGAGCCTGTAAGGAAACCTTCCAGGTGATGCAGCACAATCAGCAGCTCATCACCAAGGGAATGATCAGCGCGCAGGAGAAGATGCTCAGCTTCGTCTTCGATCAGATCGAAGAGGGCACGCAGGCGCTGGTCAACAGCGTCTACGATTACGACGGCGACGGCGAGAAGTTCGGCGGCGTTCATGCGCCGCGAAGCGGAGATTATGGAGTCGGTCGCCAACTTCAACGAGCAGATCGAGAAAATCAAGGACGAGTTCGGCTTCCACTTCGACACGCCGGACTACAAGCTGGTCCACGAGACCGACAGCTTCCAGATGTATCAGGTCCTGCCGCTGAAGAAGGGCGTCAAGGTCCGCGACGATGTCATGCCGATGCTGCTGGTGCCGCCGTACATGCTGGGCGTCCACATCCTCTCGTTCCTGCCGCACGAGAACAAGAGCTACGCGCATTCGTTCGCCAACGAGGGAATTCCGACCTACGTGCGCGTCGTCAAGGACATCATGAAGATCGAGGCGGTGCAGCGAACGACGCCCGAGGACGATTGCCTGCAGACGCTGGAGCTGTGTGACAAGATCAAGGAGATCCACGGCAAGAAAGTGGTGCTCAACGGCACCTGCCAGGGCGGCTATATCTGCCTGATGAACATTCTCTCCGGCAAGCTGACAGACGTTTGCGACACGCTGATCACTAACGTCACGCCGATCGACGGCACCTACAGCGACGCCATCAGCGGCATGCCGCAGATGCATAGCGACTTCGTCACCACGCCGCTACCCAACGGCAACAAGGTCGCGAACGGATACATGCTGAGCCTCGGCATGAAGTTCGTCGCCATCGACCGCGAAACGCCGCTGGTCAAGGTGCTCGACCAGGCTTCGCTGCACAGGGCGACGGACATGAACCCCGGCAAGACGCCGGCGGCGCTGTTCCGCTGGCTGTTGAAGGAGCGCGTGCATCTGCCAATTGAGATCTCGAAGATGAGTTCGTGCACATTCCAGCACGCGATCGCCGATGACGGCACCCTGCCCGTTCAGTTGTTCGGCAAAGCCCTAAACATCAAGGAATTGGCGAAGCTCGGCGTGAAGTGGTACCAGAATTACGCGATCAAGGACGACCTGGTCACGCCGCCTTGCGCGACGGCCGGCAATAGGTTCCTGGAGGGAACGGAGGTCGTCGAGTCGGTGGCGTTCCACGGCGGGCACGTCGCCATCCTTACCAGCCCATATGCGAAGAAGGCGCCGGTCAATGGCGAGTTCGTGGACGGCACCGGCAAGAAGGCCCGCGGCCCGGTGAAGTTCATGCTGGATATGGCTGCGGCGTAACCCGCGCTGATCATCCTCCGCACGGCAGGGCACCTTCGGGTGCCCTGTTTTTTTGGTGGGTTCGCGCCGAGAACCGCTATAAATCGCGTTTCTTATGCACCGCCTTTTGTCGGGCGCGGTCTTGTTATGGGACATCGTATCACGGCAGCGGCGATACCGGCCAGCAACGGATGCAAGCGTTGTCTTGGCCGGAACCCAACTCGGAGGAGAATAAAATGGACTGGAGCGCACAGACCAATGAAATCATGAAGACGTGGGGGGAGGCGCAGAAGCAGCTCTGGAGCGGCTGGATGACCTTGGCCCAGGGCACCAACTTGGGCCAGGGCGGGCAGATGTTCGATCCAATGCAGTTCTTTCGCATGGGCGCCGACACCTGGTCTGGCCTGAGGGAAGGTCCGGCGCAGCGGCTGGCCGGCAACATCGTGGGTGGGCCGGAGATCATGACGCGCAGCATGAACATGCTGATGCAGGCATGGCAGGCGGTGACGCCGAAGGTAGAGCAAGGAAAGCCGTGGCAGCCGGATTTGCAGAAGCTGCTGCAGCAGTGGCGCGAGGACCTCGCCAACGCGCCGAAGCGCGCCGCATCGATGCAGGGAGATTTCGCGCAGCTGGCGAAGTCGCTGTTCGAGAACTGGACGCCGGTCACCGGCGCCATTGATGTCGATGGCGAGTCAGGCGATTGCGGGCGGTCATCCCGGCGCCGCGTTCCTGTCCGGCACCGCCGGACCCGGCCGCATGCTGGGCTTCGGCGAGATGTTCCAAGGCCCATTCGATCAACTCAGCGTCGGACAGATGCCGCGTGCGACGGTCGCGCGCGAAAAAATGGGCAAGTTCCTGAAGGCGTTCGACGCTCTAAAGGACGTTCAAGAAGCGCAGAGCGAGTACGAGAAGATCCTCTCCGCCGGGCTTGCTGCATCCGTCGAGAAGACGATCGATTATCTCGCCAAGCTCGCCGAGAAGGGCGAAAAGGTAACGAGCCCCCGCGACCTCATGCGCACCTGGTACTCGATTGCCGACCGCACGCTGATGCAGAAGTTCAACACCCCGGAGTTCCTCCGCATCCAGGACAAGCTGACCGATGCGCTGATGGGGCACAAAAAGGCACAGCGGGAGGCGCTCGAGATCGTCTACAACGCAATGGAGATCCCGACGCGCAGCGAGATCGACGAAGCTTATCGGGATATTCACGAGTTGAAGCGTGAGGTGCGCGCCCTGCGCCAGGCGCTGAAGGAAGCGACCGGCAAGGCAGTGCAGCAGGTCAGGCACATCAGAAAGCCAAAAGAACTCGAGGCGCCGGAGGCCGCGGCCTCCTAAGCCGCTCCCTTACTCCATATATTAGAGCGATCGCTCAAGGAGGAACCGTGATGAACTTTCCGATCCAGTTCCGGTCGGACGAACTGACCCACGAAGTAGCCGAAATGGAGAGCAAGATCTCCAAAGGTTTAGCGCAACTCACAAGCATGGCAGGACGAAGACGTCGACATTGGCAGCACACCTAAGGAGGTGTTCTATGCCCGCGAGACGTTTCAGGTCTACCATTACAAGCCGATGGTGGAGAAAGACAAGATTCATCCTGTACCGATGGTTGTCTCAACACCGCTGATCAACGGGTACGAAGTCGCCGATCTACAGCCAGACCGCTCTCTCGTACGCAACTTCCTGCGGGAGGGCATCGACGTCTACATGATAAATTGGGGCTACCCCAAGCGCTCCGACCGGTTCAATACGGTCGATGACTATGTTACCGACTTCATCGACGACATCGTCGATCGCGTGCTGGAAAACGCCAAAGTCGATAAGCTGAACCTGTTCGGCATCTGCATGGGCGGCACGTTCGCCACGTGCTACTCGGCTCTCCATCCAGAAAAGGTCCGTAACTTGGTCGCTGACCGTAACGCCCATCGACTTCTCCAAGCATGAGGTCGAAGGCCAGCCGCACGTCGGCCTGCTGTTCAGGATGGGGCAAAGCGTCAATGTCGATGCGATGGTTGACGCGTTCGGTAACGTGCCCGCCGACGTCCTCAACGTTTCCTTCCTGATGGCTTCGCCATTCACGCTGATGTTCGGCAAGTACGCCGACACCATCGAGATCCTCGACAACAAGGAGGCCCTTCTCAACTTCCTGCGCATGGAGAAGTGGCTGTTCGGAGGTCCGGACGTCGCCGGTGAAGCCTACGGCAGTTCGTCAAGGAGTTCATCCAGGAGAACAAGCTGGTCAAGGGCGACATCGTTCTCGGCGGCGAGAAGGTCGACTTGAAGAATCTCACCATGCCCGTCCTCAACGTATACGCCGAACGTGATCATCTGGTGCCACCGCCAAGCACAACGGCGCTTGGCGAGTACGTGGGCAACAAGCAGGACTACAAGGAGGTGCCGATCAAGACCGGCCATATCGGTATCTACACGGGCGGTGCCTCCCAGAAAATCGTGGCGCCCGGCGTGGCGAACTGGCTCAAAGAGCACTGAGGTCGCACATTACCGCCGCAGGTGATCAAGCGCGCATCGTGAGAGCGGTGCGCGCTCCCTGTTGATCGCCCCATTCACAAGCCGGCGCGAGTGGCTCCCGTACGCAACGGATAGCGGCCGTCTAGGGCACGCCGGCATTGATCTGGGCACCGATCGAGGCGGAACTCGTCGTTACGGCGGCAGGCTTCGGCTGGTTCGCGCCTTGTCGTCATAGCGCGTGATCCCTGACATAGATCCTGTCGCGTCAGCCATTTCGAACGCGGCTTCCTGCCTAGTCTCTCATGTTCCCGGTCCAGGCTCAACTTCAACACCGGGTTTTTGGAACTTATTGATCTGATTGGTGGATTTGTTTTTTCGCGGCGGGCGTGGCACTACGCTTGCGGGGTGTGAGGCGGCGTTTGCGGAGTTTCGGGCTGGGCGGCCCGGTGGGCGCGGCGGGATGTTCCGCGTCCTGGCGTCGGAACAGGGGCGGCAGGGCGACACCAACGGCCTGGAACACTGATCCAGCACAGCCCGGCGCTTGGCTGCGCAGCACGAAGTGACGTCCCTGCTGTTCGACGGTGGTCTCGACGACGCGGTCGAGGTCGGCGATGACGTCGTGCCACTCGACATCCAGTTCAGCCGCCTGCAGCCGATCCTGCAATTCCTTGCGCAGCACCAGCGCCAGGAAGGTGCAGAACAGGTGGCCGCGAATAGCGGCGTCGCTGGCGTGATAGACCGGCCGCGTTTCCAGCACGGCCTTGGTGGTGCGGAAGATCTGCTCCACCTTCCACAGCTCGCGGTAGCGCATGGCCACTTCGAGGGTGGGCAGCTTGCTGTTGGTGCGCAGCACGTAGAAGCCGTCGAGCTTTGCCTCGTCGGCCACCTTGGCCTCGTCGAGCGCGAAGTGATCGCAGCCGACCACCTTCAGGAACTTGCGGAAGCCGCTGTTGCCGACCAGGGATTTGTCGCCGCGCGACAGCTGTTCCTGCAGCGCCGCGATGATCGCGGTCCGCTGAGCGGCCTCCCAGGCGGCGCGCTCGGGGTTGTAGCAGACCACATAGCGCCGCGACTTGCCCTTGCCGTCCCAGGGCCGGACCAGGACCTCCTTGACCTCGATGTCGGTCGTCGTGCCGGCCGCCTTCGGGATGGACAGCGGCACCATGCCGCTGGTGTCGGCGAGGACGGTCTCGCGCACCTCGGCATCGTTGCGCTCGCGCGTGCCGAGAATGTACTCGATCCCGCGCGCCTCCAGTTCGGCGAGCGTCCGCGCGCTGATCATGCCGCGGTCGGCGACGACGCAAATCCGGCCGATAGAGAAGCGCGCGCGCAGGCGGTCGATCACCGGCAGCAGCGCCTGGACGTCGGTGGCGTTGCCCGGCCAGGTTTCCGAGCAGAGAGGACGACCGTGGCGGTCAATGACCACGCCGATCACCACCTGTTTCAATTCCGGGCGGTGATCCTTGGACTTGCCGCGCCGGCCGAGCGTCTCGCCACCCTCGCCGTGGAAGTAGACGGCGGAGGTATCGAAGAACACCAGGTCGAGATCGTTGAACAGATCGCGTCGTCGCGCGAACAGCCGCTCCTCCACCAGGTCCTTGATCGCCCGCGGCGCCCGGGTGCGTCCCTCCTGGTCGGCCAGTTCCTCACCCAGCCAGGCGATGGCCCGGTACAGGTGGTGCAGGTCGATGCCGTCGAACCCGGCAACCCGGTAGCCCTCCAACCACTTGTCGCAGGCCCGGTCGGAGCCCGACACGCAGAGCCGGTGCAGCACGCTGGCGAAGATCGCCCGCTCGACCGGGAACTGGAACTGACGCTCGGCCAGCAGCCCCTCGATCACCGCCTGGCAGCCGGTCTCGCGCCAGAGACGGTCGAAGATCCGCGGCGCACCGATGCGCCGGCTGTCGACCACCAGCCCATCGCCATCGCGCACGGCGGACAGCACCAGCGCGGTTTCGCTGAGACGGGCGCCGGACTGCAACAGCTGGTCGAGCTTGCCTCGGTCCAGCCAATCCTCCGCCCGCCCCAGGGTGGCGACGACATGCTGCCGGATGGAGCTGCCAGCGCGGCGGCTCTCGACGATCTGAAGGTAGCTGCGCTCACCAACGGCTTTGCGGCGGAAGAACATGCGGGCCTCGTCTGATGCACTACGCCAATGCACCAGATACCAGCCTCTGTCAATGCATCTTATGCCTAACTCGTGGCACTACATTTCTGGCCAATTTTCGATCCAAGCTCCCCGAAACCCGCAGAAATCCGCCATTTCCCTTCCGCAGGCGCCGGCAAAACTGTTCAAGTCCAGTCAAGGCTGAAGACGTAAGGGATCGGCTGCTTGGCGGCATTTCGCGAAGCAATCGGATTCGCTGAAGCTGCACAGGGCTGGGTGGAGCGCAGCGACGACGGTTGATAGACTCTTCATCCGCGGATTGGACACCGCCTTCCGTCTCTTCGTTTCGGGGCTGTCCTCGGTCTAGGGGGCAAGCGTCGGGTGGGATGGCCCGGCCACATAACTAGCGACGGGAGTTCCCCACCGTGGCCCCACGCCTGACCCTGTGCAGCGGGTTGGAACGGCCACGTTTACGAGGGTGCGACCTCCCGCCAGATGGCCCACGGGAAGGCAGCTATCTCGCGCGCGATCGGCCACGACCACCGGCAGCTTCTTGCCGGCGGCGCTAGAGCATGATCGTGCTTGGCTAAATCATATCGGGGATTCCCAAGGGGGAGGAGTTCTGATTCATGTGTGGACGGCCCCGGATAGGCAAGAGAGTTGTGAGTGCGTGTTGCTGATGGGTCAGGTTCATTCATGTGTTCGGCCTTTAGCCCGGATTATTCGTCGAGGTTGGCGGGTGTGGCGTAGCCCATTGGAATCGCCTAGGATTTGGTTGTCGAAGCCAATCCACGTCGGTTCCGGAGCGCCCACCCGCCATGGTTGATCCTACCCTGCTGCTGCCTGGCCTGTCACCGATCGAGGGCAAAGAGATTGTCGCCCGGTTCGACGGCGGCCGGCTGTCGTCCGACGGCGGTCTGTTGGTTCTGCGCGAGATCGAGCAACGGCTCAAAGTCGCCGACCGTCTCGCCGCTTGCATCGACGATCCGCGCGATCCCGCCAGCACCGTGCATACGGTCGCCGACATCATCCGCTTCCGAATGCTGATGATCGCGGCCGGCTACGAGGACGGCAACGATGCGACCGGCCTGCGCACCGATCCGCTGTTCAAGCTGGCGCTCGAACGCGTGCCGTCGGACCGGGACCTGTGTTCGCAGTCGACCATCTCGCGGCTGGAGAATTTGCCCGATGCGCGGACGCTGCTGCGCCTGGGCCGGGCTCTGGTCGACGTCTGGTGCGGCTCGTTCCGCCAAGTCCCGCAGCGGATCACGCTGGATATCGACGACACCTTCGACGCGGTCCATGGCGGCCAGCAGTTGCGCCTGTTCAACGCTCATTACGACGAATACGGCTTCCAGCCGATCGTCGTCTTCGATGGCGAGGGCCGCTTCGTCGCCGCCCTGCTGCGCCCGGCGAAGCGGCCGAAGGGCGTCGAGATCCGCGCCTTTCTGCGTCGCCTGGTGCGGGCGATCCGCAGCCATTGGCCCGAGGTCGAGATCCTCCTTCGCGCCGACAGCCATTACGCCTGCCCGGAGGTCCTCGATTGGTGCGAGGCGAACGGCCTCGACTACATCCTCGGCCTCGCCCCCAACAGCACGCTCCGCCGACATATCACCGGCCTGGAGAAAAGCACCGCGGCGCGCTTCGA
>CAWAYT010000010.1:0-71695 GCA_963786265.1 uncultured Alphaproteobacteria bacterium
ACAGGCGGCACCGCCGTTCTTTAGCCCGACGCCCAGCACGCCGAACAGCCCAAAGAGCAGCCACCCGGGCCCCAGCATCTCCGAGACTAATCCGACGGCCAACCCCGCAGCTAGCCCGATCTATTCGTCGGGAAACAACGTGCAGCGAGTGTTAAATCGGCTATGCGCGTATTGGTTGTTTTGGCGGGGGTTGGTTTCCGCCGCAGCCGGATGGGGGATCGGTAGGTAGAGAGGCGCTGGAGGTTGCGGGGAGCGGGCTCGGCGGGGGCGCACGGCCCCGGCGTTCAGGTGACGAGCGCGGCAGGCGGCCGAGAGCCAGGTGCCAGATTGCCTGATCGGCGGCGCTGCTCGGCAGGTGGACTTTGATCTTGGTTTTCATCTCGATGATGCGGGCGGCGATCTTGATCAGGCGCAGCCGCAGCGTGTCGAACTGGGCGACGCGCCAGGACGAGGCCTTCGGCATCAGCGCGCGCAGACTCCACAGCAGCCAATAGGCGCCGGCGTGCAGGAACAGCCGGAACTGATTGGCGGTGGCCTTGGGGCACGAGGTGCGGTCGGCGGCGAGATGGGTTTTCCAGGCCTTGATGTGGTTCTCCGCTTGGCCACGCCGGCAGTAGAGTTCCTGATACAGCGAACGGCCGTTGCCGGGTGCCGTCTCGGAAGTGGTTGGAATTTGCGGGTGGCGTAATCTCCGGCTCGTTCAAGCAGCCAGGACCGGCGTTGGAGCGCCGGCGGAGATCACGCCATGACAACGGATAGCATGACCATGGAAAGCGACGCGACGCTGTTTCTCGGGGAGGCTTGGTTCGACCCGATCGAAGCGGGCATTCGGGAGCAGATCCGCGGCTTCATCGAGGGGATGATCGAGGAAGAGCTGACCGCCGCGCTGGGTCGGCGGCGCTACGAACGGGGACCAGTCGAGACGAGATCTGCTTCGGCAGAAGCGGCCGCGTCGATGCCATCGAAGGAGACGCCGGCACCGCCGACGCCGGCGGGTTACCGGCACGGTCACCGCGAGCGCCGGCTCTCCGGCTCGTTCGGGACGGTCGAGATCGCCGTGCCGCGGGCGCGGATCGGTGGCGCGGACGGCACGGGACGCGAGTGGAAGAGCAAGGTGCTGCCCCGATACGCCCGCATGACCCGGCAAGTGGAAGCGCTGATCGCCGGCACCTACCTCGCCGGCACCAACACCCGCCGGGTGCGCCGGGCGCTCGCGGCGCTGTTCAGGGGTGCTGTCGGCAAGGACACGGTGAGCCGGGTGTGGCGGAAGGTGAAGACGGACTGGGAAGCCTGGTCGAAGCGCCCACTCGACGCGGAAGACATCGTCCGGCTGATCCTCGACGGCACCGTCGTGCGCGTCCGGCTCGACAAGAAGGCTGCGTCGATCTCGCTTCTCGTCGTCCTCGGCGTGCGGCGCGACGGCCAGAAGGTGCTGCTCGCCGTGAAGAACATGGGCGGCGAGAGCGAGGCCGCCTGGCGGGCGCTGCTCGACGACCTCGTCGCCCGCGGACTGAAGACGCCCGAATTCCTGATCACCGACGGCGCCGCCGGTCTGGAGAAGGCGCTGGTGGCGCTGTGGCCGGAGGTGCCGACCCAGCGCTGCACCGTTCACAAGCACCGGAACCTGCTCGCGCACGCCCCGGACCAGCTGCACGAAGAGATCTCGGCCGATTACACCGACATGATCTACGCCGCGACGCCGAAGGAGGTCGAGGAGCGCCGCAGAGGCCTTCCTGCGCAAGTGGCGGCTGAAGTGCCGGGCGGTCGCCGACAGCCTGGAGGAAGCGGGTGACCGGCTGTTTACCTTCACCCGCCTGCCGCTCGGCCAGTGGCGGTCGGCGCGCACCAGCAATGCCGTCGAACGGCTGCACGAAGAATTTAAGCGCCGCATCAAGACCCAGACCGTCCTGCCGTCCCCGGAAACCGCCGCGATGCTGTTCTGGGCGCTGCTCGCCTCCGGACAAATCACCATGCGCAAGGTCGACGGCTGGCAGACGCTGGCCACCAAACCAACCGACGCGGTCATTGACCTCGCCGCCTGAGCCGTTAACCTCAAATCGCCGGAGACGCCATCACGGCAATTCCCACCACATTCCAGACAGCACCCGTTGCCGTGGCCGAGGTTGGTGACGATGAAGCGGCTGTCGGTGCCGTCGCCGCCGGCCTCGACGCGGGCGACGATGCGGCGGACCCGGCTCCAGGTCTTGGCGGCGTCGAAGAATTCCTTGAAGCGGCGGACCTTGCCTCCGCTCGGCGCGGCCTCGAAGCGCGCCGCGGTGCTTTCCTCCAGGCCGGTGATATGTCGGCGGAGCGTGCGGGTGGGGGCGAGGCCGAGGATGTAGTCGAGACTGTTCGCCTCGCACCAGTCGAGGACCTCCGGGCAGGCGTAATGGCTGTCGGCGCGAAGGAGGATCTCGACCTCGGGCCAATGGCTGCGGATCGCCCGCACCAGGCGACGCAGAAAGGCGCGGATCTCGACGCCCTTCGGCCGCTTGGCCGGGCGCAGCAGGGCGGTGACGAAGCGGCCCTCGCCATCGAAGACGACGATCGGCTGGAAGCCGTATTCGTCGTAATGAGCGTTGAACAGGCGCAACTGCTGGCCGCCATGGACCGCGTCGAAGGTGTCGTCGATATCCAGCGTGATCCGCCGCGGGACTTGGCGGAACGAGCCGCACCAGACGTCGACCAGAGCCCGGCCCAGGCGCAGCAGCGTCCGCGCATCGGGCAGATTCTCCAGCCGCGAGATGGTCGACTGCGAACACAGGTCCCGGTCCGACGGCACGCGTTCGAGCGCCAGCTTGAACAGCGGATCGGTGCGCAGGCCGGTCGCATCGTTGCCGTCCTCGTAGCCGGCCGCGATCATCAGCATTCGGAAGCGAATGATGTCGGCGACCGGATGCACGGTGCTGGCAGGATCGCGCGGATCGTCAATGCAGGCGGCGAGACGGTCGGCGACTTTGAGCCGTTGCTCGATCTCGCGCAGAACCAACAGACCGCCGTCGGACGACAGCCGGCCGCCGTCGAACCGGGCGACAATCTCTTTGCCCTCGATCGGTGACAGGCCAGGCAGCAGCAGGGTAGGATCAACCATGGCGGGTGGGCGCTCCGGAACCGACGTGGATTGGCTTCGACAACCGAATCCTAGGCAATTCCAATGGGCTACGCCACACCCGCCAACCTCGACGAATAATCCGGGCTAGGATGTTGATTGATGCATTTTGTAATGACCGTCGAATTCCTTCATTTGGAATTGTTCGAAGTCATGATCTGAGCGGTAGTCAATCCGCCAACCAGCCCGACGATGAGCCCGAAAGTCAACCCGAAAGCCAGGCCTAGGGCCAGTCCGAACATCAATCTGAAGGTCAGCTCGCTGATCGGCCTGAAGGCCAGCCCGCTGTCCAGCCCGACGACCAGCCCGAAGGCCCAACTCCTTCGTGCCCATCTCCATGACCATCGCAGCGCCGCTATACGATCCAACTTGACGAGGAACTCGCCGCCCAGCCCGCCGGCCAGCCCGCTGATCAGCATGACGACCAGCAGCAGGAGCAGCATATGGGAAGCTAGCGTCTCAATAGCCTCGCCGACCAGCCCCTTAAGCTCGAAAAGCAGCGTGACGACCAGCCCCACGACCAACCCGAAACCCAGCCCTAAGGCGTAACTCCTTCGCGCCCCTCTCCATGACCATCGGAGCGCCTCAACAGGCTTTATACGATCCAGCTTGCCGAGGAACTTCCGGCCCGCGACCAGCCCGACGACCAGCCCGAAGGGCAGCCCGCCGCGCAGCGCGGTTTCCATCTCGCGTTCCAGCCCGATGACCAGCCCAACGGCCATCCCGTAGGCCAGCCCCAAAAACAGCCATCCGCCCAGACCGGCGACAAACCCGAAGGCCAGCCCGAAGGCCAGCCCGAAAACAAAGTCGCTGATGAGCCCGACCCCGACGAACGCACCGAAAATCAGCCCGAAGACCAGCCCGGAGAACATGATCGGCACCATAGCCACGATCCACCGCTGCGCCCGCGACGGCAGCCAATCCGGCTGCATCCACTCCACGTAGAATACGCTCAGGTTGTTGTGCATCAGAGATCGGGCCAGCCAGGTCAGCCAGCGGATGGTCTGCTCCCGCGTGTACTCGGTGACTTTGGTCCGGCGCTCGAACATGCCTTCGGTATAATTCGCAAACAGGTGTGCCCGCCGCTCCTCCAGAGATCCGGTCGCCCGCACCTCCGCCGCCGACCGCCCTTGATACGCCAGGGCGACGATGCTGAGCATCAGCGGCGTGTCCAGCAGCTCCCACAGCGTTTCGTCGTCCCGCAGCGCCGTCCGCACCCCGGCCAGCGGCTTCCCGGCCTGTTTCAGGTAGGTGCTGACCTGCGCCCGCGAGAGCGGTTCGATGGCGACCGCTCCGGACAACTCCACGCGCGCCGGCAGCGCCTCGTAGTCCGCCACGCGGCAGCACACGGCCAAGGGAACCAGTCCGTGCTGGCGTCGGAACGTGTTGATCGCCTCGACGCATGCCGCGCGATGTTCCGGCGCGACCTCGTCCAGGCCGTCCAGCAAGGGCAGGACCTGTTCGGCATCGGTCCAGGCCTGGGCGAGCTTGCGCGGCACGTAGTAGCGCTCGGTCAGCTCATCGACCAGCCAGTCCGCCAGCGGGCGCCGCCGCACCGCCCAGGACGACAAGTGAAAGACCACCGGCATGGGATAGCTCGCGTCCTGCTCCGCCCGATCCAGCAGATCGCGTGCCAGCTCCAGCAGCAGCGTCGTCTTGCCCGCCCCCGGAGCCCCCAGGATGAGCAGCGCCTGGCCCAACTCGTCGAAGATGGCGCCCATCGCCTGGCCAGGCGGCAGCGGCCGAGGCGCTCGGTCGGGCTGCTGCACGATCACATCCCACGGCCGGCTCACGGCATCCGGTTTCTCCTCCAAACCCAGCTCGATGCGGGCAAGGTTGTCCAGCGAATGCTTCAAGTAGCCGTCGATCCAAGTCTCTCGAACGACCTTCAGCATCCGGCGGCGATTGTCAGCCTGTGGTGCGGACACATCCGAAGGCCTCCCCGGCGCGGTGTCCGGGGTGTGCGGGGAGGCTACTGAGGGTCGAAGATGCTCTCGATGGTCTGGGCGAGGCGGTCGAGGACCTTTTCCTGCTCGGCCGGCGGCATCTCGTTCAAAGGTCGGTCGGGCGGGTTGACCGCCTGGAAGCGGGCCAGGCTCGGGTTCCGCGCGAACCGGGATGCGCTGAGGATCACCGGCAGGATGCGGACACCCTTCGCCTTGGCGGCGTCGAGCAGCGGCGGCAGCTCGGTCTCGTCAATGAAGTCCGAGGCGAAGAAATCGGCGCTGATCAGCAGCACCGCGACCTGCGCCGTGTCGAGAGCGTGCTGGATTTCCTGCTTCCAGTCATCACCGGGCCGGATGTGGGTGTCATCCCAGCAGTCCAGGTTGCCCTCACGGACCAACGGCTTCAAATGCCGCTTCAGCCGGTCCAGCCACTCCTTGTCCGCGTGGCTGTAGCTGATGAAGACCTTGGTGCGGGTTGATTGTGATGAATCCATTGCGCCCCTCCCTGAAGACTTGGGCGACCCTCGCGGAGCGATTTAGCTCTCTTCATAGCTAGGAACTCGCGCAAGCCAACCTGTTCTCTCCTCCAAAAGGATAGTTTCAACCTCAATCCAAATCCGTGATCCACTTAACGATCGGTGCCGACGCTCTACAAACGGTGCTTGGAAAACCTCGCTAGCGGCGTCCCATCGCCTGCTCCGCCGCCTGACGCATCTCCGCGTCGGGGTCGTTGAGCACTCCTTGCAGGACGGCGCGGGCGAGTTCACCGTCGTCGCCGGAGAGGTTCTCGATGGCGGCCAGACGCACTTGCCGGTCCGCGTCCCCCTTGATCACCTGCGCGAGCAGTGCGATGGGCTTGTCGCCGGCGCCGCGCGAGAGCGTCTGCAGGGCCTCCGTGCGCACCTGCGGATCGGCGTCGGCCACAGCCTGGGTCAGCGCCTGCCGGGCCTCCGGGCTGTGCTGTAGTCCCGCCAATGCGCGAATGGCGGTGATCCGCACGCGCGGATCGGGATCGGCGACAAGGGCGTAATTGATCGCCGAGGTCGCCCCCTGGCCGCGGGTGCGCGCGATATCGACCAGCTGGGCCATACGCTTTTCGACATCGGGGAGAGCCGTCTCGCCCTTGTCATAGTCCCACATGCCTGCCGGCAGACCTCGGCGCGGATCGCGGTGGCTGATCGGTGTCTTGCGAAGATTTGGGGGACGACCGCCGTCTATCGCGGCGCCCGGCTGCCCAGGTCCACTAGCTTGCGCGGAAGCGCCGGGTGCGACGGCGCGAATAGCGATCAGCCGCCGGCCCCCACTTTCGGCCGGGCCGAATTGCAGGAGCACGCCGTTCGGCTGCACCACGCGCGGGAGCGCCTCGGCCAGTGGCACGCGTGAAAATGCCTGCGGGCGAACCGTGCCGAGATCGCCGCGAATACTAAGCTGAGCGCCCGTCTGTTCGGCGACCGCCGTCAACACATCGGCGATCGGCACTTGCGATAAATCTGCGCTGATCCGCTCGCCCTCGATCTTGACGTCGAGGCCGGCGATCGCCGGTCCGCTGGCGAGAGCGCACGCCACAGCCAGCGTCAGTGCCGCGCATTGGCGCGTGCGATGCAAGACGGCATTCCTCCGCATGCGCGGATCCTCGGCCTACAAAGTAGGCCGGCCGCACCTCCGCGTCAACGCGCACCAAGGCGGTGGCGGCCGAAGCCTCAGTAGGCGGCGCGTGCCCGCTTGCGTTGCATGGGACGGGACGGGCCACCGGTGCCGCGATCGTTCGGCGCCGGTCCCGCCAGGAACCGGACGTTCGACAGGTCATGGCGCGCCTCGCCGGCCGCTCCCGCCGGCCAATTCGGCGCGTCTTGGCGCCGCCTGGGTTTCTTCGCCGGAGAGGAGGCAGCGGCCTTCGCCTTCGCGGGCGCGAGAGGCACGACCGACGCTTTCGCCCCCAGCACCGGCGAGTGGGCGGCGGTCGGGAAGGAGTGCCCGCGCCGGTCCTGCGCCGGCAGACGCTGACGGATCAGCGTCTCGATGTCGCGGAGGTGCGCCCGTTCCTCGGCGTCGCAGAACGAGATTGCCGTTCCCGTGGCGCCGGCCCGCGCCGTGCGGCCGATACGGTGAACATAGCTCTCCGGGATATTCGGCAGCTCGAAGTTGATGACGTGCGTGATACCGTCGACGTCGATGCCGCGCGCCGCGATGTCGGTCGCCACCAGAACGCGGGCGCGCCCGGCGCGGAATGCGGCCAACGCCTGCTCGCGCTGGCCCTGCGACTTGTTGCCGTGAATCGCGGCGGCGCCGACGCCAGCGGCGGCCAGGTGCTTGGTAACGCGGTCGGCGCCTCGCTTGGTGCGGGTGAACACCAACGCGCGGGCGATGGTTGTGTCGCCCAGCATCTCCGCAAGCAGCGCCGGTTTCTCGCGGGCGGCGACGTGGATGACCCGCTGCTCGACCCGCTCGACGGTGGAGGCCACCGGCGTCACCGCCACCTCTATCGGCTCCTCGAGAAAGTCCGCGGCGAGCTTGCGGACATCGCTCGGCATCGTCGCCGAGAACAACAGCGTCTGCCGGGCGCCGGCGGCCGCGCGCACGATCGCGGCGCACCGGCTGGATGAAGCCCATATCCAGCATCCGGTCGACCTCGTCGAGGACCAGGATCTGGAGATGATCGAGCCGTACAATGCCATGCTCGAGGTGATCCAGCAGCCGGCCCGGCGTGGCGACAACGATGTCGGCCCCGGCGCCGAGCGCGCGGATTCTGCGGGCCGGCGGCGACACCGCCAAAGACTACGGTAGAGGAGAGCTTCATGCCGCCGCCATAGACACGGAAGCTCTCGTTGATTTGGCTCGCCAGCTCGCGGGTCGGAGCAAGAACCAGCGCGCGGCAGCCGCGGCGCGGGACTCGCTGGCCATTGGTCGGCCAGCCGTTGCAGAATCGGCAGCGCGAAAGCCGCGGTCTTGCCTGTGCCGGTCTGCGCGATCCCGATAAGGTCGCGGCCGGCGAGGATGTGTGGGATCGCCTGTGCCTGGATTGGCGTGGGCGACGCATATTGCTCCGCGGCCAGCGTTGCGAGGATGGGCGCGGCGAGGCCGAGTTCGGCGAAGGTCGTCAAGGGGAATGATCTTTCAATTGTGAAGTAGGATGAACGATGCGGCTGGCGCATGCCATGGCCGTCCGTAGGCACGCCGTGAGGCTAAATACCTGGGATTGGGCCATTATGTCGATGAGGAATGGTCAAACAGCTCGTTTTCGCGAGCCTTCTTGGTTCTTATCGATGAAGACACCTACGGAAGGCTCTCCCCTATGTGGACCTCGGCCGGCGCTCCGTCAAGCGAAACCGGGCAGCAGCCGTATTCAAATGGGTACTTGTGTCCCCAATTCGACAACACGGTTCGTTGGTATGTGAAAAAAGTCGGTCGCGGTGGCGGCATTCCTGGAGAGCATGATGAACAGGTTTTCCCGCCAGCCGGAGAGCGGCTGACGCATGCTCGGCACCAGGGTTTCGCGCCCGACGAAGTACGACGTATCCATGTTGTCGAAGTTCACGCCAAGCCGCTTCGCCGCCGCCAGCGCTCGGGGAACGTGCGGCGTTTGCATGAAGCCGTAGTAGACGGTTATCCTGAGGAAGTCCGGACGCAGCTGTTCCAATCGCAGCCGTTCCTGCAGGGGAACGTGCGGCACACCGAGAGTCTTTACGGTCAGGAACACCACCCGCTCATGCAAAACCTTGTTGTGCTTCAGATTATGCAGGAGCGCATGCGGCAGCATCTCGCCGTCGGCCGTTAAATAGATGGCGGTGCCGGGAACCCGGATCGGCTGCTTCTCCGTGAGTCGCTCGAGAAAAACCTCGGTCGGCAAACTGCCTTGGCGTAGCTCGCATGCGACTGCCTCCCGGCCTTTGCGCCACGTTGTCATCGTCAGACAGAGAACGCCCGCAAAGATCAACGGAACCCATCCGCCGCTGAAGAGCTTCAACAGGTTGGCGCCTAGGAACGCGAGATCGATAATAAGAAAGCCGCCGACGACCGCGATGCTCAGCGGCAGCGACCAACCCCAGCCAAACCGAATGACGACGAAGGCGAGCAGACTGGTCGTTAGCATCGTTCCGGTCACCGCAATTCCGTACGCACTGGCAAGCCCGCTGGATGAGCCGAAGTACACGACCAGGGCGATGACGCCGATGAGCAGACGCGCGTTTGTCGCCGGAATGTAGATCTGCCCGATCTGGCTCTCGGACGTATGCCGAATTTGCTCCCTGGGCCAAAAGCCCAACTGGATTGCCTGCCGGGTCAGTGAATAAGCGCCGGAAATGACCGCCTGCGATGCGATCACCGCGGCCGCCGTGGCGAGTCCTACCAACGGCGGCAGCAGCCACTCAGGGGCCAGCAAGTAGAAGGGGTTGTGTGCCGCCTCGGGCGACTGCAGCACCAGCGCGCTCTGTCCCATGTAGTTGAGCGCGAGCGCCGGGAAGACGAAACCGAACCAGCCGATACGTACCGGCGACGCGCCGAAGTGACCCATGTCGGCATAGAGCGCCTCGGCGCCGGTGATTGCCAGCACGACTCCGCCGAGAGCCGCGAAGCCGACGAAGCCGTTGGCGGCAAAAAAGGCGAGCGCGTAACGCGGGTCGATCGCCGCCAGGACCGCTGGGTTGCGAAAAATCTGCATTGCGCCGAGCGCCGCCAGCGTTGCGAACCACAGTATCATCACCGGGCCGAACCACGCGCCGACCTTCTCCGTGCCATGCCGCTGGAACGCGAACAACCCGACCAGCACCGCCAGGGCGAGCGGCACGACGTAGGATTGAAACGCTGGCGTGACGATCGTCAGGCCCTCGACGGCGCTGAGCACGGAGATGGCGGGCGTGATCATGCCATCCGCGAAGAAGAGCGACGCGCCGAACAAGCCGGCGCCGAGCACGAACCACGATCGCCCGCCCTTTGCCTTCTCCGCCAACTCCATCAGCGCCAGCACGCCGCCCTCGCCGCGATTGTCGGCGCGCATGATGAACAGCACATACTTGACGGTGACGACGAGGATCAGCGCCCACAATACGAGCGAGAGCAGGCCGAGCACGTTCGGCGGCGTGATCGCGAGGCCATGCGCCTCGCCAAAGCACTCCTTCAGCGTGTACAGCGGACTGGTGCCGATATCGCCGTAGACGACGCCGATGGCGGCAACCGCAAGCCGCCCGAGCCTTTGCTTGCGTCCGGCATCCTCCCTCGGAGCCTCCGCAGGCGACCCGACATCCAGCGTGTCCCCGCAGCTTAGGACAGTGTCATCATTCATACAGACCGCCCCAATTCGTCTTCGCTCTCGATGTTCAATACGCGGCCGCAGTGTTTGCAGTGCACTGCGTCGTAATCATGACGCAGGAGTCCGCAGTCAGGGCAGCGAAAGTGGACCTTGTTGGGACGGAAGATCGACTGCACCAGACGAAGAAAGAGCCCAAATCCGCCCAACATAATCACCACCGCGACAAGGCGTCCGGTCTCGCCTTTCAGCACGACGTCGCCGTAGCCGGTTGTCGTCAGTGTCGTGACGGTAAAGTAAAGCGCGTCGATGTAGCTCTGAATGGGCGAGATCTTCCCCGTGCTGCGTGATGAAGACCAGCGCGGTGACCACGAACACGAAGATCAGAAGATTGATGATCGCTTGAATAAGCTGCTGATGGCGAGCGAAGAACCGGAAGCGGCGCCGCAGATCACGGAGCACCCTGTGAGAGCGCAGCAGCCTCAGCGCCCGCAGATACGCGAAGGAACGCCCAGTTCTCGATCAAAAGAGGCAACAGCAGGGTGGCGATAACGACGAGGTCGGAAATCGTCACCGGATCGAGCAAGTACCGCCTGATCGGTCGGGCGATGAGCAGACGCGCCGAGAAATCGAGTATCAGCAGGATTGCGATGGTTACGTCGATAGTGATCATCGACGCTATCGGCGGGGTCAGCGAAATCGACGATGAAGATAGCGATGGTGACGATGTCGAATGCCAGCAGAAAGTAGCGGAAGCGCTCGGCGCGCCGGCTGCGGCCGTTGTAGAGCGCGTTGACATAGGCCCGCAAGCGCTGAAGCCGGTTGCCATTCGCCGTTGCTACGCCCGCATCCACTATTCGGCCCAAATCGCCGCCTGACGCCAGGCCCGGGCCTACGCAAACATACTGAGTCTGCCAGCCGCGGTGGTTACGACGCAACGCGAGAGTTCGCCGCGCGGTTCCGGTTATTGAAAGCAGCAGATCTGTGGCGAGCTGGACTAAGCACCATCAGAGAACCTCGCCGAACGGCAGGAAGTCGACTGCGTCGCCGGGTTCGAGGCGGGTCAGGTCTTCAGGCAGTTCGACGAGGCCGTCGCTCTCCACCAGCGAGCTGAGGATGCCGGCACCATCGCGGGGGAACTTGCGGGCGACCGGAACGCCGTCGTCCCCCGGCTGCAGCCGCGCCCGTACCCATTCCCGCCGGCCGGGCTTTTTCTTATGCTCGAACGCCGCGCGGACCGGATAAAAGGTCAACGGTTCGTCGCGGCTGCCGGCGAGACGCAGGATCATCGGCCGCGCGATCCGCAGGAAAGTCACCATCATCGCCACCGGGTTGCCGGGTAGGCCTATGAACGGCACGCCGCGCACTTGGCCCAGCCCGATCGGCCGGCCAGGCTTGATCGCCAGTTGCCAGAAGTGCAGGTCGCCCAGCGACTGCACGACGGCTTTGACGTGATCCTCCTCGCCGACCGACATTCCGCCCGAGGTGACGATCAGGTCGTGCTCGCCGGCGGCGCTCGCCAAAGTGTCGCGGATGGCCGCCAGGTCGTCTTTGAGGATGCCGAGATCGCTCACCTGACCAGCCTAGCGCATCGAGTAGCGCGATCATCACCGGACGGTTTGCATCGTAAATCGCGCCGGGTGGACGCGAGCGCGCCCGGCTCGCACAGTTCGTCGCCGGTCGAGAAAACGGCGGCGCGCAGTGGCCGCCTGACCCGCAGGCGGGCGCGCCCCACCGAAGCGGCGAGGCCTAAGTCTTGCGGGCGCAGCCGCATGCCTTGCCGCAGAACGATGCTGCCCGCCCGCACGTCCTCGCCGGCGCGCCGGCGGTTGGCGCCCGGCTTCAGGCCCGGGCGCAGGCCGACGTACTCGCCCTCCGCCACGCAGTCCTCCTGCATCATCACGGTGTCGCAGCCGGCGGGCATTGGCGCGCCGGTGAAGATGCGGACGGCCTCGCCCTTGCCCGGCGTTCCGTCGAAGGGATGACCGGCCGCGGCCCGCCCGGCGATGCGCAGCCGCGTCTCCGCTCCGGGTACGAGGTCTCCGAAACGGAGCGCATAGCCGTCGACGGCGGAATTGTCGTGCGGCGGCACGTCCTCGGCCGCCGATACGTCTTCCGCCAGCACGCGGCCGCGGCAGCGGCGGAGCTCGGCTTCTTCCTCGCCGACGACGCAGGCGAGCCGCTGCTCGAGGAGGCGCAGCGCGTCATGCAATGTCATCAGCGCGCGGCCGAAAGCGAAGCAATCCTCGCTCAGTTGGGCCATCGTCAGCCGAACAGCTTGAGGCCGACCATCGCCGCCACCAGCAACAGCGTCTGAGCGACGATCAGTTTATACATTTCGGCGCGTAAGCCGTTGATCTCGGCCTTGAGATCACTCCGGAGAATGGCGAAATCACCCTTGCTGGCGAGGTCTTCGGCAAGTTCAACCGTCGCGGCGGCGGCGCTCGCCTTGTCTTCGGGCGAGCCGGCGGCGACCAGCGCGTCGTAGAGTTCCTTGTTGATTGCCGTCATTCCGTCCTCCGCTCCATAGTTTACACGCCGCCCGCTATGGCCGGAACTCCATATCAACGTAGCTCTTGCTGCCGCTTAGGTTCCGCATGCTCCTCGACCTTCGCCGTGGCGCACGTTGTCGCCGCGTCCGGAAAAGACTAAGTTGCTAAAGAGCACGCGAAGCCGGAGGTCGAAAGCAATCGCAACGAGTGGCCGCGGTCTCGCTCTGGGGAATATGCAGGTGATCGATCCCTACGGTCGCAGGATTAGCTATCTCCGGGTGTCGGTGACCGACCGCTGCGACTTCCGGTGTGTTTACTGCATGTCGGAAGAAATGACCTTCCTGCCAAAGCCGGAGGTGCTGACCCTCGAGGAGATCGACCGGCTGTGCACGGTCTTCGTCGGCCGAGGCGTCCGCAAACTGCGGATCACCGGCGGCGAGCCGCTGGTCCGGCGCGATATCATGGTGCTGTTCCGCGGCCTCGGCCGTCATCTACGGACAGGCGCGCTCGACGAACTCACCCTTACCACCAACGGCAGCCAGCTTGGCCGCTATGCCGAGGAGCTGGCGGCGGCAGGCGTGCGGCGGGTCAACGTCTCCCTGGATTCGCTCCACTCGGAGAAGTTCGCGAGCATCACCCGGCGCGGGCGCCTCGACGGGGTGTTGCGCGGCCTGGATGCGGCGAAGCGGGCGGGACTCCACGTCAAGATCAACACCGTGGCACTGAAGGGCGTGAACGAGGACGAGTTCGACGATCTCATCCGCTGGTGCGGGGCCATCGGTTTTGATCTGTGTCTGATCGAGACAATGCCGCTGGGCGACATCGACGGCGACCGCACCGATCATTATCTGCCGCTGTCAACGGTGCGGCGCGATCTGGAGCGCCGCTGGACGCTGATCGACAGCAGTTATCGGACGGGAGGACCGGCGCGCTACGTCAAGGTGACGGAGACCGGCCGTCAACTCGGCTTCATCACGCCGCTGACCCATAACTTTTGCGAGAGCTGCAACCGGGTGCGGGTGACCTGCACCGGCCGGCTCTACATGTGCCTCGGCCAGGAGGACGCGGCCGATCTGCGCACGCCGCTTCGCGCGAGTTCCTCGGACATTCCGCTCACGGCGGCAATCGAGGAGGCGATCTCCCGCAAGCCGAAAGGCCACGACTTCATCATCGACCGGGCGCACCAGAAGCCGGCCGTTCCGAGACACATGAGCGTGACCGGCGGCTGAGCAAGACGCCGCCGGACCGCCGGTGTGGCTGACGGGTTCACGAAACGCTGAAATCGCTCGGACGTGGGCCCTGCCCTCTGGCGCCTGAGGCTGGGTGAAGGACCAGCATCCGAAGCGTCGACTATGCTCGGCACGGAAAAGGGCCACGGCAACGCCGTGACCCTCTTCGCGTAGTAGGAAACGAAGGTGAGGCGGACTTTAGAAGTCCATGTCGCCCATGCCGCCCATGCCGCCCATGCCTCCGCCGCCGCCGGGCATCGCCGGCTGCTTCTTCTCCGGCTTCTCGGCGACCATCGCTTCGGTGGTGATCAGGAGGGCCGCAACCGAGGCGGCGTCCTGCAGCGCGGTCCGCACCACCTTCGTAGGATCGATGATGCCGGCCTTGAACATGTCGACGTACTCTTCGCTCTGCGCGTCGAAGCCGAGGCTCATGTCGTTCTTCTCCAGCAGCTTGCCGACGACCACCGCGCCATCGACGCCGGTGTTCTCGACGATCTGCCGGGCCGGCGCCTGCAGCGCCTTGCGGACGATCTCGATGCCGTGCTTCTGGTCATCGTTCTCCGGGGTGAGCGATTCCAGCGCCTTTCCCGAGTACAGCAGGGCGACACCGCCGCCCGCCACGATGCCTTCCTCGACCGCCGCGCGGGTCGCGTGCATCGCGTCCTCGACCCGGTCCTTCTTCTCCTTCACCTCGGTCTCGGTGGCGCCGCCGACGCGGATCACCGCGACGCCGCCGGCGAGCTTCGCCAGCCGCTCCTGCAGCTTCTCGCGATCGTAGTCCGACGTGGTCTCCTCGATCTGCGCGCGGATCTGATTGCACCGCCCCTTGATGTCGTCGTGCTTGCCGGCGCCCTCGATGATGGTGGTCTCCTCCTTGGTGATCACCACCTTCTTCGCCGTGCCCAGCATCTCCAGCGTGACGTTCTCGAGCTTGATGCCGATGTCCTCGGAGACCACCTGCGCCTTGGTCAGAACGGCGATGTCTTCCAGCATCGCCTTACGACGATCGCCGAAGCCCGGCGCCTTCACCGCCGCGACCTTCAGGCCGCCGCGCAGCTTGTTGACGACCAGCGTCGCCAATGCCTCGCCCTCGACGTCCTCGGCGATGATCAGCAGCGGCCGGCCGGATTGTACGACCTGCTCCAGCACTGGCAGCAGCGGCTGCAGACCCGACAGCTTCTTCTCGTGGATGAGGATGAACGGGTTCTCCAGCTCGCAGTTCATCTTCTCGGCGTTGGTGATGAAGTACGGCGAGGTGTAGCCCCGATCGAACTGCATGCCCTCGACGACCTCGAGCTCACTCGACAGGCTCTTGGCCTCCTCGGCGGTGATGACGCCTTCCTTGCCGACCTTCTCCATGGCCCGGGCGAGCATGTCACCGATCTCTTTCTCGCCGTTGGCGGAGATGGTGCCGACCTGAGCGATCTCGGCATTGGTCGAAACCTGGCGCGAACGCAATTTCAGGTCTTTGATCACCGCCTCTACCGCGATGTCGATGCCGCGCTTCAAATCCATTGGGTTCATCCCGGCGGCGACCGCCTTGGCGCCCTCGCGGACGATCGACTGCGCCAGCACCGTCGCCGTCGTGGTGCCATCGCCAGCCTCGTCCGAGGTCTTCGACGCAACCTCGCGCAGCATCTGCGCACCCATATTCTCGAACCTGTCGCTGAGCTCGATCTCTTTGGCGACCGTCACGCCGTCCTTGGTAATGCGCGGTGCGCCGAAGCTCTTCTCAAGGACAACGTTACGGCCCTTCGGACCCAGCGTTACCTTCACCGCATTGGCTAGGATGTCGACGCCATGCAGCATCCGTTGCCGCGCGTCGGAACCAAACTTAACTTCTTTCGCAGCCATATCTCGTTACTCTCCCTTAAGCCGCTTTGCGCTCTTGCGAACCCGCCTCGATGATGCCGAGGAGGTCGGATTCCTTCATGATCAACAGTTCTTCGCCCTCGATCTTGACCTCCGTGCCGGACCACTTGCCGAACAACACCCGGTCACCGGCCTTGACGTCGAGCGGTACGATCTCGCCCTTTTCGTTGCGCGCGCCCGGCCCCACGGCGATCACCTCTCCCTCTTGTGGCTTCTCCTTCGCGGTATCAGGGATGATGATGCCGCCTTTGGTCTTCTCTTCCTGCTCCACTCGCTTGACGACCACGCGGTCGTGCAGAGGCCGAAATCTCATCGTTGTTTCTCCTTGAAACCTGGAAACCATATTAAGCTGCCGGGATTGTTGGCACTCCATCCCGGTGAGTGCTAATGACCTAATCCGATCAGTTCCGAGTGTCAAGAGCGAGAACTAACGAGCCTTATCGACCAGTCCGGAAAGCGCGAACCAACTGGGACACGAACCGGCTGACGGGCCAACGGCGGCCGCGAGCTCGGCAGCCGTCGCCCGCCGCGCCCGGCGGTGCGGCTGTTCGACGCGGTACTGGTGCGCCAGGCGGTGAACGTCAACGGCATCAATCGCATCGCCCTGACCAAGCTGGACGTGCGCGACAGCTTGTGGAATATGGTTGCCCTTAGGGGGCAGTCATGGACAAGATCGAACAGGCTGTCGAGACGTATCTGGCCAAGTTGTACAGGCTGCGTTCGACGGGCGGCGCGACGGCTGAAACCTCTTTCTATTCGGCTTTGGAAGAGTTGCTGAACGCGATCGGCAACGACTTAAAGCCGAAGGTGTTTTGCCTTTCCCAACTGGCCGACCAGGGCGCGGGCCATCCGGATTTCGGTCTCTTCACGGCCGCGCAATGTCAGAGAGGGCAACCGAGACCCGGCAATGTGCCGGAGCGGGGGGTCGTCGAAGTCAAGCCGCTGAGAGAAAATGCCTGGTTCACGGCCGAAACAAGTCAGGTAAGCAAATACTGGGGCCGCTATCGATTCGTGGTGGTGACCAACTTCCGATCTTTCCTGATGATCGGCGAGGATCGAAACGGCAATGCCGCGCGCCTTGAAGCATATCAGCTTGCCGCAACCGAGCAGGCCTTCTGGGATGTCGCACGTACGGCGCAAAGCTCGGCCAAGGCTTTCGGCAAGAGCTTCGGTGAGTATCTGCGTCGCGCGCTGACACAGAGCGTTCCGCTTCGTGAGCCGAAGGATGTTGCTTGGTTTCTCGCTTCCCACGCCCGCGACGCACTCGCCCGCGTCGAGGCAAAGGGGACGCTGCGCGCCCTCGCAACCGTTCGCAATGCGCTGGAACAGGCGCTGGGCGTCCGGTTTGAAGGTGAGAAAGGCGAGCACTTCTTCCGCTCGACCCTTGTTCAGACGTTATTCTACGGCGTCTTTTCCGCCTGGGTGCTCTGGGCGAAGTCGAAGCCGGCGCCGATCGGTCGCTTCGACTGGCGGACAGCCGTCTGGCATCTGAACGTGCCGATGATCCGCGCGCTGTTCGCGCAGCTCTCGGAACCAGGCCGACTGCGGCCACTCGATCTCGTCGAGGTGCTGGACTGGACCGAAGCGGCGCTGAACCGGGTCGAGCAAAGCGCCTTCTTCGCGCGCTTTCAGGAGGCGGAGGCGGTCGAGTACTTCTACGAGCCGTTCCTGGAAGCGTTCGATCCGGAGCTGAGCAAGCAGCTCGGCGTCTGGTACACGCCGCCCGAGGTCGTCACCTACATGGTCGAGCGAATCGACCGCGGTCTGCGCGACGATCTTCGGGTCGAGGACGGGCTCGCCGCCGAGAACGTCTACGTCCTCGATCCGTGCTGCGGCACGGGCTCTTTCCTCGCTGCCGTGCTGCGCCGTATCTCGGCGACTCTGGAGCAGCGAGGCTACGGCGCGCTTGGTCGGCCAGCTGGTCAAGAAGGCGGCGATAGAGCGCGTCTTCGGCTTCGAGCTATTGCCGGCGCCGTTCGTCGTCGCGCACTTGCAGGTCGGGTTGCGCCTGCAGGCCCTCGACGTGCCCCTCTCGGACGATGCCGGCGAACGCGCCGCCATCTATCTCACCAACGCGCTCACCGGCTGGGAGCCGGAGCGGGACCGGCCAGCCGCTGCCCTTCCCCGAGCTGGCCGAGGAACGCGGAGCGCGCCGAGGCGTCAAGCGAGAAAAGCCGATCCTCGTCATCCTCGGCAACCCGCCATACAACGGCTATGCGGGGGTGAATTACAGCGCGGAAGAGCTGGCGCTGACCGAGCCCTACCGGCGCGTAGGAAGGTGCGCCCGCCGGAGGGTCAGGGCCTGAACGACCTCTACGTGCGGTTCTTCCGCATGGCGGAGCGGCGCATCGTCGAGCGGACCGGGCGCGGCATCGTCTGCTTCATCAGCAACTACTCGTGGCTCGACGGGCTGTCGTTCACCGGGATGCGGGAACGCTTCTTGGACGCATTCGACATGATCCGGATCGATTGCCTGAACGGCGACAAGTACAAAACCGGCAAGGTCACGCCGGACGGCCGCCCCGATCCCAGTATCTTCTCGACGGAGCACAACCGCGAGGGCATCCAGGTCGGTACGGCGATCGCGCTGCTCGTCCGCAAGAATGAGCATCGCTTGGCGACCAACATCGGCTTCCGGCACTTGTGGGGCATCGGCAAACGGCAGGAACTGCTCGATACAGCGACAGAGCCGTCGGAAAAACTGTATCCGCAGCATGCGCCGCCGCTGGGCCTCGGCTTGCCCTTCTTGCCGGACGTGACGGCCGAGAGTTATCTTGGACTGGCCTAAGCTTCCCGAGCTGTTTCCTGCGTCTTTCCCCGGCGTACAAACCTGTCGTGATGAGTTCCTCGTCGACATCGATCGCGAGCGGCTGGAGGCGCGGCTAAGGTTGTACTTCAATCCACAGGTGAGTCACGAGGAGATGCGCCGCATAGCACCGTCGGTGATGGAAGCAGCCGCGCGCTTCGCGCCCGAGCAGGTGCGGGATGCACTGCGCGCCCGTGGTCCCCTGTTGGCTAATGTGGTTCGATATCATTATCGCCCTTTCGACGTACGCTGGCTTTACTGGGAGCCTGAAACCAAGTTGCTTGATGAGAAACGGGCGGAATATCTGCCGCACGTCTTTGCTGGCAATCTCTTCATCGCTGAAGCAGAAAAACATCGCCGCACGCCATCAGCCCCACAGCCGGTTCAGGAACTAGGCTGTCGCCACCTTGTCGAAAGAGGAGCAAACTGCTTCCCTTTGTACCTTCAAGATGACCACGCACAGCCTGACGAGAACGGCATCCGCAAGCGGCCGAACCTGACGAGATCGACGGTCGAGCGGCTGGCGAGCCTTGGGCTCGCACCGGAAGACCTGTTTCATCACGTGGTGGCCGTGCTGCACGCCCCGGCGTATCGAGTCGAGAACGCCGGCGCCTTGCGCATGGACTGGCCGCGCGTGCCATTCCCGGTGCCGGCCGAAGCGATGCGGCGGTCGGCCGACCTCGGCCGGCAACTCGCGGCCCTGCTCGATCCCGAAGCGGCGGTTGCAGGGGTAACGGCTGGAGCCTTGCGGCCGGAGCTCGCGGTATTGGCGCAGCCCCGCCGTACTAGCGGCGGTCCCCTTCGCGACGACGACCTGAAGCTCACGGCCGGCTGGGGCTATCGCGGGCAGGGCGGTGCGGTGATGCCGGGTCAGGGACTCGTTCGCGCGCGCGAATACACCGAAAGCGAGGCGGGCGCGCTCGCAGCCGGCGCGGCGGCGCTCGACTTAGCGCCATCCGACATACTGGCCCTGCTCGGCGAGACGACCTCCGACGTTCACCTCAAGGTCGATGCCTACTGGGCGAACATTCCAGCAAACGTCTGGAGCTATACGCTCGGCGGCTATCAGGTGATCAAGAAGTGGCTCAGCTACCGCGAGGAGCGGGTGCTCGGCCGCCGTCTGAAGCCGGAGGAGGTCGCTTACATGAGCGCGATGGTTCGGCGGATCGCCGCTATCCTGCTGCTCGGCCCGGCGCTCGACGAGAACTACGCCGCATTGAAGATTGCCGCGCCAGCGTCAGTCGGCCTCTTAGTCGTCGGCGCGGAAGGCGGCGGGGAGGTGTCGGGGCAGCAAGCCGTGGCCGACCAGCATGAGATCGAAGCGCACGTCGAGCCCGGCCAGCGCCGGCCGGTCGGCGAGGAACACCTCGGCGGCGCGGACGATACGCCGCCGCTGTCGCGGCATCAGCGCCTCCGCCGCGCCGTCGCCCGAACGCGATTTCACCTCGATGAAGGCGAGCACCCGCCCGCGCCGGACCACCAGATCGATTTCACCGGCTGGCGTGCGCACGTCGCGAGCGATGACGCGGTAGCCGACAAGCCTGAGCCGCCAAGCGCAGACCGCCTCGCCCATAACGGCCGAAACGCCAGGCGAGGCGGCGTCGGCTGAGCGATGACGCATTCCGTCCGCTCATCTCTCGCTTGCATCTCTCAGTCTGATGGCGTGGGCGTAGAGCTGCCGTCGCGGCAGTCCGGTCTGCCTTCGCCACGGCTGGCCGCGGCGTCCTTCGGCGACAGGCGTTCGAGCGCCTCCGCGAGCAATGCCTCGACTTCCGCGTCGGCGAGCGGCGGTGGGGGCAGCGGCGGTGCGACGACGATCGTCACTTCGCCTTTCGGCACGGCGGCCGCACGGTAATGCTCGGCGAGTTCGGTAAGTGAGCCTCGCCGCACTTCCTCGAACAGCTTGGTCAGCTCGCGCCCCACCGCCGCGTCGCGCGGTCCGAGCACGTCCGCCATGTCGGCGAGCGACGCGGCCAACCGCCGAGGCGATTCCAGCAGCACCAGCGTCGCCGCGACATCCGCGAGTTCCTCCAGCTCGCGCCGCCTTGCCGTGCGCCGGGGCGGAAGGAACCCCGCGAACAGGAAGCGTCCAGCCGGCAGGCCGGACACGCAAAGCGCGGTAAGTACGGCGGAGGCGCCCGGTATCGCCAACCACCGGCAGCCCGGCGTCGATGCAGCCTCGGACCAGGCGGTCGCCCGGATCGGAGACCAGGGGCGTGCCGGCGTCGGTCACCAGCGCCACCCGCTCGCCCCGTGCGACCCGCTCGATCAAGGCCGGTCCAGCCGTGCGCGCCGCGTGCTCGTCATAGCGCAGCAGCGGCCGGGAAATGCCGTGAATGGCGAGCAGCTTGGCGGTGACGCGGGTATCCTCGCAGGCGATGACGTCGGCTTGCGCCAGCACATCCAAGGCGCGCAAAGTGATATCGGCGGCGTTGCCGATCGGCGTCGCCACCAGGTAGAGGCCGGGGCCTGGAGTTTTCGATGGCCTGCCGGTCGGCGGTTTACTCGCATCCGCCGCCTCGGTAGTTTCCGCCGGGATAGCGGAGTCGATGAGGGCAGGAGGTTCCGACAAACGCGATGTTGCGCTGGATCGCTCGCCGCTCGGCTTTCGTCGCGCCATGTCTGGTAGCGGCCTCGCTCGCCCTTGCGTCGTGCGATACTCTCAGAAGAACGACCGGGTTGCCAGGCGACGCTGAACGGCGGCAGGCGACCACGCCGCCGAAGCCCGTCTTGGTGCAGCCGCCCCCCGCCGCGCCGGCGGCCGGGCCGTCTTCGGAAGCCGATGCTCGCCCATCAGTGCAAGAGCCGGAAGCGGCGCAGGACCAGCCGATTAAGGTGGCGCTTCTGCTGCCGCTGTCGGGGTCGCTGGCCAGTCTCGGGCAAGGCGATGTCGGATGCGGCGCAGATGGCGATGTTCGACCTCGCCGACCGGCGCTTCGAGCTGATGCCGATCGACGACAAGGGAACAGCCAACGGTTCGGCGGACGCGGCCAAACAGGCGATCGCCAATGGCGCGCGGCTCATCCTCGGACCGCTGCTCGCGCCCTCGGTGCGTTCGGTAGCGCCGCTGGCGGCGGCCGCCGGCATTCCGGTCATCGCTTTCTCCAGCGACCAGAAGGTGAGTTCCCCTGGCGTTCACATCATCGGCTTCACGCCGGAAGCCGAGGTCGAAAGGGTGGTCGGTTTCGCCGCCAGCCGCGGCTTCAGCCGGTTCGCGGCACTCGCGCCGGATAATCTCTATGGCGCGGCCGTCGTCGACTCGCTTCGGAAAACCGTCGCGGCGAACGGCGCCACCGCCGTCCGCGTCCTCCTCTATGAGCCGAATACTCAGGATTTCGGGCCGCTCGCCCGCAGGCTGGTGGGCACGGCGGAAGCGCCTCCCGACGCCGCCTCTTTCGAGGCGATGTTGCCGCCATTGGCGGCCTTCGACACCCTGCTCGTGGCGGAAGGCGGCAAGCAACTCAGGGCGATAGCGGGTGCTCTCGATGACGTTGGGGTTCGTTCGCCCGGCGTACAATTGCTCGGAACCGGCAAGTGGGACGAGCCCGGCATCGGCGCTCAGGCGAACCTCGTCGGCGCTTGGTTCGCGGCACCGGCGCCCGCTAACAGAGAAGAGTTCGTTGTCCGCTACAAGCGGACGTTCGGCCAGGCGCCGCCTCGTCTGGCGACTCTCGCCTATGACGCCACGGCGCTGGCGGCGGTGCTGGCGCGCGGACCGGAGCGCAACCCGTTCTCCGAAGCGTCGCTGACCGACCCGAACGGCTTTTTCGGCCGAGACGGCCTGTTTCGTCTGAATGCCGACGGGGTTGTCGATCGCAAACTGGCGATCATCCAGGTCGAGCGGGGCGGCCTGATCGTCATCGACGAGCCGCCGCGCAGCTTTGCCGCCGGCAGCTGATGCTTCGGATCGAGACCGGCTCAGGCCAGCAGTTGCGACAAGACAGTGTTGAGGCAGAGCTGGCCGGCGCGCGTGGTCCTCATGCCGGCATCGTCAAGCTCCACGAACCCCGTCTCCACAAGCTGCGTAAGCGCCTGCCCATTCACCGCGTTTTCCAGCTCCATGCCGGTCCATCGCGCGGAAGCCGTGACGCCGTAAACCCTCGGCGAGGCGAAGCCCGAGCAGCAGCAGCTCTTCGCGCCGCTCTTGCGCGGTCAGCGGCACTTGCTCGGCGAGGCCGCCCAGCGCCGGCCTCGACCTTCGCCAGCCATTTCTCCGGCGACTTGATCGCGCGCGTCGCTGCCGTGTAACCATCACGGGAGAGCCGGCCATGCGCGCCCGGACCGATGCCGAGGTAATCGGCGCCGCGCCAGACAGCCAGATTGTGCCGGCACTCGGCCCCCGGGCGGGCGTGGTTGGAGATCTCGTAGGCGGGCAAGCCGGCCCCGGCAAGCATCTCTCGCGTCGTCTCGAACAAGTCCGCGCTCGCGTCCTCGTCGATCGCCGGTACGCCGTCCCGCCAGAACGCGGTGCCCGGCTCGATCGTCAGCTGATAGGCGGATACATGCTCGCCGGCAATCGCCAGCGCCGCGCGCAGTTGCCGCCGCCAGTCGGCGACCCGGTGGCCCGGCCAACCCCAGATCAGGTCGAACGAGAAGCGCGGGAAGATCTGGGATGCCAGCATAACGGCTGCCCGCGCATCCGCGGCGGAGTGGCCGCGGCCGAGAAAGCGCAGCGCGTCGTCATCGAGCGCCTGCACGCCAATGGAAATGCGATCGACACCTGCTTCCCGGAAACCGCGAAAGCGCGCCGCTTCGGCGGTCGACGGGTTCGCCTCCAGCGTGACCTCCAGGTTGGAGTCGATCGGCCAGCGCGCGGCGATACGGTCGAGGATCGCTGCGGCGGTCGCCGGCTCCATCAGCGATGGCGTGCCGCCGCCGAAGAACACGCTCGTCACGGGCCGGCGCGGCGTCTCCGCCGCGAAGCCGTCCAGCTCGCGAAGGTAGGCGTTGCGCCAGCGGCCCTCGTCGATGCTGTCGCGGACGTGGCTGTTGAAATCGCAGTAGGGACACTTCGAGCGGCAGAACGGCCAGTGGATGTAGATGGCCAGAGTCCCTCCCTCACCCCATCCCTCTCCCGGGAGAGGGAGACGTTCCGAGCGCGCGGGTGAGAGGACGCCGGCTGGAGCAGAACGGTCAGTCATCGCGGAAGCACGCCGCGACCAGCTTGCGAAAGGCATCGGCGCGATGGCTGATGCGGTGCTTTTCCTCGGGGTCCATTTCGCCAAAGGTAATCTCGCGACTATTTGCGACAAAGATGGGGTCGTAGCCAAAGCCTCGCTCGCCGCGCGGCGGGAAGACCAACCGGCCGCGCACCACGCCCTCGAAGCATTCGCGATGCCCGTCCGGCCAGGCGAGGACGAGGGCGCAGGCAAAGTGCGCCCGATTGTCCGCGCGCCCGGCGAGCGCGCGCTCTACCCGTTTCATCGCCACACGGAAGTCTTTCGTGGGCCCGGCCCAGCGGGCGGAGAACACGCCCGGCGCCCCGCCCAGCGCTGGTACAACAAGGCCGGAGTCGTCGGCGATCGCCGGCAACCCTGCTCCTCGCGCCGCGGCCGTGGCCTTCAGCTCGGCGTTGGCGACAAACGTCCCGCCTGTCTCCTCCGGCTCCGCAAGGCCGAGGTCGCCCGCCGACACCACCCCCACCGCGAACGGCCGCAGCAGTTCGCCGATCTCGCGAACCTTGCCGCGGTTGTGGCTGGCGATGACCAGCCGGTCGCCAGCGAAGTGGCGAGCCATCCCGACAATCCCTCAGGCGAGGCCCAAGGCCTGGCGCTGCAAACCGATCAGCTCGCCGATGCCGCGCCGGGCCAAGGCCATCAGCTCGGAGAATTTTTCCTCGCTGAACGGCCGCTGCTCGGCGGTTCCCTGCACCTCGACGATCTCGCCGGAGCCGGTGAACACGAAATTCGCGTCGGCCTCGGCGGCGCAGTCCTCCTGGTAGTCGAGATCGAGCACCGGCAGGTTCTCACAGATGCCGCAGGAAACCGCGGCGACGTGGTCGGTGAACGGCAGCGTCTTGAGAACGCCCAGCTTGACCAGGCGCTGGCAGGCAAGGTGCAGCGCCACGTATCCGCCGGTAATCGCCGCCGTGCGGGTGCCGCCGTCCGCCTGCAGTACGTCGCAGTCGATGCGCACCTGCAGCTCGGCCATCGCTTGCAGATCGGTGACGGCGCGCAGACTCCGGCCGATTAATCGCTGAATTTCCTGCGTCCTGCCGCTCTGCCGTCCGCGCGCTGCTTCCCGGTCAGTCCGCTCGGCGGTCGCCCGGGGCAGCATGCCGTACTCGGCGGTGATCCAGCCGCGGCCGCTGTCCCGCAGCCACGCCGGCAGCCGCTGGGCAACGGACGCGGTGCAGAGGACATGCGTGTCGCCGAAGCGCGCCAGGCATGATCCCTCGGCGTACTTGCTCACGCCGGGTTCCAGGCGCACGGTGCGCAGGCAGTCGGGAGCTCGGCCGGAAGGTCTCATCGGGGGGCTTTCGGAAGTGCGAGAAGTGGCCTCAAGCTAGCGCGCGCCGCTATCGCGGTAAAGCTCGGCCTCGTTGACGCTTCCTCGGACCGCGACTAAATCAGGTTCCGCCAGCGTGAGGCCATAGCCAGGCCACATGTGCCGGCGACGACTTCCGAGAGTGCGTATGATCAGGGAGCTGAATAACCGCTCGCGCGAGATCTTCCGGCAGATCGTCGATGTCTATCTGGACACCGGCGAGCCGATCGGCTCGCGCACAATCTCCAAGCTCCTGACCGGCGCCTTGTCGCCTGCGACCATTCGTAACGTCATGGCCGATCTGGAGGATGCGGGGCTGCTGTTCGCGCCGCACACGTCGGCTGGCCGGCTGCCGACGGAAGCCGGCTTGCGGCTGTTCGTCGACGGGCTGCTGGAGATCGGCAACCTGACCGAAGACGAGCGACGCAGCATTGCGCAGCACTGCGCAGGCAGCGGCAACAACATCGAAGGATTGCTCGAGCGGGCGACCGAGGCTCTGTCGGGGCTTGCCCGTTGCACCGGCGTGGTGATGGCCCCGAAGACCGACAACCCGCTGAAACACATCGAACTGGTCAGTCTTAATCCCGGCCGCGCCCTGGTCGTGCTGGTGACCGAAAGCGGCCTCGTCGAGAACCGCATCATCGAGACGCCTCCGGGACTCCCGCCCTCGGCGCTGGTGGAGGCCTCGAATTTTCTGTCGGCGCGGCTGGTCGGCCGGACGATCGCCGAGGCGCGCGCCGAGATTCTGGCGGAGCTAGAGGCACACGAGGCCGAGCTCGACCAGTTGACCAGCAAGCTGGTGGAGTCCGGCCTGGCGATCTGGGCCGGCGGCGAGCCGGGCGGCTCGCTGATCATTCGTGGACAGGCGCACCTGTTGGAGGACGTGCAGGCTATCGGCGAGCTGGAGCACATCCGCTCGCTGTTCACCGCGCTGGAGACGAAAGAGGTGCTGGTGAAATTGCTGTCGATGGTCGATAAGGCCGACGGGGTGCAAATCTTCATCGGCTCCGGCAACGCGCTGTTCAATGTCGCCGGTTGTTCGATGATCGTCAGCCCATACCGGAACGGCCGGGAGCGCATTATCGGCGCTATAGGGGTGATCGGCCCGACACGCATCAATTACGCGCGTATCATCCCGATGGTTGATTACACGGCGAAACTGGTCGGCCGGCTGATCGGCTGATCCCGAGCAACGACGGGAAGAGAAGATGATGGGAACGGATCGCAATAACGAAGAGAGGACCACGGAGGCGGCGCGGGAGCAGCCTGGCGTGACCGAGACCAAGGGCCCGGCCTGGGGCGGCACGACCTCGGCGGAGGAAGCAGCGCCGGTGGAAGCGGCGGCCCCGGCGGAGCGGCTGGTCGCCGCGGAGGCGGAGATCGCACGCCTCAAGGACGAGTATCTGCGGGCGCTCGCCGAGACGGAAAACGTGCGTCGGAGGGCGGCCCGGGATCGCCAGGAGGCGAGCCAGTACGCCGTATCGTCCTTCGCCCGTGATCTGCTGTCGGTGGCCGACAATCTGCAGCGAGCGCTCGGCAGCGTCGCCGAAGAGGCGCGCAATCAGGACGCGGTGCTGGACGCGCTGATGAGCGGCGTCGAAATGACCGAGAAGGAATTGCTGGCGATCTTGGATCGTCATGGAGTCAAGCGCATCGCGGCTATGGGTCAACCGTTTGATCCGCACGTGCACGAGGCTCTCTACGAGATCCCCGATGCGAGCGTGCCGCACGGCACGGTTCTGCAGGAAGTTCAGCCGGGCTACACCATCCACGATCGCACGCTGCGGCCGTCCCGCGTCGGCATCGCCAGGGGCGGACCGAAGCAGGGCGCGGAAGCCGCCGATACCGAGCCGCCGGCCCGGCAGGAGGACGGCGACGACATCCGTTTTCCGAAGCAAGGCCGGGGCGATGTCTACCGCAAGGGAGACTCGGAGGGCGAGGCCTCCGGCAGCCGCATCGACGAAACGCATTGATTCGACGGCTGCCCCGCGGCGGTTTCAGTTCACCTGCTCGGCCCCGACAGTTCGCGATTGACAGTTCGCGATATGCTTGCCACAGCCTCGGCCTGGGGCCGGGCCCGGCGGGGCGGCTGGCTCAGCGGGGCGCGGCGGCGATGTTGCCGCCATCCACCGTCAGGACCGCCGCCGTCGTCTTCGACCGATAGCGCAAGATGAACGAAGGCGCGAGCGACGTCGGCCGCCGTGACCTCGAGGCCGAGAAGGTTACCCGACATGTACTCCTCGGCGCTCAGGCCGCGCGCCTTCGCCCGCTGCGCGATCATCGTCTCGGTCAACAGCCCGCTGCGGATGCGATCGGCGTTGACTGCGTTCGATCGGATCCGGTCGCGGCCGTAGTCCACGGCATACTGGCGCATCAACGCCAGGGTCGCCGCCTTGGGAATGCCGTACGGACCGAACTCGGGGCCGGGATTGAGCGACTGCTTGGAAACGTTGAACAGCAGGCACCCGCCGGTGCGCTGCGCCTTGAACACCTGCACCGCCGCGCGCGCGAGGCATTGGTGGGCCCAGAAGTTCAGGTCGAAGCTCTGGCGCAGCACTGCGTCATCGACGTCGCCGATAGCCCCTTGCCACGCCGCGCCGGCGTTGGAGACGACGATGTCCAGCCCGCCATAGGTCTCGACCACCCGCGTCACCGCATGTTGAACGGCTCTCGCGTCGGTCACGTCGCAGGCGAGCGCGAGCGCTCCATGCGGCTTGGCGACCGCTTCGGCCTTGCCGAACTCGATGTCCAGCACCGCCACCTCGGCGCCTTCCGCGCGGAACGCCGCGGCGGTCGAGGCGCCGATGCCGGAGCCGCCTCCGGAAACCAGCACGACTTGCCGGGCCAGCGGCTTCTCACGCGCCTTGCCGAGCTTCGCCTGCTCCAGCGACCAATACTCGATGTCGAAGATGTCGGCTTCCGGGATCACCTCATAGCCGCCGATCGTCTCGGCCGCGGTGATCACCTTCACGTTGGTTTCGGCAAGGTCGGCGGCGATGCACGCCTCGGCCTTGCTGGCGCCGAGCCCGAACAGGCCAAGCCCCGGCACCAGGATGACGCGGGGCGCCGGGTCGAGCTCTGTCTTGCTGCCGCCGTACCGGACGTTGTGCCGCGCGAAATAGGCCCGGTACTCCGATTGGTAGGCCGCCATCGCCTTCTTCGCCGCCGCGGCGAAGCCATCCAGGTCGTCGGCGTCCGGCGGCGGGACGATCAACGGCTTCGGCTTGATGCGGATGACGTGGTCCGGCGTCGCCGTTCCCTGCTGGGAATAGCGCGCGAGTTCCTGGCCGTTGACGAAATCATCGATCTCCGGTCCCGAGCGGAACTCCAGAATCCACCGGCGGTACTCGCCGGCGCTATCCGGCAACCCCGCCAATCCGCGCAGGATCGGCGCGACGGTCGCGACCGGCGCGATCCGTCCGGGCAGCCGAATCGGCTGAAACGACTTCGGCCGATACCGGCCAATGCCTTTCGGAAGATGCACGCCGGTCGGTAGCTGCACGCCGGCGACGCTGACCCTACCGGCCTGGGCGATCCGCTGCTCGGCCAGCGTCGCCTTTTCGACCATGCGATTGTAGGCTTGATGCGCGGTCTCGCCGAAGGTGAACACGCCGTGCTTCAGCAGGATCATGCCATCGACTTCGGGATCCTTCGCGAAAACCTCCAAAGCCTTCTTGGCGAGCGCGAACCCCGGCATGACGTAGGGGACAAGCGCCATCGTCTCGCCGTAGACCTGCACGCACAGGGTCTCGCCGTGCGGCTGATCGGTGAGCGCGAGGACAGCGTTGGCGTGCGTGTGGTCGATATACTTGTGCGGAAGAAACGCGTGCAGCAGCGTCTCGATCGACGGATTGGGCGCCCCGGGGTCGATCAGGTTGGCCCGCTGGTAATCGACCATCTCCTCGTCGCTGAGCGCGTCCAATTCGGCCAGCCGGCGAAGCGGCGCGAGCCGCAATGCCGGCAAGCCCGCTGGCTCGATGCGGGCCATGTCCCAACCGGAGCCCTTGACGCAGATGACCTCTATGTCCTCGTCGAAGCGGCCGCGCACCGTCGTCTTCACCGAGGTGTTGCCGCCGCCGTGGATAACCAGCTTCGGCTCGGCGCCCAACAGCCGGCTCGAGTAGATGCGCAGCGCCACGTCGAGGTTGACGCCTTGTCTGGTGTACCGCTCGATCGCGGCTTCCGCGTCGAGATCGGACCAGCGGTTCTCCATCGCGCGGCTCCGGCTTCGCAATCAGCGGCGCGCGTTCAGTCACCGCCGCAAGTTTCTCGATAGTAGCGTCGCCATGCGCGGCGCCCAAGCGTTCCGCGGAACATTCTGATCGTTTTCGCCTTGAGCAGTCGAACGCACGCGCAGCCATATGCTCGGCTGGGGCTGGTACCTGTCCGAGGCCATCGCCCGCCACGTCACGACGGAGAATCAGCATGAAAAACGCCGATTCCGAACACCTCGCATCGGATACGGCTGCACCGTCGTGGCATAGTTTGCCGCTCCCGGACGTGCTTGCCGAAACCGGGTCGAGCGATCGCGGCCTTTCGTCCGCGGAGGCCGAGAACCGGCTGCGGCAATATGGCCCCAACCGGCTCGCGGCCGCCAAAGCGGCGCGGCGCCTTCGTTCGCTTCCTGCTGCAATTCCATAACGTTCTGATCTACGTGCTGCTCGGCATCGGCGGCGATCACGGCGGCGATGCAGCATTGGGTCGACACCGGCGTGATCCTCGGCGTCGTCATCATCAACGCGCTGATCGGCTTCTTGCAGGAGGGCAAGGCCGAGCGGGCGCTGGACGCGATCCGCAATATGCTGTCGCTGCATGCGAGCGTGTTGCGCGACGGGCACCGGCAGGCGGTTCCGGCGGAATCGCTGGTGCCGGGTGATGTCGTCTGGGTGGAGTCGGGCGACAAGGTGCCGGCGGACCTGCGCCTGATCGAGGTCAAGAGCCTGCAGGTGCAGGAAGCGGCGCTGACCGGCGAGTCGTTGGCGGTCGGAAAGAACACCGACCCGGTCGAACCGTCAGCGGCCCTGGGCGACCGGAGCTGCATGGTGTACGCCGGAACGCTGGTCGCCTCCGGCCGGGGCAAGGGCGTCGTCGTCGGCACCGGCGACAACACCGAGATCGGCCGTATCAGCACGATGCTGAGCGAAGTTACGACGCTCACCACGCCGCTGATGCAGCAGCTCGCCCGCTTCAGCCGAGCGCTGACCGTGCTGGTGCTCGCGCTGGCGGCCTTTGTCTTCGGCTTCGGCGTGCTGGTGTACGGGTTCAGCGCGGAGGACATGTTCCTCGCCGCCGTCGGCCTGGCGGTGGCGGCCATTCCCGAGGGGCTTGCCGGCGATCATGACGATCACGCTGGCGATCGGCGTGCAGCGCATGGCGCGCCGCAACGCCATCGTTCGCCGGCTGCCCGCCGTGGAGACGCTGGGCTCGGTCAACGTCATCTGCTCCGACAAGACCGGCACGCTGACCCGCAACGAGATGATGGTCGAGAGCATCGCCATCGACGGGCAACTCATCGAGGTCACCGGCGATGGTTATGCCCCCAGCGGAGCGTTCCTGCGGGACGGCGCGCGATATCGATGTCGAGCAAGTGCACGTCGCTGCGCGAGATGCTTCGCGGCGCGATGCTGTGCAGCGACGCCGTTCTTCGCCAGGGCGAAGACGGCTGGCTGGTCGACGGCGACCCGACCGAGGGCGCGCTGGTCGTGGTCGGCGTCAAGGCCGGGGCTCGATCCCGACTTCGAGCGCAAGGCCTATCCGCGCACCGACGTCATCCCGTTCGAAATCCGAGCACCGCTTCATGGCGACGCTTGCATCACGACCACGACGACCGGGGCTACATCTACGTCAAGGGCGCGCCGGAACGGATCCTGCAGATGTGCGAACGGCAGCGTGGCGCCGGCGGCGATGCGCCGCTCGACGCCGGCTTCTGGCGAACACGCATCGACGATATCAGTGCGCGCGGCCAGCGGGTGCTGGCGCTGGCGTTCAAGCCGGCCATCGTCGCAGCACCGCGAACTGCGCTTCGAGGACGTCGCGTCCGGACTGACGCTGCTGGGGATGTTCGGGCTCGCCGATCCGCCCAGAGGCGAGGCCGTCGCTGCCGTGCGGCGCTGCCAGGACGCCGGCATCCGGGTGAAGATGATCACCGGCGATCACGCCGGCACCGCCGCGGCCATCGCCCGGTCGGTTGGCCTGGCCAACCCCGACTCGGTCGATGACCGGCCGCGAGCTCGATCAGATCGACGACGCAAGCACTGGTCGAAGTCGCCGCCGAAGCCGACGTCTACGCCCGAACCAGCCCGCAGCACAAGCTGCGACTGGTGGAGGCCTTGCAGGCGAGCAATCTGACCGTGGCGATGACCGGCGACGGCGTCAATGACGCGCCGGCGTTGAAGCGCGCGGATATCGGCGTGGCGATGGGCAACCGCGGCACCGAGGCGGCGAAGGAGGCGGCGCAGATGGTGCTCGCCGACGACAACTTCGCCTCGATCGCCCACGCCGTCGAGGAAGGGCGGACGATCTACGACAACTTGCGCAAGGCGATCGTGTTCATCCTCGCCACCAACGGCGCGCAGGCGCTGACGATCACCGTGGCGGTGCTGCTGGGCCGAAACCTGCCGATCACCGCCGTGCAGATGTTGTGGGTGAACATGGTGACGGCGGTGACGCTGTCGCTGGCTTTGGCGTTCGAGCGGCCCGAAGTGGACGTGATGGCGCGGCCGCCGCGCCGGCGGGACGCGCCGTATGCTGAGCGGGGTGATGGTGTGGCGTATCGGCTTCGTCTCGGTCATCATTCTCGCTGGCGTATTCGGCCTCTTCGAATGGCAGGTGCGCCGCGGCGTCGACTTCGAGACGGCGCGGACGACGGCGGTGAACACGCTGGTGGCGATCGAAATGGCCTATCTGTTCTCGGCCCGGCACCGGTTCGAGCCGGCGCTGGGCCGCACAGGGATCCGCGGCATCCGTCCGGCGCTGATCGCGGTGGCGCTGACGATCCTGCTGCAGCTCGGCTTTACCTACTGGCCGCCGATGCAGCGGCTGTTCGGAACCCGCGATCTCGACGGCACGACGTGGCTGGTGATCACGGCGACCGCGCTTGCCGGCTTTGCGCTGGTGGAGTTGGAGAAGGTCGTGCTGCGCCGGATGCTTCGCTGACCCAAGGCCGCGAATGCTTGCCTGGGTCGCCCCGGTGCGCCACGCCTCCCGGGCGCCGGCATCGCCGCCCGGTCCATAGTGGTTTCTCCGTTTGGCGCGTCCTCGGCCGCCATAACCCTGAGACTGGTCGGGAACCTCGATCGCGCGCAACCGTTGGCAGTGTCGTCTCTCGAGGTGCTTCCCCGCGGCCGGGGTGACAATGTTGGTAAGAGGAGATGCAATCGTGCGAATTGCGGCGGCAGCCTTGATTGGTGTTCTTGTTGGCGGATCGGTGACGCCGGCCCTCGCGCAAGGGAAGCCGGGGGGAACCGGGACGGGCGCGGCGCCCGCCGGTGAAGTGCCGGGTTCGGTTGTTCCCGGCCGGGACAAGCTCGGCTCGCCGTCCATGCCTGGCGAGAAGATGCCGGGCGACGAGCGGCCGTCGCCGTCGCTTTCCGACCCCGAAAAGCCGGGTACGCCGTCGGTGCCGGGCCCTGTTCCCGGCCGTGACAAGCTCGGTTCGCCGCCTATGCCGGGCCAGCCGGCACCGCGAACAGGAGGCGCGGGCAAGTAGTCCGGGCGCCCGTTAGTCCGGGCGGTCTTGCGGACGCTGGTCGGCCACAGCCGAAAGTGGCAATATCACGAGCGGCGGCCTCCTTGGGCGCGCCTCTGAGTAGCGGGATGCCCAGCGATGCTCTGGCGGCGCGGTCGTAGAAGCGAGAATATCGAGGACCGGCGAGGGTTCTCTCCAGGGATGGGCGGCATGCGCGGCGGCCGCTTTCCCGTGGGTGGCCGAGTCGGCGGATTTGGTGGTCTGGGACTTGTCGCGCTGGTGCTGCTGGGGCTGTTCTTCGGCGTTGATCCGAGCGTGTTGCTCGAGGGCGGCGGGACCTCGGCTCCATCCTCCTATGCGCCGGCAGCCTGACCCGGGGCGGACGCAGGCGCCCGGCGTGCCCGACGAGGCGCGCGAGTTCGTCTCCGTGGTGCTCGCCGACACCGAGGATACCTGGCGCGAATTGTTTCAACAGATGGGCCGGACCTACCAGGAGCCGACGCTGGTGCTGTTTTCGGGCGCCGTCAACTCCGGCTGCGGCTTCGCTCAGTCGGCGTCGGGCCCGTTCTACTGCCCGCGTGATCACAAGCTCTATCTCGACACCAGCTTCTTCGATCAGCTGAGCCGCGGGTTCGGCGCGCCCGGAGACTTCGCCCAGGCGTACGTGATCGCCCATGAGGTCGGGCATCATGTGCAGAACCAGCTCGGCATCCTGCCCCGTGTCGAAGCAATGCAGGGTCAAGTCAGCCGGGCCGACGCCAATCGGGTGCAGGTGTTGGTCGAACTGCAGGCCGACTGTTTCGCAGGCATCTGGGCGCACCACGCCGATCGTTCGCGCGGCCTTCTGGAGTCCGGCGACATCGAGGAGGGCCTGAACGCCGCCGCCGCGATCGGCGACGACCGCCTGCAGAAGCGGTCGCAGGGCTACGTCGTGCCTGACGCATTCACCCACGGCTCCTCGGCGCAGCGGGTCGGCTGGTTCAAGCGCGGCCTGCAGCAAGGTACTCCCGCAGCCTGCGACACCTTCGGCGGCGAATAGCGGCGGACCCGCTCCGCCATAGATCCGGAGAAGTCTGTTGCGACATGACAGCTAGACCGGATCGGCCAGGAGCGAAGCATCCAAGTGGGGTCAGCAGCCCCCAAGCCGCTCGCCTGCTCTACTCAGCCAGCAAGGGAAAGCTGCCGAAGCGGCGATGCTGGTCGAGCGGCCTAGCGATCGTCTTCGCTTGGCTCATGGTTTGCGGGGCCGCCCTGCCGCTGCGTGCGGAGCGGGCGCTGACGCCGCTGGACACCCCCCTCGCCAACTCCATCCTGGAACAGCGGCTTCGCTTGCTGGAGAGCAAGCTCGATGCCAGCCGGACGCACGGACAGATTTGGTACTGGAGCTGGATGGGGATCGACGTCGGCTCGATGGTCTGGCTGGGGATTGACGCCGGTTTATCGAAGCACGAAGACGACGCCGTGAATTCTGGCGTCAATGCCGGGCTCGCCGCCGTTGGCATAGCCGACCTCCTGCTGCGACCGCTGGAAGCGCGCCACGGAGCCGATCCAATCGGCCGCCTCGCTGAGCAAACGCGCGAGCAGAAGATCCTCAAGCTGCGCGCGGCCGAGGACCTGCTTCGCCGCAACGCCGAGCGGGCGGAAAGCCGGACCTCCGTGGCGATGCACGCCGGCAACCTCGCCTTGAACAGCGCGGCCGGTCTGATCGTCGGCCTCGCCGGGAGACCGAGCGACGGAGCGATCACGTTCGCCGCCGGCACGCTGGGCGGCATCGTCAATCTGCTGACGGCGCCTTGGCGGCCGGAGCGCGACTGGAACGACTACAAAGCGCTGGTCGCCGGGCGGGGAGATACCGGCGGCACCGGCTTCATTATATCACCGACGCGCGACGGCGCTCGCTTCGCGCTCCGATTGGCTTGGTAGCTGCCGGGACAGGGCGACTTGCGAATTCGTCTGCTGGAGGCGTGATGCATTCGATTCGGCGTGGCCCATTTGCAACATCTGCTTGCAACTATCGTGACGAGCCGACGTGAGGCAGGAGATATAGCTTAATTCGGTGCTAGTTGCGCGATATGTCGCAAATCAAATGCAGTGTTGACGCGCCTGCATCATCAGGTAACACATTCCATCCAAGACAGGTATGTTGCATATAGGTCGTGGCGACCTATTCACCTTGCGGTCAGTGCGCATGGCCTGGACTTTGACATGGGTCATTAGTTTTCGCGGTTCGTCCAACAAGCGTCATCAAAGAACGCGTGAACGAAGGCCCGGACATATAGGGAGCTTTAGCGATGACGAACAGCTTATCTCAGCGATTGGGAGCCGAGTTTCTTGGCACCTTCTGGCTGGTATTCGGAGGATGCGGCAGCGCAGTTCTCGCGGCAGCCTTTCCGCAATTGGGCATTGGCTTTACTGGTGTAGCACTGGCCTTCGGCCTGACGGTCTTGACCATGGCTTACGCGGTCGGCCACATCTCCGGGGCCCACTTCAATCCGGCGGTGACCGTCGGATTATGGGCGGGCGGCCGCTTTCCAGCATCCGATATCCTTCCTTACATCGTCGTTCAGGTGCTGGGAGGCATTGCGGCGGCCGCTATTCTCTACCTGATCGCCAGCGGCAAGGCGGGCTTCGAGCTCTCCGCCGGCTTCGCGTCCAACGGCTTTGGCGCGCACTCGCCCGGCGGCTACTCGATAACCTCGGCGTTCATCGCCGAGGTCGTGCTCACATTTTTCTTCCTGCTGGTGATTTGCGGAGCAACGCACGGCCGGGCGCCGGTTGGTTTCGCGCCATTGGCGATCGGCCTGGCGCTGACGCTTATCCACCTGATCAGCATCCCGGTGACCAACACTTCGGTGAACCCGGCGCGTAGCACCGGGCCGGCGGTGTTCGTCGGCGGCTGGGCGCTCTCACAGCTCTGGATGTTTTGGGTTGCGCCGATCATCGGCGCGCTGATTGGCGGCTACGTCTATCGCTGGCTGGGCGCGGACGAGCCGAGCAAGGTCGTCGGCGAACGGACGCGGGCCCACGCCTGACCGAAACCCCATCTATTGACTCTTGCACGGGGCGCGGGCCGCAAGGCCGGCCCCGTCTTTTCTCTTCAGATCAGTGGCTGCTGTGACCCCGGATAGATGACTTCGCCATCAGGCGTAATCGCCGCGCCGGGGTTGAGCCGTGCCGGTTCGATCCTACCCGCATCGACAATGTGGCGCACATCGGCGCCGGCGGCGATGAGCCAGTCGGCGATGAGCTGCCGATGGCAGCGCTGCCAGGCCGCCTCGGCGCACATGATCGCGCAGCGGTGCTCGCGCCGCCATTCAAGCAACTCGGCGAGCGTCGCGCCGAACGCCGGCGTCAGCGCGTAATCGGCGTAGTTGCGGAAACTGTCGTTGCGCCAGAAGCCGTTCGGCGATGGCCGGCCCAGATTCTGCCGCCCGCGCCGCCCGCCGAGCTCCTTGACGTGGCGATAGCCGATGCCGGCCAGGCCCATTGCCCCGGGCAGCGTATCGATGTTGAACTGCGGATTCTTTCGCGAGCGCGGAAAGGATCGCACGTCGACCAGCAAATCGACCTCCGCCTCACGCAACAGGCCGATCAGCTCGCCGATCGTGCGCGTGGAGTGGCCGATCGTGAAGATCGGCCGTTCGGGCCCGGACCCTTCTGTCGCCTCGACGCCGCTCAGCCGATGGCCCGGCGCCAGGCGGCGAGAGCACGCTTCAGATCGGCGATGGCGAGCCGGAGCGGCGCTCGCCTGTCGTCGTAGCCGTTGCGCAGCTCGGCACCCATCGGTCCGGCCTCCAGCGCGTACATCTTGCCGTATGCCTCGAATCGTTCGCCGCCCCAGGCCTGGTCCAGCCCCCTGAGCAACTCCTCGCACCACCCCGGGTTTTCCCGGACATCGGTTTCGAGGAAGTCCGCGAGCATCGACGGAAATGCTTCCGACGAGGCCCGCAGGCGGTCACGATTGTCGCGGTAGATGGCGTTGCGCATCTCTCTTGTTCCCCACCGCCAACATCTCAAAGCCGAGGGCGGTTCCGATGTTTGGGACAAGGCCGTGTTGATTCCGGCTATTCCGCGAGCCATCCCTTGACGAAATCCCGTTCACGGCACGGGTCGCCCACACGGAACATGTCAGGCTCCAGGCCGAGCAAACTTTCCGGTTCTACCCTATTTGGGTGTCTGATGCATCAATTGATGTCAGGAACATCGGTCGGCGGTCTCCCCGGTCTTGCCTATCGACATCGCGACGCGCAGCGCGCCGTGGCGATCCAGACTGGATTCGACGGAGACGAACGATCACCGCATGGCGGCTCAACCGTCGCGCAGGTCCGGGTCGTAGGCGAGGTTGGGGGCGAGCCAGCGTTCGCAGTCCGCGAGGCTCATGCCCTTGCGGCGGGCGTAGTCCTCTACCTGGTCCTTGTGGATGCGGCCAAGCCCGAAGTAGCGGGCCTCCGGATGCGAGAAGTAGTAGCCGGACACGGCGGCGGCCGGCCACATCGCGAAGCTCTCGGTCAGCACGATGCCGGCGTTGTCCGTCGCGCGCAGCAGATCGAACAGCGTGCGCTTTTCGGTGTGGTCGGGACAGGCGGGGTAGCCTGGGGCGGGGCGGATGCCCCGATAGGCCTCGGCGATCAGCTGCTCGTTCGAGAGGCGCTCGTCCGCGGCGTAGCCCCAGAACTCCTTGCGCACGTGCTCGTGCATCCGCTCGGCGAAGGCTTCCGCCAAGCGATCGGCGAGCGCCTTCGCCGTGATCGAGGCGTAATCATCGTGCCGCTTGGCGAAATCCGCGACAACTTCGTCGAGGCCATGCCCGGTGGTCACGGCGAAGCCGCCGATCCAGTCCGGAATGCCACTCTCCTTCGGCGCGATGAAGTCGGCCAGCGCCAGGTTTGGGCGGTCCTTGCGGTCGCGCGCCATCTGCTGACGCAACGTGTGGATCACCGCGAGTACGCCCGTGCGGCTCTCGTCGGCGAATACCTCGATATCGTCCTCGCCGATGCTGTTCGCCGGCCAGAAGCCGATAACTCCGCGCGTTTTCAGCCATTTCTCGCCGACGATCCTTTGCAGCATCGCCTGCGCATCGGCATAGACCGAGCGGGCGGTCTCGCCGACGAGCGGATCGTCCAGGATTTGAGGAAAGCGGCCCGACAGCTCCCAAACCTGGAAGTATGGCCCCCAGTCGATCCGCCCTACCAGCTCGGCGAGGTCGTAGTCGGCGAACACCGTCAGCCCTGTCGTCGCCGGCTTCGGCGGCCGATAACCGTCGTCAAAGGTCAGCTTCAGCCGGTTGGCGCGGGCCGCGGCCAACGGCAGCCGATCGCGACCGCGGTGCTGTTGCGAATGCGCCACCCGCATCGCCGTGTAGTTCTCACGCACCTCCGCCACGTAGCGCTCGGCTTCCGTCTTCGACAGCAGCGCCTGGGCGACGCCGACGGCGCGCGAGGCGTCGTGCACGTGCACCAGCGGCCCATCATAGTTCGGCGCGATCTTCACCGCCGTATGCACCTTGCTGGTCGTGGCGCCGCCGATCAGCAGCGGCAAGCGGAAGCCCTCCCGGCGCATCTCCCTGGCGACATAGGTCATCTCTTCGAGCGATGGCGTGATCAGCCCGGACAGGCCGATGATGTCCACGCCCTCCTTGCGCGCGGTCTCCAGGATCTTGGCGCAAGGCACCATCACCCCCAGGTCGATCACCTCGTAGTTGTTGCACTGTAAGACGACGCCGACGATGTTCTTGCCGATGTCGTGCACGTCGCCCTTGACGGTGGCCAGCAGGATCTTGCCCGCCGCCTGGCGCGGCTTGCCGGCCTTCTCCGCCTCCATGAACGGCAGCAGGTAGGCGACCGCCTGCTTCATCACCCGAGCGCTCTTGACGACCTGCGGCAGGAACATCTTGCCGGCGCCGAACAGGTCGCCGACGACGTTCATGCCGGCCATCAGCGGCCCCTCGATAACGTCGAGCGGGCGTTGGGCTTGCCGCCGCGCCTCCTCGGTGTCTTGCTCGATGAACTCGGCGATGCCGGAGACCAGCGCGTGCGTCAGCCGCTCCTGCACCGGCAGTTCGCGCCAGCTCAGGTCCTGTTCCCGGGCCTTCTTCTCGCCCTTCAGACCGGGCGCCGCATCGAGCAGCCGTTCGGTCGCGTCCGGCCGCCGGTTCAGGATGACGTCCTCGACCAGCTCGCGCAGGTCGCGCGGGATGTCCTCGTAGACGGCGAGCTGGCCGGCGTTGACGATGCCCATGTCCATGCCGGCGGCGATCGCGTGGTAGAGGAACACCGAGTGCATCGCCTCGCGCACCGGATCGTTGCCGCGGAAGGCGAAAGAGACGTTCGACACGCCGCCGGAGACGTGCACGCCCGGCAGGCGTTCCTTGATCCGCCGCGTCGCCTCGAAGAAGGCGACGGCGTAGCCGTTGTGCTCCTCGATGCCGGTGGCGATGGCGAAGATGTTCGGATCGAAGATGATGTCCTCGGGCGGGAAGCCGACATGCTCGGTCAGCAGCCGGTAGCAGCGCGCTCGCAGATCGCGAACTTGCGCTCCGCCGTGTCCGCCTGCCCTTGCTCATCGAACGCCATGACGACGACGGCGGCGCCGTAGCGGCGGAGTCTTGCGGGCGAGCGCCAGGAACGGCTCCTCGCCCTCCTTGAGGCTGATCGAGTTGACGATGCCCTTGCCCTGCAGGCACTTCAGCCCCGCCTCGATGACCGACCACTTCGAGGAGTCGACCATCACCGGCACCCGGGCGATGTCAGGTTCGGTGGCGATCAGGTTGAGGAAGCGGACCATCGCCGCCTCCGAGTCCAGCATCGCCTCGTCCATGTTGACGTCGATGATCTGCGCGCCGTTGGCTACCTGCTCGCGGGCGATCTCGACGCCGGCCGCGTAGTCGCCGGCCATGATCAGCTTGCGGAACTTGGCCGAGCCGGTGACGTTGGTCCGCTCGCCGATGTTGACGAAGATCCGCATTTCACGATGCCAGGCTGAACGGCTCGAGGCCGGAAAGACGCAGCGCGCGCGGCAACTCCGGGATGGGACGCGGCGGCGATCCCCTCGACCGCCTCGGCCATCGCCGCGATGTGTTCCGGCGTCGTGCCGCAGCAGCCGCCGACGATGTTGACCAAGCCCGCCTCCGCCCAGGCGCGAATGTGCGCGGCGGTCATCTCCGGCGTCTCGTCATACTCGCCGAACTCGTTCGGCAGTCCGGCGTTCGGGTAGGCGCAGACGTAGGTGTCGGCGACGCGCGACAGCTCGGCGATATGCGGCCGCATCTCGGTGGCGCCGAGCGCGCAGTTCAGGCCGATGGTCAGCGGCCGCGCATGCCGCACCGAATTCCACAGCGCCTCGGCGGTCTGGCCCGAGAGATTGCGCCCCGAAAGATCGGTGATCGTGCCGGAAACCATCACCGGCAGTTGGACACCCCGCTGCTCGAACAGCTCGTCGACCGCGTACAGCGCGGCCTTGGCGTTCAGCGTATCGAACACCGTCTCGATCAGGATCAGATCGCAACCGCCCTCGATCAGACCCTCGGCGGCCTCGCGGTAGGCCTTGGCGAGTTCGTCGAAGCTGATGTTGCGGAAGCCGGGATCGCCCACATCCGGCGAGAGCGAGGCGGTGCGGTTGGTCGGTCCGATGGCGCCGGCGACGAAGCGCGGCTTGTCCGGCGTGCGCCGGGTCAGCTCGTCCGCCGCCTGGCGGGCGAGTCTCGCGCCCGCGAAGTTGAACTCGCGGGCCAACGCCTCCTGGCCATAGTCGGCCAGCGAGATGCGGTTCGAGTTGAACGTGTTGGTCTCGATGATGTCGGCGCCGGCTTCGCAGGTAGAGCTGGTGTATGCGACGGATCAGGTCCGGGCGGGTAAGGCTGAGCAGGTCGTTGTTGCCCTTCACGTCGCGCGGCCAATCGCGGAAGCGCTCGCCTCGGTAGTCCGTCCTCCTCCAGCCTGTGCTTCTGAATCATCGTGCCCATGGCGCCGTCCAGCACCACGATCCGACATCGGAGAGCCGCGGTGAGCGCCGCCAGCCGTTGTTCCCGGTGCATGGCCATTAAGCTCCGACAGCCGCCTGACGAGCAGGCTGCCCAACCGCGTTGGGGCGGACGCCCAGCACGTGGCAGATCGCCCGCGCGAGCTCGGCTCTGTTCAGCGTGTAAAAGTGGAACTGCTTGACCCCACCCGCATGCAGCGCCCGGCACTGCTCGCAGGCGAGGGAGGCCGCGACCAGCCTGCGGGTTTCCGGATCGTTGTCGAGTCCCTCGAAGAGTTCCGCCATCCATGCCGGCAGCGACGCGCCGCACACGCCGGCGAACCGGCGAACCTGGGCGAAGTTGGTTACCGGCAGGATCCCGGGGATGATCGGCACGTCGATGCCGGCTGCCCGCGCCCGGTCGAGAAAGCGGAAGTAGCGCTCGACGTCGAAGAAGAACTGGGTGATCGCCCGGTCTGCGCCGGCATCGATCTTGCGCTTGAGGTTGTCCAAGTCGGCCCGCGGGCTCCGCGCCTCGGGGTGCGTCTCCGGATAGGCGGCGACCGATATATCGAAGTCGGCGACGCGTTTCAGTCCGGCGACCAGGTCGGCCGCGTAGGAGTAGCCGTCGGGATGCGGCTGGTACCGGCTCGTGCCCTCCGGCGGGTCGCCGCGCAGTGCGACGATGTGGCGGATGCCCGGCCGCCCAGTAGCGTCGCGCAACCTCATCGATCTCGTCGCGGCTGGCGCCGACGCAGGTCAGGTGCGCCGCCGGTTCCAGCGCGGTTTCCTGGCGAATGCGGACAAGGGTCGCATGCGTGCGCTCGCGCGTCGAGCCGCCGGCGCCGTAGGTCACCGAGACGTAGGCCGGCTCGAGTGGCGCCAGACGCTGGATGCAGGACCAGAGCGTCTCTTCCATCTGCGACGTCTTCGGTGGAAAGAACTCGAACGAGACTTGCACGTCGCGCGGCAGCGGCGCCGCGACCGAAAGGTGCGTGTGTTGTCGGGCAGGTATATCCATGATCCCTTGATTGAGCTTACCGGAGCGCCATGCGAACACTGCCGCGCGGCTTCCGCCGTGCGCATGCGAAAGCAGGACGCACCGGCAAAGATTGCTCATTCAGTCCGCGACGCGCAATGCTTTTCTTGTCAATGCCGCCCCCCGTTGGGGCGTCGCCTCGCACGCCTTGCCTATCTGGCCATGTGTGCTGGTTTTTTGCCAACGCTTGTGTTACTGGCCAGCACGCATCAGCGAGCGGCCGGAATGCCGGTTGCGTATGTTGTGCCTCGCGGCATCCGCCGTAGCCGAAACACCGGAGAAGCGCGCAAAGATGCCGATAAACGCGCCGAGTAGATTCATCAAGTCCGTCTCGACTGCTCTGCTGATCTTCGTCGGCTTCGGCTGCGCCACGGCGCCCGACCCCTCCGATACGGAATCCTACGCGGAATTCAGAGCGATCAATGATCCGCTCGAGCCGCTGAACCGCGGCGTGTTCGAATTCAATCGAGCGCTGGATGCGATGTTCCTCAGGCCGTTCGCCGACTTCTATCGGCTGTTGCTGCCGCCGCCGCTCCAGGAAGGCGTGCACAACGTCCTGGCCAACCTGCGCTCGCCGGTCATTCTCGTCAACGATCTGCTGCAAGGGGAGTGGCAGCGGGCGGGCACGACCGCGCAACGTCTCGTCGTCAACACCACGATGGGCGTGGGCGGCATCGGCGATCCGGCCAGCGATTTCGGGCTCCCCGCGCATAGCGAGGATTTCGGCCAGACGCTTGCCGTCTGGGGGCTGCCGGAAGGGCCGTTCCTGATGCTGCCGATCATCGGTCCGTCCAGTCCGCGAGACGCTACCGGCTTGGCGGTGGACAGTACGATCATCGATCCGCTTGGCCTTATGAACACTCTCGGCGCGCAAGACGAATGGCTGCCGACCTTCATGCTGACGCGTTTCGCATTGACGGCGATCGACGCGCGCGCGCAGAACGCCGAAGAGCTCGATGATCTCGAGAAGTCATCCCTCGACTTTTACGCGGCCATCCGCAGCCTATATCGTCAATTTCGAACCGCCGAGATCCACCAGGGGCAGCCGCCGCCCGGCGCGCAAGGACCGAGCCTCGATGATTTCCCGGCTATCCCTCTCGAATAGAAAGAGCGGCTGATGCTGAGCCACCGGTGGACCACGTACCGCGAGCGGATGCTCGTCTTGTTTGGATTGGCGGCGCTGTTGACGGCGCTCTGCCTGTCGCCTTCGCGCGCGGCCGAGCCGATCACGGTCGGCGCCCAGGCGCTGGTGCAGTCTTTCGCCGGCGAGGGCGTCCTGTTGCTCGAGGATCGTAGGGCGCCTCTCGCCGGCTCGGGCGGAGCGCTTCCGTGGCATGCTCGACAAGTATTTCGCGACGGACGCGATTGCCCGTTGGGTACTCGGTCGCCACTGGGCGCCAGCTCGATGCGCAACAGCAGCGCGAGTACCGCCGGCTGTTCGAGGACCTGGTCGTTTACGGCTACGTCAAGCGCTTCGGCGAATACACCGGCGAACGGCTGCGCATAACCCGGACGCTCGCGGATACCGACACGCAGGTTACCGTCTTCAGCGAGATCGAACGGCCGCCAGGCGGCCAGCCGATCCATGTCGACTGGCGGGTGGGCACGCGCGACGGCGTCTTCAAGATCACCGATGTGGTGGTCGAGAACGTCTCGCTGAGCCAGACATGGCGATCCGACTTTTCCGCCGTCCTGCAACAGGGCGGCGGACCCGCCGCGCTGCTGCAAACGCTCCGAGAGCGCACCGAACAGCTCAAGGCGGAGCTCGGCGTCGCTCGCTGACCGGCCGCGCTCTCCAAGCAGCCCTCGCCCCGACCCTCTCCCGCAGGGCAAGGGCACAGTTAGAGGAGCCCGCGATCTTCCCCTCTCCCCTCGCGGGAGAGGGAGGGCCCGTGCAGCGGGAGGGTGAGGGCGCAGCCGCTACGGCAGCAACTTCAGCAGCGCCACGATCACCGCGGCTTGCGCGAACAGCGAAGTCACGAACCACTTGATGATCTCGGTCCGCGAGGCCTCGATCTTCGCCTCCAGCCGCAGTTCCGCCTCCCGCACGCGGCATTCCAGCCGCGACTCTGTCTCCCTCAAGTCAGACTTCGTCGCGAGGTCCGGCGTTTCGGCGAACGCCTGCGCCAGCGCCTCGGTGTGAGCGCGCGCCGGTGCTTCGGAAATGCCGCTCGCCTTCAACGTCTCCAGGTACCTCAGCTTGTCCAGGCTCCGCCAATCTGCTTCGTAGGGACATGAACGTAACATAGTGTGGGTGATTTTTCATGTGAGTATGCCCAGTTTGTTCGGCATGACAGCCGAAACATACTACTTTGAGGTTCTGGACACAATTATCATGCCTAAGAGCATTTTTGTGATGGACGTGAAGCCACTTACGATGTTCCGGAGCAGATAAATCAATTCCGCACTGTGAGCAGCGCCAACCTACCGACGTCCTTACTCTTCTACTTATGTCGTCGAAGTCGGCAGAATACGTGTTATCTGGAGCATTGTCTGAACGATACTTTGGACGACTCTCATGTAGAGAGCGAGGATATTTTACAAAAAACTTTCCCAGACTGAAGGCCTTCACGTGATTGATCCGTTCTCGCTTCGGCAGTCTCATGTGGAATCCGCCGAAATGGAGATGATCAAGACAATTCTGACAGACTGCTAATGCGAGGACCATGCTTCTTTTTCGATTACCATCGACTATATTCAGCTCAAAATGTCCGTCGCTTCTTGCTGCGATCACGTACCTATCGAAATCTATCGTTCTGCCTCATTTGTCGGAGCGTGGAGCAATTCGCTACATGATAACGGGGCTGCATGTCGCGTGTTCCGTATGCAGTTACGTCCCTAATGTATAGCAAAACTCGGCTATCTTTGTATGCAAGAGTCCCATCGTCGGGGACGGTGACTTCACCTAGGAAAACATCAAGTCCTCTTGTTGAAGTGAGCTTCTCTAATTCCAGCTCCGTTAAGCGGCCCGCCTCTACCTTAACCTGCAAATCCCCATAGACGTCTCGGGCAACTCCCATCTTTTTCTTTACAACGTTTAACGGCTCAAAGATGTAGAAATCTGGCAGTTTCATTGCTTCGTTGTCTTCAGAATTTCCGAAATGCGAGCATCGGCATTGGTGCGGACGCGAAATTCCACTCTTTGTGAGCCTTGCTGATTTTCCGAACCGTCAGCTCGATAGATGAGCTTGGAGGAGGAGAGTCCATTGGCTGTCAGCCTCGACCTTAGTGTCTGGCCCAAAAAGAGTTGAGTGATTTCAGTTGGTTGTGATTAGTCGTGGTTGCGACAAGACGGGATCAGGAAGATGCCCTGGACTGAAATCACTCGGCCGAAGTATCGGCGCGATGGACTGCGGTATGCAAGCGACATGACCGATGAAGAATGGGCGTTGATCGCCCCGCACATGCCTGCGGCATGCCGGCTGGGACGGCGGCGTGGAACGGATCTGCGGGCGGTGGTCAACGCTATGTTTTACGTGCTGACGGCCGGCTGCCAGTGGCGGCTGCTCCCCAAGGAGTTTCCGCCCGCTCGACGGTGCAGGGGTACTTCTATCGCTGGCGCGACGACGGCACATGGGTGCGGATCAACCAGCATCTGCTGATGGCGGCGCGCGAGGCGGCAGGACGCGAGGCGAGCCCGTCGGCCGGCGTGATCGACAGCCAGTCGGTGAAGACGACCGAGGCCGGCGGGCCGCGCGGCTACGATGCCGGCAAGAAGATCAAGGGCCGCAAGCGGCATATCCTGACCGACACCACGGGCTTGCTGGTGGCGGCGATGTCCATGCGGCCGATATCCAGGACCGGGACGGGGCCGTGTCGCTGCTGGCGTCGATCCGCTCGGCTTTCCCGTGGCTGCGCCACGTGTTCGCCGACGGCGGCTATGCCGGCGACAAGCTGAAGACGGCGCTCGCCGCCCTCGGGCGCTGGACGCTCGAGATCGTCAAGCGAGCCGCTCACGCCCAAGGCTTTCATGTCCTGCCGCGCCGCTGGGTGGTCGAGCGCACGATCGCCTGGCTCAACCGCAACCGCCGCCTCGCCAAGGACTTCGAGACCACCATTGCCACCGCCGAAAGCTGGATCATGATGGCCAGCGTCAAACTCCTCTCGCGACGCCTGACGCGAACTTGATAAACCCATGCGATTCGAATCAGACACTTAGCCAGGCCTGTTCATTCTCAATCCGGGGCAAGCTCAACAGATACTGTAGCGCGCTGCGGGTTCGCGATTGCGACAGGCCCATGTTCAGGAAGTAGGCTTCGTTACTTGACGTCGATCCATTCCAAACACTTGACGTATGGCCCTCTATTATAATTTCCTCGATAGAGTTGCGATACTTAGCATTTGATAATATTCGTACGTATCGAGGAAAGAAGTTCATCCAATATCCGGATGAATTTTGGTTTCAACGTATCCTTTCCCGTGTCAAACAACACATCCGGCTCCTTGAATCTTAGCGTAAGGTCACGCTCCAGCTCTGCGCCCCAGTCCGGCAGATTTTTTTCGAATTCCGAGTGCAAATCCTGGTAAAGCTCTGCTCGCATATCATCGTAAATCAGCGCGATATCCTTAACTCTCTTCGCATCGTTCTCAACCTTGAGCATGAAAATGATCGCCACAAGCATGAACATCATCATCAGACCCGTCATGAGATCTGACAACGGTATCCAGTGCTCTTCCCTGACTGGCGTAAGTTCCCGGCTGCCAAAAATTATATCTGAAGCCATAATTAATGCCGCGTCATATGTACAATCTTACGAAGCGCGTCGGTAAGCGGGATGTAATCGGAAACAAACTTTTCAGAAAGAGCGGCAAGCTGGCGACCAAAACTCTCTAGAGACTTCCTCAATTCTTCCGTTAGCGCCGCGTCAAGGACAGCCACTTGCTTCTTAGTGCTCTCGGCCAAGTGACCAAGCTGTTTATTAAAGTCTTGATTAACGTTATTTAGATCTGGCCCACGCCCTGAACCAAAGTGCGGATCACCTGGACGTTCTCGGCAAGCGCTCTGCTCACTTCCTTCTGATTGGTTTCGACGAGCGAATAAGTTGAGCAGTGAGTTCCATCACCTTCTTTTCGACCTCCGGCAGGCTGCCGGAGGCTGCCTTGAGCAGATCAGCGAGAGCCTTGAGGTCTGCCGCCAAATGTTGCTTCTGCACTTCAAGGGAGCTAAGTAAGGTCGACAGGTCGCTGGCGATGCGTGCAAAGCAGTCGGCTTTTTCCACGAGGTCTGCATAGTTGTCACAGGCAACTTTCATAAGGTCGATGACTGCGGTGGGCGCCGCAGTCGTTTCCTCGATGTGCGTCTTGTATTCGTTCTGCCATGCCAAGAGCTTGGCAACAGCCTCATTCAATTGCTTGAAGTTGTCTCCGAACTGCTCTGTGATCTTGGTATTCAGTTCTTGATTACGTCCCGAAGGGCTTCCACCAGAGCCTTGGACCCCATTTCGGAGAGCTTCTGTAGCGCTTCAATCTGTGCCTTCTTCAGAACGTCAAGGCGTTCATTGGTGTCCGATCGCAGCAACTTCAGCTGCGAGACCAAGGTCGACTTATTGTCACCCAACAAGAGCCTGTTGAATGGCCTTTAGAGCTTGGCGAGATCGTTTGCCGTGATCTCTCCATCAGCACCAGAACCAGAAACGTCTTGCTTGACGCCAGCGAAGTAGTGCCGGAGCTTGATCGTGAGTGCGCCGCCTACACCGGCGACAGATGCCCAAAATGCAGTCTTGAGACCGCCAAGCAGGGCGGGAACACTGGCCTGGATGTTGGCCTGATCGAACTTGGCCAAGCCGACGGCTATTCCAAAGAACGTAGCGAAAATGCCTATTGTTGTTAGGATCGTTGGACCGTAAGCGGTTGTTTTTTCGCAATATCTCGCGTGAAAACGTATGGTCAGCCCCGCCACAATAAGCAGGAAAAGCAATGTCTCAATAGGCAACGGGGCAACGTTCAAAGGAGTGCTCTTCCAGTAGCTCGGAACTTTTGAACTTCCGTACGCATTGCCGACTATGATAAGCTCCCGAGGTTACGAGACCGTCAACGCAAGAGACACGGGGCTTCGGTTCAGGACCGCTATTGGCTTGGAAATGTGTGCCCTGAATGGGGTAATGTACCGCAGCCTTGACCGATTTTCAATGAAAGTGGTGTGTCGCCTCACCCCCGGACCAGCGATCTGTGTTTGATGCGGTTCGGCTAGAGGGGAAGCTTGCTTGCCAGTCCCATGTGTTCGGCGACCGCCGACAAGCGCTTGTCGATCGTCCAGAGTGATGATCCAGGCGTCAGTTGCGCAGACGCCAGCAGGTGAACGTCGACATAGCGGATCCCGAGTCCTGCCAGGCCATACCCGATTCGATGAAATGCAGCACGTCCTGATCCGTGGTCACATCCGCACCGGGCAAGTCGCCAAGGAAAGCCAATATGGACTGGCGTTGCCGCAGATCGCCAAGCGCCAGTTCTCCGACGACGAAGGGATGCACCAGCAACGCGACCGAAATGAGCAGATCCGCAATCGTCGTGTCGCCAACCCGCAGATGCTGGACCCGGACCGAGGTATCGACGAGGGTCACTCTCGCTCCGGCCGCCGACGGGGCGCAGTCGCGAGTTCGGGCTCGCTGCCGCCTAGACGCGCCAGCCGGCGTGCGCTCTCGTTCGATGAGCGCCTTCAGCGCTTCGCGAATGAGCGCAGACTTCTCCCTCAGCCCGGTAAATGCCTGGGCTTTGGCCAAGAGCTCATCATCGAGAGCGACCGTCGTCCTAATCAAGGGTGGTCTCCGCAGCAGAGGCACGATAATAGCATCGTTCGATGCGCCCGGCCATCTTTAGCGGCCTGTCCTTGTCCGCGAACACGCAATCCCCGCGGTTTCAATCAGCCGGCGGCGCCCGCGGCTTCGACGGCGCCAAACCGCGCGCCGGCCTTATCGCTTGCAATCGCGTCCGGCCCCGCCATAGGCGTGGCAAGGCTGATTTCGGCTAGAGCCACGGTCTCGTTGACGGCGAGGCTGGCATTGACGATGTGAGCGGAGTTGACGATCGACAGCCCGGGCACGGAGGTGATCATCGGCGGCAGACAATCACTGTAGTTCAGCGTGGTCACGGCGTAGACCTGCCGGGCGCGGGCGACGCGAAAGGCGATGATGTCTTCCGAGGACAGGTCGGGGTAGATCTTGCGCAGGCCGGCCAGGAAGTGCTCCTCGATTTCGCCGTCCGACATGTCCCAAAACGTGTCTTCGCCGGTTACATACCGGGGCAGATAGACCAGCGCCTTGCCGCCGAAATGCCGCTCGGCGTCGACGAGCGATGACATTTCGATGACCGCCGTGAACGGGATCGCCGGATCCGTGATGTAGGTGAGGTAGTAGCCGCCGAGCGGCCGGCCGGAGAAGCACCGAAGCGCAGATGACGCCATTGTAGACGACGCCGTTCAGCCGTCGCCGTTCTTCCTCGGCTAGATCCGGACAGATCTTAGCGGCGAGTGGCGCCGACGAAGTGACGACGACGCGATCGAACATCAGGGATGCCGAGCGCGTTTCGACCTGCAGGCCGCCGTCGGTCTTGCGAATGCGTTCGACGGGATGTCCCGTCTGGACACGCACTCCCTCTTCCGCCAGCAACCGGGCGAAGCGCTCGAGGATACGAGCATAGCCGCCCGGAACATAACCGAACATCTCGGTTTTCATACCGCCTTGGCGTGCCGCATAGAACCGGCGCGCGTAAGACCAGATGAAGGATGCCGAGGCCTTCCGGTAATTCTCGCCGAGCTTGGCGGCAAGCAGCGGTCGCCAAATCTGTTCGAAGACGCGGCGGCCGGAGAGGCGAACCAGCCAATCGGCGAGGGGCACCGATTCTAGGGATCGGCCGTCCTTTATGCGGGCCATATACATAATCGCCAGCCCCAAGCGAAGCTTGTCGACCAGGTTGAGCGCCGGAAATTTCAAATAATCGATAGCGTTGTTCAGGTGATAAAGGCCAGATCCGGTAAAGAATCCACTTCGCGTCACCTTCCAGTTGATTTCGGCATCGAGATCGAGCTCGCTCAGCAGCCGGCGGAGATGGCTGTCCGACAGCATCACCACGTGATAGTAGCGGTCCCAGGTTACATCGCCCACTTGCCATGCGGACGCGAGGCCACCCAGCTCCGGAGCCGCTTCGAGGAGCGTAACGTCCTCCCCGGCCTGTGCAAGCCGGTGCGCGAGCGTCAGGCCGAGCAGCCCCCCGCCGACGATACACCAACGCTTCATCGCCATCCCTGTGCTCGATGTGGATGGACAGACTACGCGATCGCCCGAGCGAACTCCAGGCTCCGCCCGCCGCCGCCCGGCCGCCGTGCTCAAACCGGAGGGATGGGCTTGGAAGAGAACCCGGTCGAGAGTTTTTCAGAGGCCAGATAGCCGATCAGCTTTAGATGGCCGCCGATCGTCTTGACGATGTTCATCTTCGAGTGGCCCAGCAGCCGGACCTCCAACACCGCCGGGTACTCGACGATCTTCGATCCACGCAGATCCAACAGACTGAGGATCTCGGTAATGCCGACGTAGCGCTCATTACGAAGATTGAGCGTGGCGACGGCGCTCTTCCGGTACACGCGGAAGCAGCTCGTGTAATGCGACAACTTGTTGTGCAGGAGGACGCGGTACAGCGCCGAGGCGCCCGCTGGAAAGCGCCATTCGCCAGCCGGGCACGTTCATCACCTGCCCATTCTCATGGAAGCAGGATGCGGTGACGGCATCGACGTCGGGCTTCAGCATCGGGATCATTTCCTTAAGCTGATGCGGATCGAAGGTGCCGTCGGCATCGATGGCGCAGACGATCTCGGATCGGCTATGCCGGATCCCGGTAAGCGTGGCGGCGGCTATCCCCTTGTTTTGCGGGTGTTGGACGATACGGCAGTCAGGGCGGCCGCCGAATAACTGCTGAAGCCGCTGCCAGGTCCGGTCGGAGCTGCCGTCGTCGACGAATACGAACTCAACCTCGTACCTATCGCGAACACTCCGCGCGAAGCTGTCGAGGGTGTTGGCGAGATAGCCGAGAGTCGCCTCCTCGTTGAAGCAGGGAACGACGACACTGATCGGCATACGCTGTCGGTCGGGCGCCGGCGCCCGGATAGCCACCGCCATCTTCGGTTCGAGGGCAGCCGGCTGCAGTTGCCGGTCCATCCCGAGCGCCGCGGCCGGCAGCCCTAGATACTGGCTGATCGTGCCGAAGCGGTATTTCCGGAGAAGATGACGGATCCGCTCCTCCATCGCCTCGAGATTCCGGTACTGGCGTACGCGGTCGAGTTTGGATACCGCGCTGATCCGAGGCTGCGCCGGATCGAGCTCCCAAATATGAAAGTAGAAGACCAGCGGCGAAGTCTGCTGTCTTATCCACTGCTCGGTCGCACGGCGGGTGAAAAAATGCGGTAACTGCCGCAGATAATTGCCGCCGGAGATTGGAACAGTCAGCGGGCCAAGCTTCCAGGTCGAGAGCGGAATCTCCCAAATGCCGCGCCCCGCGTGCTCATGACGGTGAATGAAGCGCCGGAACGGCTGCCTGGCGAATTGGATGCCGGACGGCCGGATACTGGAATTGTACTCGAAGCCCTCTTCGGCAAGGATGTCCAAGGCCCATAGATCCCGCTTGCCGAAGCCGCCACGCGGCATCCGGAACCCGCGGACCGGAACGTTCGCCGCCGCCTCCAGCGCATCGCGCGACCGGCGCACGTCCTCACGGAACAGTTCCGGGGTCAGTTCGCGGATCGAGCGATGAAAGTAGCCCTTGCTGGCGATTTCGTGACCTCGGCGGGCGACCTCGGCGACCACCTCGGGCTGATGCTCGCCTATCCAACCCAGAACGAAGAACGTGGCCTTCACGCCGAACTCGTCGAGGAGATTGAGCGTGAGTTCGCTATTGCGTTGCACCCGGCTCTCGAAGCGGTGCCAGTAGTCGGGTGTGACGAACCGGCTCACCGGACCGACATGGCAATAGTCCTCGAGAACGACGCTCAAGACGTGTCGGCCGACCGATCCTTCGTGAGCGGGTGTTCCTCTTTGATATCCGTCGCTCGCACCGTCTCTCATCAATAACTCGCAATGAGCAGGCTTTTAGCTGCTCCTCTACTTAGACTTTCCCGCCGCCCAGGAATGCCGTGGGCATTCCGACTTCCGCCTCTGGCGCGCGTACGCAGCCGGAGGCCTTAGCGAAGGCTCGCATGATCTCCGCCGGAGACCTGGGGAGTTCTAGTACAAGTAGTAACGCCATACAAACCGAAAAGTTGCAATTTATCACGCAGCCTCGGCATGGGGCGGGGCTGACGCGCGGTATGCGACGGAGTCGGCCGCGAATGGCGGCGCGCCGCGAATTGGGAGGCGTGATCGGACGACTAGCCTTACCGGGATTGCCGACAGGTCAGTAGACGCAGCTCACGTCCGGGGCTGGTCAAGCATCTCGCGTATACGCGCCGTAAGTTCGCTCTGGCGGTACGGCTTCGGCAGAAGGTCGATGCCGGCGCCGAGCGGTCCTTCCGGGACCGGGAACTGCTGGGCACACCCGGAAGTCAGCAAGATGCGCGTCTTGGGTCGCTGGCAAAGTGCCCGATGCGCGAGCTCCGAGCCGTTGATGCCGTTCGGGAGAGCAAGATCGATAAACAGCAAGTCGAGCCGAGGCAGGGTTTCGAGGGCCCGCAACGCCTGGCTCGCGTTGTTCGCCTCGAACACGGCATAGCCATGCTCGCGCAAGATATTGCTCGCGTGCTTGCGAACACGGCCGTCGTCTTCGACGACCAGGATCACCTCGTGGCCGGGCGGGTTCCCCGCCGGCCTAAGCTCGACATGCGCCTCGTTCGCATGGGCGGCCGCCGCCGCGCGCGGAATGTAAAGTCTGAAAATGCTGCCCGCGCCCACGGTGGACTTGACCGTTATGTGACCACCCGACTGGCGCACAAAGCCATAGGCCATGCTCAGACCGAGACCCGAGCCCTCTCCGAACCTTTTCGTAGTGAAGAAAGGCTCGAAAACCCGTGCCAGTACCTCGGGGGGCATTCCGGCCCCGGTATCGGCCACCGCCAGGACGACATATTCCCCGGCCGCCACTTCCTCCGTAGGCCCATCTAGATCGCGCGGCAGCACCGCCGTACCCGTGGAGATCGTCAGCACACCGCGGTCCGGAACAGCGTCTCTCGCATTGACGACAAGGTTGAGAAGGGTGCTCTCCAGCTGTCCGCGGTCGATCATGGTCTGGCAGACCTCGCGCGTCAGGTCTTCGCGGATATCGATGCGCTCTCCCGAGGTTCGCCGCAGCAACCCGGCCATTTCCCGGACGACCTGATTGACGTCGGTGAGCTTCGGGTGCAGCCGCTGCCGGCGCGCGAACGCCAGGAGCTGGTGGATAAGCTGAGCGCCACGTTCAGCCGACCAGATCGCGTCGGCGATCAGCTCGCGACTTTCGGCGTCCGTAGCCGGCTTCTCTTCCAGAAGCTGCAGATTGCCGAGGATAATGGCGAGCAGGTTATTGAAATCGTGAGCAATGCCTCCGGTGAGCTGGCCCACGGTCTCCATCCGTTGCGCGTGGCGGAGTCGCTCCTCGGTCGCCTTTCGATCGGAGATGTCCTCCTTGACGGCGACATAGTGCGTGACCTTGCCGTGCACGTCGCGCACCGGAGCGATCGAAGCCAGCTCCCAGAACAGCTCGCCGTTCTTGCGCCGGTTTCGGAACTCGCCGCGCCAGACCGAGCCGGCGCTTATGGTCTCCCAGAGATCCTGATAATTTTGCGGTGAGCTGTGTCCGGACTGCAGGAATTTTGGCGTCTTGCCGACGACCTCCGGATAGGTGTAACCGGTCATTTCGCAAAACTTGGGGTTGACGTACTCGATGCGGCCATTGACATCGGTGATCATCACCGATGCCGGGCTCTGCTCGATTGCCTGGAACAGCTTGCGCAGATCGCCTTCCGCCCGCTTGTGCGCGGAAATGTCCTGAATGAAGATAAGGACATTGTCTTGGCCGTCCCAACGCATCGGAACGGAGCGCATCTCGCCGAAGGCGTTGCCGCGCGCCGGGCGAGTGATCTGGATCTCGGTGACGTCGGCCGTGACCAGCGGAAAGGTGAAACGAGAGCCGATCAGCTCTTCGGCGGTCCGCCCGAACAGCACTTCTCCGGCCTTGTTGACGAAGCGGATATCCCGCTGCTGGTCGACGATGACGATCGCCTGTGTATTCGCCTCGATGACCGAGCGCCATCGGCCTTCGCTTTCCTTCAGGGCCGCCTCCGCCCGCCTCCCATTCGCCCGATGGTAAATCCAAGGATCGTGGCGGCTGTTCTCGGACAGGCCGCTGTCCCTGCGTTCGCCCTCGCGGACGCGGCGCCGGATCGGGTAGCGAAGGGCCAGGACCAAGAGGACGCCGGCGGCGAGCAGCACCACCACGCCGCCGCCGATGACCACCGTCCACTGGACGCTGTGAAGCGTGCCGAAGGCGATGCCGCCGATAAACGCGGCCATCACTATTATCATGAGACGCAGAACCGTCAGCCCTCGCCGGCCGATCAACTCTCGCTCTCCGGCCCCGGGGCGTGCGCTCCGCGGCCGGGATTGAGCAAGGCCTCGCGCAGTCTCGCCACGCTCACCGGCTTGCTGAGCGTCGAGACCGAGCGCAATCCCTTGAATTCGGCGAGCAGACGAGCGTTTACCGCGTAATCCGGATGATAGCCGGTAATGATAATGATGTCGGCGGCGGAGCGTTGCTCCACAAGCCACAGAACAAGCTCATTGCCGTCGATGTCCGGCATGACCATGTCGATGACGACGATATCGGGAAGTTTGCGTCGATATGCGGCCTGGAAGTCGCGGCCGTGAGTGGTGACTTCAACCTCGTAGCCCAGCGGTTCAGCGACGCGTTCCACGAACGTCGCAAAACGCGGCTCATCATCGACGATCAATAATCTCTTGCGCTGCATGACGGCGTTGGGATCGCCACCTCGAGAGATTCTCCCTGAATGTTTTAGGGCATTGTGCGAATCCGGCAAAGGCCGATCGAGCCGCCTGTCGAGACGAGGTAAATCGCCCGCAGGATGTATGCCAAAACCTCGTCTTACCGATACGATCGTGCTGCTCCGGTATGTCGAGTTGTTCCGCTCGGACCCGTCATTGCGAGCGGAGCGAAGCAATCCAGTCTGGACGACGACGGTGTCCCGGCTGAACCCGATAACCCGAGGGCTGGATCGCCACGCTCGCTGCTGCTCGCTCGCGATGACGGCGGTGTTCCGGCTGGCGAGATGCGGCGCTGCATCGCCGTGCTGAAGATGCGGCGGATCGACGCGTCACCTGTGGACACCTCCTGAGCGGGCAGTTCGAATTACACGACCAGTTGCCGCAGATCGGAGATCAGCGGCGTACCTGCCGGAAACGGGCTTGGCTGGCCATCGGCGAGCCGGCCGATGAAGCGCACCCCCGTCTGCCGCGCCGCTCGCCAGTCGGCGGCTGCGTCACCTACGAACAGAACGGCGCGGGGATCCAGGTCGTGCCGGGCGAGGATGGAGCGCACGGTGATGGCCTTCTCCGGCGGCGATCCGTGCGCCTCGGCGAACCATCGGGAGAGGCCGCGCCGTTCGATGATGCGCGTGAGTTCTTGCTGCGGCGTGCCGGAAACGACGAACATCGGCCTGCGCCCGAAATGATAGGTGAGCACCTCCGGCGCCCCGGGCACCCAGTCGCACGCGACGACTTCGTCCTCGACCAGCGCCGAAAAGCGCCGGCACAGTGCGTCGAGCCTGACCTCGTCGAGGTCGATGCCGAGCAGGATTGCGTGGCAGTGCCGAATCTTCTTACGGCGGGAGATGCCGCCGTTGGCCTGGTGATGCGCAACCGCGGCCGAAACCACTTCGGGCCCGTGCTCCCCGTACATCGCCCGAAAAGCGCGGGTCTTGATGTGCTCGGACTCGATAATCACACCGTCAAAGTCAAAAATCAGTGCTCGGCAGCATCGCACCAAATATCTCCTTACGCTTTGACTATTACGCCAAGACGGGTCGGCGTGAACGACTTCCCATGTAGGCGGTGCCCGCTTATTTCAGCGCTGGCGACATCCACTTCCGGGCAGTGGCTTCATCCTCCTTGCGCGCTTCGACCCAGCTCTGCGCGCCGTCGCTCTCTTCCGCCTTCCAGAACGGCGCGCGAGTCTTCAGGCTATCGATGATGAACCGGCAGGCGTCGAACGCCGCGTCGCGACGCGCCGAGGCAACCGCGACCAGGACGATGCGGTCGCCCGGGTCGAGCCGGCCGTAGCGATGAACGATCAACGTATCGTTCAGCGGCCAGCGGACGCGCGCCTCCTCCTCGATCCGCTCGAGTTCACGCTCGGTCATGCCGGGATAGTGCTCGAGCGTCATCGCCGACACCGGACGTCCCTCGTTCAGATCGCGCACCAGGCCGACGAACATGACATATGGCGCCGGCTCCCTGGCCGAAACGCGCCGTTTCGACGCCGATGTCGAAGTCCTCGCGCTGTACGCGCGCCGCCACCGTGCTCAGCCTCCGGTGATCGGCGGAAAGAACGCGACCTCGTCGTTCCGCCCGACGCGCTGATCGAGTCGCGCGTGTTCGTGGTTGACGGCGATCCGCAGCCGGGACAGATCGGCCAGCGCCTCGGCCGGCCCGCCGCCGCGCGCGCGTAGCCAGGATATGAGAGCTGCAACGTCGGTTACGCTGTCGGGCGGCGTCACCTCCTCCCCGGCCAGCCCTGCCTTCTCGCGAACCCAGGCGAAGTACAGCACGTGCACGGGGGCTACTCCAAGGCTCAGCCGGCGTCGGCGGGATCGGCTCGCTTCAGCGGCGGGGCCGCGCCATAGCCGCGGATCGGCGCCGACATGGTGCAGGCCCGCCCGCAGGTAGTCGTAACCGGTGACCAGCGTCAGCGCGGCGGCGCCCCACAAGCCTACGACCCCCATATCGACGGGGTCGAACGGACCGACCTTCGGGCCGGCGCCGCCGACCACGAGGAAGCCGATCGCCACCATCTGAATTGTCGTTTTCCATTTGGACAACCGGGTTACCGGTACGCTCACCTGTAATTGCGCGAGGAACTCACGCAACCCCGAGACCAGGATCTCGCGGCAGAGGATGATCGCCGCCGGCAGGATCGAGGCGCCGGAGAGCCTGTCGACGCCGACCAGCACCAGCAGCACCGAGGCGACCAGAAGCTTATCGGCGATCGGATCCAGCATGCGACCGAAGCTCGACTGCTGTTGCCAGCTGCGGGCAAGATAGCCGTCGAGGAAGTCGGTCAAGCAGGCGTATATCCAGACGGCGAGCGCCAGCCAGCTGCCGAGCGCCGTGCCCAGGAACAGCAGCAGACAGACGACCGGCGTCGCCAGGATGCGCGAGACGGTGAGCGCGTTGGGAAGATTGTTTTCCATCGACCACCCGGTTGTGCGCTGGTCAAGCTGTTTCATGTTAGCGCTCGGGGTGGAACCAGTCATAGATCTTCTTGGCGAGCGACCGGCTGATGCCGGAAACGACCTCGAGATCGGCTAGCCCGGCCCGCTCGATCGCTCGCGCCGAGCCGAAGTGGCGCAGCAGCGCCTTTTTGCGGCCGGGTCCGATGCCGGGTATCTCGTCGATCGTCGACGTCGCGAGCTTGGCCGACCGGCGTGCGCGATGGCTGCCGATGGCGAACCGATGCGCTTCGTCCCGCAACCGCTGCAGGAAGTACAGCACCGGATCGCGGGCATTCGGCTGGAGCGGCGGCCGGTCGGGAAGAAAGATGCGCTCGTGGCCGGCGTTGCGGTCCGGCCCCTTGGCGATCGCCGCGACCGCCACTGTATGCACGCCCAGATCTTGCAGAACCTGTCTCGCCACCGCGAGTTGGCCGGCGCCGCCGTCGATCAGCACCAGGTCCGGCCACTGGCCTTGCGTCCGGTCGGGGTCTTCGGCGACGGCGCGGCCGAAGCGCCGGGTCAACACCTCCCGCATCATCGCGTAATCGTCGCCGGCGCACGCCCCTTGCGCGTTGCGAATCCTGAACTTGCGGTACGCGCTCTTGTCGAAGCCCGGCGGTCCGGCGACGATCATCGCTCCCATGGCCTCGGTGCCGCCGACATGGCTGTTGTCGTAGACCTCGATCCGCTCGGGGACCGCCTCCAGCTCCAGTAGCCGGGCAAGTCCCTCCAGCAGGCGGCGTTGCGACGCACTCTCGCCGATACGCCGAGCGAGGGCGTCGCGGGCGTTGTCGAGCGCGTGCCGCACCAGGTTGTGCTTGGCGCCGCGTTGTGGCGCGAATAACTGCACCCGCCGCTCGGCCCGCAACGACAGCGCCTCTTCGAGGAGCGGCTGATTGGGCAGCGAGTGGCTGACCATGACGCATGGCGGCGGCGGCCGCTGGTCATAGAACTGGCCGATGAAGGCTTCGAGAACCGCCTCGGGCGCTTCGCCGCCGCTATGGTCGGGATAGTACGCCCTGTTGCCGTAGTTGCAGCCCGCCCGGAAAAAAAATACCTGTACACAGGACGCGCCGCCGGATTGCTCTACCGCGATCACGTCGGCGTCGCCGATACCTTCGAGGTTGATGTCCTGGTGTGACTGTACGGCGGTCAGCGCCCGGATGCGGTCGCGGGTGCGCGCCGCCTCCTCGAAATCAAGAGCCGCGCTGGCGGCGTCCATGCGCTCCGCAAGTTGGCGCTGCACGAGCTGCGTACCGCCCTTCAGGAAGTCGCGCGCCTGCGCCACCAGGCCGGCATAGTCCTCTTCGCTGATCCGCCCGACGCACGGCGCCGAGCACCGCTTGATCTGGTGCAGCAGACAGGGACGAGTGCGCGCGGCGAATACCGTGTCCGAGCAACTGCGCAGCAGAAACGCCCGCTGCAACGCCGTAAGCGTTCGGTTGACGGCCCATGTCGATGCGAACGGTCCGAAGTAGTCGCCTTTGCGTGACTGCGCGCCGCGATGCTTCAGCACGCGGGGGAACGGATGATCGCCGGATAACGAGAATGCAGGCGAACGACTTGTCGTCGCGCAGCAGGATATTGTAGCGCGGGCGCAGGCGCTTGATGAGGTTCGATTCGAGCAGCAGCGCCTCGGCCTCGGTGTGCGTGGTGACGAACTCCATGGTCGCCGTGTCGGCGACCATGCGGTGCAGCCGCGGTCCGAGCCGGCCGGGGCTGGCGTAAGCAGCAACCCGCTTCTTGAGATTGCGGGCCTTGCCGACGTACAGCACCTCGCCGTCGGCGGCGATCATGCGATACACTCCTGGGGAGGGCGGCAACGTTGCAAGGCATGCCGTCACGACGGAAGCGCCCCGCGCAGTGTGGGGTTCTATCGGCTGCTGTTCTGTGATCGCCGGCGGGCTCTGCGTCATCAACCTTATTTGACCAGCGCTCCCGGTCGGGTCAACGACAGAACTGGCAGTTCCCGCCCGTTCGCATTTTCCGGCGGAGTTCGATTTCCCCCGCCGCGGTGGAAAAGGCTGTTGATAAGGTCACCTCAGCGACGCCGCAGCCTGTTCTACCGGGACTTTAGCCGCTTTGCCGAAAAAAAGTGCAGTCTGGTAAGACGTTGAAATTGGGTAACATTATTCGGATTAGGCAAGTGCAAGTGGTACGTGAGGGTATTTCAGCCCCAAATGAGGGACATTATCAAGCTCATCCTTCGGCGCTGTGCAAAACCTTCCGCCCGAAACATGGATGGAAAAGCCCGCTCCTAGATAGCTTTCGGTGTCGCGATCGCCTCAGGCGGGAAATCGCTCGATTTCCACGCCGACGCTAGCGGCGTCCGGAAAGATATCCAGCTTTTCGACCCGCACCCGGACGGAGCGAACCCGCCCGTCTTGCAGACAAAGGGCCGCGATCTCTTCCGCCAACGTCTCCAGCAATCGAATGTGGCGACGGGAAAGCAAGTCCCGTACGCCGATGGCAATCCGCTCATAGCATAGAACATTGGCGAGATCGTCTTGCAGATCGCGATCATCGCGCACGGCCAGATCGAGGTTGATGCGGACGCGCTGCGCTCGCACTTCCTCGTGCCGGTGCACCCCGATCCTGCACGACAGAACGAGGTCGCGAATGAACACATGCCGAATGGCGTTGCGCGCATCGGCGATGCGGAGCGGCTGAGCGGCGGAAATCCGCTCGGCTGTCATCGGCTACTCCTCGAAAGATGCCGGGCCGGTCACTCGTCCGCCGACTGTTCGGACATCGGCCTTATCCAACCCAGGTGTTGGCCGGCATCGACCGCGATCATCTGGCCGGTCACCGACGGCGCGTCAAGCAGGAAGCGTACCGCCGCGGAAATTTCCTCCGGCGCGACCGGACACGCCAGCGGCATCTTCGACCATTGCCGCTCGAATTGCTCGGCGGTCTGCCGCGAGCTAGGCAGCGTCGGCCCCGGTCCGACGGCATTGACTCGCACCCGAGGCGCCAGCGCCAGGGCCAGCGTCTTCGTCAGCGTCCACAGGCCAGCCTTGCTCAGAGTATAACTCGTGAAGTGCGGCGTCAGATTCCAGACTCTCTGATCTATGATGTTGATAATGCAGCCGCTCGCGGCCGGCGGCATCTGCCGGGCGACGGTTTGGGTCAGCAGGAACGGCGCGCGCAGGTTGACCTGCATATGCCGTTCCCAGCTTTCGCGGGTCACCGTCAGCGGCTCGTCCCGCTCGAACAGCGATGCGTTGTTGATCAGGCAAGTCACCCGGCCGAGCGTGTCGCAGGCCCGGCGGACGAGAGACACAGTCTCCGTTTCGCTCATGAGATCGGCGCCGAACGGCGGCGGCGCGCCCGCCGTCAGCCTGAATGTCGGCGACCACCGCCGCCGCTTCCGCGGCCGAGCCGCCATAATGCACAGCCACCGCCCACCCATCGCGTCCCAGATCCCGGGCGATCACGGCGCCAATGCGCCGCGCCGCGCCGGTAACTAGCGCAACCTTGGAAGTGGGTTCGGCCATGGCCGGAGGATGGGCGAGCAATCGCGACAACGCAAGCCGACCGGCGCGCGCCTAGCCGTCCAAGTCTCTGGAGTGCTTCCTTGGACCCTAGATGTAGCCGCTCGACATCATCGCCGACTCTGCTCGCAAACAGCGCCAATTCCTGCTCACGCTCGCTGCCAATGAGATGTCGGGGGGCCCCATCACCCGCGCTTCGCGCCTCCCTCTCCCGGCGGGAGAGGGTTGGGGTGAGGGTGACTGGCACCCCGACGGCGCGGAGCTGGTCGGTGGGTTCCCGGGTGCGGTCGGCGGCGAGCGTGGCGGCGTCATAGCCGTTGCGGGGTCAGCACCGGCCCGAGGTCTCCATCGCGCGGGAGAGCACCTCGACCATCTCGACCGACACCGGCTGCGCATCGACGCGGAAGGCGTGCTCGAAGGAGAGCGTCTGCGCCTATGGCAGGGGAATCGGGTGAAGGTTCATGCGGCGATGAGGCTTGCGAGAAACTCGTCGTCCCAGGCTGCGATTTTGCGCCGGAGGCGGATGGAGTCCTTGCCGGAGCGTTGCGGATGAGATTGTGGGCGATGTGCTTGAGGGTGGTGAAATTGGCTGGGGCGTTATCGGTTCGGATGCGGCATTCGTCGTCGCGAAAGATCATGTCCATGACCCAGTGCAGGCTGTTCTCGATCGCCCAGTGCCTGCGGATGATGGGGCCCACGAGACTGGCCGGCATCACCAGCGAGGTGATGTAGAAGCGTGTCTCGCTCGGTTCTTGCCGTTGATCTCGCGCCTGCTTTCGACCATGACAATGGCTTTCAGGCCCGGCCATTCGTGGCGCTCTGCAGCCATTCAACATCGTGGATCACCGTTGTGTTCTGGTCTCGATACGGCCGTGATCGCCATCGACCGTTCGTATCGTGGCTGATCGTGGTATCCTTGAAATTCTTGGCTTTCTGCTCATCGGCGAAAAGCTCGACATCCTCGCGCAGCGTGCCTTGATTGCCTTTCAGCGCGAGGATGTAATCGGCCTTCTTCTCGATGATTTTCGCGCGATGTTGCGCTGGCAGCCCATCGCATCGATGGTCACGATCGCGCCCTCGATCGCCATCATGTCGAGCAGCGCCGGGATGGCGACGATCTCGTTCGACTTTTCCGCCACCTTTACCTGGCCCAGCACGATGCGTTGGCGCGCGGCGAAGGCCGAGACCATGTGGATCGGCGCTTTCGCGCCCTTCTTCTGATAGGAGCGGCGCGAGGTCTTGCCATCGATCGCGATCACCTCGGCCGGTGTTCCCGTCAGCGCCGCCACCCAGGCGACGAAGCAGCGCTGGAAGTGCGCGGCGTCGAGCGTGGCAAAGATATCGCCGAGATGATCGTGCGAGGGCGTGCCGTCACGAAACGGCCGGAACCGCCGCAGCAGGTCGAGCTTCTCTCGCCAAATCGCGCGATGTCGGTGAATGCTCTCCGCCCCCGCAAGCACCGCCAGCAGAGTCAGCAGCAGCACCTCCTGGAGCGGATAAATAACCTTGCCGCGCTGGCGCGGGTCCGGCAAATCCTTGAAATGACTTAGAAAAACAACCGCCTCGAAAATCGCCCCAACGTCCGCCGCCACGCCATCCATCGCCGTCCTCCGCGAACCGAATCGGAGGACCACGACAGATTCAGCACTTCAGCCCTTTGTCACGTACTTCCTTCACCCGATTGCCCTGGCTGCCTGTTGCCACCCCGCTCAGGCGCGCTGCGCCACGAAACCGGGCGGCGCCGGCAGCGCCGGATCGGCGATGGCGAGCGCCTTGAAGAGCATGCCCATGCGTCCCGGGTGGATCAGCCGGCGGACGGCGCCTTGAACCGCAAGGGCCCGTTGCGGCGATGACGCAGCGTTCGCCAGCGCCTCGGTGCGCTCGCCGATGCCGAGCCTACCGAGCAACAGCCCCTGCGGGATCGGGCCGAAAGTCCCTGCCCCGGCGCGCTCCGCCGCGTGACGCAGCCGCTGGAAATCGACGTGGTGCGAGATGTCGGCCCGGCCGGGTTCGGCCAACGGATAGGCGGGGCGGTGGTCGTGAACCGCTTGTAGCGTATCGCCCGACGCGCTGCGTGCTGGCCCATAATCGATGATTAGCGCCGCGCCGCCGTGCGCCGCCAGGCGGGCTGCGATGGCGGCGGCGAGAGCTTCCGCTTCCGGACAGAGCTCCTTGATCGTCCCCTCCGCCGCGACCAGCTCGTCCCCCGCATCCGCAAGTTCAATGACCGGCCCCTCGGCGAAGGCCAAGCCCTCGCCCGCCGACGCGAGGCCAACCAGCCGCTCGCGCCACGCGCCGTTGCCCCGGACGTACTGATGGATTGGCAGCGCGTCGAAGAACTCGTTGGCGAGCAGGATCGTCGGGCCAGCGGGCACCTCGGCGAGCCGCGTGTGCCATGCCGTGAGCGGCCGCGGCCTTAGCTCCGCCAGCATTGCTTGCTGGCGCACCCGCAACGCCGGGCTGGTCTCCACCAGGTGCAACCGGGCGGCGGCCGCGAGTTCGGGCGCCATTCGCCGCCAAATGCGTCCGGCGTCGGCGAGTAGCGTGCCGCGCCCTGGGCCGAGCTCCACCACCCGCACGGGATCGGGCGCGTTCATCGTCCGCCAGACCTCGATGCACCACGCCCCGATCAGCTCGCCGAACGCCTGGCTGATCTCCGGCGCCGTCGTGAAGTCGCCCGAGGCGCCGAACGGATCGCGGCTCGCGTAATATCCGTGTTCGTGATGGCCGAGCGCTTCCGCCATGTACTGGGCGACGCTGAGCGGGCCCGCCCTCGCCGATGCGCCGGCGCAGCAGCGCCGCAAGCGGTGTCAAGCCGGCGAGCGATTGCCGCGGGCGGCGCGTACGACGAACCAGACGCCCACCAGCAGCATGGGGATGGACAGCAGTTGGCCCATGGTCAAGCCGTTCATCAGGAAGCCGAGGTGCGCGTCCGGCGTTCTGAACAATTCGACGAATGTCCGGCACAGGCCGTAGCCGATGAGGAAGGCGCCGGTGAGCATGCCCGGCCTTTCGAGGACGGCGGGAACCCGCCAAAGCAGGAACAGGATCAGGAACAGTGCCGCGCCTTCCAGGCCTGCCTCATAGAGCTGGCTCGGGTGGCGCGGTTGCGGTCCGTAGCCGGGGAAGACCATCGCCCACGGCAGGTCGGACGGTCGCCCGACCAGTTCGCCGTTGATGAAGTTGGCGACTCGCCCGAGAAACAGCCCGATAGGCGCGGCGCAGAAAATCAGGTCGGCGAACGCCAGCGTCTTGATGCGTCGGCGGGCGCAGAAAGTAACGCCGGCGACGACGACGCCGAGCAGCCCGCCGTGAAAGGACATTCCGCCGTGCCAGAGCTGCAATGCCGCCAGCGGATGCTCGAGGTAGTAGCCGGGCCGGTAAAACAGGACATAGCCAAGCCGGCCGCCGAGCACCACGCCCAGCGTCGCCCAGACCAGGAAATCGTCGATCGCCTCGGGCGCTACCAGCCGTGGCGAGTGCCTGGCGAGCCAACGCGCGTACCACCAGCCCAGCAGCAGCCCGCCGAGGTAGGCGAGAGCGTACCAGCGTATGGCGAACGGACCGATCTGGATCGGCACCGGATCGATGGCGGGATAGGCGATGGCGAAGGTCATCAAACACCGGCCCCACGGCGCCTTCGGCGCCCGGCAGAAGCGTCGCCTTATAAGGCCGGTCTCTCGCGGTCGCAAGCGACGCCGGCGGCTTTCGGGGCGCCTTGCCGCGCATCCAGCTTCCGCCTACAAGGGCCCATGGCCGCTTCGAACCACTCGGGAAAGGTCTGGCGTCAGGCACGGCGAGTTCCGGCTTGAGGCCCCGCGCCGATCCCGAGTCGCTGTGGGTCGGCGCTCTGCTGACCGCATTGGTGGCGCTCGGCCAGATCTCGACCTCGATCTACATTCCTTCCATGCCCTCGATCGTCGTCGACCTCGCCACCACCCCCGCCCGCGTCAACCTCACTCTCTCTGGCTTTCTGCTCGGATTCTGCGGTGTGTCAGATGGTGTTCGGTCCGCTCTCCCACCGGCTCGGCCGCCGTCCGGTGCTGTTCACCGGCCTCGGCCTGTACCTGGCCGCCACTTTACTGTGTACTCTCGCACCCACGATCGCCGCGCTGATCACCGGCCGCGTGCTACAGGGCATGGCGGCGTGCGCCGGACCAGTGCTCGGTCGCGCCATCGTCCGCGACATCTACGGTCCAAACCGGACCGCCGCGGCAATGGCCTACATCGGCGCGGCGCTGGCGATTTCGCCGGCGGTAGCTCCGATCATCGGCGGTTATCTCCAGGTATGGTTCGGCTGGCGCTCGGCTTTCGTCTTTCTTAGCGTGGTCGGCGCGGTGATCTTCGCCGCTTCGTGGAGGCTGCTGGCGGAAACGAACCCCCGGATGCCCGGCTCACAAGCCAACGCGCCGGGGCTGCTGACTTCGTGTGCGCTGTTGCTGCGCGACCGGCGCTATCTCGGCTACACCCTCGTCGTCGCCTTCATCTTCGCCGGACTGATGGCGTTCGCCGCGGGCGGGCCGTACGTTTTCATAGACCTGCTCGGCATTCGGCCGGATCATTACGGCATGCTGTCGATCTTTACCGTCATGGGCTTCCTCGTCGGCAGCCTCGCGGCCGGCCGTCTTACCGGCCGTTTGCCGCTGAACCGGCTGGTTCTGCTTGGCGTTGGCGGCTCGCTGCTCGGCGGCGGCCTGATGGCGGGCCTGGCGGCGCTCGCCCCGCTGTCGGTCGCGAGCATCGTGGCGCCCATGGCGATCTTCAGCGCCGGGCTCGGAATGGCGCTGCCGGCCGGCATGGCCGGCGCCATGGCGCCGTTCCCGCGGATAGCCGGCGCCGCCTCGGCGCTGCTGGGATTTGTTCAGATGCTGGTGGCGGCGGCAGCCAGCTTTGCCGTCGGTGTGCTGCCGCACGGCTCCGCCCTCCCGATGGCGGTTGTGATCGCGGCGAGCGCGGCGGCGGCGCTGTTGAGCTTTACCGGCTTGGTCTTGCCGGCGCCACACCGGGATGGGTGAGGGCTGCCGCCAAGCGCTCGGGTTGACAGGCTCGGCCAGCGATGTCTCGATGCAACCGGGCGAGCGCCGCCGGCGGGCTGGCGGACGGAGGACAGGCCTTTGGAACCGAGAACGATGTCCGTCGCGCCGCTCGGCTTGCGGCAGGCGCAGGGCAAGCTGAGCGTCAGAACGAGCGGCCAAGGCCTGGTTGAAATCACCGCGGAGGTCGCGGCCTGGCTCGCTCGTCAGCATTTCGAGAGCGGACTGTTGACCGTCTTCTGCCAGCATACCAGCGCGTCGCTGATCATTCAGGAGAACGCCGACCCCGACGTGCGGCGCGATCTGCAGACCTTCTTTCGGAGGCTGGTCCGAGAGGATCGGTCGCTCTATCGGCACGTCATGGAAGGCGAAGACGACATGCCGGCGCACATTCGCAGCGCCTTGACGCTGGTGCAGGTTTCGATACCGGTTGGTAATGGCGAACTGATGCTGGGTTCCTGGCAGGGCATTTACTTGTTCGAGCATCGAAGCGGCGCGCATACCCGGCAGGTCGTCCTGCATCTGATCGGCGAGTGAGGCGGCTCGGCTCTCGCCCCAGCCAGCCGCCAGCGTTTCTCGCATGCTTCAGCCGCGCGCCGGCACCATCACCAGAGCTTCGCCCTCGATCACCTTCTTGTCGCCGACCGTGCAAATCGTCTCGCACTCGGCGAACTTCTTCTCCGGGATCAGCTTCTTGATGGTGACACGCGCCATCAGTGTATCGCCGATCTTCACCGGCGCCTTGAATTTGAGATCCTGCTTGACATAGATGCAGCCAGGCCCAGGCAGCTTGGTGCCCAACACGGCGGAGATGAACGCCGCGCCGATCATACCGTGCGCGATCCGCCCCTTGAACATCGTCGTCTTGGCGAATTCCTCGTTGACGTGCACGGGGTTCAGGTCCCCGGAGACACCAGCGAAGGTATAGATGTCTCCCTCGGTGATGGTCTTGCCGAAGCTCGCCGTCATGCCTTCCTTCAGATCCTCGAAGTAATAGCCGTGCAGGTCGTCATCCATCACCTCTTCCTCCCCTCTTGGGCCGACACGACGAGGCATCGGCACCTTGTTGATCGGCTCCGATCCTAGATCGGCGCTGCTCCCCCAGCAAGAAAGCACTTCGACCGCCCCACTACTAACGGGCGTTCCTTTGATCGACGACGCCACCGATTGGCCGGGTAGGCCGGCCGAACGCACCCTTGAGGATATCCACGCCCGCTTGGGGATGTGCGAGCGGCACTAAGTCCTGACGTTGCTGCCGCACCTGCTCCGTATCGATTCCCATCCGCTGGTCGCGCTCGGCAACCAGCACCGGGTTCGCTTCGCCGAACCTGTTGAACGACCAGGCCAGCACCGGTTCGCCGAGCGGCAGCGGATCGCCGGCCACGCCCCCGTGCGAGGTGTTCCAGGTGTGCCATGTCTTGCCGTAGCTGGTTCATCTTATCGCGCATCAACTCCTTCTCCGCAGCGGCCGGCAAGCCGGGCGCGACGAGCTGACCGGAGAAAATCTCGCCGTTATGTGGGTGCCAGTAGTGCTTCTCCGCGCGGGGAAGGGTGGCAAAAAGCCGCTCCGAGATGATGTACTCAATGCCGGTGAGATTGGCCTCGGCCGTGTTGCCGTCGAACAGCGCGCATTGTGCGAGGTCCTGGTTGACCTGCCGGCAGAAGTGATGCGCTTCGCTCTGGTGATGCGGGGCTTTCTTCATCGGGTGGAAGCCGACGAGGTAGATATCCAGAGCATCCGGCGGCGCATCCCGCTGCAAGGCGGTCGCTCCGGCCTCCAGCACGCCGGTCTTGGTTGTTTGCGGCTCGCCGGCTGGCCTTGCCGCTGGCCCCGTTTCCCCCGATCCGGCGCACGACGCGAGCACAATTGCGGCTATCGGTAACATAAAGGATCTGAGTGTCATTGATTGCACCGCTCCGCTCGTTCGCCCTCCGGAGTTTCTCCTCCGGTTACGCCGCCGAGCGCTCGCGGTTCCGCCACGTCAGAGGGCGGGAGCGTCGAACGAAGCACTGAATTTGCCGTCAACGCGGTCGACGTTGGGCGAGACGCGGCGTCGATCGCATTGACCGATCCCGCCTGCGCTCCCGCAGGCCCCGGCGCGGCGGCTTGGCGAGGGCGGTGTCCGCCTTCATCACGTCATCGGTTGGAAACAAGGCGGCTCGGCTGGCGCGGGTACGACTGCGCGCCTCGATGGTGCGCAATGTCCTGGTAACGGTGGGATGCCGATCCGGCGACATGGCGCAGGCGAGCACGTGCGCCCTGGCGATCGCCTTGATCCGCATGACGATGGCCGGATAACGATGCCGCGTTTCGCACCAGCGCGCGTAGGCGGCTACGGTCCAGGGATGCGCGGGTAGCGCTCGCAAGCCTCGCGTCTTGCACCAGCCGGCGAAGTCGCTCCACGCTCTTTCTCGCTTCCTCGCGCTCATCGCCCCTCACCGGCCGCCGGTGGGCCAGCCCCGTTCGCCAAGACACGGCTCCTACAATAACTTATCTTGGGGCTGGAGGCGAGGAAAGCGGCCGCGCCCCTCCGTTGTTCACGGTTGCTTGCGGATACCCACGCTAGCAAACAAGCATGCGGCCGAGCCATTCTCGAGGCTCGGCGGGTGCCGCGAAAACCGCAAGCGACGTGTTCTTGATCCGTGAACGCGGCCACGGCTATGATGTCGTGATGTCAGGAGGCGCGGCTGTCCGGCACCGCTTTGTCCGACCGCCTTGAACATCCCGCTTTCGGGGCTCAACCGCGACATCGCGCGCCGATTCGCAACTGTTAGTTAACAACTCGGCCTCCCGAGAGGCGAAAGAAGGCGTATGATCATTCGTCGATTCCTCGTCACCGCTATCGCGCTGTTGCTCATGGTTCGGCCGCTGGCGGCGGCGGAAACCGAAGAGCAGAAGCCCGAGGCGAAAGCCAACACGTACGAGCTGCTCAACCTGTTCGGCGACGTCTTCGAGCGCGTGCGGGCCGACTACGTTGACCAGGCGACTGACGAACAGCTGATCGAGGCCGCGGTAAACGGCATGCTGTCCTCGCTCGACCCGCATTCCGGCTACATGAATTCCAAGCGCTTCGATGACATGAAGGTTCAGACCCAAGGCTCGTTCGGCGGACTCGGCATCGAGGTGACGATGGAAGGCGGTCTGGTGAAGGTGGTCTCGCCCATCGACGATACCCCGGCGTTCAAGGCGGGCATCGAACCGGGAGACCTGATCACACATCTCGATGGCGAACAGATCCAGGGGATGTCGTTGCCGGATGCTGTCGAGAAGATGCGCGGGCCGGCCGGCAGTACGGTCAAGCTGACGATCCGCCGCGCCGATCGCGAGCCGTTCGAGGTGACGCTCACGCGTTCAGTGATCAAGATCAAGTCGGTCAAGTCACGCCTCGAGGGCAAAGTCGGCTATGTCCGCATAAGTTCGTTCAGCGAACAGACCGATGTCGGGGTCCGGGAGGAGATCGAGAAGCTGAAGAAGGAGGCGAACGGATCGCTGCAGGGCATCGTACTCGATCTGCGGAATAACCCCGGTGGTCTGCTGACTCAGGCCGTGGCTATCGCCGACGACTTCCTCGACAAGGGCGAGATCGTCTCAACGCGCGCCCGTAAGCCCGAGGAAGCACAGCGCTTCAACGCCAAGCCCGGCGACCTGGCCGAAGGACTGCCGATCGTTCTGCTGATCAACGGCGGTTCGGCCTCGGCCTCGGAAATCGTCGCGGGAGCCTTGCAGGACCACAACCGGGCAATCGTGCTCGGCACGAAGTCGTTCGGCAAGGGCTCCGTGCAGACGATCATCCCGCTCTCCGGGCACGGAGCGATGCGCCTGACCACCGCCCGCTACTACACGCCCGCCGGCCGCTCGATTCAGGCGGTCGGCATCGAGCCCGATATCGTCGTCGAACAGGCGCGCATCGAATCCGTGAAGGAGGCGAATCAGCGGCGGGAAGCCGATCTGCGCGGGGCGTTGGACCGCAAGCCGCCGACGGCCGCGCCGGCTCCCCCTGTCGGCGCCGGCGAGGAAGCGGAAGGCGAGACGCCGGCGGTCGATTACCAGCTGCTTCGCGCCCTCGATCTGGTTCGCGGCTTGTCCCTGTACTCGCAACGCGCCAGCAACGTGGCGAACTGACGCTCGGCCATTGCTCCAACGATGGCCGGCTGGCTGAGCTACGCTGTATGGTACGCGCCGCGCCGGCTTCGGTTGGGCGGACATAGTCCGGACAAGCCGCGGAGTTCGGCCCCGGCGATCGCCATGGGCGTGGCGCTGGCGTGTGCCTCGTTGGCACTGGTCATCTCGATACTCTGGCTGCACTCATCGGACAGCAAGGGGTTCGCTGCCCGCTCCGTCGTGATAACGCTGCCATCCTCGCCAGACGAGCATCCGACGGCGCCCCCAGCGTCGGCCGGGATTGACGGCGGCCTGATCGTCCCGCCGATGACGGCCGCCGCTTTCGGTCACCTTCCGCCGCTGGCGCCTGAGCGCCGCTGGCGCCGGCCGCGGATCCGGCGCTGATTCAAGCTACGGCATTCGGTGGGCTGCCGGTGATCGCCGCCGACGGACGGCTGCCGCGCCAGATTTATGCACGTCCGCACGATAGGGCGGATGCACGGGCGAAGCTGGTGATCATCGTCGTCGGGATCGGCCTTAACAAGGCGGCGAGCGAGGCGGCGATCGAGCGTTTGCCGGCCTGCCGTCGTCCTCGCCATCGACGCCTACGCCGACCGCGCGGACGCATGGGCGCGCGGGGCGCGGCGCGCCGGGCATGAGCTGCTGGCGACGGTTCCGCTTCAGGAGGCGGACTCCCGTTTATATGATCGTGGGCCACGGGCGCTGCGAGCGGGCGCATCCAGGGACGAGAACGGCAAGCGACTGCAGACCGTGCTCGGCGCCTTCACCGGCTACGTCGGCATGCTCGCGGTGGGCGCGAGGGCCCCTGAACCGAACGATGATGCTTTCGAGGTGTTGCTCGGGGCGGCGCGATTCCGCGGTCTGCTGCTGGTCGATGGCACGGAGGACAAGGCGGCGCCGCTCGCCCGGATGACGCGGAGCCCGGATGTCCCGGTGGTTCGCGTCGACATGGTGATCGATCCGGCTGGCGCCCCGGCGATCGACCGGCAGTTAGCCGATCTGGAGAAGATAGCGGGCGAGCGATCGAGCGGCATCGCTCTGGTCCGAGCGTATCCGGCTACGCTCGAGCGGCTCCGCGCGTGGATATCCGCGCTCGACGCCGGCGCTATGTGCTGTCGCCCGTCTCGGCGTTGCTAGCCGCGGAAAGCGTGCGGTGAACGCAAAGCGGCGGAAGTTGCCATACCGAAAAGGCGTCGGAGCGGTGTTGATCAATCGCGAGGGACTGGTCTTCGTTGCTCGCCGAATCGACACGCCGGGCGACGCCTGGCAGTTGCCGCAAGGCGGGATCGACGACTCCGAGAAGCCGAGCAAGGCGGTGCTGCGCGAATTGGCCGAGGAGATCGGCACCGACAAGGCCGAGATCATCGCCAAGTCCAAGGCCTGGTATCGCTATGAGTTGCCCGAGGAGTTGGTCGGGCGCGTATGGGGCGGCAGGTATCGCGGCCAGAAGCAGCGTTGGTTCGCGCTCAGGTTCACCGGCCGGGACAGCGATATCGATCTTGCCGCCGATGGCCACCCGGAGTTCGACGACTGGCGATGGGTGCGGATCGAGACGCTTCCCGGTCTTGCCGTTGGCTTCAAGCGCGCGCTGTACGAACATATCGTCGAGGAGTTCCGTCATCTCGCCGCTCCCTGATCCAAATAACCGTCAAGAAGCCAAGACCGCGGAGGAGAATGCGGCCGTCCGACTCCCAGCCACATCTCACGATCAACCTTAATGGGTGGGCGACGGGACAGCCGGGCCAAGTCACCATCCCTCGATCGCCACCGCGCGGACCAGC
>CAWAYT010000011.1:0-33953 GCA_963786265.1 uncultured Alphaproteobacteria bacterium
CCCGCTCAGGCGGGATCGGCCGTGAAGCCCGGCGGAGTCGGCAGCGCCGGCTCTATTACGATGGCGAAGGCCTTGAACAGCACGCCCATGCGTCCTGGATGGATCAGCCGGCGGACCGCGCCGCCGATCGCTTCGGCCTGCTGCCGGCGTGAGGCCGCGTTCGCCATCGCCTCGGTGCGCGCCCCGATGCCGAGCCGGCCGAGGAACAGCCCCTGCGGGATCGGGCCGATGTCCCGGCCCCGGCGCGCTCCGCGGCGCCGCGCAGCCGCTGGAAATCGACGTGGTGGGACAGGTCGGCCCGCCCGGATCCGCCAGCGGATCGGCGTAGCGGTGGGCGCGCACCGCCTGCAGAGTGTCGCCGAGCACGCTGTGCGAAGGTCCATAGTCGACGATCAGCGCCGCACCGCCATGCGCCGCCAGCCGCGCGCCGATATCGGCCGCGAGGGCTTCGGCCGCCGGACAGAGCTCGCAGGAACGCCCCCTCCGCCCGACCGGCTCGCCCTCCCCATCCGCAATCCGACGACCGGCCCGTCGAAGAAGGCGAAGCCGTCGCCATCGGCCGCGAGGCCGACCAGCCGCTCGCGCCACGGCGCCGTCGCGGCGGACGAACTGATGGATCGGCAGAGCGTCGAAGAACTCGTTGGCGAGCAGGATCATCGGCCCTGCCGGCACATCGGCGAGCCGGCATGCCTGCCACCAGCGGGGGCGCTCGAGACCCGACAGCATGCCTGCTGGCGCGCGCGCAAAGCCGAGCTCGTCTCCACCAGGTGCAGCCGGGCCGCCTCCGCAAGCTCGCGTGCCATCCGCCGCCAAATCCGGACGGCGTCGGCGAGCAGCGTGCCGCGACCCGGGCCGAGCTCCACCAGCCGGACGGGATCGGGCGCATCCATCGCCCGCCACACCTCGACGCACCACGCGCCGATCAGCTCGCCGAAACCTGGCTGATCTCCGGCGCGGTGATGAAGTCGCCGCGAGGCGCCGAGCGGGTCGCGGCTCGCATAGTAGCCGTGTTCGTGGTGGCCAGCGCAACCGCCATGAACTCCGCGACCCTCAGCGGGCCGCTCTCGCCGATGCGCCGGCGCAGCAGCGCCGCGAGCGGTCGTCACGCCGGCGAGCGTGCCGCCGGGCGGCGCGTACGACGAACCAGATGCCCACCAGCAGCATCGGCAGCGACAGCAGCTGGCCCATGGTCAGGCCGCGATCAGGAAGCCCAGATGCGCGTCCGGCTCGCGGAACAACTCGGCGAACGTGCGGAACAGCCGTAGCCGATGAGGAAGGCGCCGGTGAGCATGCCGGGCCGGTCGCGGATCGCCGGGACCCGCCACAGCAGGAACAGGACCACGAACAGGCCGCGCCCTCCAGGCCGCCTCGTAGAGCTGGCTCGGATGGCGCGGCAACGGGCCGCAGCCGGGGAAGACCATCGCCCAGGGCACGTCGGTCGGCCGCCCCACCAGTTCGCCATTGATGAAGTTGGCGAGCCGCCCGAGGAACAGGCCGATCGGCGCGGCGCAGAAGATCAGGTCGGCGAACGCGAGCGTCTGATGCGGCGGCGCGCGCAGAAGGTGACGCCGGCGACGACGACGCCCAGCAGCCCGCCATGGAACGACATCCCGCCGTGCCAGAGCTGCAATGCCGCCAGCGGATGATCGAGGTAATAGCCGGGCTTGTAGAACAGCACGTAGCCGAGGCGGCCGCCCAGCACGACGCCCAGGGTCGCCCAGATCAAGAAGTCGTCGATCGCCTCGGCCGGCACCAGCCGCGGCGATGCCGGCGAGCCACCGCGCGTACCACCAGCCGAGCAGCAGCCCGGCGAGGTAGGCCAGCGCATACCAGCGAATGGCGAACGGGCCGATCTGGACCAGCACCGGGTCGATGGCGGGATAGGCGATGGCGAAGGTCATGGCAGCGGCTCCCGCCTCCTTGGACGAGCGCACGGCGGGTGGACGACCGGCGAAAGCGCGCCCTTATATGGCCGGGCCTGGCGTTGCGCAAGCGAGTGGCGCCGCTTTCGGGCGCCTTGCCGCGACATCCGCTCCCGCCGCCCCGGCCCCGATCCGTTTGCAGCCCTGGGAAAGATCCGGCGTCGCCGCGGCGCGTGCCGGCTGGAGGATGCGGCCGCGCGGCTCCCTGGTCGTCGGCGCGCTGCTGACGGCGCTGGTGGCACTCGGGCAAATCTCCACGTCGATCTACGTTCCGTCGATGCCGGCGATCGTCCACGACCTGATGACGACGCCGGACCGGGTCAACCTCACCCTCTCCGGCTTTCTCGCTCGGCTTTGCCGTCTGCCAGCTGGTGTTCGGGCCGCTCTCCGACCGCTCGGCCGGCGCCCGACCCTCCTCGCCGGGCTCGGCCTTTATCTGGGCGCCTCGGTGTGTGTGCGCGCTTGCGCCGTCGATCGGCGCGCTGATCGCCGCCCGCGTGCTGCAGGGAATGGCGGCGTGCGTCGGACCGGTGCTCGGCCGCGCCATCGTCCGCGACATCTACGGTCCTGACGGGACCGCCGGGCGATGGCGATGATCGGCGCTGCGCTCGCGATTTCGCCGGCGGTCGCACCGATCATCGGCGGCTATCTCCAGGTATGGTTCGGCTGGCGCGCCGCCTTTGTCTTCCTCAGCGTGGTCGGCGTGCTGATCGTCGCCGCTTCGTGGGGCTGCTGGCAGAAACGAACCCCCGGATGCCCGGCTCACGAGCCAACGCGCCCGGCCTGCTGACTGCGTGTGCGCGGTTGCTGAGCGACCGGCGCTATCTCGGCAACACCCTGGCCGTCGGCTTCATCTTCGCCGGACTGATGGCATTCACCGCAGGCGGGCCTTTCGTTTTCATCGAGCTGCTCGGCATTCGCCGGATCACTACGGCATGCTGGCGGTCTTTACCGTCATGGGCTTCCTCGCCGGCAGCCTCCTCACCGGCCGGCTGACCGGCCGTATGGCGCTCGAACACGCTGGTGCTGCTTGGCTTGGCGGTCGCTGCTCGGCGGCGGCCTGATGGCGGGCCTCGCGGCGCTCGCCCCGCTGTCGGTCGCGAGCATCGTGGCGCCCATGGCGATCTTCAGCGCCGGGCTCGGAATGGCGCTGCCGGCCGGCATGGCCGGCGCGATGGCGCCGTTCCCGCGGATAGCCGGCGCCGCCTCGGCGCTGCTGGGATTTGTTCAGATGCTGGTGGCGGCGGCAGCCAGCTTTGCCGTCGGTGTGCTGCCGCACGGCTCCGCCCTCCCGATGGCGGTTGTGATCGCGGCGAGCGCGGCGGCGGCGCTGTTGAGCTTTACCGGCTTGGTCTTGCCGGCGCCACACCGGGATGGGTGAGGGCTGCCGCCAAGCGCTCGGGTTGACAGGCTCGGCCAGCGATGTCTCGATGCAACCGGGCGAGCGCCGCCGGCGGGCTGGCGGACGGAGGACAGGCCTTTGGAACCGAGAACGATGTCCGTCGCGCCGCTCGGCTTGCGGCAGGCGCAGGGCAAGCTGAGCGTCAGAACGAGCGGCCAAGGCCTGGTTGAAATCACCGCGGAGGTCGCGGCCTGGCTCGCTCGTCAGCATTTCGAGAGCGGACTGTTGACCGTCTTCTGCCAGCATACCAGCGCGTCGCTGATCATTCAGGAGAACGCCGACCCCGACGTGCGGCGCGATCTGCAGACCTTCTTTCGGAGGCTGGTCCGAGAGGATCGGTCGCTCTATCGGCACGTCATGGAAGGCGAAGACGACATGCCGGCGCACATTCGCAGCGCCTTGACGCTGGTGCAGGTTTCGATACCGGTTGGTAATGGCGAACTGATGCTGGGTTCCTGGCAGGGCATTTACTTGTTCGAGCATCGAAGCGGCGCGCATACCCGGCAGGTCGTCCTGCATCTGATCGGCGAGTGAGGCGGCTCGGCTCTCGCCCCAGCCAGCCGCCAGCGTTTCTCGCATGCTTCAGCCGCGCGCCGGCACCATCACCAGAGCTTCGCCCTCGATCACCTTCTTGTCGCCGACCGTGCAAATCGTCTCGCACTCGGCGAACTTCTTCTCCGGGATCAGCTTCTTGATGGTGACACGCGCCATCAGTGTATCGCCGATCTTCACCGGCGCCTTGAATTTGAGATCCTGCTTGACATAGATGCAGCCAGGCCCAGGCAGCTTGGTGCCCAACACGGCGGAGATGAACGCCGCGCCGATCATACCGTGCGCGATCCGCCCCTTGAACATCGTCGTCTTGGCGAATTCCTCGTTGACGTGCACGGGGTTCAGGTCCCCGGAGACACCAGCGAAGGTATAGATGTCTCCCTCGGTGATGGTCTTGCCGAAGCTCGCCGTCATGCCTTCCTTCAGATCCTCGAAGTAATAGCCGTGCAGGTCGTCATCCATCACCTCTTCCTCCCCTCTTGGGCCGACACGACGAGGCATCGGCACCTTGTTGATCGGCTCCGATCCTAGATCGGCGCTGCTCCCCCAGCAAGAAAGCACTTCGACCGCCCCACTACTAACGGGCGTTGCTTTGATCGACGACGCCAGGGATTGGCCGGGTAGGCCGGCCGAACGCACCCTTGAGGATATCCACGCCCGCTTGGGGATGTGCGAGCGGCACTAAGTCCTGACGTTGCTGCCGCACCTGCTCCGGTATCGATTCCCATCCGCTGGTCGCGCTCGGCAACCAGCACCGGGTTCGCTTCGCCGAACCTGTTGAACGACCAGGCCAGCACCGGTTCGCCGAGCGGCAGCGGATCGCCGGCCACGCCCCCGTGCGAGGTGTTCCAGGTGTGCCATGTCTTGCCGTAGCTGTTCATCTTATCGCGCATCAACTCCTTCTCCGCAGCGGCCGGCAAGCCGGGCGCGACGAGCTGACCGGAGAGAATCTCGCCGTTATGCGGGTGCCAGTAGTGCTTCTCCGCGCGGGGAAGGGTGGCAAAAAGCCGCTCCGAGATGATGTACTCAATGCCGGTGAGATTGGCCTCGGCCGTGTTGCCGTCGAACAGCGCGCATTGTGCGAGGTCCTGGTTGACCTGCCGGCAGAAGTGATGCGCTTCGCTCTGGTGATGCGGGGCTTTCTTCATCGGGTGGAAGCCGACGAGGTAGATATCCAGAGCATCCGGCGGCGCATCCCGCTGCAAGGCGGTCGCTCCGGCCTCCAGCACGCCGGTCTTGGTTGTTTGCGGCTCGCCGGCTGGCCTTGCCGCTGGCCCCGTTTCCCCCGATCCGGCGCACGACGCGAGCACAATTGCGGCTATCGGTAACATAAAGGATCCGAGTGTCATTGATTGCACCGCTCCGCTCGTTCGCCCTCCGGAGTTTCTCCTCCGGTTACGCCGCCGAGCGCTCGCGGTTCCGCCACGTCAGAGGGCGGGAGCGTCGAACGAAGCACTGAATTTGCCGTCAACGCGGTCGACGTTGGGCGAGACGCGGCGTCGATCGCATTGACCGATCCCGCCTGCGCTCCCGCAGGCCCCGGCGCGGCGGCTTGGCGAGGGCGGTGTCCGCCTTCATCACGTCATCGGTTGGAAACAAGGCGGCTCGGCTGGCGCGGGTACGACTGCGCGCCTCGATGGTGCGCAATGTCCTGGTAACGGTGGGATGCCGATCCGGCGACATGGCGCAGGCGAGCACGTGCGCCCTGGCGATCGCCTTGATCCGCATGACGATGGCCGGATAACGATGCCGCGTTTCGCACCAGCGCGCGTAGGCGGCTACGGTCCAGGGATGCGCGGGTAGCGCTCGCAAGCCTCGCGTCTTGCACCAGCCGGCGAAGTCGCTCCACGCTCTTTCTCGCTTCCTCGCGCTCATCGCCCCTCACCGGCCGCCGGTGGGCCAGCCCCGTTCGCCAAGACACGGCTCCTACAATAACTTATCTTGGGGCTGGAGGCGAGGAAAGCGGCCGCGCCCCTCCGTTGTTCACGGTTGCTTGCGGATACCCACGCTAGCAAACAAGCATGCGGCCGAGCCATTCTCGAGGCTCGGCGGGTGCCGCGAAAACCGCAAGCGACGTGTTCTTGATCCGTGAACGCGGCCACGGCTATGATGTCGTGATGTCAGGAGGCGCGGCTGTCCGGCACCGCTTTGTCCGACCGCCTTGAACATCCCGCTTTCGGGGCTCAACCGCGACATCGCGCGCCGATTTGCAACTGTTAGTTAACAACTCGGCCTCCCGAGAGGCGAAAGAAGGCGTATGATCATTCGTCGATTCCTCGTCACCGCTATCGCGCTGTTGCTCATGGTTCGGCCGCTGGCGGCGGCGGAAACCGAAGAGCAGAAGCCCGAGGCGAAAGCCAACACGTACGAGCTGCTCAACCTGTTCGGCGACGTCTTCGAGCGCGTGCGGGCCGACTACGTTGACCAGGCGACTGACGAACAGCTGATCGAGGCCGCGGTAAACGGCATGCTGTCCTCGCTCGACCCGCATTCCGGCTACATGAATTCCAAGCGCTTCGATGACATGAAGGTTCAGACCCAGGGCTCGTTCGGCGGACTCGGCATCGAGGTGACGATGGAAGGCGGTCTGGTGAAGGTGGTCTCGCCCATCGACGATACCCCGGCGTTCAAGGCGGGCATCGAACCGGGAGACCTGATCACACATCTCGATGGCGAACAGATCCAGGGGATGTCGTTGCCGGATGCTGTCGAGAAGATGCGCGGGCCGGCCGGCAGTACGGTCAAGCTGACGATCCGCCGCGCCGATCGCGAGCCGTTCGAGGTGACGCTCACGCGTTCAGTGATCAAGATCAAGTCGGTCAAGTCACGCCTCGAGGGCAAAGTCGGCTATGTCCGCATAAGTTCGTTCAGCGAACAGACCGATGTCGGGGTCCGGGAGGAGATCGAGAAGCTGAAGAAGGAGGCGAACGGATCGCTGCAGGGCATCGTACTCGATCTGCGTAATAACCCCGGTGGTCTTCTGACTCAGGCCGTGGCTATCGCCGACGACTTCCTCGACAAGGGCGAGATCGTCTCAACGCGCGCCCGTAAGCCCGAGGAAGCACAGCGCTTCAACGCCAAGCCCGGCGACCTGGCCGAAGGACTGCCGATCGTTCTGCTGATCAACGGCGGTTCGGCCTCGGCCTCGGAAATCGTCGCGGGAGCCTTGCAGGACCACAACCGGGCAATCGTGCTCGGCACGAAGTCGTTCGGCAAGGGCTCCGTGCAAACGATCATCCCGCTCTCCGGGCACGGAGCGATGCGCCTGACCACGGCCCGCTACTACACGCCCGCCGGCCGCTCGATTCAGGCGGTCGGCATCGAGCCGGACATCGTCGTCGAACAGGCGCGCATCGAATCCGTGAAGGAGGCAAATCAGCGGCGGGAGGCCGATCTGCGCGGGGCGTTGGACCGCAAGCAGCCGACGGCCGCGCCGGCTCCCCCTGTCGGCGCCGGCGAGGAAGCGGAAGACGAGACGCCGGCGGTAGATTACCAACTGCTTCGCGCCCTCGATTTGGTTCGCGGCTTGTCCCTGTACTCGCAACGCGCCAGCAACGTGGCGAATTGACGCTCCGGCCGTTGATCCAACAATGGCCGGCTGGCTGAGCCACGCTGTATGGTACGCGCCGCGCCGGCTTCGGTTCGGCGGACATAGTCCGGACAAGTCGGGGAGTTCGGCCCCGGCGATCGCCATGGGCGTGGCGCTGGCGTGTGCCTCGTTGGCACTGGTCATCTCGATACTCTGGCTGCACTCATCGGACAGCAAGGGGTTCGCTGCCCGCTCCGTCGTGGTCACGCTGCCATCCTCGCCAGACGAGCATCCGACGGCGCCCCCAGCGTCGGCCGGGATTGACGGCGGCCTGATCGTCCCGCCGATGACGGCCGCCGCTTTCGGTCACCTTCCGCCGCTGGCGCCTGACGCGCCGCTGGCGCCGGCCGCGGATCCGGCGCTGATTCAAGCTACGGCATTCGGTGGGCTGCCGGTGATCGCCGCCGACGGACGGCTGCCGCGCCAGATTTATGCACGTCCGCACGATAGGGCGGATGCACGGGCGAAGCTGGTGATCATCGTCGTCGGGATCGGCCTTAACAAGGCGGCGAGCGAGGCGGCGATCGAGCGTTTGCCGGCTGCCGTCGTCCTCGCCATCGACGCCTACGCCGACCGCGCGGACGCATGGGCGCGCGGGGCGCGGCGCGCCGGGCATGAGCTGCTGGCGACGGTTCCGCTTCAGGAGGCGGACTCCCGTTTATATGATCGTGGGCCACGGGCGCTGCGAGCGGGCGCATCCAGGGACGAGAACGGCAAGCGACTGCAGACCGTGCTCGGCGCCTTCACCGGCTACGTCGGCATGCTCGCGGTGGGCGCGAGGGCCCCTGAACCGAACGATGATGCTTTCGAGGTGTTGCTCGGGGCGGCGCGATTCCGCGGTCTGCTGCTGGTCGATGGCACGGAGGACAAGGCGGCGCCGCTCGCCCGGATGACGCGGAGCCCGGATGTCCCGGTGGTTCGCGTCGACATGGTGATCGATCCGGCTGGCGCCCTGGCGATCGACCGGCAGTTGGCCGATCTGGAGAAGATTGCCGGCGCGCGATCGAGCGGCGTCGCAGTGGCCGAGGCTTATCCAGCCACGCTCGAGCGGCTGCGCGCGTGGATGTCTGACGCTCGACGACCGGCGGTATGTGCTGGCGCCCGTCTCGGCGTTGCTAGCCGCGGAAAGCGTGCGGTGAACGCAAAGCTGCGGAAGTTGCCATACCGAAAAGGCGTCGGAGCGCTGTTGATCAATCGCGAGGGGTTTGTCTTCGTTGCTCGCCGAATCGACACGCCGGGCGACGCCTGGCAGTTGCCACAAGGCGGGATCGACGACTCCGAGAAGCCGAGCAAGGCCGTGCTGCGCGAATTGGCCGAGGAGATCGGCACCGACAAGGCCGAGATCATCGCCAAGTCCAAGGCCTGGTATCGCTATGAGTTGCCCGAGGAGTTGGTCGGGCGCGTATGGGGCGGCAGGTATCGCGGCCAGAAGCAGCGTTGGTTCGCGCTCAGGTTCACCGGCCGGGACAGCGATATCGATCTTGCCGCCGATGGCCACCCGGAGTTCGACGACTGGCGATGGGTGCGGATCGAGACGCTTCCCGGTCTTGCCGTTGGCTTCAAGCGCGCGCTGTACGAACATATCGTCGAGGAGTTCCGTCATCTCGCCGCTCCCTGATCCAAATAACCGTCAAGAAGCCAAGACCGCGGAGGAGAATGCGGCCGTCCGACTCCCAGCCACATCTCACGATCAACCTTAATGGGTGGGCGACGGGACAGCCGGGCCGAAGTCACCATCCCTCGATCGCCACCGCGCGGACCAGCTCGCAGGTGGCTCTGAGTAACGCAGAGGCATAGTCCTTCATATCTACTTCACCCAGGGTTTCTCTCGGTAAACGCGCCCGACATACCCACCAAAATCCGGCACTTGATCCTTGCTTATAGAGTTATACAATGTCCCCACTTTTTCTGGTCACTGGTTCACTATCCGCTCAGTTAGTACTTTACAACAGTAACTCCGGCCTTTGTGTTGACCTCTGGATCAAGGGCAGTCTTTCTGTGAGTCGAGTGGGCCCCAAATGATAGGGTTGATGTTCATGGAAAGATGCTCTTTGCGGCACTCAGTCCTTCCAGGGCTCTTGCCGCACAGAAATAATGCCCTCTGGCGTTCGCCGCGAAGACAATTGCCTTCACTATGTCCGGATTCACCTTCTGACGACGTGCTTCGCGGTCGATAATATTTTCGAAGGTCGCGACGGCGGTTCGGCCCGCGCTTCTGCTTGCGTAAAAAGGGTCTGAGGCATCAGCATAGGGCTTGTGTTGATCATGATCGCTCTGAACTTGGCCGCCGGCTTTATCATGGCGCTTGTTCTCGGACCGGCGGTGCAACAAGCAACCACGGTCGAGGACATAACGCTGAGTGGCGGGCAAGTTGCGCTGCTCGCGCTCGTCAACTTCCTGTCTTTCGTGATCGGAGGCTTTATCGTCGGTCTCAAATCGGCGGGACGGACAATTCTCGAACCCGGCATTTCGGCCGCCATCGCGGTGATCATCGCTCTGCTGCTTTCGGGCAACTTCACAGTGGTAAATATCCTTACCGGCGGCGTGGTCCCGTTCGTGGCCGGCGTGTTGGGTGGCTGGCTCGGCGAACGCCGGCAGGGAACCACCGCTTGACCAGGCCTAATCGTGAGACGTCCCTCCCGCTGCCGCGACTGGGAAATGCGCAACTCGCCGGTTGTAATATTACATGGTATACTAACGAACGTCGTAAACTGTCGTGGAAAAGCTACGCAGGAGGAGGAAGTGCCGACCTACGCTTATCGCTGCGAACAATGCGGGATGGCTTTCGACGAGGTACAGTCGATCGCCGAGCATGAAGCGGCAAAAGCGCGTTGTCCTAAGTGTGGGAGCGAGCAGGTCGTGGGAGTCCTATCCGCATTCTTCGCGAAGACCTCTAAGAAAAGCTGACCCAGGGAGAACCGAGATGGCTGAAGAGTCCGAGAAGGTGCCGACAAAGACCGGCAAGAGCCCAAGCATATTCGAGGAGACATGGCAGCCGCTGGCGCGTTTGCGCACCGACATGGAGAGAATGTTCGAGGACTTCTTCTCCGGCGTGTCGTCCTCGTGGGGTGGGCGCAAAGGCGCCGCCGAGCCATTCCGGACGGTCGAGCGCATGTTCACGGGATCGGCACCAGCCGTTGATCTCGTCGAAAAAGACAATGCCTATGAAATGTCGGCGGAACTCCCCGGCCTGGACGACAAGGACGTGCGGCTCAGCCTGAAAGACGATGTTCTCACCTTAAGCGGCGAAAAGAAGGAACGGACGGAAGAGAAGAAGCAGGGCTATCATTTCTCGGAGCGCCGCTTCGGTTCTTTCCGGCGATCATTCCGGGTGCCCGATGACGTTGATCAGGAAAAGATCGAAGCGAACTTCAAGAAGGGCGTGCTGACCATCACGTTGCCGAAGAATCCGGAGGCGGCCAAGAACGAAAAGAAAATCGAGGTGAAGGCGGAGTAAGCGGTCCAGAACCCGCCGCCGAGCAATGGCGACTGGGGACTGGCTGGCGTGGGCACGCCGTTGCAAGCGTGCCCTCCGCCGGTCCCTTCCTGGTCTGCGCCGACGCCTGAAGGGTCAACGCCCCTCGCGAGGGCTCAGCCAGCCGCGGCGATTTCCGGGCGCACGCCCTGCTTCAGGTCGAGGGCAAATTCCGCCCCCTGATCGACATGTTCGATCCAGCGGAACTGAAGGGCCGCGCGAGCGCTCGCCGGCACGTCCTCGATGTCCTTTTTGTTGCGCATCGGCAGCATCACCGTGCTCAGGCCGGCGCGCGCCGCCGCCACCACCTTCTCCTTGATGCCGCCGACGGGAAGCACCAGGCCGCGTAGGCTGATCTCGCCGGTCATCGCCGTGTCGCTGCGCACTGCCCGGTCGGTCAGCAGCGAGGCTAGTGCTATGAACATCGCCACGCCGGCGCTCGGGCCGTCCTTCGGGATGGCGCCGGCCGGCACATGGATGTGGATGTCGCTCCTCTCGAACATCGCCGGATCGAGGCCGAGCGCAACCGCCTTCGACTTGACCAGGCTCAGCGCGGCTTGCGCCAACTCCTTCATGACGTCGCCGAGCTGACCGGTGAGGATCAGCTGGCCCTTGCCCGGAACCCGCGTCGCCTCGATGAACAGGATGTCGCCGCCGGCCGGCGTCCAGGCGAGCCCGGTGGCGACGCCCGGCACGCTGGTCCGCAAGCCCACCTCGCTTTCGAACTGGCGCGGACCAAGAATATCGGCGACATCGGCCGCGTCGATGTGCACCGGCGTCGGCTCGCCCTCGGCGATGCGCACGGCGGCGCGGCGGAACAGGGCGCCGATATTCCGCTCCAGGTTGCGGCATCCGGCTTCGCGCGTGTAGTCGCGGATGACCGTGCGTAACGCCTCGTCGGTGATCGAGCACATCTCCGGCGTCAAGCCGTTGGCGGTAAGCTGGCGCCGGACGAGGTAGCGGCGGGCGATCTCCAGCTTCTCGTCCTCGGTGTAGCCGGGAAGCTCGATTACCTCCATACGGTCGCGCAAGGGGCCGGGAATCGCGTCCAGCACGTTGGCGGTGCCGATGAACACCACATGGCTGAGATCGAACGGCACCGCGAGGTAGTTGTCGCGGAAGGTGGCGTTCTGTTCCGGATCGAGAACTTCCAGGAGCGCCGAAGAGGGATCGCCTTGGAAGCTGGCGCCGAGCTTGTCCATTTCATCCAGCATGAAGACGCAGTCCCGGGTACCCGCCTTGCGGATGTTCTGAATGATGATGCCCGGCAGCGCGCCGATGTAGGTGCGGCGATGGCCGCGGATTTCCGCCTCGTCGTGCACCCCGCCGAGGCTGGCGCGAACGAACTTCCGCCCGGTCGCCCGGGCGATGCTCTGGCCGAGCGATGTCTTGCCGACGCCGGGAGGGCCGACGAAGCAGAGGATCGGGCTCTTGCCCTCGGGGCTCAGCTTGCGCACCGCGAGAAACTCCAGGATCCGCCGCTTGACCTTTTCCAGCCCGTAATGGTCCTCGTCGAGGATCCGGCGGGCCTCGGCGATGTCGATCGGGGCGGCGCTCTCCACCTGCCACGGCAGCTCGATCAGCCAGTCGAGATAGCTGCGCAGCATCGAGTACTCGCCCGAGGCATCAGGCATCCGCTCCAGCCGCTTGAGCTCCTTGCGCGCCGCCTTCTCGACCTCCTCCGGCATCTTGGCGCGGCTGATGGCCTCGCCCAACTCGGCGATTTCCGTGCTCTTCTCGTCGGCTTCGCCGAGTTGTTCCTGAATTTGCCGTAGCTGCTCGCGCAAAATGAACTCGCGCTGGCGCTGGTCCATCTGCTCCTTGGTCTTTTCGCCGATCTCGCGCGACAGACGCAGCACTTCGATCCGCTGACCGAGGTGCCGCAGCACCTTATCCAGGCGCTCCTTGACGTCGAACGTCTCAAGAATGTCCTGGCGTTCCGCCGGTTGCAGATCCATGAAGCTCGCCACCAGATCGGCGAGCATCGAAGCGGAGGGGACGTTCTGAACCGTGCCTATCAACTCCGACTGAGCCTGCGGCAACAGCTGTATGGCCTCCTGCGCCCGCTCTCGCAACTGGTGGGCGCGCGCCGCGATTTCCGTTGTCGTCGCCTCTTCATCGGGAATGAGTTCGATGCGGGCGGCCAGGTATGGCTGACCCTCCAGGAAGTCCTTGATACGGAACCGCCGCACACCCTGGCAGACAACGTGATGAGCGCCGTCCGGGGCGGTCAGGTAGCGCAGGAGATTGGCGACGGTGCCGACCTGATAGAGGTCCTCCGGCCCGGGGGTCTCGATCGCCGCGTCCCGCTGCAGGACCACACCCAGCGACAGCTCTTTGCGGGCCGCTTCCTGCGCCGCCGCGATCGAGTTGCCTCGACCGACAACGATCGGCAGGACAATTCCCGGGAAGAGCACAAGGTTGCGCACCGGGAGAAGGATCATCTGGTCGTCGGGAAGTTTGTTCATGATTGTCGCCCGTTCTGCTCCAGCATCGTGGCGGGAGTCGCCGAATTACGCCGCGGATCTGTTTGCCGGTGTCGATCAGCCGAGCTTGGTGAAGCCGAGCAGAAGGCAACCGTCGACGACCTCGCGGCGCGCCAGCTCCAACCGCCCGGCCTGCAACACGATGCGGCGCTCGAAGTGACCATGCGGAATTTCCAGGCGATGGATAGCCGCGCCATCGGGGATGGAGGGCAGCGCCCGCGCGCCCCTTACCACCAACATGCCGCCTTCGATCAGCACGTCCATGTCGGCCGGGCGCACGCCTGGCAAGGCCACGACGATCGACAGTTCGCGGTCCGTTTCGACGATGTCGACCGGCGGCTCCCAGGTCGGCCCGCCGCGTATTTCGGCGCGCACCTGAAAGAATTGGCGCTGCATGCGCTCGGCGCGTTCGAGCATCTCGCAGGCTTCCTCCCACATCCAGCCGGTGGGATGGCGTGTTCGCATCGTCAATCCTTTTCCTCCGGTGTCCCAGCTCCGGCATCGCCGCCGTCGAAGCCCTTATGTAGGCCCTTGGCCCGCAAGAAGCTCGTCTGCCGACACCTGCCCTCGTCTCTCACATAACTCGCCAATCGGGCCCTAGTTCAGGCGCAGCTGGTTAGGGGCGAAATGAACACCGCACTCGGCACGAGCGTGATTTTCGAGTTGTGCCCCTGGCTTGACTTCACGCCATGACGCACTTAGAGTCCGCGCCTCCATTGGAAGCGTGAAAGCGGCGGAGCCAGTTTGCGGGGGTCGCGCACTGGCTCTTTTTGTATTGCCGGGGCGGAAGGAAAAGCCTGGGTGTTCGAAGGCCTGAGTGATCGGCTGGGCGGCATCTTCGATCGGCTGCGCAAGCGTGGCGCGCTGAGCGAGGCGGATGTCAACGAGGCGCTGCGCGAAGTGCGGATCGCGCTGCTGGAAGCGGACGTGGCGCTGCCGGTCGTCAAGGAGTTCATCTCCGGCGTCCGCGGCCGGGCGATCGGCCAGGAAGTGCTGCGCAGCGTCACGCCGGCGCAGATGGTCGTCAAGATCGTCCACGACCACCTCATCGAGATGCTGCGCGGCGGCGAGGCCGGACGAGAAGCTGCGCGCGGGCGAGGGCGCCGGCATCAACCTCGCCGGGCCGCCGCCGGTGGCGGTGCTGCTGGTGGGCCTGCAGGGCTCCGGCAAGACGACGACCGCCGGCAAGCTGGCGATCCGGCTGAGGAAGCGTGAGAAGAAGCGGGTGCTGATGGCCTCGCTCGACGTCTACCGTCCGGCGGCGCAGCATCAACTGGCGGTGCTCGGTCAGCAGACGGATACCGCCGTTCTCGACATCGTTCAGGGCGAGCAGCCGGTGCCGATCGCGCTGCGCGCGCTCGATGTCGCGCGCCGGCAGGGCTACGACGTGGTCATTCTGGACACCGCCGGCAGGCTCACCATCGACGAGCGGATGATGGACGAGGCGGCCGCCGTCAAGGCCGCTACCCAGCCCGTCGAGACGCTGCTGGTCGCCGACGCGCTGACCGGGCAAGACGCGGTGGCGCTGGCCCGCGCCTTCAACGAGAAGGTCGGCATTACCGGCATCGTGCTGACGCGCGTCGATGGCGATGCGCGCGGCGGCGCCGCGTTGTCGATGCGGGGCGTCACCGGCCGCCCGATCCGGCTGATGGGCGTGGGCGAAAAGCTCGATGCGCTGGAAACCTTCCAACCGGAGCGGATCGCCGGGCGCATCCTCGGCATGGGCGACGTCGTCGGCCTGGTCGAGCGCGCCGCCGAGGTGATCGAGAAGGAAGACGCCGAGAAGCTTGCGCGGAAGATGATGAAGGGCGAGTTCAGCCTCGAGGACATGGCGGCGCAGTTCAAGCAGCTCCGCAAGATGGGCGATCTAAAGGGCATGCTCGGACTGCTTCCCGGCATCGGCAAGATCAAGCGGCAGCTCGACGACGCCAAGATCGACGACAAGATGATCGCGCGCCAGGAGGCGATCATTCTTTCGATGACGACGGCCGAGCGCCGGAACCCGAAGATTCTTAACGGTTCGCGACGCCGTCGCATCGCCGCTGGCTGCGGTGCTACGGTGCAGGATGTGAACCGGCTGCTGAAGCAGCATCAGCAGATGGCTGCGATGATGAAGAAGGTTGGCAAAATGGGCAAACGCGGCCTGCTCGGGGGTGGCGGTCTGCCTCCGGGCATGCTGCCGCCGGGGATGCTGCCGCCGCGCTAGCCGCGCGTGCAGAGGCTCCTCACCCGCTCGCTGCGCTCGCACCCTCTCCCGGGAGAGGTCGGGGTGAGGGGTACGAGAATGCGCGGTATCTGCCGCGAACGAGAGCAAAGGAACGGACAGACGCATGAGCGTGAGAATTCGCCTGGCGCGGGGCGGCGCCAAGAAAAGCCCCTTCTATCGAATTGTCGTCGCCGACTCGCGCAGCCCGCGCGACGGCCGCTTCATCGAGGTGCTCGGGACCTACAACCCGATGCTTCGGCAGGAACACGCGGACCGGATCATCCTCAAGCAGGATCGGGTCAAACACTGGCTCGAGCACGGGGCCACTCCGAGCGATCGGGTCGCCAAGTTCTGTGCCCAGGCGGGGCTTATGGAGCCGCGGCCGCGCAGCGAGCAATCGAAGAAGCCGCAGCCTAAGAAGAAAGCCCAGGAGCGCATGAAGGCCGCGTCGGCGGCCGGCGATCACGCCGCCGGTTGAACGCTCCGGTGTCAATGATCGCCGCATGCCTGCAAGCCGATCCGTGGACCAGCAGCAAGGGCGCCGCGTCTGCGTCGGCCAGATCGCCGGCGCGCGAGGCCTGACGGGCGAGTTCTTCGTCCGCGCGTTCACCACCGATCCGCGCGCGATCGGCGCATACGGGCCGCTGTCGAACGAGGTCGGCGACCGCTCGTTGGAGGTCCGCGTGCTCGGCGCCACCAAGAACGGGCTGGTCGTCCGGGCCGAAGGCATAAACGACCGTTCGGCTGCCGAAGCGCTACGAGGAACGAGGCTCTTCGTCGGCCGCGAAGCGCTCCCACCGCCCGGCGAAGACGAGTTCTATCACGCCGATCTGATCGGCTTGCGAGCCGAGTTCGCCGACGAAGATGGCGCGCCACGGCGGCTCGTCGGCCGGGTTGCCGCCGTGCACGACTTCGGCGCCGCCCCGGTGCTGGAGATCGAGAGCGCGGGGGCGCCGTCGCTGATGATCCCATTCACCCTGGCGGCTGTCCCCGAGGTCGACATCATCGGTGGCCGGCTCGTCATTGCGTCCGTCCCCGGGCTGTTTGAGGACGATGACGAGCCCGGAACCGACGCCGACGAGTCGCCGCCATGATCATCTCCAGCCGGCACCCGTGGACCGCTCGCGTGCTGACCATCTTCCCGGAGATGTTTCCAGGCCCGCTCGCCGCGTCGCTGGCGGGCCAAGGACTCGCCGCCGGGGCCTGGCGGCTGGAAACGGTGGACATTCGCGAACATGCGCGCGATAAACACGCGTCCGTCGACGATACGCCGTTCGGCGGCGGTCCCGGAATGGTGATGCGACCGGACGTTGTCGACGCCGCTATCGAGGCGGCGGTCGGTTACGCGCCGTTTTTGCCGTTGCTCTATCTGACGCCGCGCGGCCGGCCGTTCGATCAGCGGCGGGCGCGATCACTGGCCGCTGGCCCGGGGCTGGTGGCGCTATGCGGCCGCTACGAGGGCGTCGACGAACGGGTGCTCGAGGCGCGCGGGTCGGAGGAGATCAGCCTCGGCGATTTCGTTCTGTCGGGCGGCGAACCGGCGGCCATCGCGGTGATCGACGCCTGCGTCAGACTGTTGCCGGGGATTGTTGGCGACGACCGATCACTGGCGGAGGAGAGTTTCGAAGGCGACCTCCTCGAGTACCCGCAGTATACGCGGCCCCGCGATTGGCGGGGTCACGAGGTACCGGAGGTGTTGCTGTCCGGCCATCACCGGCGGATCGCCGCGTGGCGGCTGGCGGAGGCCGAACGGATAACCCGCGAACGGCGGCCCGACATGTGGGCGCGCTATCTCGCCGCGAGAACGGCGCACCCCGCGGATCCCGGATTGTGCCAGGGTCGGGTGCCACCATATGACGCTGAGGACGACGAGCCATGACGATCATCGAGGAATTGGAACAGGAACAGGTCGCCAAACTGACGACCGACGGATCGCCGCCGTGGTTCGCGCCGGGCGACACCCTGAAGGTCAAGGTGAAGGTGGTCGAAGGAACGCGCGAGCGCGTGCAGGCGTTCGAGGGCGTGTGCATCGCCCGCCGCAACCGCGGCCTCAACTCGTCCTTTACCGTTCGCAAGATTTCTTATGGCGAGGGTGTCGAGCGGGTGTTTCCGCTGTACTCGCCCTCGATCGCCGGCATCGAGGTGTTGCGGCGCGGCGATGTGCGACGGGCGAAGCTCTACTATCTGCGGTCGCGGCGCGGCAAGAGCGCGCGCATTTCGGAGAAGACCGACGGCTACGTCGCAAAGGTGACGGCGATGGAGCGCGAAACGGCCGCGCAGGAAAAGCAGGCCGCCGCTCAGGCTCGCAAGCAGGCGGCTGAAGCCGAGCCGGCGTGAGCTGTCGCCGGCCGCCAGCGGGCTACCGCCATAACGGAGGGTGACTTGGCGCCGCGAACGCTGTTCGACAAGATCTGGGAAAGCCACCTGGTCGACGTCCAGGAGGACGGCACCTGCCTCCTCTACATCGACCGGCATCTCGTGCACGAGGTGACCAGCCCGCAGGCCTTCGAGGGGCTGCGGATGACTGGACGGAGCGTGCGCCGGCCGAAAGCGACACTCGCGGTCGCCGATCACAACGTGCCGACGACGGATCGCTCGCACGGCATCGCCGACACGGAATCGCGCATTCAGGTCGACACGCTGGAGGAGAACTGCCGCGAGTTCGGCGTCGCCTACTTCTCGATGGCCGACCGGCGGCAGGGCATTGTTCACATAATCGGCCCCGAGCAGGGCTTCACGCTTCCCGGCATGACCATCGTCTGCGGCGATTCGCACACCGCCACGCACGGCGCGTTCGGCGCCCTCGCCTTCGGTATCGGCACCTCCGAGGTCGAGCACGTTCTGGCGACGCAGACGCTGCTGCAGAGCCCGGCCAAGAACATGCGCGTGTCGGTCCACGGATCGCTACCGCCCGGCGTCACCGCCAAGGATTTGATCCTCGCCATCATCGGCGCGATCGGCACGGCCGGCGGCACCGGCTACGTCGTCGAGTACGCCGGCGACGCGATCCGCGCGCTCAGCATGGAAGGCCGCATGACCGTCTGCAACATGACGATCGAGGCGGGCGCGCGTGCCGGCCTGATCGCCCCGGACGAGACGACATTTCGCTACTTGCATGGCCGGCCGATGGCGCCAAGCGGCGCGGCCTGGGAACAAGCGGTGGCGTACTGGCGCGGCCTGCCATCCGACGAGGGTGCTGCTTACGACAAGGAAGTCAGGCTCGCCGCGGCGGAGATCGCGCCCCTGGTAACCTGGGGCACCAGCCCGGAAGACGTCGTCCCGATCACCGGCGCGGTGCCCGATCCGGCGGCGGCGGCCAGCGACAGCAAGCGCCGGGCGATGGAGCGTTCGCTGCGGTACATGGGGCTGACCGCCGGCACCAGGATGCAGGATGTTCCGGTCGACCGGGTGTTTATCGGCTCGTGCACCAACGGGCGCATTGAAGACCTACGCGAGGCGGCGCGGGTGGCGCGCGGCCGCAAGGTCGCCGAGGGCGTTGGCGCGATGGTCGTTCCCGGCTCCGGTCTGGTGAAGAGCCAGGCGGAGCAGGAGGGATTGGACCGCATCTTTGTCGAGGCCGGCTTCGAGTGGCGCGAACCCGGCTGCTCGATGTGCCTCGCGATGAACGCCGACCGGCTAGAGCCCGGCGAGCGCTGCGCCTCCACATCGAACCGCAACTTCGAGGGCCGGCAGGGCCGTGGCGGCCGCACCCACCTGATGAGCCCGGCGATGGCCGCCGCCGCCGCCGTCACCGGACGCCTCACCGACGTGCGCGACCTCGTTTAGCCCGGCTTGCGAGAAGTCATGGCTGAGACGGCGGAGGGGACAATGGCCACGCAGACACTCGAATCGTCAACCCAGAAATTCCGTCGCTTTGGCGCGATCGGCCCTGCGTACGAGATTATAGATGTAGTCCGTGACCTTCCGAATGGAGACCGTTTGCTGCGAATTCGTGTTCTTGAGACCGGTGAAGAAGCTGAATATCCGCTGTCTCACGCGCTTGAGGATCCCGAGGCCGACTGATGTTCGCGATCTCGTTCGACTTGGTCGTGAAGCAAACGGAAATGAGCCACCCTCGCGGTGTAGCGCAAGCTTATCTGGACATTGCGAACGAACTCGGCAAGTTCGCTTTCTTCCGAGTCCAGGGTAGCGTTTATATCTCTGACAATGATGATCTCGCCAATCTTTTTCAGGCAATTATTGCACTGAAAGGTCTACCCTGGTTTGCAAGCTCGGTTCGAGACATCAGAGCCTTCAAGGTTGAACACTGGTCGGATTTCACCGGCGTGATCAAGTCGCAATCATAAATAGGCACGGGACCAATGAAGCCTTTTACAACGATAACCAGCATCGCCGCGCCGCTGCCGATGATGAATGTCGACACCGACATGATCATACCCAAGCAGTTCCTGAAGACGATCAAGCGCTCCGGGCTCGGCAAGAGCCTGTTCTTCGAAATGCGCTATGACGATGCCGGCAACGAGATCGAGGACTTCGTGCTGAACCGGCCGGCCTTTCGCAACGCCGAGATCCTGATCGCGGGAGAGAACTTCGGCTGCGGCTCGTCGCGCGAACACGCGCCTTGGGCGCTGCTCGACTCCGGCATCCGCTGCGTCATCGCTCCCAGCTTCGCGGACATCTTTTTCAACAACTGCTTCAAGAACGGCATCTTGCCGATCGTGCTGCCACGCGAGCAAACGGAAGCGATGATGGCGCTGGCCGAGCGGGGCGCCAATGCGACCTTCACCGTCGATCTGGAAAGGCAGGAGATCGCGCTACCGGACGGCTGCACCATCCATTTCGAGGTGGACGCGTTCCGTAAGGCGTGTCTGCTCGGCGGTCTCGACGATATCGGGCTGACCCTGCGCAAGGTCGACAAAATCGCCGCCTTCGAGACGCGTCAGCTCTCGGATCGGCCCTGGCTCTCGCTCTGAAACTCACCCTCCCTAAACATCGATCCGTAAACATCAGAAGGAGAACCGACAATGCCGGACAAGAAGCGGCTGTTGATTCTCGCCGGCGACGGCATCGGCCCGGAGGTGATGATGGAGGTCTGGCGGGTCCTCGAATGGATGGATCGCAAGCGCGGCATCGGCTTCGAACTATCGCGCGGGCTGGTTGGCGGTGCCGCGATCGAGGCGCATGGCGTGCCGATCAGCGACGAGACGATGGCCGACGCGCTGCTCGCCGACGCCGTTCTGCTGGGCGCGGTCGGTGGGCCGAAGTGGGATCAGCTGCCGTTCGAGAAGAAGCCGGAGCGCGGCCTGCTGCGGCTGCGCAAGGAAATGGAGCTGTTCGCCAATCTGCGGCCGGCGGTGGTGTTCGATGCGCTCGTCGACGCGTCGACGTTGAAGCCGGAAATCGTCCGCGGCCTCGACATCATGATCGTGCGCGAGCTCACCGGCGGCGTCTACTTCGGCGAGCCGCGCGGCATCACGAACATGCCGGACGGCGGGCGGCGCGGGATCAATACGCAGGTTTACACGACCGAGGAAATCAGGCGCATCGCCCGCGTTGCTTTCGAACTCGCCGGCAAGCGCCGGGGGCGGGTGTGTTCGGTCGAGAAGTCCAACGTCATGGAGTCGGGCGTCCTGTGGCGCGAGGAGGCGCAGGCGCTGCACGACGCCGAGTTCCCGGCCATAGAGCTGACGCATATGTACGCCGACAACTGCGCGATGCAATTGGTGCGCGACCCCAAGCAGTTTGACGTCATCGTCACCGACAACCTGTTCGGCGACATGCTCTCCGACGAGGCGGCGATGCTCACCGGCTCGCTCGGCATGCTGCCCTCGGCCTCGCTCGGCGCGATGGAATCCGATGGCGGAAGGCGCGCGCTGTACGAACCGGTGCACGGCTCGGCGCCTGACATCGCCGGGCGCGGCATCGCCAATCCGCTGGCCTCGCTGCTGAGCTTCGCGATGTGCCTGCGCTTCTCGTTCGGCATGGACGAGGAGGCGGACCTGCTGGAGGGGGCGGTGCAAGGCGTACTCGATGGCGGCTTGCGCACCGCCGACATCATGCAGCCAGGTAAGGCTCGCGTTTCCACCCGCGTCATGGGCGAATCGATCCTGCGCGAACTCGACAAGCTCGCGGCCTAGCGCGGTCAAGCTTCCAGTAGGTTTTCTCCTGATCGCGTGCACCGGCCGTTCACGAGAGCACGCCAGCTATAGCTTCAGAGGCATCCCAGGCGGCTGGCGTCTCTGTGCGTCTGATGGCGAGCGTGACGTCTTGTAAGCCTCGCGATGCGGCGCGAGCTCAACCTACCTAGTGTAGAAGGCGCATGCGGCTATTGAAACGGGCCCTGCACGCGCCCCCAGGTCTCGGCGCGGCGGCCCAACGCCCCGTCGAGCCGTAACGCCATCTTCGGCGAGATGCCCCGGCTCCCATGGATCTAATCGTTCAACATCCGCCGCGTCACCTCAGCACCTGCGCCGCCTTACACGGTAAGGCCCAGCGGTTCTAGGCAGTCGTGCTTTACCGAGAGACCGGGATGCGGCGGGTTCAGTGTGATCCTGGCGAGCAAGTCTCACCCGTGCTTCTCCGCCTCGGCGACATGGCGCCGCAGCACCCGGTTGATCGCCGTCTGGTAGCCGCCGCCTGGCGCGTGCTCCTTGAACCATGCCACTATGTCGGCGTCGAGCCGCAGCGTAACCGGCTGCTTCACTGGCCGGTTACAGACCGCCGCGCCGCGCGTCCACCCAGTTCTCTTCCGGCGCTTCTGGAATTTCGGCGGTGTCGATCTCTTCGTCCGGCAACTCGGCCAACTTCGCCAGCTGCTCCTGCTCCTCGGGGCTAAGCATCCTGCTGCTCATAGCGCCTCCTCTCGCCCGGCGTCGCCTTACGGGCGCCGATGATCCTGACCCGCTCGTCGTCGTCGGGATCGGGGTAGTTGTGTACCACCAGCAATACCATGACCGGGCCGACCAGGCCCAGGGCGTGCCACCGTTGCTCGCCACTTTCGACCCGATCCGGCACGACGATGTGTAGCGGGTCCTCCCAGACGCGTCGTGCCAGCTCAAAGGAGACCCCGTGCTTAGCAAGGTTGCTGCGGGCTTTCGCCTTTCCCACTCGAACCAGCGCCTCTCGCGTACGTAAATGTACATACTAGCTGTACTACGCAAGTGCAAGCGTAAGTAGGTAGTTCTCAGCTGCCGGGGTTCTTCTATTCACGCTCCTTAGAAGCCCGCGGACACGATCGGCGGGACCGGCCGCGGAGGGGATGGTGGAGGCCTCGGCGCTCAAGTGGCCCGGTAAACCGGGGGGAGCGGGCATCCTGGCGCCATCGCCGCTTCAACTCGTTATTTGCGCATCCAAACACAATTAGAGACTTAGGGGCCCGCGCCCGGCCTCAGGCGGCGAGCTGGCCGAGGACGATGGCGGCGAAGACGAGCAGGCCGACCGACTGGTTGGACTTGAACTTGGCGAGGCAGTCCTTCGGGTCGTCCAGATCGAGGCCGGTCATCTGCCAGGCGAAGTGCGCGGCGACGCCGGCCAGCGTCGCGTAGAACGGCCACGCTAAGCCGACGAGCGCGCCGGCCAGCGCCAGCAGGGCGGTGGCGCCAGCGTAGAACGCCCGAAGCCAAGGCTTGGTGGCCGGTCCCAGCTTCAGCGCCGTCGATTTCACGCCGACGAGGATGTCGTCCTCCTTGTCCTGGTGCGCGTAGATGGTGTCGTAGCCCAGCGTCCACAGCAGGCCGGCGGCATAGAGCACGACGGCCGGCCAGCCGAGGTCGCCCCGCACCGCCGCCCAGCCGAGCAGCGCGCCCCAGTTGAAGGTCAGGCCGAGCACCGCCTGCGGCCAGTAGGTCACCCGCTTGGCGAACGGATAGACGGCGACCAGCAGCAGCGAAGCCGCGCCGAGGCGCGACGGCGAAGAGGTTGAACTGCAGCAGCACAAGCAGTCCGGCGAGACAGAGCGCGACCATGAACACGACTGCCTGGCGCGACGCTGACCGCGCCGCTGGGGATCGGCCGGCTGGCGGTGCGCGCCACCCGCGCGTCGAAGTCGCGGTCGGCGAGGTCGTTCAGCGTGCAGCCGGCGCCGCGCATGATCGCCGCACCCATGGCGAACAACAGCAGCAGCCACGGGTCCGGCCAGCCGGGCGTGGCCAGCGCCGTGCTCCACCAGCAGGGGAACATCAGCAGCCAGATGCCGATCGGCCGGTCGATGCGCGCCAGCCGAAGGTAAGGACGGGCGCCGGCCGGCAGCCAGCGGTCGACCCAGTCGCCGGCCGGGATATCGGTCGCCAGAGCTTTTCTCGTGTCCGCCATCGCGCCGGCTGTTATGCCATCGACACGGACGACGAGAAACGCCTCTCTGTCGTGCGGGCCTCCTTTGCCTCTCGACAGGAGAGGGAGCTTATCAGCTTGTTTCGACCGCCCTAGGATTACCGCATGTCGAAGCACGCCCCGAATGTCAGATTGTTCGTCGATCAGCCGCTGCGGCAGGGCCGCGATATCGCCGTCGGCGGCGGTCAGGCGAACTATCTCACCCGCGTCATGCGGCTGCAGTCGGGAGATGCCGTCCGGCTGTTCAACGGCGGCGACGGCGAGTGGCTGGCGCGCATCAGCGCCGTCGGCCGAGGATGGTGCGAACTCCTGGTCGAGCCATGCTGCGGGCGCAACATACGGAGCCGGGCCCGACGCTGGCGTTCGCGCCGATCAAGAAGGAGCCGATGCACGTGCTCGTCGAGAAGGCGACCGAGCTGGGGGCGGAGCGGCTGATACCCGTTGTCACGCGCAACACCGGGGCCGAGCGGGTCAACCTCGATCGGATGCAAGCGCATGTCGTCGAAGCGGCGGAGCAGTGCGGCCGTCTCACCATCCCGGAGATCGCCGAGCCGACCGGGCTGGACGCGCTGCTCGACCACTGGCCGGAGCGCTGCCCGCTGCTGTTCATGGATGAACGCGGGTCCGGCCGGCCGATCGCCGATGCCATCGCCATGTGCGTTGCCCGAGCGGCTAAGCCACCGTCGCCGCCCGGCATTCTGGTCGGCCCGGAAGGCGGGTTCGCCGCCGGCGAAGGAGAGTCGCTGCGCGCGCTCGCTTTCGTCGTGCCGGTGAGCCTGGGGCCGCGCATCCTGCGCGCCGAGACGGCGGCGCTCGCGGCGCTTGCATGCTGGCAGGCTTTCGCCGGAGACTGGCGCGCCGCGAATGATAGCGAGTGACCGAATGTCCGGACCAAGTCACGAAGCCCAGGAGCCCGTCACCGACAAGCGCCAGCTGGTCGAGTATCTGGAGAGCGGCTGCAAGCCGCGCGAGAGTGGCGGATCGGCACCGAGCACGAGAAGTTCGTCTACCGCCTGCAGGACCATGCGCCCGCTGCCCTATGACGGGCCGCACGGCATCCGCGCCCTGCTCGAGGGCCTGACCGCGTTCGGCTGGGAGCCGGTGTCGAGAACGGCAACGTCGATCGCGCTGACCGAAGCGGCGACGGCACGGTCAGCCTCGAGCCCGCCGGCCAGTTCGAGCTGTCGCGGCGCGCCGCTCGAGAACCTCCACCAGACCTGCTGCGAGATCGGCGGCACTTCGACCAGTGAAGGCGATCGGCGCCGAGCTCGGGCTCGGCTTCCTCGGCCTCGGCTATCTAGCCGAAGTGGCCGCGCGACGAGCTGCCGTTGATGCCCAAGGGCCGCTACGCGATCATGCGCCGCTACATGCCGAAGGTCGGCAGGCTCGGCCTCGACATGATGCTGCGCACCTGCACCATCCAGGTCAACCTCGACTTCGAGTCCGAAGCCGACATGGTGAAGAAGTTCCGCGTCGGCCTGGCGCTGCAGCCGGTCGCCACCGCGCTGTTCGCCAACTCGCCGTTCACCGAGGGCAAGCCCAACGGCTTCCAGACCTTCCGCAGCCACATCTGGGCCGACACCGACCCCGACCGCACCGGCATGCTGCCGTTCGTGTTCGAGGACGGCTTCGGCTTCGAGCGCTACTTCGACTACATGCTCGACGTGCCGATGTACTTCGTCTACCGCGACGGCAAATACATCGACGTCGCCGGCCAGTCGTTCCGCGACTTCCTGGACGGCAAGCTGCCCGCGCTGCCCGGCGAGCGCGCCGACGATCAGCGACTGGGCCGACCATCTGACGACCGCCTTCCCCGAGGTGCGGCTCAAGAGCTTCCTCGAGATGCGCGGCGCCGACGGCGGCCCGTGGAGCCGGCTCTGCGCGCTGCCGGCTTTGTGGGTCGGCCTGCTCTACGACGCGACGGCGCTCGCGGCGGCCTGGGACCTGGTCAAGGACTGGACGGCCGAGGAGCGCGCGGAGCTGCGCGCCGAGGTGCCGAAGACGGCGCTGAAGACGCCGTTCCGCAACGTCACCGTGCGCGACCTGGCGCTGGAGGCGCTGCGCATCTCGCACCAGGGGCTGCGCCGCCGCGCCATCGAGGACGCCGTCGGCCGCGACGAGACACAGTACCTGGCGCCGTTGTTCCAGATCGCCGAGGCCGACTTCACCCCCGCCGAGGACCTATTGTGCGCGTACAACCGACGCTGGGATCACAGCGTCGATCCGGTGTTCCGCGAGTACGCATACTAAGCGCAGCGCGACGGTGTCAGCTATTTTGGTAGGTGCGCGGCCCGGCAATAGATCGAACGCGAGCTATCGATCCGCGACGCACATCGAGAACGTTTTCAAACAGCAGGTGTCTCGCGGCGCCGAGGCTTTCATGACGGAGCAGGCGAAGTAGCCCATCAGAAGTTCACGAGGATCTGGCCGCCGAAGACGGCGGCGTCGTCGTCGCTTCCGCCGCCATTCGGATTGAAGACGTATTGAAAGCTCGGCGTCAGGCCGAGCCATGGGAGGGCCCAGTACGTATAGTTGACCTCCAGGAGCGTTTCGCCCGTCGCTTCCGGCACGGCGTTGCTCAACTCGGCGTGGTAGACCGCAAGCGCTGTCGTATCGATGTCGCGGCGCGGCACGAGCCCTTCGTAGACCGCCCCTCCGGCGACATAAACCGGCAGCAAGTTGATGCTGTCCTGTGGCTGGTAGGCGACGGCAAGCCACGGGGTCAGTCCTTCCGAGGATCCCGGACCGCCCTCGCGATAGACCATCTGCTGGCCCATCCAGTAGAAGCCGTAGTTGCTGCCCTTGTCGCCGGCCCCGTTCAATCCGTCATAGTCGTTGGTGTTGGTGAAACCGCCGAAGTAGTAGGTGCCGGGGAGGCCTTGGTCGCCGGCCTCCTGGTTGAGCAGCAGCGAAATCTGACCGACGCCCATGACGCCATCTTCGGGCTGAAAGGTCCAATCCAAGCCGTTGGTGGCCTTCAGCCGCGACGACCGCCGATCGCCGTTGTAAACGCCGCCTGTGAGTTGAATTTGCGGAATGGGCGTCAAGGTGCCGACCGCGGCCCATTGGTGCGGGTAGTTGGTAAATGGAACGGTGTTGATCGGCAGGCTGATCGGGATCGGGTTGTTCGCCACCGAGACGTAGTTGAGAGCGACAGGCAGGGTCGCGAAGTTGTTCGACGTCGCCATGCGGCCAGCCTGCAGCATCAGGGCGTTGTCAAATAACGTCAACTCCGCGTAGAGCTGGCCGAGGTAGAAGCCGCTCGGCGTATAGGCCTGCGCCACGCCCAGCAGGTTATTGATGCGGCCGGGCGTCGAGGGATTATTGCCCCTCGCTGCCCAGCCTTCGGCATGAACGAGAAGGCCGGGCAGGCCCACCAGCCTGCTAAAATCGAGGTCGAGCGCGAGTAGGTTGAAACTGGCGGCCGCTGTGGATCGCCGGTTGCCGCCGGTTACATTGCCCATGATGTTGGTTATGCTGAAGCCGCTCAGGCTTACACCGGCATCCTCGAGTTGCTGGCGATAGCCGCCCCACTCGCCGAGTGCGGAAGGCCCTTTCAGCCAGTCCTCGCGCCACTCACCTGTCTTCGGCACCGCCCGCGCGGCATCCCGCCGTCGCTTCGTCTGCTGTTCAATGACCGCCGACGTGGCAGCCCTTCCGCCGAAGGTCTTTCCGGTGACATCCGGTTGACCGGGCGCGGCTTGACCGGAGGGCGAAGCACCGCCGTCCGGCGCTTGCGCGACGGATGGCTCGGACGAAACATCTCTCGTTGCGTCCTGCGCCAATGCAGTGGCAGATATACCTGCGGCAACCGCGCATATCGCGAAAAAACAACCTCTGCCAAATACAAAGGGAAGCAATGCCATTTTCGCCCCCCCCAATGTCGTCCCGTCTTACGAGATCACAGGTCAGTGTGCTCGTCTTCCTACAGAACCGTCATTGTCTTTTGTTTCGGAAAGACGAGAGCGGCCATCTCCAGCGTTATTAGCTAATGATGTTCTATCTAACCACGAAGCATCATACTATACAGCGCAGGTCGATCTCTATACGCAAGCAACCAGTATATTGCAAAGCGTAGCGTGCCGGGTCGATCCGGTATTCCGGGAATGCGCGTAACTGGGTCCCCTGTGTTGATTACCCGAGTGCCGCGTCTACTTAACGACCGCTGGTAAGTGCCCGATTTTTACGTACAGGAGACAACCGTCCAGACTGAACGGCGCATGCTGGCTGAGCGGCGGGTTGCGGATCCAGGAGCTGGCGGCGTACCGGCCCTCATCGTCTTCCACCGCGCCTTCCAGCACATAGATCTCCTCACCGCCGGGATGAACGTGCGGCACGAATCGCACGCCGCGCGCATAACGAACCAGTGAGACGAATTCGCTTCCGAAGCGATGCAGCGGCAAGACGCGGATTCCCTTCACCGTAGCCGGAAACCACTCGGCCGAGCGGCAATCGACGATGACCCGCTCCAGGTCCTCCGGATGAAACTGCCGGAGCTTGACCAACACAACGCAGCCCTTGTCGCTCCACGACGCATGCGCCGAGCCGGGCGGATTTCGGAAGTAGGTTCCGGCGGGATAGTCTCCCTGCTCGTCCGAAAACATTCCGTCCAGCACCAACAGTTCTTGGCCCAAGGCATGTACGTGCCGAGGGAAGTGACTGCCGGCCGGATATCGAATGACGCTGGTCGCCCTCGCAACCTTGTCGCCATCCCGCTCCAGTATTCGCCGCTGGACGCCATCCAGCGACGAAGCCTTCCATTCCACCTCGTCGGCGAAGCTGACCGCCCGTTCACCGAGGTCGGCGTTGATCAGCATCAGCGAATTTCCCCAAACATGGACCGACACTACCCTCCGCTGAGACGCGTCATCGAGCGCCAGCTCCGCAAAGGCAAAATGGTGAAGAAGCGTCACGGCCGTCAGTCCGCTCGCGACATCGATGCGATTGCTACTTCACCTCGTGCAACTCCGCCGCGCGGAGTTCTCGTGCACTCGTCGGGGAGGCGGAACAATGCGGCCGGTCGGGGACCGCCAACACGGCGATCTCGAAATCGTTCAGATCGGCGAGATGCTCTAGGGCGGACGCCCACTGCCGGACATCGTCCCAGACATGGTTGTGGAGGACACGGCTCATCTGCTTCAGGTTTGCCATTGGCGGGTAATCCCGACAGGAGGAAAGCAATGACCCGGAGCGTCGAGCACGACAGATAGCACGATCATCCATCGGTCTCCCTTATTCGCCGCGAGAGGATCGCTCGACGATTGCGCGACCAATCACGAGCATGTTCGAGACGAAGATCACGGTCTTCCCGCAGGCTCGACCAGTCAAGTACAAGATCTCGTGGCACGCAAAATGTTGGGGAGAAGTGTCGATTTTGCTCCGCATTTCGTGCGATGGTGGTTGAGGGCCTCTGCATGATTCGCGGTTTACTGGCAAGGACGGGCGCGGAGAAGCACGTGGGTCGGCCCGCCTGAGTCCCCGCAGGAAGCGCTCCACATACCCGAGTCTCGAGCTGGGCGGAGGGCTCATGCGGCGGGGGCGGCGAGCTCTTCCGGGACCGGCGGCGTGCGTTCGCCTCGGTAGTCATTGACGACGCAATTCACGAAGTGAATCTTCCGCACGGCCGGGGCATTGAGCACGAATGGGTAGATGTCGGGCTGGCCCATGCTTCGGGCGATCTCGTTCAGAGTTGCGGTCAAGACGACCCAGCTGTTGATCCAGTCCAGGAAGGCGGGGTCGGCGTCCGTATGGTACAGCACGTCCGCCGTGAACGGCGTCAGCCGCAGCGGCGTGTTCGCGGTCTCCAGGTGGTAGCTGGCTACCGTGACCAATGTCGCGTGCATGTGCATGAAGTGTGCCCAGGACTCCGCCCAATCCTCCCAAGGATGCGAGGCCGCGTAGGCGCTGATGAAGCGCTCGCGCCAGTCGGGCGGCGATCCCTCGGCGTAGTGTTTCTTCAGCGCTTCGCCATAGTCCGCGCGGTCGTCGCCGAACAGCTCGCGACAGCGGGGAAGCCAGGGTTTGTCCCGGACCAGCAGATCCCAAAAATAGTGGCCGAGCTCGTGGCGAATGTGGCCGACCAGGGTCCGATATGGCTCGCGAAGGTTCTCGCGGTTCTTTTCGCGATAGTCGTCGTCGGCCTCGGCCACGTTGAGCGTGATCACGCCCTCGTCGTGCCCGGTGAGAACCGGCCGCCCGTCCGGCAGAGCCTCGAGGAAGTCGAAGGCGAGACCGCATTCGGCGTCTTCCGATTTCGGGATCAGCGGGAGGTTCATGTGCTGCAATGCCAACAGCACCCGCCGCTTGGCTGACTCGAGTTCCCACAGCCGAGCTGCATTCTTTGGCCGGTCCAGGCTGGGGATGGTCCGGGTGAGCCGGCAGGACAAGCAGAAATCGCCCGGAGCGCTGGCGGGCACCAGCCAGTTGCAAGCGGCGGCGGCTGTGCGGTTCGTGCACAGGCGGAACCGTGGGCGTGGCTCGCGTTCGTCGCCAACGACCATCCAAAGGCCGTCGCCCGCCGGCTCCAGCGAGATCAGCGTGCGGGCCGTCGGATCATAGGCGACCTCCCGGCCACAATTCACGCACCGCATATTGTCGAAGAAAAGCGGCTGTCCGCAGCTACACGCGAAGGGCTTCATCGGATCATCCTTGAGTAGTGGAGATGCGCGCGGTCTAATCCAGCGCGGCGACGCCGATCCACGGCGCGGCCGCGATGTCGGGCATTCGCCAGAAAGACGACGGAACCGAAACAGCCCGCAAGCCGTCCTTGTTCCAGCAGCCGGAGGATATAGCGATGAGTGTGTTGATCAGGCTTGTCGCCGCCGTGTTGGTGATCGGGGTGGCGGCATGCGGATCGGAATCGAAGCAACGGCCGATCCAAAAGTCCGATTACGGCGGCACCGGCGACCTGATGGCGCGCTGCATGCAGCACGCGTCCGAAATCTTACTGCGAGCGCGAGGTCTGGGGCGGCCACGAGAGGTAGCTTTGGACGAACGGCAATCGCGATGGTGCTCTTTTTCGGAAGAGGTAAAGGACGACATTGGCCCGTCGAACGGAGCCATCTTTGGGGTCCGGCCGGAAGGCAGAACGCGACGGCCCGCGATCCAGGACCAGTTCATTTGGAGGTGAAATGGAAGCGCGACCGCAACTGGGAGAAGACGCTGGCTTCCCTTATATCTCGACCGGACACCTACCAACGCCCGAGCAAGTGAGCGCGTTGGTGGCCGAAGCGTACACGCGGCACAAAGACACTACCGAAGGCGAAGTTTCACAGGTCTATCCGGCCTTGGCCCGCGTGCCGCGTGATCTTTTCGGCATCTGCGTGGTCGGCGCCAGCGGCAATGTTTACGCGGTCGGAGACACCGATTATCCATTCTCGATCATGAGCGTGTCCAAGCCGTTCGTGTTCGCTCTCGTCTGCGAATCGATGGGCTGGAAGGCGGCGCATGCGAAGATCGGCGCGAACAGCACCGGCCTGCCGTTCAATTCGCTGGCGGCGGTCGAATGGAGCGCCGACGGCCGGACGAACCCGATGGTGAATGCCGGCGCGATCGCGACGACGAGTCTGGTTCCCGGCGACACCGCCGACGCCAGGTGGCGGTTCATCCACGAGGGCCTGTCCCGGTTCGCGGGACGGGAGCTTCCGATGAACGACGAGGTCTATGCGTCCGCCTCCGAAACCAACTTCCGCAACCGCGGCATCGTCCAGTTGCTGCATTCGCGCGGTCGGGTTTACTGCGATCCGGCTGAAGCGGTCGACCTCTACACGAAGCAATGCTCGCTAAACGTCAGCGCCAGGGACCTTGCCGTCATGGGCGCCACCCTGGCCGACGGCGGCGTCAACCCCCTCACCAAGGAGCGGGTGGTCGATGCCTCCGTCTGCCACTACGCGCTCGCGGTGATGGCGACCGCCGGTTTGTACGAGACCTCCGGCGATTGGCTCTACGAGATCGGGCTGCCGGGGAAGAGCGGCATCGGCGGCGGCATCGTCACGGTTTCGCCCGGCAAGGGCGGACTCGGCACCTTCGCGCCGCCCCTCGACAGCGCCGGCAACAGCGTCAAGGGACAGCTGGTCGCCAGATATTTGTCGCAACGCTTGGGCATGGACCTGTTCGTATCGACGCCGGCTGCGTGATCCTCCAGGCTTCTTCTCGCAAAGATTGCGTCTCCATGCGGGCCGCCCGAGCAATAACTCGAAGTAAATCGACAGTGAGGAAATAAATGAGCACACCAGTTGCGGCGGCGGCCACGGGGGCGGCGGTCCGAGAGTCGTGGATCCCGATGATCGCGATCGCGCTCGGTCAGGCGATCATGTCGTTCAACGTCGCGGCGCTGCCCGTTTCGATGGGCGGCATGGTCAAGAGCTTCAACGTCCCGCCGACGACGGTCGGAACCGGCATCGTCCTGTACTCGCTGGCGGTCGCCGGCTTTGTCATGCTGGGGGCCAAGTTGTGCCAGCGCTTCGGGGCTGTGGTCGTCTTCCGCGCCGTGGTCGTGCTTTTCGGCGTGGCACAGGTGCTCATGACCTTCAGTCCCGCCGCCCCGGTCATGCTCACCGCGCAGCTCCTCGCCGGCCTCGCCGCGGCGGTCATCGTGCCCTCGCTGGTAGCGCTGATCGCCCACCACTATCACGGCCAACAGCAGGCGACGGCCATCGGCGCTTTAGGCTCGGCCCGCGCGGCGGCCGGGGTAGCCGCCTTTATGATCGGCGGGATGCTGGGGACCTTTATCGGCTGGCGGCCGGTTTTCGGTCTCTTGATCGCGGTCGCGGGTATCGTCTTCTTCCTGAGTTTCAAGCTGAGGCCGGCGCCGGGCCGGCCGGAGGTCAAGATCGACTTCATCGGCGCGGCGCTCGCCGCTGTTTCCATCGTGCTCATCACGCTCGGATTCAACAACCTGAACCGCTGGGGGCTCGGCGTGGCGCGCCCCGGAGCGCCGTTCGACCTCTTCGGCTTCTCGCCGGCGCCAGTCATGATCGTCGTCGGCATCGCGCTGCTTCAGGCCTTCATCCTCTGGACTCGCCGGCAGCAGGAAGCCGGCAAAACCCCGCTGCTCGATCTGCGCGTCATCACCTCCAATCAAGAGCGGGCCGCGGTGATCTGCATGTTCTCGGTCGTCTTGCTCGAGGCGATGCTGAACTTTTCCGTGCCTCTTTATATCCAGATCGTCCAGGGCCGCACGCCCATCGAGACGGCGATCGCAATGCTGCCTTTCAACCTGACCGTATTCTTCACGGCGATGCTGGTAGTCAGGTTGTACAAGACCCTCACGCCGCGCCGCATAGGCCAGATCGGCTTCGCCCTTTGCACGGTGGCGCTGCTGTGGCTCGCCTTCGTGGTGCGCAACGACTGGAGCGCCGTTCCGGTCATGTTCGGGCTGATCGCCTTCGGCATCGGCCAGGGCGCCCTGGTGACGCTGGTCTTCAACGTGCTGGTCACGGCGGCACCCAAGGAAATCGCCGGCGACGTCGGATCCTTGCGGGGCACGACGCAGAATCTCGCTGCCGGCGTCGGCACGGCGGTGGCGGGCGCCGTTCTCGTCGCGTTGCTCAGCAGCATGATCCTATACCGAATCGCCGAGAACCCGAGCCTGCCGGTCGAGGTGCAATCGCAGATCGACCTCGAGAACATCACCTTCGTGACCAACGACCGGCTGCTCGGCATAATGCAGGGGACGACGGCAACTCCGGAGCAGGTCGCGGAGGCGGTGCGCGTAAATGCCGAGTCTCGCCTGCTGGCGCTGAAGATGACGCTGCTTATCATGGCCGGGGTCGCGCTCCTCGCGATCGCCCCGGCAAGCCGACTGCCCTCGTACAAGCCTGGCGAGATACCCGACAACCCGCCGCCGCTCAAACCTGAGGAACTGCGTCGAGCGGCTCACGAGGCCGATGCATAAACCTGGTCCGCCGCTCATCTCTCGGTCCGCCGGCGCCATCGCGAATACGGGCGGCGTCCGGCTAGGCTAGGTTGCGCATCGTGTTGGTGGCGGCGCCACCTTTTGCAAACGGCGCGAGCCCGCGAAGGCCGTCGCTG
>CAWAYT010000012.1:0-35886 GCA_963786265.1 uncultured Alphaproteobacteria bacterium
AGATGTTGAACGGCGAGTCCGCCAGCCCTGCGCCGCGAAAATCGGCCCCAGCAGGAACGGCCGCCACTCGAGGTAAACATCGCGCTCGGCGGCCGCGCGCTCGATGCGCATCGCCGCAGGATAAGAGTACGTGCTGGCGAATTCGAAGCAGAACTGCACGGGTCCCACCGATGTTGGAAAACCACCCGAGGCGCATGCTATCGGGCCGGGAGGTCACGGTAACTGAAGCCTAATTCACATGGATCGAACGGCGCTCCAAATTCGGAGCGTGATTTGGGAAGCTGTATACGATCGACCGGCCCTCCGGTGGCAACTCACTAGGTCCCCACAAGTAGATCATTCGGGAGTCTGGCGGAGGGAAGCGAGCCCGCATCCAACCGTCTCTATTTTTATGCCTTGCTTTCAATGCGTTGCGAATGACGCGTTTTGCCGGTTCCGCACGCGACCGACGAACCACTCGGAGTGACGACTCAGGGCAGGAGTTCGGTGGTGTCAGTAAAGTCTTGTTCGAGACTGCTCTCTCGTCTTTGCTGGGCAACTTGGGATTTTGGACAAGTTCAGGCACGCCGACCAACGTCCGCGTGAGTTTGCCTTCGATATCGATTCTCGAGGGTTGCTGGCCACCGAGGTTGCCGGTTGCCACTGGCGCAACCCACGGCGCCCGGCACACGTTCATGGTATCGATCGCTGTGACGCAAAGCATGCCAACCGCTTCAGAGCGGGGGTGCCCGCCGCAATCAACAACCGGCCGGGTCTTGTCCTGAAAAATGCGGCTTCCCCGTTATGACGGGAGAGCTGTCGTTCGGGGTGGCTACCCTGCGCACCTCCGGAAGACGTTGATCGAGATAGAAGCGGGCCGGCCCGTCATGCGGATAGTCGCGGTGGATGCCCTGGAAGTGAGACTCGGCTTCCTCCCACCGCTCTTCCCGGAATGCCTCCACCGCCAGCTCGAACCGCGCGCATAGCGATAGTTGCGCCATCGTGGCGTCGCGCACCGGGCAAAGCACCTCGACGACTGGGACCGAACTGCGCTTGCCGGCGAACCAGAAGTCGCCGAGCGGTCGGGAAAGGATATCGTTGAGGCCGGCGACGACTTCCTCGGTCGCCAGCAGGCGCGTGCCGAGCTGCTTGTTGAGCTGCTCGATGCGGGATGCCGTGTTGGCGATGTCGCCGACGATGCCATAGATGAAGTGGCCGCCGCCGCCAGCTCGCAGGTTTCGTAGGTATGGACGCTCGCCTGACGAGGTGACCGCGTTGGCATCCGCGTCGGCCGCCCTCGGGCAGTAACTGCGGGCGGGACCACAAGCGGCCACAAGAGGGTACATACAAAACGGGAGGAGTTATGGCCGGACTACGCGGGGGCGGCGCGGATGATCGTCCGTTCCCTTACTAGCGGGATTGTTTTCGCGGTGGCCACGGTGATGTCGTCGGCGGCGCTGGCGGAATGCCTGCGGGCCATCGGCGCCGTCCCGTCGTTGCAGGGTGAAGCGCAGGTACAGGCGGCTGCGGGCGTCTGGCGCCCGGCAGCGCTCAACCAACAGCTTTGCCCCGGCGATATCATGCACGTCGGCGAGCGCAGCCGCGCCGAGGTGACGGTCGTCAACCAGCCGAACGTCCGGCTCGACCAGAACACGGCGTTGCACCTGCCCGGCGTCGACGAGCCGTTGGTGGTCAAGCTGCTGTATGGCGCGGCGTACTTCTTCAGCCGCTATCCGCGCGTACTCACGGTCGAAACGCCGTTCATCGACGCGTCGGTTGAGGGCACCGAGTTCCTGGTCAAGGTCGAGGCGGACCGGGCGCTGATCGTCGTCTTCGAAGGCCGCATCCGCGCCAGCAACCCGCAGGGCGAACTGAGGGGATCGCCAGCGGCGAAGCCGCCTGGTGGCCGAGGCCGGGCGGCCGCCGACACCTTATCTCATCGTCCGGCCGCGCGACGCGGTGCAGTGGACGCTGTTCTATCCGGCGATCCTGCCGGCGTTGGCCGATCCCTCGGGCGCGGCAGCCCAGGAACTGCCGGAGCCGCTGCGCGGGGCGGTTCAGCTGGCGGCGGCGGGCCAACTGCCGGTGGCGTTCGCGCAATTCGACGCCATCCCGGACGCCGAGCGCGGACCGGACTATCATCTCTATCGCGCGGCGGCGTCGCCGTCGGTCGGCCGGGTCGACGAGGCGCGCGCCGACATCGGTCAGGCGCTCATCCGCGATCCAGGCGACGGCCGCGCCGACGCGCTGAGTGCTATGATCGCGGTGGCCCAGAACGACCGGGAGCGGGCGCTGCAAGATGCCCGACGGGCGGTCGAGCTGAGCCCCCGCTCGGCGGCGGCGAAGATCACCCTCTCCTACGCCGAGCAGGCGCGCTTCCGCATCGCAGGCGCGCCAGGCGATCAGCAGGCGGTGCAAGACGAGCCGGAGAACCCGCTGGCCTGGGCGCGGCTTTCGGAACTCTGGCTAATGCAGGGCCGTCGCGACCGGGCGTGGCGGGCGGCGAAGCAGCGCGCAAGCTCGCGCCGAGCTAGCGCGCGTGCAGACGGTGGTGGGCTTCGCCGAGCTGCCGAGATCGACACCGGCAGGGCGGAAAAGGCGTTTCGGCGGAAGTCGATATGGCAATCCAATGGCTTAGTCCGAAATTAGCAAAACCACCACGGCGCCGCCCCGCCAATCCGCTCAAAAGAGGCGGAGTGAACCGCGCCGGGTTTCCCGGAGGCTCCAAATCTTGAGAGAATGGAGCCATGACGAAGAAGACATCGACGAGATATGCACCGGAGGTCCGGGAGCGAGCGGCACGGATGGTGCTGGAGCATCAGGGCGACCACGGGCCGCAATGGGCGTCGATCGCGGCGAAGATCGGCTGCACGACGGAGACGCTGCGCGGCTGGGTTCGGCAGGCTGAGCGGGACAGTGGCCTTCGCGCTGGCACTACGAGCGAGGAGCGGGACCGGATCAAGACGCGGGAGGTCCGGGAGCTGCAGCAGGCGGCGAACGAGATGCCGATCGCCCCGAGACGGCCAATGCGCTTTTTTCTCTCCTACCGGCGCCGCTGCAAAGTCGACCGCAGGCTCGCTGATGACCTCCGCAGGGGACTAGCCCGGATATCTCACCGGTGTCGGGGGAGGGCTGATTTGAGGGCGTTCTGGGTGTGGCAGGACGCTTTTGGAACGGCGCGGCGGCCGTAGCGAGGCTCCTTCGCGTCATGGCAGTATGGCGAAGCCGGTTGCGACCTGGGCGAGTTGTCGCGGACGCACGTCGTCCGCGCGGTGCCATGGCCTTCGTCCGACCCGACGCTCATGCGGGTGGAGCGCGCAGCCGGGCATGCGCGAGAGCGAAGTCGGCCTGATGCGGACAGGCCGAGGCGATGGCGATCTTGATGCGCCTGACCGAGACCGTCACACGGGCGCCGAGTTTGAGGAGCTTCGAGCGGATGGTTCCGCAGGTGGCTTGCGCGAGTTCGGTGCCCGGCAGAGCGAGGCGACGCAGCGCCGATAGCAGCACATAGGCGAACGACGAAAACCACAGGCGCAGCTGATTGGCGACCATGGTCGCGGTCGAGGTGCGGTCGGCGAACAGGTCGAGCTGGCATTCCTTGATCCGGTTCTCCATCTTGCCGCGGGCACAGTAGATCTTCTCGTACAGGGTCCGGGCGCAGCACTCTTCCAGCGAGGTGACGATGAAGCGCGGATTCGCGCCCTTGTCGAGGTGCTCCGCCTTGCCGATCACCCGGCGCGAGCGGCTCCAGCTGTCCAGCGTCGCGTAGGTGAAGTCCTTGAAGCGCCGCGCCGGCTTGCCGGTTTGTTTGTGCTCGGCTTCGGCCGCCTGCAGCTCGGCCGCGATCTGCTCGAGGAGCCGGCGGTTGCGGGCGAGCCCGAAGAGATGATCGATGCCGTTCGCCTCGCACCATGCCATCAGCTCCTCGCGAGCAAAGCCACTATCGGCGCGCAGCACGATCCGTACCTTCGGCCAGCGCCGCCGGATGTGGGCGACGAGGCGCGCCACCTCGTCCTTGGCGCCGGCCGCGGCGTCGATGTTCGAGCGCCGGAGCTTCGCCGCCAAGAGATGCCGGCCGCAGAAGACATAGAGCGGCAGGTAGCAGTAACAGTCGTAGTAGCCGTGGAAGAACCGGCCCTCCTGGTGGCCGTGCAACGGATCGTCGGTGGCATCGAGGTCGAGAACGATCTGCTCGGGCGGCGGACCATACGCGTCCAGGAAGGCATCAACGAAGACGCGCTCCAACGCCTGCGGGTCGTGGCCGATCTTGTGGTAGCGGTCGCCACCCTCCCGCGGCGCGTGCTCCAGCCGGTTGATCGTGCTCTTCCCCGCCAACACCGCGCAATCCTTGCGCTTCGCCTCCAGCTGGTCGGAGAACAGCGCCAGCACCGGATCACGGCGAAGGGCGTCGTGGTCGTTGATATCCTCGTAGCCGAGGGCGATCGCGACGATCCGCTGGCCAATCAGGGTGGGAAGCGCGTGGACCACCTGCTCGGCCTCCCGATGATCGGTGAAGCACGCCGCCACCCGCTCGATCAGCCCGATCGCCCGGTCGGCCTCCCGCAGCAACACCGTCCCGGCATCCGACGTCACCGCCCCGCCGTCGAACGCCGCAACCACTCGGCGGCCATCAAACCCTTCGAATTCGAGCTGTCCCGGAATACACTCCGTCTGCATCGGACCCCGCACCAGACTCTGGCAACCCTTTGTCGCAAAAGGATCATCTCAGATTCCTGGGGCCGATGCACCCCTCTCGATGAGATATCCGGGCTAGTGGCTGCTGGGCACGAAGTGTTCATCGATATCGGCATGCCGGTAGGGATCGACTGGGCTCACGAAATTGCACAGCGCATCGATTGGTGCGATTTTTTAGTCGTCTTGCTGTCCACGGAATAAGTCCAAAGCGAGATGGTTCAGGGCGAGGTGCGGCTTGCCCATCAGCGACGTAAAGCCGATGGCCGGCCGCGAATTCTGCCGATCCGAGTGCGATTCGACGGACCGCTCGACTACGAGCTCGACAGCTATCTTGCACGCATCCAGTATCTCTTGTGGTCAGGACCAGACGACACGGCGGCGATTTTGACGGCGCTGACCGTGGCAAATCAGGATGGCTCCGAGCTGACGACAAGTTCGGTCTCGTCGGCATTTCCGGCGGCGTCTGGTCGCCCGCTGCCAAGCGCTGACCCAAGGCAACTTCAGAGGCCCCCCGGCGGCACGATCCGCACCGGCGATCCGTTCTATATCCGTCGTCACTCCGATGAGTCGGTCAACAGCCTCAGCGGCACTGTCGGCGAGACCCTGATCATCAAAGGGCCGCGACAGGTCGGCAAGTCGAGCCTCTTGATCCGCTATCTGGACGCCTGCCGCCAGGCCGGCAAGCGCTTTGTCTTCATCGATTTCCAGAGCTTGGCCGAGACCGAGCTAGTGGACTACTCTACCTTCCTCAGCCGAATAGCCACGGCTCTGATGCGCGGCCTGCGGCTTGAGGCTGTCACCATGCCGGCCTTCTCCTCATCACAGCCGTTCACCTTCTTCATTGAGGACGAGGTCATCAGCAGGATCGACAGCCCATTCACGATCGCTTTGGACGAAGCCGACCGGATCCTGGGACAGCCCTACCAACGGGATTTCTTCGCCATGCTCCGGTCGCGGCATAACGCCCGCGCGGAACCGCTATCCCCCTGGGAGCGAGTTCATCTCGCTCTGGTCATTTCCACCGAGCCCTACGTGCTGATCGATCGTGCCGACCAGTCGCCATTCAACGTCACCCCACCGGTTGAGCGCCAACCATTCCCTCCCGAAGCTCTTCACACGCTCAACGAATGGTATGGAACCGGTCTCGGTCGGCTCAAGCTCGAACAGCTGTTCGAGCTTCTGAACGGCCATCCTTATCTCACTCGGCTCGCGTTTTATCGTATGGTTTCAGGCGACGTCGCCGATCTCGAGACGCTGCTTGAGCATGCCCCGAACCGGAGGGGCCCTTCGGTGATCATCTACGCGACAAGCTGATGCGGCTCCAGAACCAGGCCGGCCTTACGGGGGCAATGCATCGACTCTGTAGTGGCGGGCCCCCGCCCTCAGAGGACGACTTTCACCGCCTCCACGGCGCCGGCCTGGTGAGCCGTCAAATTGGCAAGATCGTCCCGGCAAATCTGCTTTACGCCCGCTTCTTCAAGAGCATTCGATGAATGACATTCTCATCTTGCAGGCCGGGGGGACGCTCATCCCGCGCAGGCACGTCTACATCGAACGTCCGGCCGACGATCGCTTGTTCGCACTCCTTCGCAAAGGCCGCCTACGAAATGTGCTCAGCTCCCGGCAAATGGGCAAGTCGAGCCTAATGGTACGCACCGCCCACCGGCTGGGAGCCGAGGGCGTGCGGGTCATCGTCGTCGATCTGGCGGCCGAGATAGGCGTTGCCGAATTTGCCGATGCCTACTACCTGGGTCTACTCAACAAGATCAGTCGTGACCTCAAGCTAACCCAACCTCTGGAGCCATGGTGGAACAGCTTGGTAGCCGAGACTGCCAACCAGCGACTATTGCGATTCTTCCGCGAATTGGCTGCTAATGCCGTCACGGGCTCGCTCGTTATTTTTCTTGACGAGATCGACTCAACACTGAAATTTCCCTTCACTGATGGGCTGTTCACAGCCATCCGCGGCATGTACAACGGACGGGGGCTCGTCCAGGCTTACGAGCGGATCACCTTCTGTCTTGTCGGCGTTGCCACCCCCAATGAACTGATCAAGGACCGCCGCACCACTCCCTACAACGTCGGGGAAACGCTCGAACTTAGCGACTTTGATCCTCGTCGCGACAACTTGACCCTGCTGGAGAGCGCGCTCAGTGCCGATCCTGCCACCGGCCGCAATCTGCTCGATCGCACGCTCTCATGGACAGATGGGCATCCGTATCTAACAGTTAAGCTTGCAACCGAGTTGCGCGCGGCTAGGATCGCTACAGCGCAGGAGGTCGACCGGTTTGTAGAAACGGCCTACGGCTCGCTCGGGCAGGCACAGACCGACGTCCACTTTCAGCAGATACTACGCTTCCTCGAAACGCGCCTATCGACAGGCCTTGATGCCTTCCAGCTGTATCGACGAAATCTTGGAAGGCCGCGAGCAAGACCTACAGACCCTGGCTCATGCCGAGCTTAAACTGTCGGGCTTGGTCAAACGGGATTCGGAAGGCTGCCTCGTTGTCCGCTGCCAAATCTACCAGCGACTGTTCGATCGTAGTTGGCTCGTCGGGGTTGCCCGGTGCGTGCCGCCGTTCGTTATCGCCGCGTAGCCATCGCCGCCGGCGTGCTTCTCCTAATGGTCTCCGTCGGAGCGACTTACTACGAACTGGCCATCGTGAGACCAGAGTTGGCAAACCTGCGGAACCCCCCCCCCCGCCACCGCCTGACAAGCTCACATACTTGTCCGAGGATACAGATCCGTCGCAGCGGCAAATTAATGACCAATTGTTCCGCAGCTTTCAGGCGGTCACGGGGACCATCTTTACGGTCATCCACGAGGATCCAATCACTAAGATTGAGCAAATTAAAAATGGAGATTACGATATCGCGCTGCTCAACGATATTGTTTTGGTGGATCAGTTTGATGAACACTTGAGCAACGCTGCATTCTTAGACTTTGAAGATAACCAGTTCACGTTAACTAATCGTGCTGTGGCATATTTTTGGACAGATTTGCAGGATGTTGGTTTGCTATACTACAGAAAAGATCTCGTGGGGAACGCTCCCCAAACCTGGGAAGACCTCGAACAAAAAGCATCAGATATCCAAAATTCGCAACAAAATGATAAGCCTGGGTTTGTTGCATTCGCCTGGCCAGGAGATGCAGGAGATAAATACGAAGGATTGACATGCAACGCTCTACAGTGAATTGTTTCCAATGGAGGGGTGCAAAATGACGGACGCATAAACTATGAAAGCGAGGAGTTTCTTAGAGCGATAAATAATGCTAGAAGATGGGTAAAAAATATGGCGATTTCTTCTTCAGCGGTAAATTACAAGGAGGAGGAGTATCAAGCAGGCTTTCCTGCAAGGCAAAGCGGCTTTTCTCAGTTCATGGCCATACGCCTATGTAGAACTAGAAAAAAAATACGGCGACCACTTGGGAGTAACCGCCGCTTCCTCATGGTAAGGACTACCCTTACAACGTGGGTGTCTTAGGTGGAGCCGCGCTGGTGGTGCCGCAACGTAGTCCAAACATACCTGCAGCAGTAAAATTCATAAAGTACCTGATAAGTGAACCGGTACAGAAATGGCGCGCAGGAATGGGAACTTATATCCTACCAGGTGGCGGTACACCTCCTAAAATTAAAGACGTTACCAAACGGATAAATGCTATTGTTATTCGTACCTCTGGGGACAAGGACTACGTTAGTAAATTAGGTTGCTTCGCGCGACGCGTTAGGGACGCAATTGACAGCCATTCAGAAGAGGAAGTTCGCAAGAAGATAAGTGCAATTCAGAGTTGTCAGCTGACCAAGGTATTACTGAAGAAATTGGCGAATAGCCTAATTGCAAACTCAGGACGATACGGTAGTTGCGTCAGCGTTCAGGGTCACATTAGCAGTAGAACGCTATGCTGCTTGACGCGACGGACGATCGGCGCAGGTGGCCATCGGCTCACACCCAGGGCGAATAGGCGGTACGATACCACTGCGTCGCCGAGCGGGCGGTCAGCGTCATCGCGTAGTTGTTGCCGCAGTAGGCGGCGGCGTCGGTGGCGTTCGGCAAGATCGCGGCGCCGCTCCGCGGGACGACATTGATCCCCTCGCCGCTGTCGTTATGAACGGTGACGCGCATCCCGGCCACGGCGACGGGCAGCATGACGCGGCCCGGACTGGTGCCGATGGAGGTGACAAAGACGTTGCCGCCGAGCACCTCGGTCGCTGGCTGCGTTGCCTCAACCTCCTGCGTCGTGCCGGACGATGTCGGCGATGTCCTTCGGCAAGAACGAGCGCAGCTCGGTCTCGACCGGATCGGCGATCTCAGCCGGCGTTACCTGCCGCGGCAGCAACCGCGCCGCCGTGGTGTGATCGACGCCACGGATGTCGAGGACGAACCAGTCGACCAGCTCGACGACCGTGCTGCCGTTGCCGTCGCGGCCGAACAGCGCCACCGTCGTATCGATGCTCTGCCGCAGCATCGGCGGGATCATCTCCCAGCCGCCCCAGAACGCCTGATTGGTGCTACCGTCCAGCTGGATCGCCGCGTCGGTGTCGTACCAGGTCGCGCCGCCGTCGAGCGAGTAGCGGTAGTAGAGGATCGTTCCCGTCAGGCCGGCTTGTCCGCCGACGTTGAGCACGAGGCGCATCTGCTGATAGCCGCGCAGATCGAGGCCGGTGAACCGAGCGGCCTCGATCGGGAACTCGCCGGCCGACGCCGGCACCGCCCACAGCTCCGGCGCGCCGTCCCAGGCGGCGCTCTGCGAACGCACGAAGTCGTCCTCGGAAAAGCCGTCGATGCGGTTCTCATCGACGTCGTAGGTGAGGCGGTCGAGGGCGTTCGGCGCCTCGATGCGCATCGCCGACGCCCGGCCGACGAAGACTTCGCCGGTCATCGTCGTGTCGTAGAACATGACGTTGCCGGTCGGCGTATCGCGCCGCCACTGCCGGTTCTCGCCGGCGATGCCGCGCGGCTTGATCTGCGACCAGGTCAGGCCGTCGGTGCCGGCGGTGCGCTGCGCCAGGTTATTGCCGCGGACGATGACGTTGTGCGGCAGGTAGCTGAACTGATAGATCAGGATGCCGACGTTGTAGTCGACGGCGGCGCCGGCCTGGTCGGCGGTCAACAGGTCGATGATGTTGTTGGCGGTGATCAGGATGTCCTCGCTGACCCGTAGCCCCTCGCCGCCTTCGGCGCCGATGAACACCGCGTAGTTGACCGGCACCCGGAAGCTGTTGCCGACGACGGTGGTATGCCGGGCGCCGAGCAGCTTGACGCCGCCGCACTGAAAGACGCGGTTGCCGACGAACTGGAAGGCGCGCTGCTGCCCGAGGTCTGCGGCGGCGGCGCTGATCAAATGAGCTTAGCCCGCATCTCTCACCGGATTGTGCGCATCGCGGCGTCGGAGTGGTAGAAGTGTCTGCGCCTGCAGATACTTAAGCCAAGCCGGGAGGTCGCCTCGATGCCGACAGAGTGTACTCCGGAAAGCTTCGATTTCGGAACCGCGGAAGGACGCAGGATCGTTGCGGCATTTGACGGCGGAACGATGACCTCGGACGCCGGTGTGCTGCTGCTGGGCGCAGCTGACAAGGCGATTGGACTGATCGAGCGGCTCACCGCCTGTTTCCAAGATCATCGCCGTTCCGACCTGGTGGAGCATCTGCTGCCGACGCTGATCGGCCAGCGGGTGTTCGCCATCGCTCTCGGCTACGAAGATCTCGTCGACCACGACGAGTTGCGCCACGATCCGGTGCTCGCCGTGTTGTCCGGGAAGCTGGAGGCCAAACGCTCGGATTGCGCGCCGCTCGCCGGCAAGTCCACCTTGAACCGGCTGGAGCACGCTCCGACTGGAGCTGCAACGCGCTACCACAAGATCGGACACGATGGGCAGGCGATCGAGCGCTTGTTCGTGGATTTGTTCCTCGAGGCCCATACCGCGCCACCGCGCCAGATCGTGATCGATCTCGACGCGACAGACGATCCGCTGCACGGCCATCAGGAAGGGCGGTTCTTTCACGGCTACTACGACTGTTACTGCTACCTGCCGCTGTACGTCTTCTGTGGCCGCCATCTGCTCGCGGCCAAGCTCCGGCGCTCGAACATCGATGCCTCGGCCGGCAGCGTCGAGGAGATCGAACGGATCGTCGGGCAAATTCGCCAGAAATGGCCGCGGGTGCGGATCGTACTGCGCGCCGATTCCGGCTTTGCGCGGGAGCGGCTGATGACGTGGTGCGAAGACCATCGCGTCGACTACGTGTTCGGCCTCGCGCGCAACGAGCGGCTGGAAAAACGCATTGCGGCGGCGCTCGATGAAGCCCGGCAGGCCGCGCCGGCAAGCGACCAACCGGCCCGGGTCTTCTGTGATTTTCTCTGGTCCACCAAGGACAGCTGGTCGCGACGACGGCGGGTGATCGGCAAAGCCGAATGGACCCGCGGCAAGGCCAATCCACGCTTCGTCGTGACCTCGTTGAAGCCGGACCGCTGGCCAGCCCGCGCCCTTTATGAGGAGCTCTATTGTGCCCGCGGTGACATGGAAAACCGGATCAAAGAGTGCCAGCTCGACCTTTACGCCGACCGCACCAGCGCAGCCACCATGCGCGCCAACCAGCTCCGCCTCTTGGTTCGCGTCGTTCGCTTATGTGCTGATGTGCGCCCTGCGCCGGATCGGCCTCGCCCATACCCGGCTCGCCACCGCCACCTGCGGCACGATCCGCCTCAAGCTCCTCAAGATCGGCGCCCAGGCCCGCATCTCGGTCCGCCGCGTGAAAGTCGCCATGGCCACCGCCTGCCCCTACGCCAACGAGTTCGCTCTCGCCTACGCCCGAATACGCGCCGCGGCCGCCTGACGCCGCCGGCCGAAGCCTTCCCGTCAATTACAGAGGACACATCGCCGAACCTTCACCCCGCCGCTAAGCGCGGCGGCAACGGCGCTCGTCGGTGCCAATGTCGCCGCATTCGCTCCACCACCGATCCCTCTTCCCAGTCAAATCCGTCGGCCACGGTGAGAGGTGCGGGCTAGCAGTTTTCGGCAATATCAACTCGATTAGCGGCAAACGGCAAAGCTCGAAAAGTGCGACTGGGTGTCGGACACTTGCATTTGGCCGGTTGGTCGAGAACGTTGCCGAAAACCTCCGCTATGCCGCCGCGTCACCGCCGATGGGCGTGCGTTCATTGGTACAGCAGTTTCGAGCCGACGATTCGGTATCGACATATCATGCAGGCATGTACGGCAACACTTGCTTCTCTGGCTTGTGCCTATCTACGTTGCGCGGCTAATCATCATCATCGGATATAGCCCGGACTAGGCGGTCCACGCCTTCGCTAGCGATGATTCTGCGCAGTTCCGGAATGCAGGAACCGCAATTGGTGCCGGCACGCAACGACGCACCGATCGCTTCCACCGACAGGCAGCCGTCGGCCGCGACTGCGCTGGCAACCTGGTTGCGCCCCACCGCGAAGCACGCGCAGATCAAAGGCCCCCGATCGACCGAGCCGCCGACCGCCCGGCCGGCAAGCAGCGCCCGGCGGCTCGCATTATCCAGAGCGGATTGACCGAGCAAGCTGGCGAGCCAATCCCAGGCAGGCAGCGGTGTTCCCGCAGCGACAAACATGCAGCCGACGAGATGGCCGTTGCGTAGGTAAGCGGCGCGGTAGCTTGCGTTTTGGGCGTCCGAGAGCTGCAGCAGCCGCGTCAATTCCACGGCGAACAGCCGTGCTGTCCAGTCCGCCCAAGACTGTTGCGGTTCCGCTTCAAACGCGATCTTGTAGAGCCACCCGGCCTCAAGCCGGATCCGAACCCAGAACGGTGCGACGAGCGAAATCAGCTCCCGCGACAGAACAAAGCCATCGAACGCAAACGCGCACGGCTCGATGCTGCATCGTGTCCCCTTGCTGTCCGGCTGACCCGAAATCGGATCGGTGGTGCCATGCACCAGAGTGCCGACACGCCCGCTGCTGGAATTCTCGTTGCTCCAATGGATCGGCACGAAGATCGTGCCCGGCCGTTGCCCTTCGCTGACCACGACCCGCAGGATGGCTTCGCCGTGGGCGGAGCGGACGCGGGCGAGACGACCATCGGTTACGGCGAACCGCGACGCATCACCGGCGTTGATCTCGACGTAAGGCTCGGACAGGTGCTGGGCGAGGCTCGCGCTCTTGCCGGTTCGCGTCATCGTATGCCACTGGTCGCGAATACGGCCGGTATTCAGGCGCAGCGCAAAGGCGCTGTCGGTGGCCGGCGGCGCGCCGACCAACACAAACCGTCCTTTGCCGTCGGCGGTGAAAAAGCCGCCCTTGGTGAAGAACCGCGATGGCTCGCCGTCACGCGCGCTCCGACGCTGTGGCCACTGAAACGGCAGGAGGGCATCGTACTCGGCCGGCGACAGCGCGGCCATCGCGCTGAGATCGAAGGCACGGGTGCCCTCGTTCTCGAACGCGGAGAGCGCCGCATGCTCCGCGAAGATCTCCGCCGGCGACCGGTAGTCGAAGGCGTGGCCATGGCCGAGGCGCTTCGCCACCTCGCAGATGATCCACCAGTCGGGCTGGGCCTCCCCGGGAGACGGCAGGAAGGCGCGCTGGCGGCTGACCCGGCGCTCCGAGTTGGTGACGGTGCCGTCTTTCTCGCCCCAGCCGCAGGCCGGCAAGCGCACCTTGGCGAGGGAAACGGTATCAGCCCCGAGCACATTGTCGGAGACGACCAGCAGTTCGAGGTTGCCGAGCGCACGCCGCACCGCTTCGGCGCGCGGCAGGCTGACGACAGGGTTGGTCGCAATGACCCAGAGCACTTTGATCTTGCCGTCCTCGACTGCCTGGAACAGATCGACCGCCTTCAGCCCTTCCCGCCGAGCCGTCCCTGGCGCCTTCCAGAACCGCCCGACTCGATCGATCGCGGCCTCATCGAAAGCCATGTGCGCCGCCAGTTGGTTGGCGAGACCGCCGACTTCCCGGCCGCCCATGGCGTTGGGCTGACCGGTCAGCGATAATGGTCCCATGCCCGGCCTGCTGATGCGGCCCGTCGCGAGATGGCAATTGATGATGGCGTTGACCTTGTCGGTACCCTGGACCGATTGATTGACTCCCTGCGAATAGCAGGTGACCACTTTTTTGGTCTCGGCGAACCAAGCGAAGAAGCGGGCGACATCCTCGATCGCAAGTCCGGTCAGCGCGGCCGTTCGTTCCACGTCCGGCGCTACGTCCCGCGCGGCCGCAAGGGCATCCGGATAGCCCAGCGTGTGCTCTACGATGTAGTCTTGGTCGACTGCCCGTCGGCGGGCAAGCTCGACGAGGAGGCCATTGAATAGAACGGTGTCGGTGCCGGCCCGCAGCGGTAAATGCAAATCCGCCGCTTCCGCCGTGACCGTCCGGCGCGGATCAATATTGATAAGCCGCGCGCCGCGCCGCTCCTTGTTGGCGATCATCCGCTGAAACAGCACCGGATGACACCAGGCGGCATTCGAGCCGACCAGAACGATCAGGTCCGCTGCGTCGAGATCCTCGTAGCAGCCTGGCACCGTGTCGGAGCCGAAGGCGCGCTTGTGGCCGGCTACCGAGGACGCCATGCATAGCCGAGAGTTGGTGTCGATATTGGCCGAGCCGATGAAGCCTTTCATCAGCTTGTTGGCCACGTAGTAGTCCTCGGTGAGCAACTGGCCGGACACATAGAAGGCGACCGCGTCCGGCCCGTCGCGCTCGATCACGCGCCGGAAGCCGTCGGCGACGACATCCAGCGCCTCGTTCCAGGAAACGCGTCTGTCGCCGATCATCGGAAAGAGCAGGCGGCCGTCGAGGGAAAGCGTCTCCGCCAGCGCCGAGCCCTTCGAGCACAACCGTCCGAAATTGGCGGGATGGCGTGGATCCCCCTTCACCATCCAAGAGCCGTCGCCAGCGGGGGAGGTGATGATGCCGCAGCCGACGCCGCAGTAGGGACAGGTCGTACGCACCCCGTCCTTCGGCGAGGTCGCGTTGAACGCGTCGGGCATTAGTACACGTCTTTTTGATAGCGACCCGCTCTGCCGAGCGCCGCGACGTATGCCCTTGCCTCCGTTTCGCCCTTGCAGCCGTGTCGAGCGACAATCTCGACGAGCGTTCGCTCGACATCGGGGGCCATGCGCTTGGCGTCGCCGCAGACGAACAGATGCGCGCCTTCCTCGAGCCATCGGAAGAGTTCGTCGCCTTCCTCGCGCATCCGGTCCTGCACATAGATTTTTTCGGCTTGGTCACGAGAGAAGGCGAGCGATAGCCGGGTCAGCGTGCCCTTGGCCCGCATCGCCGTGAACTCATCCTCGTAGAAGAAGTCGGAGGCGCGCCGCTGGTGTCCGAAGAACAGCCAGGCCTTGCCGGCCGCGCCGATTGCCCGGCGTTCGTGCAGGAAGGCGCGGAAGGGAGCGACACCGGTGCCGGGGCCGACCATGACGATCGGCGCGGCCTGATCGACAGGCAGGGTGAAGCCGTGCGGGCGCTGGATGTAGGCTGGCAGTGTGTCGCCGGGCCGTATGCGATCAGCGAGGAAGGTGGAGGCGACACCAAGGCGCTCCCGCCGGCCGATACGATAACGCACAGTATCGACCGTGAGATGCAGCCGGCCCGGCATGGCTTTCGGGCTCGACGCTATGGAGTAGAGCCGCGGCTGGAGCGGATCGAGCGCCTCGACGAAGCCTTTCGGCGGCGGCTTCACGGACGAAAACTTCTCCAGCACGGCCAGCACGTCGAGGCTGTCGAGATCGCCGTCGGGATCTCCGCCCTGCGCCAGCAACTGAAGCTTCGTCTTGAGCTTGGCGCCGTCGGCAAGGCTCGCCAACAACTCGAAAAGGGCATCGGGTGCGATGCCGAGCGCGCGCTCTTCGAGCAGCGCCTCGCGCAGGCCGCGGGAATGCCCGTTGCCGTCGCCGACCTCCGCATCGGGGGACGCATCGAGTGCCTCGACGATGGCATCGACCAGCGGCGGCGGATTGCGGACGAAAACGCCCAGGCTGTCGCCGACGCGATAGTCCAGACCGCTCTCGCGGATGTCGAGCTCGATGTGCCGCGTCTCCTTCTCCGAGCCACTCTTGTTGAGGAGCGTGGCGCCGGCGAAGGCGACTATCGCGGGCGTCTCCCGGGAATAGCCGAGCGTCGACGCGGGTGCCGCGGCCGCCACGGTCTGCGCCGTCGCCGCAACAGTCTTCGTGGGCTTGCCGGCCGCGCCATCATCCATCTCGGCGTAGAGCATCTTCAGCATCCGCTGCGTTTGCTTGCCGCCCGGAACGCACAGGTTCAGCCGCTTCTCGTTTCCGAGGAACAGCGCGTCGGCGTAATCCTCGCAGTTGTAGCCGCACTGGCCGCAGTCCTGCTGCGCCATTGCCGCCATCAGCCGCCGGCGCAGCGGCCGGGCCTCCGCCAGCTTCATGCGTTCGGGAAGCGGGATTGTGGGGTCGTGCCAGGGCGCTTCGCCGTCGTCTCCGTCGGCAAGAGGGTCGGCGCCCGCCGTCGAAGAGGCGCCAATCGCCGGAACGATGGCGCGCGGCGGCGGGACGGCGTCGAGAGCGGGCGAGCCGTCGAGGCTCAGCAGGCCGGCGAAGAAGCCGTTCAGCCAGGTGCGCTGTTCCGGCGAGAATGGTGCGTTGTCTGGAATCATCGGGGCCAGCATCACCTCCCTCCCGAACCGAAGATGCCTATCAGGTCGTCGATGGAGTGCCGCGCGGTAAAGGCCTGGAAAGTCTCGTGCTCGCTCTGGCGATTGGCGAGGTAGGCCTTGAGAATGCGCTCGATCAGCTGCGGCAGGTCTTCCGACTTGACGTCGCGACAGAGCTCGCGGCCGATCGCCGGGTCCGCCGCGAAGCCGCCGCCGACGTGGACATGATAGCCCTCGACCGTTTCCTCGCCGTCGGCATCCGGCGCGACCCTGGCGCCGAGCAGGCCGAGGTCGCCGATGTAGTGCTGGGCACAGGAGTTCGGACAGCCGGTAAGGTGGATGTTCACGGGCTGATCGAGAACGACCCGTGTCTCGAGGTGATCGGCGACGGCCAGCGCATGGCCTTTGGTATCGGAGGCCGAGAAGCGGCAGCCCTTGTTGCCGGTGCAGGCGACCAGGCCGGCCCGAATCGAATGGGGCCGCCAGTCGAGACCGATCGCCTCGACCCGCCTCTGCACCTCCGAGAGGCGATCCCCGGGCAGACCGGAGAGCAGAAAATTCTGCCAGACGGTGAGCCGGATGTCGCCGTCGCCGAACTGGCCGGCGATCGCCGCGATCTCGCGCATCTGTTCGACCGTCAGGCGGCCGACCGGAGTGACCACACCCAGGTAGAACAGGCCGGGCTGTGCTTGCGCATGCGCGCCGACGTGCGCCATCCGATCGAACGGCGGACGCGATGCGCACAACTCCGCGGCGATGCGCGGGAGTTGGCGGCCCAGTTTCTGCTCGACCGCCGCGAGGAACTTCTCAAACCCCCAAGCATCGAGGAGATACTTGAGGCGCGCCTTATGACGATTGGTGCGATCGCCGTGGTCGATGAACACGCGAACGACGGCGTCCGCCACCTCCGTCGCGTCTTCCGGCGCGAGGACGACGCCGGTATCGCGGGCAAGGTCCTTGTGACCAGTAATGCCGCCGAGAACGAGGCGGAAGTAGACGCCGGCCGGTAGGCTCCCGCTTTTGGCGAGGCGGACCGCCTGGAAGCCGATGTCGTTCGTCTCTTCCAGAACCGGAATCCGGCCGCCGCCATCAAAGGAAACGTTGAACTTGCGCGGCAGGCCGTAGAGCGAACGATCGTTGAGGATATGGAAGTGCCAGTCGCGGGCGTAGGCGCGCGTGTCGAGCAGTTCCCCCGGATCGATGCCGGCGGTCGGGCTGCCGGTAACGTTGCGAATGTTGTCGGCGCCGGCGCCGCGCCCGGTCAGGCCGAGCGCCGACAGCCCCTCCAGCAGGGCGATGCCGTGAGCCGCCTGGATCTCGCGGATTTGCAGGTTGGCGCGGGTGGTGATGTGAGCGTAGCCTCCGCCGTAGCGCTCGGCGAGATCGGCAATGCCGCGAAATTGCCAGGCGTTGAGAATGCCGTTCGGAATGCGCAGCCGGCACATGAACGAGTTCCTGCGCGGGCGCCACGTAGAACAGGCCGTGAAACTTCCAGCGGAAGACATCGACGCCCTTCGGGTACTGATCGTCGCGCGCCGCTTTTTTCATTCGCGCGTAGATGTCAAACGGATGCTCGTCCCGCTTGGCTTTCTCTTCGGCGACAAGGTTCTTGCTCAACGCCACGAACCGGTCCTGAGCGGCCAAGTGTGCGGCATCGGGCCCGGTCGGCGACGGCGACGACAGTTCCGGTCCCCTCGCCACCGTCTGTCCGTTGGCAGGGATGCCACCGATCGGCGCCAGGCCTTTCGCAACCCGCGCCGCTTGAACGCCGCTGACGAAGCCCTCCAAATAGCGCTTCTGATCGACGGTGAACTCGTGGCCGTTCTGTTTGCTCATCTCAGGCCGCCGCCTCGACGAAATCACGGCCGAAGATCAAGTCGCTTCGCATGGGACCGACGGGCGTAGCCGACCGGATCAGCTCCTGGTACCAGAGGCCGTCGGCGATATCGCCGAACAGCACCGCGCCGACCAAGCGATGCCCATCGGCGTCCCGACGGATCACCAGCTTCTTGTAGGCGAGCAGACCCGGGTCGGAGAGGATGATCTCCTCCGTCCCTTTTGGCCCGAGGAATTCACCGGTCGAGAAAACGCTGACGCCGGAAACCTTGAGGTTGGTCGCCAGCACCGAGCCGGCGTAGGCCTCGCCGCCGCCGCCGGCGAGACGCTCGGCGAGAATACGCGCTTGCGTATAACCGGGCTCGACGAGGCCGTAGCAGACGCCGCGATGTTCAGCGCATTCGCCGATCGCATAAATGCCGGCGACAGAGGTTGCGAGACCATCGTCGACGACGATGCCGTGATTGCAGACGATCCCGGCCTGCCGCGCCAGTGTCGCTTCCGGCTGGATGCCGATCGCGACCACTACCAGATCGGCCGGCAGCAGGCGCCCGTCTTTCAGTTTTACGGCCTCGGCGGCCACATCGCCGAGAACCGCCTCGGTCTCGGCTTCGAGCAGAACGCGGATGCCCTTCGCTTCGACCGCGGACCGAAGCAGCTGGCCGGCGCGCGGGTCGAGTTGACGCTCCAGGAGCCTGTCCCGCAGCGCAATGAGGCTCACCTCGAGTCCGGCGCGAACGAGACCGTAGGCGGCCTCGATGCCGAGCAGCCCGCCGCCGATAACGACGGCGCGCCGGCCCCCGCCCGCCGCCGCATGAATGGCCTCGACATCCGCCAGGTCGCGGAATGTCATTACGCCCGGAAGCGTCATACCCGGCGCGGGTGGGTGGATAGGCTGCGAGCCGGTGGCGAGAACCAGGCGGTCGAAGGCGAGTGTCCGACCGTCGGCCAGGCGAAGGACGCGCGTGCCCGCGTCGATGCTCTCGGCTGCCGAGCCCAGGAGCAGTTCGAGTCCGTGCTCTGCGTACCAGCCCCGGTCGCGGAAGCGGACATCCGGGGCCGAAACCTCGCCCGCCAGCAATGACGAGAGCAGCACCCGGTTATACGCCGGCTGTGGCTCCTTGCCGATGATGCTGATCCGATACCGGCCCTCGGCGCGGGCGACCAACTCTTCGACGAAGCGCAGGCCCACCATTCCGTTGCCGACGACGATCAGCCGTTCCCGCATGGGTTCGTTGACGCTCATGCCGCCCTCGCTGCAAGCCTCTGACGGGAGTAAAGGAAATCGAGAACGGCGGCGCGGCGGTGGTTGTACTCGGGGTCATCGGCGAGGACGAGGCGCTGCCGCGGCCGGGCGAACGGCACGTCCAGGATGTCGCCGATCCCGGCCGCCGGGCCGTTGGTCATCATCACGATCCGGTCGGACAGCAGCACCGCCTCGTCTACGTCGTGGGTGATCATGATCACCGTGTTGCCGAGCTTGCCGTGGATCTCCATCACCGAATCCTGGAGGTGCGCACGGGTCAGCGCGTCGAGCGCGCCGAATGGTTCATCGAGCAGCAGAACCTTCGGCTCCATCGCCAGCGCCCGGGCGATGCCGACACGCTGCTTCATGCCGCCGGAGATTTCGTGCGGCCGCTTGTCCTTGGCGTGCTCGATGTGCACCAGTGCAAGATTGTGCATGACCCAGTCATGGCGTTCCTGGCGCGACATTCGCCCGTGGAACACCTTATCGACGGCGAGCTGAACATTTTCGAAGACGGTCAGCCACGGCAGCAGCGAATGGTGCTGGAACACCACCGCCCGGTCCGGTCCTGGCTCGCTGACCTCCTGGTCCTCGAGGATGACGCCGCCGCTGGTCGCCTTGACCAGTCCGGCGACGACATTTAGCAAGGTCGACTTGCCGCAGCCCGAGTGGCCGATGATCGAGATGAACTCGCCTTTGACCACGCGCAGGCTGACATCGCGCAGGACCTCGCTGCGGATCGGCCCGCGCCTGAAGGTGACGTGCAACTGTTCGATCGAGAGATAGGAATGCATGCGCCTGCCTCCGCTAGTTGATGCTGCCGCGCGCGACGAAGTAGCCGATCAGCGCGACCAACCGGTCGAGCAGGAAGCCGATGATGCCGACGTAGAACAGAGCGACGATGATGTCGCTGATCAGCGAAGAGTTCCACGCGTCCCAAATAAAGAAACCAATTCCGACACCGCCGGTCAGCATTTCCGCGGCAATGATCGCCAACCACGACAGGCCGATGCCGATCCGCAACCCGGTGAACATGTGCGGCACGGTGGCCGGTAGCATTATCTTGCAAAAATATTCGAGGGGCGATAGCCGGATAACGCGGGCAATATTGCGGTAGTCTTCAGGTATATTGCGGACTCCGACCGACGTGTTGATCAAGATCGGCCAGATCGAGGTAATGAAGATGACGAAGATCGCCGACGGCTGGCCGTCGCGGAAAGCGGCGAGCGCCAGCGGCAACCAGGCCAATGGCGGCACCGTACGCAGGACCTGAAAGATCGGGTCGAGGGCGCGCAGGAAGATTTGCGACTGGCCGATCAGCACGCCGAGCGCGACGCCGGCTACCGCGGCGAAGCTGAAGCCGAGGGCCACCCGGCGCAGACTGGCCACGAGATGCCAGAAGAGCCCCTTGTCCAGCCCGCCACGATCGTAAAAGGGGTCGGCGATCAGCTCCCAGCTGTCGGTCAGCACCTTTGTCGGCGGCGGCAGCGTCGATGCCGGGTGCGACGCGAGCAGCTGCCATAGGGCGAGCAGGATGCTGATCATCAGCAGCGGCGGCAGCAGCCGCGCCGCGAGCCCGCGCATCAATGCTCTCCCGCGCTCGAGAACAGCCTCCCGGTCCCACCCGATCGGCCAAAAAGCGAGACCGAAGACCGGCTTGGCGGGAGCCACCGCCTGAACAGATTCACTCATCGGTCGTCTCCACGTTGGTCCCGCGCCGGCGTCAGGACACATGCTTGATCTCGAGGCTGGCCAGGTACGCGGCCGGATTTTCCGGATCGAAGACCTTGCCGTCGAAGAAGCTTTCCTTGCCACGCGAAGGCGAGGCCGGGATCTCAGCCGCGGCGACGCCCAGCGTTTTCGCGGCCTCGCGCCAGAGGTCCTCACGATTGACCCTCTTGATCAGTGCGCGGGTGTCGAGATTCGCGTCGAACTTGCCCCAGCGGATGTTTTCGCTCAGGAACCACAAGTCGTGGCTCTGGAACGGATAGGAGGCGAAGTCTCGCCAGAACTTCATCAGCTGCGGGCTGTTCTTCACTTCGCGGCCGAGCCCGTAGTTGTAGTCGCCCATGGACCGTGGCAGGATGTCGGCGACCGGCACGTTGAACCAGGCGCGCCGGCCGACGATCTCGCACATCTCCGGCTTGTTCTCCATCCGGTCGCACCACTGCTGCGCCTCCAGCACGGCCATAAGCAGCGCCTTCGCCGCATTCGGGTTTCGGTCCACCCAATCGGCTCGCATGCCGAGGCTCTTCTCCGGGTGCTTCGACCAGAGCTCGCCGGTGTTGACCGCCGTGTAGCCGATGTTTTGATTGACCAGCTGGGCGTTCCACGGCTCGCCGACGCAGAACACGTCCATGGTGCCGACCTTCATGTTCGCCACCATCTGCGGCGGCGGCACGACGATCGTCTGGATGTCCTTGTCCGGGTCGATACCGGCGGCGGCGAGCCAATAGCGGATCCATAGGTCATGGGTGCCGCCGGGAAAGGTCATCGCCGCCTTCGCCTCCTGGCCTTTCGCCTTCTTCGCCGCCAGCCGCTGCTTCAGCGGCTTCGCGTCAGCGGCGAGCTGAAGGTCCGCGTACTCGCTGGCGACCGATATGGCCTGCCCGTCCAGGTTCAGGCGGGCGAGGATATACATCGGCAACGGCTGATTGTTCTGCGTCACCTTGCCGGTGGTGATCAGGTAGGGCATCGGCGTCAGGATGTGCGCGCCGTCGATGCCGTTAGCGGCCGATCCCAGCCCCAGGTTGTCGCGTAGGGCGCCCCACGAAGCCTGCTTGGCGACCTCCACATCAGGCATGCCATGCTTGGCGAAGAAGCCCTTCTCCTTGGCGATGACCAGTGGCGATGCATCGGTGAGCGCGATGTAGCCGAGGACCGCCTTGGTGACCTCCGGCCCCGAGGGGGTAGCCTGCACGCCGGACGGAAACGCCGTTCTGATCGCACTGAACAACGCGGCCGTGCCGCCGATCTTGAGAATGTCGCGTCGGGAAATCGTCATGCTCACCTGTCCTGCCCACGCTCTTCGCTAACCTTGCCGGTCGCCCGGCTCGGCCACAAAAAATGCCGCTGGCCTGGCCCCCGTCATACAGAGGCGGCTTCAGCGGCGTTGCTGTTTTCCATCGCGGCGTGTGAGCGGCAGCGTCGTCGGTGCCGTTCGGGGACTGAAATGCAAAGGCGATGCCAGAGGCGCCTTACTCGCTTTTCAGATAAGTTGTTTAGGAAAATGCCTTCGCCCAAATCGACGGCTTGCGCAATTTATGTGCGACTTGCGTCGATCCGCCGAATCCCGACTATTTTTTACTCATTTGCCGATGTACCGGGTCGGCGCTCTATGGCGCGCGATGTCGGTCAGGGTTCATTGAGCAGGTGGGCGGCGGTCAGCACGCTTCTTGCGATTTCGGCTAACTTGCGCTTCTGATTCATCGCCGTCTTGCGCAGCAAGGTGTACGCCTCCTCCTCGCTCAGCCCGCGGCTCTTCATCAGGATGCCCTTGGCGCGCTCGATCGCCTTGCGGTCCTCCAGCGCTTCCTTCGCGGCGGCGAGTTCGCCGCGCAGTCGGGCGAAGGCGTGGAAACGACAGATAGCGATGTTGATGATCGGTCCGATGCGCTCTTTGGACAGCCCGTTGATTACGTACGTGCTCACGCCCGCGTCAATCGCCGCCTGAATGCTCGCTGGGTCGGCCCGATCGACGAAGATCGCGACCGGCCTCCTGACCGCCCGCGACACTTGAAAGATTTGCTCGAGCACGTCGGCGCTAGGGGTTCCGAGGTCGATAACGATGACATCCGGAGCGAGCGAGCGCATTCGCGTGAGCAGGTCGCTCATGTTGTCGATGCGGCTAATCGATGGGTAACCCGCCTCGCGCAGGCCATCCTCCAGAATGGCCGCACGGACCGGGTCGTCACCGATGGCGGCGATGTGCAGGTTGGCATTGTGCACGATAGGGTGCGATCGTCACCTTGCTGCGGGTTGGCATGTGCACGATAGTGCGATCGTCACCTTGCTGCGGCCGGCTACCCGTATGAGCAAATTCAGTGCCAGACAGCGCGCCCGCGTTGCGGCGCCGAATAACTACCAACGCCCCTCCGCGACGGCGAAGGTCAAAGTCAGAAGCGGCTGCCTAACGCGAGCGGGACTCGAGAGAGCGGCAGGAAACGCGGATCACAGCGCCAATACGGCATTTGACGTGATTCGACATGACCAGGTGCCGGAGGGTAAAGTTTTCGCCGTCGTCGGATGCCGGAGTCAGGGAGCGAGATTGCCGGTTACGGTCTCCCAATACCGCGGCTTCTTGAAGCGATACTCATCGCGCAGCGGCCGGTGCCGAACTTGAAATCGGGCAGCCAAACATCGATCAGCAGGCGCAGGATCTTCATGGTCTCCGGAGTCATGAAGAAATCGCTGTTCCACAGCATCGGCACGTTGAAGGCGCCGTCGAAGATCGCCGCTTCGGGCCTACGGTCGAACCAGTGCATACGGTCGCTCTTGGTGGCCAAAGCCCTGCTGATGTCCGCCGGACTCGGCGTGAAACCCTCGCCGAGGAGAGCCATGGCGGCGACGATGGTATGCAAATGGATGGTCGGATCGCCGCCGACCCAGTTGACGTTATGACAACCCTCCATGCCCAGCAGCCAGGCCATCGTCGCCAACGTCCGCGCATCGGTGAGCGCGCCGTTGTCCTTGTCGGTGCTGATGTCGCCGTTCTGGCAGAAGGCGCAGCGCATGTTGCAGGAGGTGAAGAAGATAGTGCCGGAGCCGTCCAGGCCGCGATAAACGAGCTCCTCGCCGGGGTGGTGGAAATGCGCGCTCACCCGCGTCGCCGAGCCGAGCTTGCAGGCGCCCAGCTTGGTTCCCTCGCGGCGATCGACCAGGCAGTCCCAGCGACAGAAGTTGCAGTGCCCGAGCATCCGCCAGACGAGTTCCCGGCAGAGATCGAGCAGGCCGCCGTCTTCCGCCGGCGGCGACAAGCCGGCGCGGCCGCCTCTGAGATCGCTCCAGCGCGACAGAAACACCGGCGTCAGGCGGTCCAGCTCCTCCCATAATGCTTGTTCCGAGGCATCCTCGAGCGCGAGCGACACCGGGATTGTCGCCGCGATACGGAACTTGGCCGGCTGACGGTTGGCGGCGACAGCGGCGTACCAGCCGAGCGACCGGGAGAGCGCCGGATCACGCCATACCCAGAGCTGTCCGAAATCAGTCATCTGACATCCGCGCGAGAGACAGCAATCGTACCGACTCTCGCCGGCTCCGGTCCAGCGGCCCGGCTGCAGATGGAACTCCTGCTCTATGAAGACTTGGACCATTCCGCTCATGCCGCGCGATTGGGCGACGGGAACCACTCAGTATTGCTCGGTACCGGCCAGTATCCGAAGGCGATCCCGAGCGGGCTTGCGCGAGGTCTCGTTTGACCCGGTTGAGCGGACGGAAGGTGATGACACCGATCGCCAAAAGGCTAAGATAAAACAAGGCGCCGACCGCCAAGACGATCTGCCCAGGGACGGGGCCGACCGCCGTTCTTTCCCATAGATCGCTGAAGGACGCGAGCGGTGTCGGGTGCACTCCGATCTTGCTCCAATAACTCGCGATCTGGATCGCGAAAATCCAGCCGTAGTTCCGCCGTAGGCGAAGACCGACGGCGTCGAGCAGACCGATGTGGAGCCGCAGGCGCTTCAAATCATCGGCCAGCACTTCGTTCCAGTCGCTGATCGGTGCAGATTCCTCCGGCGCGCAAGATCGGGTCGTAGAAACATGACTCGATCACGCGGAGACGCGTGTTCCAGATATCGAAATACTGATAGCGGCGAGCCTCGAACAGCAGGAACGCGGCAAGAAGGAACGAGACGAGGACGATCGGCAAGGGCGTCGCCTGGACGGAACTGAACGTCACCGAAAGGGCGATGCCGGTGGTGACGACGGCCCAGTTCGTGGTGGTGTCCAGCCGGGTTCGCCAGACAGTGCTGCGGTACATCTCGCCGCGGTAGAGATGGGCAAGTGCGCCGATCTCTGCCGCGCTGTACTCCAGGGTCTGCGGGTCTCTGCTGCTCTCGGTCATAGCCATACCTCCTTACTCGACCGCCCTCAATGCGGCGCTGCTCTGGACACTCTCGGACGAAGAGCCCCGAGTGATTTTCTCGCCATATCCACTACACTGCAGCGTGCCGCCCAGGGACAATTCGAGAGCGGAGCATAGGGTTGGGAATGCAGGACAAACGATTGTTGATCTGCGACGACGAGCCTGCCTTTGGCCGCTTCGTCCAAAACGTCGCCGAGGACCTCGGCTACGAGGTCTGCGTGACGACCGATGGGCGCGCGTTCATCGAGGCGTACAAGAGCTTCAAGCCAACCCTGATCGTCCTCGACATGATCATGCCGGGCATGGACGGCAACGAGATCGTTCTCTGGCTCGCCGAGCAGAGATGCACGGCGCGTCTGATCATCATCACTGGATACACTCCGGACTACGCGGCCCACGCCAAGGTGCTGGCGGAGTACAAAGGCCTCCGGCCGGTGATAACGTTGAGCAAGCCGATCGACGTGAGCGAGATCCGAGCCGTGCTGGGCTCGCAAGAGTCCTGTTGAGGCTCGGCTCGCCAAAATACCAGGGACGCAGTCCTACGGCGTGAGGAGGTAGCATGGGCGTATACAAACGTCTTGCTTTGATCGTCTTCGTCATCATCGGTGCGTTGCTGATTGTCGGCGCTTCTGCCGGGCACGCGGCACAGGCCGAAACAGGGGAAGTGGTCGCCGCCGTCGCTCACGACTTCTACCCTGAGTACATGGTCGACGCGGACGGCCATCCCGGCGGCTTCGCCATCGACTTGATGAACGCGGTGACGAAGCGGGCCGGGCTGAGCGTCACCTATCGCGTGTTCGAAACCTGGTCCGACCTGATCGCGGCGCTCGAACGCGGCGACGCCGATCTCGTTCCCGTTGTCGCTGTGACCGGAGCGCGCCAAGGGCGCATGCTGTTCACGCGCCCGGTGGTGACGTCGCCCGCGTCTTTGTTCGTCCGACAAGATGCCGACGACATTCGCGGTTGGGCCGATCTCGCCGGCCGCAGGGTGGCGGTGATCGAAGGCGGCTTCTCAGCGGAAATCCTCAGCGAACGCATGCCGAACGCACGTCTCGTACCGTACGCGCGTCTAAAGCACGCGCTGTTCGACCTGCTGTCAGGCGAGGTTGACGCCCTCGTCTCCTTCGAGAGCTCGGTGTGGAAGGTGGGTGAGAGGGCGCGCGTCGCCGACCGGATCAAGGTCATCGGAGAACCCTTGACGGAGGCGAAGCGGGCGATTGCCGTGCGGCAGGACCTGCCCGGTCTGCGCGACCGGCTGGATGCGGCCGTTGCCGAGTTTCTCGATTCTCCGGAATACAGGAAGCTCTACTCCGAGTGGTACACTGCGGCGCCGTCGTTCTGGACTCCCGGGCGCATCGGATGGCTTGCCGGGGCGTCCACGGCTCTTCTGCTGCTGGGCATGCTCTTCTGGCAGTCTCTCTCGTTGCGCGCCGAGAGCCGGCGACTTGCCGAGAGCGCTCCCGGAAGAAAATTGCCGGGGGAACGCGCGGCTGTCGAATTCCCGGCTCGCGTGATCTCGCGAGCATGCGGGCTGATAGCGCTCGCGCTCGGCTTCGCTGTGCTGCTCGGCTGGGCGTTCGACGTGACAGCGCTCAAGAGCGTGCTGCCGGGGCTGTTCGCCATGCAGCCCTGGGCAGCCATAACCATCGCGCTCGCCGGCGGAGCCCTGCTCGTGGCCACCGTTCCGGGGCGGATCGCGGCTGCCACCTCCATCGCGCTGGCCGGCGCGGTGTTGATCATCGGCCTGCAGATGCTGTTGCAACACGCGACGGGGCTCGACTTCGGCACCGATCGGTGGTTCTTCCCGACGGCCGTCAGCAATCAGCCGGGCCATCCTCACCCGGGCCGGGTCGCCGAGGTCACCTCGATCGCCTTCGTCTTGCTTGGTGCGATGCTTCTGCTCGCTCGCGTCGAGAGAGCCTGGGCACGAGGGGTTTTCTCCACCATCGGCACCGTCGGGCTGCTCTTGATGGCCGCGCCGCTACTAGGCTACCTGATCGGCGCCGGTATGCTGCAATCCGCGGCCTTCTTCACCCCTATCGCCCTGCACGCGGCGCTCGGTCTCGTCGTCCTTTTCCTGGGCGCGTTGGCGCTGCGCCCGGATTCGGGCTGGATGGCCTTGCTCTCCGGCGATATGCCGGGTGCCACTTCCGCCCGCATGCTGCTGCCCGTTGCCGTGGCCGGCCCGGTACTGCTCGCTTGGCTGTTCACTTCGGGAAAGCAAGCCGGGCTCTACGGGCCGGACTTCCAAGTTGGGCTCATCACGCTGGCCACCATCGCGCTGCTGGGAAACGCCTTGCTGTGGAATGCGGCGCGCTTGGATCGCCTGCATCGCGCCCGACTGGCCGCGAGCGGAGGCGTTGCGCCAAAGCGAGGAACGATACCGCACGCTTGTCGAGGGACAACCGGACCCGATCTGTCAGTTTCTGCCGGACACGACGCTCACCTTCGTCAACCGGGCGTATGCCCAATTCTACGGTACGAGAGCCGGAAGAGCTGATCGGCAAGCGCTGGCTCGACTTCGCGCCCGAGGACGAGCGGCCGCGGTTCCTCGAAGAGCTGACGTCGTTCACGCCCGAGCATCCGGAGCGGCACGAGGAAACCCGCAGCACGCGGGCCGACCATGAGGTGCGCTGGTACCTGTGTCACCTCTACGGCTTCTTCGATGACGCCGGCAAGATCGTTTCGTTCCAGACCTTCGGCACCGACATCACCCCCCGCAAGCGCGCCGAGGAGCAGCTCGCCGAACAGCTCGGCCTGCTCACCGCGATAACCGACAGCGCGGCGGACGCCATCTTCGTCTCCGACGGCGAAGAGCGCGTCACCTTGATGAACCCGGCGGCGGAGCGGATTTTCGGCTGGTCGCGACAGGAGCTGACGGGCCGAAAGCTGCACGACGCCATTCACGACCGTCACCCGGACGGCCGTCCTTATCCGGCGTCCGAATGCCCGCTCAGCCGTGTCTACGCGACCGGGGAGACGCTCCGTCAGGCACGAGGACGTGTTCTTCCGCAAGGACGGCTCGCAGGTCCCGGTCGCCTGCTCCAACGCGCCGCTGATGATCGAGGGCCGGATTGCCGGCTCCGTGCTGGTCGCCCACGACATCACCGAACGCAAGCGGACCGAGGCGGCGCTGCGCGAGAGCGAAGCCCGCTATCGCACCGCCGGCGAAGCCATCCGTTACGGCGTGTGGGTGTGCAATCCCGAGGGTGGCGTGGAGTTCGTGAGCCAGACATTCCTCGACCTCATCGGCAAGACGCTCGACGAGGTGAAACCACGAGGATGGCTGGACCGGCTGCCGCCCGAGGACCTGAAGCCTACCCTGGATGCCTGGCATGAATGCGTGCGCACCGGTTCCGAGTGGAGCTGGGAGCACCGCGTCAAGGGCACGGACGGCGTCTATCGCACCATTCTCAGCCTGGGCCGGCCGGTGCGTGATGACCGCGATCGCATCACCTCATGGGTCGGCTTCAACCTCGACATCTCCGAGCGCAAGCAGGCCGAGGACGCGCTGCGCGAAAGCGAGGCCCGTTTTCGCGGCACGTTCGAGAACGCCGCCGTCGGCATCGCCAATGTCGGAACGGACGGCGCCTGGCTGCGGGTCAATCAGCGCCTCTGCGAGATCCTCGGGTACAGCCGCGCCGAGCTTCTGCAAAAGAACTTTCAGGAGATGACGCACCCCGAAGACCTTCCGTTCAATCTCGACCGGTTCACGGCCCTGATGCGCGGAGAGATCGACAGCATACCAGTTGGAAAAGCGCTACCTTCACAAGGACGGCCAGGCCGTCTGGGTCAACTTGACGGCCGCGGTGCAACGCGACCAAGCCGGCAATCCGGCGTACTGCATCGCCATCATCGAGGATATCGGCGCTCGCAAGCGTGCCGAGCGGGCACTGCGCGAGAGCGAGGCGCGGCTGCGACGCACGGTGGAGAATGCCCCCTTCCCGATCATGGTGCATGCCGAGGACGGCGAAGTCGTGCATCTCAGCCAAGCCTGGCTGGACCTGACCGGCTATGCCCGCGAGGAGATCGGCACCATCGCCGCCTGGACGGAACGGGCCTATGGCGAACGCAAGGAGGTGGTGCGCGCCGATATCGACCAGCTCTACGCGCTCGACCGGGCGGTGGACGAGGGCGAGGACCTCATCCGCACCGCCGACGGCCGGACGCGCGTCTGGACGTTCTCCTCTGCGCCACTCGGGAGCGATGACCGCGGCCGGCGGCTGGTGGTGAGCATGGCGGCCGACGTCACCGAGCGCAAAGAAGCCGAACGAGCTTTGAGGGAGAGCGAAATCCGCATGCGCGCGCTGTTGGACGCGAGCCAGGACGAGATCCTGCTGCTGTCCACGGAGGGCGAGGTTCTCGCCATCAACAAAGCCGCGGAGCGGAGGTTAGCCAAGAGGATGGGCGGGTCTACTCCGGTCAGCGCTCACCTCGATCGGCTGTTGCCGCGGGACCAGGTGGAGTTGAGGATGGCCATCGTCCGGCAGGTCGCCACGACGGCGACGCTCGTTCATTGCGACGTACCGATCCGCTGCGCGCTGGTTCGAGTTCTGGTTCTATCCCGTGCTTCAGGCGGACAGGCCCGTGTCCGAGGTGGCCGTCTATGCGCGGGAGATCACCGCAGCAGAAGAAATCGCAGGCGGACCTGAGCAAGCTGTTTCAAGCCATCCAGCAGAGCCCGATGTCGGTCGTCATCACCGACCGGGACGGCAAAATCGAATACGTCAATCCCGAGTTCACCAAGGTCACGGGCTATACGCTGGCGGAGGCCATCGGCCAGAATCCGCGCATTCTCAAGTCCGGGCACACGCCGCCCGAACAATATGCGGAGCTATGGAACACGATTTCTGCAGGCGGCGTGTGGCGCGGTGAGTTTCTCAACAAGAAGAAGAACGGCGAGCTGTTCTGGGAGCTTGCCTCGATCGCACCGGTCAAGGAGGGGGAGAAGATCACCAACTTCGTCGCCGTCAAGGAGGACATCACCGAGCGCCGGGAGATGGAGGAGCAGCTCCGCCAGTCGCAGAAGATGCAGGCCGTGGGCCAACTCACCGGCGGCATCGCGCACGATTTCAACAATCTGCTCGCCATCGTCATGGGCAATCTGCAGCTGTTGGAAGAGCGCGTGAGCGGCGATGCCAAGGCTCGGGAATACCTTGACGATGCTCTCTGGTCGGCGAAACGCGGCGGTGAACTCACCCACCGCTTGCTCGCGTTCGCGAGGAAACAGCCTCTCAAGCCGGCCGTCATCGACCTCAACGACGTCGTTCGGGGCATGACCGAACTGTTGCGCCGAACCTTGGGTGCCAGCATCCGCATCGAGGAGTCGTTGGCTCCGAACCTGTGGAAGGCATTCGCCGACCGCGGAGAACTGGAACGGGCGCTGGTCAATCTCGCGGTGAATTCACGCGATGCGATGCGGAGCGCCGGCACGCTCACGCTGGAGACGCGCAATGCTGTCCTCGACGAGGATTATGCCGAGCAGTACGAGGAGGTAATACCAAGCTTCATAGAGGCTGACTTCGGGGGTGCCGGGCGGTTCCCTTTTGCGGCTGGTGGTGATTCCCTGCTGTCGAATGCAACGGGCTGGGCGAGGCAGCGATGGCAACGGCGGTAGAGCTGAAGGGGGATCGGAGTTCAGAAGAGTTCCGGCAGCTAGCGGCAAGGGCCAAGGACGCCAACCAGGCGCGCCGGCTGCTGGCGCTGGCGGCGATCCGCGATGGCAAGAGTCGGGCGGAAGCCGCCCGGGTTGGCGGCATGGATCGGCAGACGTTGCGCGATTGGGTGCACGCCGTCAACGCCAGGGGGCCGGATGGGCTGATCAACCGCAAGGCGCCTGGGCGCAAGCCGAAGCTCACCGCGGAACAGAAGGAGGAGGTGCGCGCGATCGTCGACAACGGGCCCGATCCCGAGGTGGACGGTGTCGTGCGCTGGCGCTGCGTCGACTTGCGCGGCTTCATCCAGAAGCGCTTCGGCGTCGATCTCGACGAGGTGTCGATCGGCCGGCTGTTGAAGGAGCTGGGCTTTGCGCATGTCAGTGCGCGCCCGCGCCATCCCCAGCAAGACCAAGACGCGATCGAGACTTTTAAAAAAACTTTCCCGACCACGTGGCGGAGATCGTGAACAAGCTGCCGGCCGATACGGCGGTCGAACTCTGGTTTCAGGATGAGATGCGGGTCGGCCAGAAGAACGGCCTCGTCTACCAGTGGGCGCGCCAGGGAACCCGTCCCCGCCAGCCGGCGGATCAACGCTACGAGAGCGCCTATCTGTTCGGCGCCGTCTGTCCCGCCCGCGACACCGGCGCCGCCCTGGCGATGCCCTCCGCCAATACCGAGGCCATGCAGAAGCATCTCGACGAGATCGGTCGCAACGTGACGCCGGGCGCGCATGCGATCGTGCTGCTGGACCAGGCCGGCTGGCACACCACCGAGAAGCTCGAAATCCCGAAGAACCTGACGCTCCTGCCGATACCGCCCGCCAGCCCCGAGCTCAATGCCGCCGAGAACATCTGGCAATACCTGCGCCAGACCTATCTCGCGAACCGCATCTTCAAAGACTACGACGAGATTATCGCCGCCTGCTGCGAGGCTTGGCGCAGGCTCGAAGCCGAAACCGGCCGCATTCGATCGATCGCTACGCGAAGCTGGGCAAGCACTCCCGGAGAGTACGTGCTGCTCGCCGTTGCCGATACCGGAACCGGCATGTCCGCCGAGATTATGCAGCGGGCGTTCGAGCCGTTCTTCACGACGAAGGAGGTGGGACAGGGAAGCGGCCTCGGGCTGAGCATGGTCTACGGCTTCGTCAAGCAGTCGGGCGGGCACGTCAGCATTTACAGCCGTGTCGGCCAAGGCACCTGCGTGAAGCTCTACCTGCCGCGGGCGCCGTCCTCCCCGGTGGGGCGGGAAGAAGAATCCCTGGATGTGTTTCCGGAGGACCTGGGGAACAGGGTCGTCCTCGTCGTCGAGGACGAGGCAAGGCTACGCAAGGTGGCGGTGAAGATGCTCGACCGGCTGGGGCTTCAAAGTCTGCAGGCGGAAACCGCGAAAGACGCGCTGGAGCTGCTCGCCGACACGCATGTCGATGTGCTGTTCACCGACATCGAGCTTCCGGGAGGCATGAATGGAACGGAACTGGCGGAGGTGGCGCACCAGTTATACCCGGAGCTCAAAGTGCTGTTCACGACCGGATATGCGAGGGAGACGACCCTGCAAAGCGGGGCTTGCATGAACACGCGCCCTGGCTTCTCAAGCCGTATTCGCACCAGGAACTCGCTCGCGAGCTGAAGGCCCTGCTCGTCCCGACGGTGCATTAGATTCGCCGGAGCACTTCCGTTGCCGCGCCTAGGATTTGCGTTTGTCGAAATAGCCTGCGTAGATTGGCGGCCGTTGATCTGTGTTCACAGTCGGGAGCTGGCCGAATGGGCGAGGACAACAAGAACTACAGCCAGGAGATTCAGGATCGTATCCGTGAGCTTGCTCACTCGATGTGGGAGTGGGCCGGCCGCCAACAGGACATGGCTCTCCACTATTGGGTTACCCGCCGAAAAGGAAGTGTTGGCGACCATGACACATCTTTATGATTTCGCACAAATTTTTGTGTCCCTCGTGGAACTATTTGCGAAATAATCGACTGGATACTCTATCTGTAATGATGTACACGATATATGGACAATGGGATGGACGTACAAAGAAAATGAGGCATTGGATATTCTCCAAGATGCCTTTTGGGTTGATCCAGATGATCACTTAAGGGAGTTCAAGACAAGATATAGGAAGTGGTTGTTACAGGGGAACCATCCAGATACGGGAGGAACCGGCCAGAACTTTGACCGTGTGCGGCAAGCATATCACGTGCATGCGAACTATTTGACGCATATTCAAAAAGAAAGTCCGTGTTGGCGCTGATCCGGCTAATTAGCACGAATTTGCTGCAGATGCTTCTGACGAAAGGAAACTATTGCGCAGCAGCTATGGCTAATTTTAACGCTTTATGTGGGATACCCTTTGAGAAATTTTATGCAGATTGGAAAAAATAGTCGGCACCGATAATTCCTTGTAAGGACATACTTTATCGAGGATGAGGAGGCGCCGTGAGAACGTTCCGTCGCGCATCCAGCGGCAAGCTCCCCGAGTGCGCCGCATGTTCTCGACACGCTCGCCATTGCGGCCGGCCTGCTGGGCGGCCGAAGAGAACGCGGCGGCGGCAGCCGCTGCGGCAAGCCATCCCAGGAGGTCCCAACGCATTGCGAAGCGCCAGCCCTGGAGGAGCAGCCACATCAGCGCAGGCCCTTGCGACGTCATCGATGCGGGCTCAACATCGGCCTCCATCGAGCTGCTTGGGGTAGTCTCGCTCACGACGCCAGCACGGCGGCGACGATGTCGGCGATGTCCTTCGGCGAGAACGAGCGCAGCTCGGTCCCGGTCGGATCGGCGATCTCCGCCGGCGTCACCTGCCGCGGCAGCAGCCGCGCCGCCGAGGTGTGATCGACGCCACGGATGTCGAGGACGAACCAGTCGACCAGCTCGACGACCGTGCTGCCGTCGCCGTCGCGGCCGAACAGCGCCACCGTCGTATCGATGCTCTGCCGCAGCATCGGCGGGATCGGCTGCCAGTTGCCCCAGAACGCCTGATTGGTGCTACCGTCCAGCTGGATCGCCGCGTCGGTGTCGTACCAGGTCGCGCCGCCGTCGAGCGAGTAGCGGTAGTAGAGGATCGTTCCCGTCAGGCCGGCTTGTCCGCCGACGTTGAGCACCAGGCGCATCTGCTGATAGCCGCGCAGATCGAGGCCGGTGAACCGGGCGGCGCTCGATCGGGAACTCGCCGGCCGACGCCGGCACCGCCCACAGCTCCGGCGCGCCGTCCCAGGCGGCGCTTTGCGAACGCACGAAGTCGTCCTCGGAGAAGCCGTCGATGCGGTTCTCGTCGACGTCGTAGGTGAGCCGGTCGAGGGCGTTCGGCGCCTCGATGCGCATCGCCGACGCCCTGCCGACGAACACTTCGCCGGTCATCGTCGTGTCGTAGAACATGACGTTGCCGGTCGGCGTGTCGCGCCGCCACTGCCGGTTCTCGCCGGCGATGCCGCGCGGCTTGATCTGCGACCAGGTCAGGCCGTCGGTGCCGGCGGTGCGCTGCGCCAGGTTGTTGCCGCGGACGATGACGTTGTGCGGCAGGTAGCTGAACTGGTAGATCAGGATGCCGACGTTGTAGTCGACGGCGGCGCCGGCCTGGTCGGCGGTCAACAGGTCGGTGATGTTGTTGGCGGTGATCAGGATGTCCTCGCTGACCCGCAGCCCCTCGCCGCCGGCGGCGCCGATGAACACCGCGTAGTTGACCGGCACCCGGAAGCTGTTGCCGACGACGGTGGTATGCCGGGCGCCGAGCAGCTTGACGCCGCCGCACTGAAAGACGCGGTTGCCGACGAACTGGAAGGCGCGCTGCTGCCCGAGGTCGGCGGCGGCGGCTTCGGCCAGCCGGGCGGCGAAGCAGTCGCCGACGATCCACTCGAAGTCGCTGTCGGTCACCGCGACGTCGGCGCAGTTGGAGGCGTCCAGGCCGTTCGCGGCGATGCGGTTGAGGTAGATGCGGGTGGCGCGCACCTGGTCGCAGTAGGCCAGATGGAAGGCGGTCTCCGAGCCCCAGCGGCCCTCGACGTCGATCAGCTCGACGCGGTCGTAGTTGGCGAGCGCGATCAGCCGGCTGGCGTCGCCGAGCCACTTCTGCGTCGTCGCGAGGTCGCCCTCGAAGATGATGTCGCGGATGACCAGGCGCTTGCCGGCCCGTCGTCGGTGGCGCGCGCCAGCAGCGGATAGGCGGTATCGTCCCGGGATCGGTGCCGCCGGTGAGCCCGGTCGTCGTCGCCGCGACGCCCTTGTACCAGCGGCAGTAGCCGCGGCCGGTGAGCTTCAGGTCCGGGCAGTCGTCCGGGTCGATGCCGGTCAGATCGCCGGCATGGCCGATCTTGAAGTCGCCGGACATGCGGATTTCGCCGGGCTGGCCGGACGCCTTGATCGCCGCGATGGCGGCGCGGATGTTGGCGTTGTCGTCGTCGGAGTCGGTGCCGGCGAGCGGGATCACCTTCGCCGGGAAGCTGATCGAGGCCAGCGTCGTCCGCTCGGCATCGGTCATAATGACCTTGCCACCGCCGTCGTCGATCTGGTCGGCGGTGTAGTCGCCATTGGCGGCGACCACCGCGCCAGTGCGGCCGAACACGGACGTCGCACCCGCGCCGCCGGCCCCGGCCTCAACCCACATAGCAGCGCCGCCGGCCGGATTGGTGCACCAGAACACCCGGTCGCCGGTGACGTTGATCCACAGCGAGCCGCGCACATAGCCGTCGGCGCTGTCGTCGCCGACGCCGGGATCGGTGGTCGCCCCGTAGTTCTCGATGATCTCCCAGGCGCTGTTGAGCGCGTCGCGGCGATAGAGGAACTTCGTCGGTGTCGTTGCGCCAGC
>CAWAYT010000013.1:0-20980 GCA_963786265.1 uncultured Alphaproteobacteria bacterium
GTGGTCGGCATGATCGGCATCGACAGCGAAGTGCCCGGCCCGCTATTCAGGCCAGACGAACGGCGGCTGCTAGAAGCGCTGCTGGACCAGGCCGCGGTCTCGATCGAGCGCATTCGTCTCGCCGAGGACGTCGACAAGACGCGCATCACGGCGGAGACGGAACGTCTGCGATCGTCGCTGCTCATCTCCGTGTCGCACGACTTGCGAACACCGCTGGCGTTGATCCTCGGCGCCGCCAGCAGCCTGAAGGCCTACGGCAACGATTACAGCCAAACGACGCGCGATGAGCTGGTAACGATGATCGAGGAGGAAGCGGAGCGGCTCAACCGCTTTGTCTCGCGAATTTGCTGGACACGACGCGGCTCGAGTTTGGCAGTCTCGACGTCAAGAGGGAACTGACCGAACTCGAGGAGATCGTCGGCAGCGCACTGCAACGCGCCGGCAAGGTACTCGCCAACCACAGCATCAGCGTCGACCTCGCACCCGACCTGCCGATGCTGCCTCTGGACGGAGTTCTCCTGGAACAGACGTTGTTCAACCTGCTCGACAATGCCGCCCTGTATGCGCCGTCCGGCACGCGAATAGAGGTCCGTGCCAAGGTGCAGGACGACATCGCTGTCATTCAGGTGATCGACGAAGGCCCGGGCATTCCACCGCAAGATTTCGACCGCCTCTTCGACAAGTTCTATCGGATTCAGGAGGGTGACAGAACAGAGGGCCGGGACTGGCCTCGGTCTTGCGATCTGCCGCGGCTTCGTAGAGGCGCTGGGTGGTCGGATCGAGGCCGGCAATCGCACCGATCGGCCGGGCGCTGTTTTCACCATCACCTTTCCGATCGGGGGCGATGCCGAAACTCTGCCGCTGAAGGAAGAAGCGTAGAGGATGGCCGGAGGGCCGATCGCTGTTCTGATCGTCGAAGACGAACCAGCGATCCGCCGCTTCCTGCGCGTGAGCCTCGTGGAGAGCGGCTACCGAGTGATCGAAGTCGGGTGTGGACAGAGGAGCCGCTGCGGCGGCTCCGCCTCGACAGACCGGACATCATCATCCTCGACCTAGGCCTTCCCGACGTCGATGGCCTGGGCATCATCCGCGAGGTGCGACAAACGTCGCCGGTGCCGATCCTCGTCCTCTCGAGCCGCGACGATGAGCGCGGCAAGGTGGAAGCGCTCGACCTCGGAGCCGACGACGATGTCACCAAGCCGTTCGGCATCGACGAGTTGACGGCGCGATTGCGCGCCGCGTTACGTCATCGCCTGCACCAGCAGGGCGAGCCGGCCACCTTCATCACCGGCGACCTCGTCGTCAACCGCGTCCGCCGCCTCGTCCAGAAGCTTTCGCCCCAGAATACGACATCTTACAGCTGCTGGTGCAACATGCAGGTAAGGTGCTCACGCATCAATTCATCCTGCGCGAGGTATGGAAAGTGCCGACCGATGTGCAGTACCTGCCGGATTTACATCAAGCAGCTGCGGCACAAGGTCGAACCCGATCCGCAGCAGCCCCGCTACATCCTGACCGAGACGGGCGTCGGTTACCGGCTCCGCGCCCCTGATTAATATGACCGGAGCCATTCGCCGTCATGCTGCGACGTCCAGTAATTAGTGTCCTGATTCAGAAGGTTCTATCCACATTGAGCTTGGACGGCGAGGGTACGGCGGCAAAACCGTTCGATGGACGCGAGGATATCCTCGGCGGTCTGGCCCCAGTTTTCCATAACGCCGCTTCCGCAGGCTACTCAACGGAGCCCGGCTACTCCTCTTCCGTAAATGCTGGATCAGAAAAGCCTGTAATGGCCAGAGCGATTCGCCGACCTCCACAGACCGAGTCTCCCCCGAATGCTCACAACAACCGCTTCCTGCCGTCACACCGAAGTTCGTTCTCAATGTCTCTCCCGAGCTGAAGCCCTACATCTTTACCGTCTCGCCTAGCTGGGTTGACGTCGTCGACGCCGCGAATGGACTTCGCCAACAGCTCGGCATCAGCCGATCCGCCTGGATCGACGCCTGCCAGGCCATGGGGCGCTACCAAGCGGCAACCGCGGTCGCGGTGATCGCCGCCAAACGCGAATCCATCCGCTCTCCGGTTACCTCAGGGAAATCATCATCCGCGCGCCCGAGCCGGTTTCCTTGTAGATCCCCACCACCGCGTAGCCGGCGCGCTGAGCAAAGGCGGTAGATCGCGCTCTTGGCGCTCGCAGGATTGATCCGCCGTCGAGACCCGGCAGTAGAGGGCGGCGCGCTGTCTCAGTTGAGCCTCCCCTGCGCGGCGGGCTGCAAGCCTTTGCTACCTCCGGCGAGCATCGCCGCGCCGAGGACGAGGAGAATGTTGCCAATGATGGACCCCGCCACAGACGCCTTGACGACGTCATAGAGACCACTGTTCAGCGCCACTACGCCAATAATCAGTTCGGCGGCATTGCCGAACGTGGCGTTGAGGAGGCCTCCAACACCTTCGCCGGCGTAGCTTGCGACTTCTTCCGTAGCCCGTCCCATCCACCCGGCGAGCGGGAGAATGGCGAGACCCGAAGCGGCGAAGATCCATGCGTGCTCGGCCGGCGCCATGTACTCTAGGAGCACAGCGACAGGCACAAAGATCGGCAGCCAGATCGACATCTCCACCGAACCTTTTGCAATGCGGCCCCGAGCTGCCGGTCGTGTCGCGGCGGAGCGGCCAGCGTGCCCAGCGTAGCCGCTGACTGTTTCTAACATGGCCGGTGCGTTCCCGGTGAGCACAAAGTTGTCTTCATTACTATCTTTCATGGGTCACCCGCTTTGTTTGAGCCGCGGGTGTTAGGTGTACTTTTCCACAGGCGTACGTTATTCACAGCGCAAAATTCAATTTCTCTTAATTTCTAATTTCGGTGCAAAAAAAACTTAAAAATCAAAGTATTAGGCACCTGAAATGCGACCAAACGGGCGGTTATCGACGACCAAACGGGCGTCGAGATGCGACCAAGTGGGCGGGCCATTGCGACCAAACGGGCGGCTGGTGGGGAGCAAGGCGTCCAGCGTGTTCTCTCGAGCTGCCCCTACCCATAGTGGACGAGACCGACTCAGAGTTCTTTCTAGGGCGTAGGAAAGGTTGGCATGTCTTCAAATGCGACCAAACGGGCGGCTTGGACCGGTCACATGGGCCGTGGGAGGTGGTGAGCGGCAAAGGAAATGCGACCAAACGGGCGGCATATCGGGCATAGACGAAACGACTTGCCTATTAGGGCGGGTCGCATTATGCCCAAGGAGATGAGTCTGACTGTTAAGCAAATTACAAATCTGGACGGCTTCCCTAAAGCGGCCGAGTTGATTGAAATCACCGGTGCGCACGCCCTGGAAGCATCAGACCGAGCTATTTTCAATCAGTTGCTGCAAATTGCCCATGACAGTGAAAAACTCACGGAGCCGGACGCTGAGTGGGAAATAACCCTCGCCTCTCTCCGCCGTGCCTCCTCCAAACACGAGAGCAACGACCACATCCGGGAAAGCCTTCGACGGCTTCGGCGCACGGAGGTCAAGGTAAGCTACATCTCGGCTCGCAATGGCAAGCGACGCATCCTCGAAACGCATTTGCTGTCGTTCACGGACACGGATGAAGAGAATTCAAGCGATGCTACGGTGCAATTCAAATACCAAAGCGGCTCCGACAGATACTGGCGCGATCAAACCGATGGGGGCGCATTCGCTGTGAAGTAGCGTATGCGATGACAAGCAAATACGCCATCGCACTTTACGAACTCATTTGTCTGCGATCCAACCGTAACCATTGTGAGTTCTTCGCGTAACGGAGTTGGGTTACGGGTCGGGCTCTTGGGGCGGTTTTCAGCGGCGGTGACACGCCGGGCTCGATTAATAGTAGCCTATTCCATTGATTTTGGTCTCGTTTTTCCGCCGTGTGGACAAACTCCGGGTGTCATGCGGCGAGCACCAGGGCGCGCTTGAGGTTGATGGCGGTGCACAACAGCTCCAATGGCAGGCGTTGCGCTCGAGCCCGATGTAACGGGCTCGGCGGAAGCCGTAGTGACGCTTCATCACCGCAAAGCGGCGCTCGACGGCGCAGCGGATCGCGGCCACCACCTTGTTGAACCAAGTCTGCCACGGTTTCAGCGGCTTGTTCCGGCTGGCCTTGTACATCACCCGATCGTCGATACCCGCCGCGGCCAGCTTCGTCCGCAGTGCCTCCGACGCATAGGCCTTGTCGCCGTAAACGGCCTTCTCGTCACCCTGGATCAGCGACGCCGCCGGCTGGCTGTCGTGCAGGTCGGCCGACGTCAGGATCGCGTCGCGGATGATCTCCAGCCCTCATCAACCGCGATGTGCGCCTTGTAGCCGAAGTGGCTCTTGCCGTTCTTCTTGGTCCAGCCGGCCTCCGGGTCGCGCTCCGAGACCTCGCCGGCGTTGCCCGGGGCGGCTTGACCGCAGCCGCCACCAAGGTGGCGTCGATCAGCGCGCCGTTGGCGATCAATCCTTTGGCATCGAGCTGGCGGCCGACTTCGGCGAACAGCACTTCCGCCAGACCCGCTTTCGCCTGCTCCTGCCGGAACGCCAGATCGCCGCTTTGCCGGGCTGCCGCTGGATGAAGGGGGTGCCAGACCATCGGCGATCTGGCGGTTCCGGCAGGAGCTGGCGAAAGCGGGTCTGGCGGAAGTGCTGTTCGCCGAAGTCGGCCGCCAGCTCGATGCCAAGGGAGTGATTCGTGCGCAACGGCGCGCTGATCGACGCCACCTTGGTGGCGGCTGCGGTCAAGCCGCCCCAGGGCAACGCCGGCGAGGTCTCGGAGCGCGACCCGGAGGCCGGCTGGACCAAGAAGAACGGCAAGAGCCACTTCGGCTACAAGGCGCACATCGCGGTTGATGAGGGCTCGAAGATCATCCGCGACGCGATCCTGACGTCGGCCGACCTGCACGACAGCCAGAGGGCGGCGTCGCTGATCCAGGGTGACGAGAAGGCCGTTTACGGCGACAAGGCCTATGCGCTGCTCTGGAGGCACTGCGGACGAAGCGGCCGCGGCGGGTATCGACGATCGGGTGATGTACAAGGCCAGCCGGAACAAGCCGCTGAAACCGTGGCAGACTTGGTTCAACAAGGTGGTGGCCGCGATCCGCTGCGCCGTCGAGCGCCGCTTTGCGGTGATGAAGCGTCACTACCGGGCTTCCGCCGAGCCCGTTACATCGGGCTCGAGCGCAACGCCTGCCATCTGCAGCTGTTGTGCACCGCCATCAACCTCAAGCGCGCCCTGGTGCTCGCCGCATGACACCCGGAGTTTGTCCACACGGCGGAAAAACGAGACCAAAATCAATGGAATAGGCTACTATTAATCGAGCCCGGCGTGTCACCGCCGCTGAAAACCGCCCCAAGAGCCCGACCCGTAACCCAACTCCGTTACGCGAAGAACTCACAATGGTTACGGTTGGATCGCAGACAAATGAGTTCGTAAAGTGCGATGGCGTATTTGCTGGTCATCGCATACGCTACTTCGCAGCGAATGCGGCCCCACCGGTTAGACCGCGCCAGTATCAGCCGGAGCCGCTTTGGAATTTCGAATTGCACCGTAGCATCGCTTGAATTCTCTTCATCCGTGTCCGTGAACGACAGCAAATGCGTTTCGAGGATGCGTCGCTTGCCATTGCGAACTGAGATATAGCTTACCTTGACCTCCGTGCGCCGGAGCCGCCGAAGGCTTTCTCGGATGCGGTCGTTGCTCTCGTGCTTGGAGGAGGCACGCCGGAGAGAGGCGAGCGTAATTTCCCACTCAGCGTCCGGCTCCGTCAGTTTTTCGCTGTCATGGGCAATTTGAAGCAACTGATTGAAAATGGCTCTATCTGAAGCTTCGAGGGCGTGCGCGCCGGTGATTTCAATCAACTCGGCCGCTTTAGGGAAGCCGTCCAGATTTGTAATTTGCTTAACGGTCAGGCTCATCTCCTTGGGCTATAATGCGACCCGTCCTATTAGGCAAGTCGTTTCGTCCATTCCCCGATGTGTCCCTCCATTTGGTCGCATTTCCTTGTCCATTCAACATCTTCTACGGCCAGCGTGAGCAATCCAAGCCGCCCGTTTGGTCGCATTTGACGCCATGCCGTCGTTTCCTGCGCCTTACCAGCGCCGCCGAGTCGGCCGCATCCCGCTATTTGTAGGGGCAGCGAGAGAACACGCAGAAGCCGTGCTTCCCCTACCAGCCGCCCGTTTGGTCGCATCTCGCCCGCCCGTTTGGTCGCATCTCGCCGCCCGTTTGGTCGTCGATAACCGCCCGTTTGGTCGCATTTCGTGTGTCTAACTATTTGAATAATAATCTTTTTTTGGCATGAAATTAGAACTTAAAGAGAAATTGAATCTTTACGCTGTGAATAACTTACGCCTGTGGAAAAGTACACCTAACACCCGCGGCTCAAACAAAGCGGGTGACCCATGAAAGATAGTAATGAAGACAACTTTGTGCTCACCGGGAACGCACCGGCCATGTTAGAAACAGTCAGCGGCTACGCTGGGCACGCTCGCCGCTCCGCCGCGACACGACCCGGCAGCTCCGCGCCGCATTGCAAAAGGTTCGGTGGAGATGTTGAATTGGCTGCTGATCTTTGTGCCTGTCGCTGTGCTCCTAGAGTACATGGCGCTGGCTGAGCAACGACCTGGATCTTCGCCGCTTCCGGCAACTCTGCATCTTCCTGCTCGCCGGGTGGATGGGACGGGCTACGGAAGAAGTCGCAAGCTACGCCGGCGAAGGTGTCGGAGGCCTCCTCAACGCCACGTTCGGCAATGCCGCCGAACTGATTATTGGCGTAGTGGCGCTGAACAGTGGTCTCTATGACGTCGTCAAGGCGTCTGTGGCGGGGTCCATCATTGGCAACATTTCTCCTCGTCCTCGGCGCGGCGATGCTCGCCGGAGGTAGCAAAGGCTCTGCAGCCGGCCGCGCAGGGGAGGCTCTAATGAGACAGGCGCGCCGCCCTCGACTGCCGGGTCTCGACGGCGGATCAATCCTGCGAGCGCCAAGAGCGCGATCTGACCGCCTTTGCTCAGCGCGCCGGCTACGCGGTGGTGGGCATTTGACAAGGAAACCGGCTCGGGCGCGCGGATGATCATTCCCCTGAGGTAACCGGAGAGCGGATGCAATTCGCGTTTGGCGGCGATCACCGCGACCGCGGTTGCCGCTTGGTAGCGCCCCATGGCCTGGCAGGCGTCGATCCAGGCGGATTGGCTGATGCCGAGCTGTTGGCGAAGTCCATTCGCGGCGTCGACAACGTCAACCCAGCTAGGCGAGACGGTAAAGATGTAGGGCTTCAGCTCGGGAGAGACATTGAGAACGAACTTCGGTGTGACGGCAGGAAGCGGTTGTTGTGAGCATTCGGGGGGAAGAGCTCGGTCTGTGGAGGTCGGCGAATTGCTCTGGCCATTACAGGCTTTTCTGATCCAGCATTTACGGAAGAGGAGTAGCCGGGCTCCGTTCAGTAGCCTGCGGAAGCGGCGTTATGGAAAACTGGGGCCAGACCGCCGAGGATATCCTCGCGTCCATCGAACGGTTTTGCCGCCGTACCCTCGCCGTCCAAGCTCAATGTGGATAGAACCTTCTGATCAGGACACTAATTACTGGACGTCGCAGCATGACGGCGAATGGCTCCGGTCATATCAATCAGGGGCGCGGAGCCGGTAACCGACGCCCGTCTCGGTCAGGATGTAGCGGGGCTGCTGCGGATCGGGTTCGACCTTGTGCCGTAGCTGCTTGATGTAGATCCGCAGGTACTGCACATCGGTCGGCACTTTCCATACCTCGCGCAGGATGAATTGATGGGTGAGCACCTTACCTGCATGTTGCACCAGCAGCTGCAAGATGTCGTATTCCCGGGGCGAAAGCTTCACCTCTGTCCCCTTGACCTGGACGAGGCGGCGGACGCGGTCGACGATGAGGTCGCCGGTGATGAAGGTGGCCGGCTCGCCCTGCTGGTGCAGGCGATGACGTAAGGCGGTGCGCAATCGCGCCGTCAACTCGTCGATGCCGAACGGCTTGGTGACATAGTCGTCGGCTCCGAGGTCGAGCGCTTCCACCTTGCCGCGCTCATCGTCGCGGCTCGAGAGGACGACGATCGGCACCGGCGACGTTTGTCGCACCTCGCGGATGATGTCCAGGCCATCGACGTCGGGAAGGCCTAGGTCGAGGATGATGATGTCCGGTCTGTCGAGGCGGAGCCGCCGCAGCGCCTCCTGTCCACACCCGGCTTCGATCACTCGGTAGCCGCTCTCCACGAGGCTCACGCGCAGGAAGCGGCGGATCGCTGGTTCGTCTTCGACGATCAGAACAGCGATCGGCCCTGCGGCCATGCCTCTACGCTTCTTCCTTCAGCGGCAGAGTTTCGGCATCGCCCCCGATCGGAAAGGTGATGGTGAAAACAGCGCCCGGCCGATCGGTGCGATTGCCGGCCTCGATCCGACCACCCAGCGCCTCTACGAAGCCGCGGCAGATCGCAAGACCGAGGCCAGTCCCGGCCCTCTGTCTGTCACCCTCCTGAATCCGATAGAACTTGTCGAAGAGGCGGTCGAAATCTTGCGGTGGAATGCCCGGGCCTTCGTCGATCACCTGAATGACGGCGATGTCGTCCTGCACCTTGGCACGGACCTCTATTCGCGTGCCGGACGGCGCATACTTGGCGGCATTGTCGAGCAGGTTGAACAACGTCTGTTCCAGGAGAACTCCGTCCAGAGGCAGCATCGGCAGGTCGGGTGCGAGGTCGACGCTGATGCTGTGGTTGGCGAGTACCTTGCCGGCGCGTTGCAGTGCGCTGCCGACGATCTCCTCGACGTCGGTCAGTTCCCTCTTGACGTCGAGACTGCCGGACTCGAGCCGCGTCGTGTCCAGCAGATTGGCGACAAAGCGGTTGAGCCGCTCCGCTTCCTCCTCGATCATCGTTACCAGCTCATCGCGCGTCGTTTGGCTGTAATCGTTGCCGTAGGCCTTCAGGCTGCTGGCGGCGCCGAGGATCGACGCCAGCGGTGTTCGCAAGTCGTGCGACACGGAGATGAGCAGCGACGATCGCAGACGTTCCGTCTCCGCCGTGATGCGCGTCTTGTCGACGTCCTCGGCGAGACGAATGCGCTCGATCGAGACCGCGGCCTGGTCCAGCAGCGCCTCTAGCAGGCGCCGCTCGTCTGGCCTGAACAGCGGGCCGGGCACTTCGCTGTCGATGCCGATCACGCCGACCACGCCGCGCGCCGTACGCAGTGGCAGGAAGAGCCGCCTTCCGCCCGGAAGCGTATCCGAATCCCTGCCGGCTGGCCGATCGTGCTCCCAGCTCCACTTGGCCGCCGCAAGATCGGATGCGTCGAGCTCGTCCTCCGGCGGAAAGCCGGCGCGGACGACGACGCTATCCTTCTCCGGCAACAGGATGACCACGTGCACCTTCAGCATCGAGGCGATCTGGTGCGCCGTCGCCCAGAGGAGATCGTCCATGTCGATGATGCCGGCGAGCTTCTGACTGAAGCTGTACAGCTCGGCGGTAACCTTCGCCCTGCGGCGGGCGATGAACACCTCGGAGCGGGTCTGCGCGGCGAGATTGCTGACGAAGACGGCGACGGCCAAAAAGAAGGCGAGGGCCACGACGTTCTCGGGGTCGGCGATCGTCAACCGATGCACCGGCGGCAGAAAGAAGAAATTAAGAGCCAGCGAGGCAACCACACAGGCGAACAGCGAGGGCGCCAGACCAAACCTTGCCGCGACGAAGGTGATTGCGCTGATGAAGACGAGAGCGAGATTGCCGACGTTCAGAAACTGCCTGAGGGCAAAGCCGACCGCGGTGGCGCCGATCACGGCTCCGAGCGCAACCACGTACGGCAGCAGATGGATCTCCTGCTTCTTCGGTCGGCTGTGCGTCGTTGCGGCCGGCGCCGTCTCTTCGTCCTCCCCGGCCATGACCAGAACGCTGATGTGTCCGGTGCGACGGACCAAGTCATGCACCACCGAGCCGTGCAGCATCTCGAACCAGCGCGAACGGCTCGCCTTGCCGACGACGATGTGCGTGATGTTGTTGGCTTGTGCGTAAGCGATGACTTCATCCACGACGTCAGAGCCCGGTACCGTGAGTGCGACCCCGCCCAGTTGGTCAGCCAGCCGCAGGCAGGCGGCGATCCGGTCGCGTTCAGCATCGGTCAGCCGATGATGACGAGCGGTCTCGACATAGAGCGCCGTCCACGGCGCGTGCAGCGAGTCGGCGAGCCGCCGGGCGTGCCGGACAAGGCTCAGCGATCTCGGGTCTTCGCGAATGCAGACAAGCACGCGCGCGCCCGCCGCCCATGGGCCACGGATGGCGTGCGCCTTCATATGCGTAAGCAGCTGGTCGTCGACGCGCTGCGCCGTCCGCCGCAGGGCCAGCTCGCGAAGGGCGGTCAGGTTTCCCGGTGAGAAATAATGCTGGATGGCGCGCCGCGCCGTTGCGGGGACATACACCTTGCCGGCGCGCAGCCGCTCGATCAGCTCCTCCGGGGTGATGTCGACGATCTCGATCTCATCAGCCCGGTCGACGATGCTGTCCGGCAATGTCTCTTGCACGCGGATACGGGTGATCTGGGCGACAATATCGTTGAGGCTCTCGATGTGTTGAATGTTCAGGGTCGTGTAGACGTCGATGCCCGCTTCGAGCAGTTCGACCACATCCAGGTAGCGCTTTGGATGGCGACTGCCGGGGGCGTTTGTATGGGCGAGCTCGTCAACGAGCACGAGCTTCGGTTGTCGGACGAGAACCGCGTCCAGATCGAGCTCGGTCAGCCAGTGTCCCTTGTATTCGATGCGGTGGCGGGGGATGACTTCGAGCCCGATCAGCAGCGCCTCCGTCTCGCGACGGCTGTGCGTCTCGACGATGCCCACGACGACATCGACACCCTCGCGGCGCCGCGCTTGTGCCGCAAGCAGCATCTCGTAAGTCTTGCCGACCCCAGCCGCCGCGCCGAGAAAAATCTTCAGACGACCGCGGGCTTCCCGTTGCGCCTCGGCTAGCAACACCTCCGGCGAGGGCCGCTGGTCGCGGACAACTTCCCGGGTAGCCATTGGGCCACTCAGCGCGGTCCAGTGGCGGCGTCGAGCGCGAGATTGAGCTTCAGCACATTGACCCGTGGCTCGCCGAACACGCCGAGCAATCGATGCTCGGTGATGCGATCGATGAGCGCGCGGACCTGCTGTTCAGGCAGCCCTCGGGCGCGTGCGATCCGGGGAGCCTGGAAGAGAGCCGCACGTGGCGTAAGATCCGGATCGAGACCGCTGGCCGAGGTTGTCACCAGAGCGACGGGGATCGTCGAACCCGGGTTTTCGGCTTGCAACGTCTTGGCATCCTCAGCCACCCGATCGACGAGCGCCTTCGATGTCGGGCCCAGGTTGGAGCCGCCGGAGTTGCCGCCGTTGTAAGGCGCCGGGATGGTTTTCGTCGGATCGTTCGGATCGGTGTCCATCGTCGCCGAAGGGCGGCCATGAAAGTACCCGTCGTCTGTGAAATTCTGGCCGATCAATTCGGAGCCGATCACCGCACCGTTCTTTTTCGATGAGGCTGCCGTTCGCCTGATACGGGAAGAGCAGCTGGGCGATGCCGGTCATGGCCAAAGGATAGGCCAGTCCGACGATCACCGTAAGCGCGATGATCATCACGATGGCAGGGCGGATTTGTCTCAACATTGTGTGCTGTCCTTAGGCGAGGCCGACGGTGGAGACGAACAGGTCGATCAGCTTGATGCCGATGAAGGGGACGACAAGGCCGCCCAGACCATAGACCAGCAGATTGCGGCGCAAGATACTGGCGGCACCCACTGGCCGATACCTGACGCCGCGCAACGCGAGAGGAATGAGGGCGACGATGATCAGCGCGTTGAAGATGATCGCCGACAGGATGGCGCTCTGCGGCGTCGCCAGCCGCATGACGTTCAGCGCCTGCAGTTGCGGGTAAAAGGCGACGAACATCGCCGGAATGATGGCGAAGTACTTGGCCACGTCATTGGCGATCGAGAACGTCGTCAGCGCCCCGCGCGTCATCAGCAGCTGCTTGCCGATCTCGACGATCTCGATGAGCTTGGTGGGATCGCTGTCGAGGTCGACCATGTTGCCCGCCTCGCGCGCCGCCATGGTGCCGGTGTTCATCGCGACGCCGACGTCGGCCTGCGCCAGCGCCGGCGCGTCGTTGGTGCCGTCGCCGCACATGGCGACCAGCTTGCCCCTGCCCTGTTCCTCGCGGATGAACTTGAGCTTGGCTTCCGGCGTCGCCTCGCGCGAGGAAGTCGTCGACACCCGCCTCGGCGGCGATGGCGGCCGCAGTCAGCGGATTGTCGCCGGTGATCATCACCGTGCGGATGCCCATGTTGCGCAGCTCGGCGAAGCGCTCGCGGATGCCGCCCTTGACGATGTCCTTGAGATGAATGACGCCGAGGATGCGCCCGTCCTTGGCGACGGCCAGCGGCGTGCCGCCCGACTTGGCGATCGACTCGGCGATGGAGGTGACGGCGCGCACGCTCGCATCGGCGGTCGTGGCCAGCGCAACACCTCCCCGAGAGCGCGCAACTGGCCGCCCGCCGATTGGACATACCCGAGAATGGCATCAGGGCGCCCTTGCGGATGGAGGAGCCATCGAAGTCGATGCCGCTCATGCGGGTCTGCGCCGTGAACGGGATGAAATGGGCGTGCATCGGCGCCATCTCGCGGCCGCGGATGCCGTACTTCTCCTTGGCGAGGACGACGATCGAGCGGCCTTCCGGCGTTTCGTCGGCGAGCGAGGCGAGCTGCGCCGCATCGGCGAGCTCGCGCTCCGATACGCCCGGCAGCGGGATGAACTCGGTGGCCTGACGGTTGCCGAGCGTGATCGTGCCGGTCTTGTCGAGCAGCAGGGTGTCGACGTCGCCCGCCGCCTCGACCGCCCGGCCGGACATCGCGAGCACGTTGAAGCGAACGAGCCGGTCCATGCCGGCGATGCCGATCGCCGAGAGCAGCCCGCCGATGGTGGTCGGGATCAGGGTCACGAACAGCGCGACGAGCACGAGCACGCCGAGCGTGCCCCCGGCATAGGACGCGAAGCTGGGAATGGTGGCGACGGCGAAGACGAAGATGATCGTCATGCCGGCGAGCAGGATGTTGAGCGCGATCTCGTTCGGCGTCTTCTGCCGCTGCGCGCCCTCGACCAGCGCGATCATCCGGTCGAGGAACGTCGAGCCGGGTGCGCGGTGATGCGCACCTTGATCCAGTCGGAGAGCACCTGCGTGCCGCCGGTGACCGCCGAACGGTCGCCGCCGCTCTCGCGGATCACCGGCGCCGACTCGCCGGTGATCGCCGCCTCGTCGACCGAGGCGACGCCCTCGATCACCTCGCCGTCGCCGGGATGAGGTCGCCGGCCTCGACCAGGACGACATCGCCCGGCTTCAGCTCGGTCGCCGACACCTGCCGCCATTGCTCCGAACCGGCGCGCAAGCAGCTTCGCCGTCGTTTCCGTCTTCGTCTTGCGCAGCGTCGCCGCCTGCGCCTTGCCGCGGCCTTCGGCCATCGCCTCGGCGAAGTTGGCGAACAGCACGGTGAACCACAGCCAGAGAGCGATCTGGAAGGCGAAGCCGGCGTGGCCGGCGCCGGTGACGAGGTCGCGGACGAACAGGAGCGTCGTCAGCGTGGCGACGACCTCGACCACGAACATCACCGGGTTCCGCACCATGATGCGCGGGTCGAGCTTGCGGAACGCCTCGACGGCCGCCGGCCCGAGGATCTTCGGATCGATCAGCGTGGCGACCGTCCGCTTGCGGGTATGGGAGAGTTGCCATGCGCATGCCTCTCAGGATCAATAGAGTGTGCCGGCGTTCATCGCGAAGTGCTCGACGATCGGGCCGAGCGCCAGCGCCGGGAAGAAGGTCAGGCCGCCGACGATCAGGATGACGCCGACGAGCAGGCCGACGAACAGCGCGCCGTGGGTCGGGAAGGTGCCGGCCGAGGCCGGCACGATCTTCTTCGCCGCCAGCGAGCCGGCGATCGCCAGCATCGGCACGATCATCAGGAAGCGGCCGACCAGCATCGCGAGGCCGAGCGTCAGTGTTGTAGAAGGGCGTGTTGGCGCTGAGGCCGGCGAAGGCGCTGCCGTTGTTGCCCGTCGCCGAGGTGAAGGCGTAGAGGATCTCGCTGAAGCCGTGCGGTCCGGCGTTGTCGAGGCTGGCGAGGCCGCGGCTGGACGACCGACCGCGATCGCGGTGAAGCCGAGGATCGACGAGCGGCAGGATGAGGATGGCCAGCATCGCCATCTTCACTTCCTTCGCCTCGATCTTCTTGCCGAGGTACTCCGGCGTGCGGCCGACCATCAGCCCGGCGATGAAGACCGCGAGGATGGCGAACAGCAGCATGCCGTAGAGGCCGGCGCCGACGCCGCCGAAGATGACCTCGCCGAGCTTGATGTTGATCAGCGGGACCAGGCCGCCGAGCGGCGTGAAGCTGTCGTGCATCGCGTTGACCGCGCCGCAGCGAGGCGTCGGTCGTGACCGTCGCGCACAGCGCCGAGTTGGCGATGCCGAAGCGGACTTCCTTGCCTTCCATGTTGCCGCCGGCTGAGCGCGATCGACGCCGAGCGCGGCGAGCGCCGGGTTGCCGTGCGCCTCGGCCCAGTAGGCGACGCGCGACGCCGGCGAGGAACAGGACGCCCATCGCGGCGAAGATCGCCCAGCCCTGCCGCTGTCGCCGACCATCCGGCCGAACGTGTAGGTCAGCGCCGCGGCGATCGAGAAGATCAGCGAGCATCTCGAGGAAGTTGGTGAGCGGCGTCGGGTTCTCGAACGGATGCGCGGAGTTGGCGTTGAAGAAGCCGCCGCCGTTGGTGCCCAGCTGCTTGATCGCTTCCTGCGAGGCGACCGGGCCCAGCGCGATCGTCTGCTTGGCGCCTTCGAGCGTCGTCGCTTCGACGTAGGCGTGCAGGTTCTGCATCACGCCCTGCGAGACGAGGAACAGCGCCGACCACGATCGAGAGCGGCAGCAGGACGTAGAGCGTGCAGCGCGACAGATCGACCCAGAAGTTGCCGATCGTCTGCGCCGACCGGCGGGCGAAGCCGCGGATCAGCGCGAGCGCGAGCGCGATGCCGGTCGCCGCCGAGACGAAGTTCTGCACCGTCAGCCCGGCCATCTGCGTGAGATAGCTCATCGTCGTCTCGCCGCCGTAGCTCTGCCAGTTGGTGTTGGTGGCGAAGCTGACGGCGGTGTTGAAGGCGAGGTCCGGCGCGCACCGCCGTCGATGCCCTGCGGGTTGAGCGGCAGCAGCGCCTGCAGCCGCTGCAGCGCGTAGAGGACGACGAAGCCCGCGACGTTGAACAGCAGCATGGCGACGGCGTAGGTCATCCAGTGCTGCTCCGCGCGCTCGTCGACGCCGGCAGAGGCGGTAGAGGCCGCGCTCGACCGGGCCGAGCACCGGCGCGCAGGAACGTCCGCTCGCCGCTGAACACCCGGGTCATGTAGCCGCCGAGCGGCTTGGTCAGCGCGACCACGATCAGCGCGAAGAGCGCGATCTGCACCCAGCCGATGATGGTCATGATCGAAGCCTCAGAACCGCTCGGGCCGGACGAGCGCGTAGACGAGGTAGGCCGAGCAGCCCGAGAGTCACGAGCCGGCCAGCGCGTAATCAAGTCCCATGGCTGCCTCACAGACGCTCGCAGACGGTGACGTAGGCGATCGAGATCGCAAAGAGCCCAACCCCGAGAGTGAGGACGAGCGTGTCCATCAATGCGTCCATTGTTGCTCCTCCAAGCAGATTTGACGCCGCCCACGAGCGGCGAGCAGCTGGCTCCTGAAACATCGGCGGGATCGTCGTATAAAGGCCAGATCGAATAGCGGGCATCGTTATATAAATTCCGTATACGAGCGAGCTTTCCGGCGCGGTGCACATGCGCCATTCTACTCTGGATTTACGCTTAGCCGGTTGCCAAGCGCATTGAGGCCGACGATTGCCGATCATGCGAGGATCGCCTGGCCAGCCTCCGCCGCCGACGGCAGCGGATCGATCTGCAGGGCCATTTCCGGCGAGACGGCGAAAACCGCGCGTTCGGGTATTTCGCGCCAGTGTTCGTTCGAGATCGGCTCTGAGGCGATCACGATGGCACGGTAGCTGTGCCGCGGGTCGTGGCGGATGTGCGGAAAACCGCAGACCTCGCAGTCGTGAACCCCGGAACGCTCGACGTAATGCAGCGTGCGCCCCCAGCGGCAGCCGACCAGCCGCTCGCCATCGGTCAGAAGGATGTTCAGCCCGATCCTGGCGGCGGAATCGATTTGGTGGCACCAGGCAGCAATCTGCCCGAGGACTTGGTGAAGTATTTCACGTAGTGGCCGAGCCGGAGCCGAATCATGAGCCGAGAGAAGCATATGAAAGATATGCTCGCTGTCGGTTTCGCACTGGATCGCTGCACGGTATTTCGGCGTCATCATCGCCAGCATCTTCGGACGCAGCTCGTCGAAGCGCGGGAGCGTGCCGTTGTGCACGAAGGCCCAGCGCCCGTAGCAAAACGGGTGGGTATTCTCCAGGGCCACTCGGCCGACCGTCGCCCGTCGCACGTGCGCCAGAACGGTCTGGGAATAGGCACGGCCGGCGGCACGGCGGAAATCCGAGTCATCAGCGGCCGCTTTCGCCTGTCGCACAGCCTGCAGCCGCGCGTCTCGGTAGAGCGCCAAGCCCCAACCGTTGAGATGGCTTGTGCCGCTGTGATCCCGATAGCTTTGGACGATCAAGGCGTTCTGGGCATGGACCAGTGTGCATTCGATCTTGGTCGGTTCTGTTGCGCGGAAACCGTAGAGCCGGCACATACGTCCCCCTTCCTTCAAGACAAGAACGCAGCGATTCCTTTGCTTCCGCCAAGACTTCGTCCTTGGTATCGCCCAGCACCAGAAAATGCCGGCCCGCGAAACGCCTTCGGCCGTCAACGTACTCCCAGCAGCGCCAGCATAATTCCGCCTGAGATGGCAGGAGGAAAGGCTGGTAATGCTTGGCGATCGCCAGGTAGACCATCGTCGCGACATACGATCATCACTAGGTTGCCCCACCAGAAGTGGGCGGCGTGGTCTGATCGAGCATCGCCTTGGAAAAGTTCATCGGACCTGGCGAGGAGCATGCGACGCGTGCAAACGCGCGCGGAATTCCGCGGTCCAACCCGCCGCTGGCCGCGCCTCGCCGATGTGGACGATCCGACGCGCGCCAAGCATGGCATAGATGGCGGCCGCGATGACCGCCGCGTGCTCGGCGTTCTTGTCTCGCGCAGGCATGATGGACACCGCCACCGGCGTCCTTTGCAAGGCGCCCGTGCGATTGAGGTACGGGAAAAGTGCCAGGATGAAACCGATGAAGGAAATGACCACGAAGCTAAGGACGAAGTCGATGACGCTCAGCAGCACGGCGCCATATACGAAATCCGGGATCAACGCCAATTGGGAATTCATTTCTATCCTGATCAAGAAATGGTTAGGATCGGCTGACCGGCCTTAGAGCGCATTCCACCTTTATTAGTGACTTTGCTAGCTTGTGCTGCGAATCCGTAGAGCCGGCACATGCTCAGCCCTCGTTCAACAGCGAGACAATTTCTTTTGACTGCGCCAGCGCTTCGCTTCTGGTATCGCCCAGCACCAGAAAATGGAAGCCCGATCCCTCCTCGATGGCGTCGGGAGTTAACAGAACGATGCCGTTCGCTGGGCCGCCGGAGCGAAACAGCCGGTCCCGCAACTGAGCCATAACTTCGCCGAAACCTCTTGCCCGAAGCCGCAGTCCGAAGCGATGCACGATCACGAAAGACCGGCTTTGCCAATCGCCGATGAGCCGGTTAATCAAGGTCATCGGGATCGATACGCCGCCCCAGCGACCGTTGCACTCGATCCAGTGCAGGGCCCCGGAGTCGAGAAGCACCGCATCGAGGCTACAGCGGCCGAAGTAACCCAATTCCTGAAACAGGCAGGCGATGCATACGGCCTCCTCGGCGATGCGCTGTCGCAAGACTGCCGGCAAGGTGCTGGGTGAGGCTCCGACAAACTGACCCTCTTCGACGATCTGCTCGAAAATTCCTTCGACGACCGGCGCCCCGATGGTGCGATGGGGAATCCACAGCTGAACCGACGGGCTGGCGACGAGCGGCGACTCCCACACCCCGACCAGCAGTGGGTAGCGACCGCGCCACCCCAGCTCGCGCAAACTCCGCAGCAGGTATTGCCAAAGCGACTGCAACGGCATCCCGACATCTGGCTTCGATGATTAGGTTGCCGGCGCCGCCGGCGCCGTCGGGCACCTTGATGCAGACGGACTTGTGGCTTCGCACCAGCAGCGCGATCCGGCGGGCCAGGGCTTCCGGACCGTAAACACGGTGGGTTTGGGGAAGGGCTCGGCGGCCCAGCACCTCGGTAACCCGCTCGCTGAACCACAGCTTGTCGTTCACCCGCCGGCTCAGGCGCGGTCCGGGCGCAGCCACCCATACCGGTTCTCCCGACTGTGTTGCGATGGCGCTTGCCAATCCCCAGGCGCTTTCCGAACCGAGGTAAGGGACAATGCCGAAGCGCCCGTCGCGGCGTGCCAGATCGCAAAGCTGCGCCATGAGCTCCGGATCGTCGGCACAACGCCGTGCCAAGGACGTATGCAGAGACTCCGCCGGCATGACGATTGTCGGATCACCTAGTGTCATGTATCAGAAATAGCTAGCCATATTGGTGGTTCTGTGATTTCCCGACGTTTTCGGTCAGGGAGGCGGGCGTGGGGTGGGGAGCGGCAGTTCGGATTGAGCTCAACGACGCCGAGCGAAGCGAACTGCAGACGCGAGCACGACGGCGGAGAATCGCTCGGGCGGATGCGATGCGGGCGGAGATCGTACTGCTCGCGGCGGACGGCTTGACCAATCTGGCAATCGCGGAGCGGCTTGGGATCACGCGTGTCACGGTGGCGACGTGGCGCGGGCGGTTTGCGGCCCGCCATCTGGACGGCATGATCGATGAGCCCCGCCCAGGTGCTCCGCGCACGATCGGTGACGAGAAGATCGCCGAGGTGGTGACGGCGACGCTGGAGACAATGCCGGCCGCCGCGACGCACTGGAGCACGCGCTCGATGGCCAAGGCCACGGGCGTATCGACCTCGACCGTGCATCGCATTTGGCGGGCGTTCTCGCTGCAGCCGCACCGGAGCGAGACCTTCAAGCTGTCGACTGACCCGCTGTTCGTGGAGAAGGTCCGTGACATTGTTGGCCTCTATCTCGACCCGCCGGACCGTGCGCTGGTGCTCTGCGTCGATGAGAAATCGCACATCCAGGCGCTGGACCGTACCCAGCCGCTGCTGCCGATGCGGCCGGGGCAAGCCGAGCGACGTACCCATGACTACAAGCGGCATGGGACGACCTCGTTGTTTGCTGCCCTGGACGTGAAAGCCGGAACCATCATCGGCAAGTGCATGCCACGCCACCGGGCGCAGGAATTCCGCCGGTTCCTCGATACGGTCGAGAACACCGTGCCGGCTGATCTCGACATCCACGTCATCATGGACAACGCCTCGAGCCACAAGACGAAGCTGATCCGCGACTGGTTTGCCAAACGGCCCCGCTGGCACACCCACTTCACACCAACCTCCTCGTCCTGGATTAACCAGGTCGAGCGGTTCTTCGCGCTTCTCACCGAACAGCAGATCAAGCGCGGCGCTCACCGCTCCATCAAGGAGTTGGAGGCGGCAATCGCCGCCTATATCGACGCCCGCAATGCCGACCCCAAGCCCTTCCGCTGGACCAAGACCGCCGAGGATATCCTGGCGTCCATCGAACGGTTCTGCCGCCGCACCCTCGCTGTCCAAGCTCAGTGTGGATAGAAACTTCTGAATCATGACACTAGTGTCCTGTCTCAGAAATAGCTGGCCATATTGGTGGTGCTGTGATTCCCTCACCGACGTTTTGGTCAGGGAGGCGGGCATGGCGTGGGGAGCGGCGGTGCGGATTGAGTTGAGCGACGCCGAGCGGAGCGAACTGCGAGCGCGGGCACGGCGGCGGAAGATCGCTCGGGCGGATGCGATGCGGGCGGAGATCGTGCTGCTGGCGGCGGACGGCATGACCAATCTGGCGATCGCGGAGCGGCTTGGGATCACGCGTGTCACGGTGGCGACGTGGCGCGGGCGGTTTGCCGCCGGCCGTCTGGACGGCCTGGTCGATGAGCCCCGCCCGGGTGCTCCGCGCAAGATCGGCGACGACAAGATCGCCGAGGTGGTGACGACAACGCTGGAGACGATGCCGGCCGCCGCGACGCACTGGAGCACGCGCTCGATGGCCAAGGCCACGGGCGTGTCGACCTCGACCGTGCATCGCATTTGGCGGGCGTTCTCGCTGCAGCCGCACCGCAGCGAGACCTTCAAGCTGTCGACCGACCCGCTGTTCGTCGAGAAGGTCCGCGACATCGTCGGCCTCTACCTCGACCCGCCGGATCGCGCGCTGGTGCTCTGCGTCGATGAGAAATCGCACATCCAGGCGCTGGATCGTACCCAGCCGCTGCTGCCGATGCGGCCGGGGCAAGCCGAGCGACGGACCCATGACTACCAGCGGCATGGGACGACCTCGTTGTTTGCTGCCCTGGACGTGAAAGCCGGAACCATCATCGGCAAATGCATGCCACGCCACCGGGCGCAGGAATTCCGCCGGTTCCTCGATACGGTCGAGAACAACGTGCCGGCTGATCTCGACATCCACGTCATCATGGACAACGCCTCGAGCCACAAGACGAAACTGATCCGCGACTGGTTTGCCAAACGGCCCCGCTGGCACACCCACTTCACGCCAACCTCCTCGTCCTGGATCAACCAGGTCGAGCGGTTCTTCGCGCTCCTCACCGAACAGCAGATCAAGCGCGGCGCTCACCGCTCGATCAAGCAGCTGGAGGCGGCCATCGCCGCCTATATCGACGCCCGCAACGCCGACCCCAAGCCCTTCCGCTGGACCAAGACCGCCGACGACATCCTCGCGTCCATCGAACGGTTCTGCCGCCGTACCCTCGCCGTCCAAGCTCAATGTGGATAGAAACTTC
>CAWAYT010000014.1:0-23026 GCA_963786265.1 uncultured Alphaproteobacteria bacterium
AGCTACGCGGCTTCGGCGTGCGCGCCCGCAATGGCAGCAGGCACTACCTGCTGAAGTTCCAGAGCAGCGGCAAGCAGCGCTGGTACACCATCGGTCGGCATGGCTCGCCCTGGACGCCGGAGCAAGCCCGCAGGGAAGCAAAGCGCATCCTCGGCGAGCTGGCGATAGGCAGTGTCCCGGCGGACAGAACGCAGGCGACCGTTGCCACAGCCATCGATGGTTTCGTTGAAGCCCACTGCCGTCACCTGCGCTCAGGCGATCAAACCGCCCGGCTGGTGCGCCGGCATGTGGTAAATCGGTGGGGCGGCCGGAAAGTTGCGTCGATTACGCATAGCGACGTAGTGCAGCTGCTCCGAGAAGTGCAGGGCGAGGACAGGACGAAGCGCGCCTACATCGCGAATCGGGCGCGCGCCGCGCTCAGCCGCTTCTTTAAGTGGGCGGTCAGCTAGGCGATGATCCCCTCGCGCGAAAACCCTGCGGCCGTAACGAACCTCGGCGGGGCGAGGTGCAGAGAGAGCGCGTATTGACGGACGAGGAGACGAGGAAGGTGTGGCTAGCCGCAAACGGGTTCCCGTACGGAGCCATCGTGCGCCTGCTGCTGGCGACGGGGCAGCGGCGCAACGAGGTCGGCGGGATGCGATGGTCAAAGTCGACCTTGAGTTGCGAACGTGGCGGCTGCCGAAGGAGCGCACCAAGGGCAACCGGGATCATCTCGTGCCCTTGAGCGATCTGGCCTTGGAAGCCCTGAAGAGTGCCCCGGTACCGAGGGGCGCGACTGCATCTTCGCAACCAGGCGGGAGACGGCGTTCTCGGGATGGTCAAAGGCGAAACACCAGCTCGATGCGCAATGCGGCGTGCAAGATCGGCGCCTGCATGATCTGCGTCGAACTGTCGCCACTGGCATGCAGGCTGCGGGAGTGCTACCGCACGTGGTGGCCGCGATACTCAACCACTCGACGGCCGGGCTGTTCGGCGTAACGGCGATCTACTTGCGGGACCGGCAGGAACAAGCGAAGCGAGCGGCCATGGACGCATGGGATCAACGGCTCCGAGTATCCTGTGAAACGCCGACTTGAAAAACTCCGCGGTGACGATAGGCAGATATTGGCGGCGTTCCCCATTGGCCTCGGCCCGAGCCGGCCGGCACGCTGACTGGAACCGCGCAGCTCTTTCGAAGGTCCAATGTATGGCCCGCCCCGTGCAAATCGGGGATCGCGCGCCCTTCACCACCCCCCGCATGATGCAGCATGGCCACCGGCACCCACCATCTCCGGTCGATTCGCTGTCTCGCCCGCTCAAATTGCGCAAAGCCGAGCTGACCACCGCGCCAAGGTAGAGTCGGGCCGATCTACTTGAAGGACCTGGCCGAGAAGCGCCGCAGTCTACGAGGGCGGATGGAGACCGGCAAGAGCGGCGACGGCCTTCCGGCAGGTCAACTTCGGCGAGAGCCGATTTTGCGAAACGGATCAAATTCGTCACTTCGTTTCGGTGGTGCGGCGCAGTTCCTTCAGCCGGAGCAGCATGGCGAGCATGCGTTCGAGCTTGCGGTCGAGGCGGACTTCGTAGCGCCCGAGCTGCTCTAGCTTGGCCAGGTCGAGCGCCTCACCGAGCGCCTGCTCGCGGATCAGTGGCCGGCTCGACAACTCCTTTCGGCGCTTGGCCAGCCGCGGCAGGATTTCCCCTTCGAGGAAACCAAGCAGCCCGGCGGTGTCGGCGGTAGAGGGTTCTCTATCCTGGTCCAGCGCCTGGGGATCCCCGGCGAGCTGGTTTTCCCACCATTGCCGCGTATCGACAGGCAGCGCCGCTAGCGCCGCTTCGTAGGCGTCGCTCCGGCCCGAGCCCAGCTGGTCGAGGGCGTGGCGCGTCATGGCCTCGTCCCCTTCCATGTGCGCGATGTCTTCTTCCGTTTCGGCCTGTGTCGCGCGGATCGCATCGGCGACCCACTCGCACTGGCCGATGGCATCAAGGTGGACGAGAGCTGCCTCCACCGTGTCGCGCCAGGGCGCGAGCGTGGTCTGCAGTCCGTGCCGGTGGGCGGCAGCCTCGGCCAATCGCAGCCGGCGCTTGCGCCACAAGATGCCGGCCAGTTCCTCGACCAGATGCTCCTCGGTCGGTCCCCGCGGCGCGTGTTCGGCGGCGAGCGCCGCGACCAGCGCGCGGTATTCTTCCGCATCCTCCCAAGGCAGCACGGTGTAGCGCGACAGCACGCCATGGCGCAGTGCGTTGAAGCGCGCCATCTCGTAACCGCCGCTGCTTGCCGGCAGAATGGATAAAGTCTCGGTCATCTCAAGAGTCACCCACCACCCCAAAGCTTGAGATGCGTCACCATCCAAAAGTATCGCTCCTGCCATGTCAGCTTCGAGCACAATATATAGTGACATAGCGCGCGGCGCTGAGGGAAATTCCCAAGTGAATGGGGAGTTTCCTGGCGTAGATGTGGCGATGCCTGTTGATCATACCCGAGGCGAGGACTTCTCGATTTCCTCGGCCGTGGTCGGTGGCGTCGAACGGAGGAAATCGGCGCGAAAGTATACGCTGTGCGTTCAGTCGGTTGACCCACCGCCTGCTCGCCTGCACGAACTCCCCGGCGCCAATCGTCATAGCGGTTGATAACCGTGATCAGATCGCGATGGCCGCGCAATGGGCCTTCTTCCTCCGAAGACCCCGGCATACCCGGTCAATTCACCGCCCTCAATCTGTCCGGAGGAAGAGGCGCACTCCAATCCGCAGGATTGTCCTCCGCGCCCGTCGCCCGAGGGCGTGCCGATCCGCCGGTCCCTCAGCTTCTGGGCCCTCGTCCCTGAGCCGATCCCGCCAGCGGCTGAACGTCCACTCGCTTACCCCCAGCATCTCCGCCGCTTCAATCTGGTTCAACTCGCCCCGCCCGTGACGCCCTAACAACGCTTCTAACCGCATCCTGCGGATCTCCTGCAGCACCTCCGCCCGGCCTTTTGCTCGCCCCCGACAACCCTGCTTGGAGCGATTCCAAAACCGGACAGACCACGCGCTACAAAATCCAAGACAGATCACGAGCTAGCCACAATAGACGACCGTCAGGTTGCGCGTACTCGTTGCGGCTTGCATGATGCCGCCCTGAGGGGCGGAGGGGGCGATGCTGGATGCGCGCATCGAGCTGCGGGGCGACGATCTGTACTGCAGCGATCTGAGGGGCGGTGGCGGCACGTCGGTCAGGCGGCTGACGTCGGAGATGCTGTCGCTTTTGCAGGAGTGGGCGGGCCGCTATGACGCGGTGGTTGCGTCGCGGCAGCCCGTGGCGCTTGCGACGATTGACCGGGACATCGCCGCGCTGCTGAACGAGGGCGATGGCTGGCTCGATCGCAGCCTGCGGGGCGTGGGCGAGATCATGTTCGAGATCGTCGTCGCCGGCACGCCGGACGCGCGCGGCCTCGCCTTGCTGGAGGTGCCCTGGGAGATCCTGGCGCCGGGCGGCATCTTCCTTGCCGGCGACGCGGAGCGTCTGTACTGCGTCGAGCGGCGGCTCGGTGCGGCGGGGACGCCGCGCTCGCCTTCGCACCGCGATCTGGCGCTGCTGTTCATGGCGGCGGAGGTCGAGGGCGAGCGGGTTCTCGACTACGAGCGCGAAGAGCAGGCGATCTTGCAGGCGACGCGGCGGGTCGAGCTGAACCTGGTGGTGGAGGAAAGCGGCTGTCTGGAGTTTCTCGAGCCGTGTCTGGTCGAGGAGCAACCGGAGGCGCTGCATCTGTCCTGTCACGGCACGATCCACGAGGGTGCGCCGGTGCTGGCGCTGGAGACGCCGGCGGGTCGCCTTGCGACAACGACCGTGGCCGACCTGCGCAGGGCGCTCGGTGAGGAGGGGCGCCGGCCGGCGCTGGTGTTTCTCTCCGCCTGCCGGACCGCCGAGCACGGCGCCGCCGGCGCCTTCACCCAGGCGCTGATCCGCGCCGGTATCGACAACGCCGTCGGCTGGGACGGCTCGGTGTACGACGCCGACGCGATCCGCTTCGCCGAGGTGTTCTATCAGCAGCTGGCGGCCCGGCGCTCGGTCGTCTACGCCGTGGCCGAGGCGCGGCACGCGCTGCTGCGGGCGCATCTGGCGGAGCCGGCGCAGGGTCAGCACTGGCACCTGGCGCGGGTCTATTTAGGGCCGGCGGGCGGCGGACCGCTGTGCGCCGCCGGCAAGCCGCGGCGGGTGTTTCGCCGGGAGGCCGGCTACCAGGAGTTTCTGGACAAGGCGAACACGCGGGTGCCGGTGGCCTCGGCGGCGGCGTTCGTCGGCCGGCGGCGGCAGGCGCAGCGCATTCTGCGGGCGTTCCGCGAGGGCGAGGGGGCGGGCGTGCTGATCCACGGCATGGGCAGCCTCGGCAAGTCGAGCCTGGCGGCGCGCATCGCCAACCGCATGCCGCGGCACGAAACGGTGGTGCTGTACGAGCGCTATCACGCGCTGGCGGTGTTCGAGGCGCTGTTGCGGGCGCTGCCGCCGCGGCTGAAGCCGGAGGTCGAAGGCGCCTGGCGCGAGGCGATAGCGCGTGACGAGCGGGCGCTGCAGGGTGCGTGACCCGGCTTGCCCTGGCCAAATCTCCCACTTCCGGCGGCGCTCATGAACGGCATCCCGCTGGAGCACCGCACCTATCTGCGTGATGGAACGATCCTGTCCTGGGATGGGCCGGTCGAGGACGTGCTGTCGCCCGTCTGCATCGGAGGCCAAGACGGGCTCCACCCGTTGCGGCTCGGCAGCCATCCGCGCCTCGACGGTGCGGAGGCGCTGAAGGCGCTCGACGCCGCCGTCGCCGCCCACGACCGAGGCCGTGGGGTCTGGCCGACGATGTCGGTCGCCGACCGTACCGCACATGTCGAGGCATTCCTCGCGGCCATGCGCCGGCAGCGCGACCGAGTGATCCGCCTGATCATGCTGGAGATCGGTAAGACGCTGAAGGACTTCCACGGCCGAATTCGATCGCACGGTCCAGTATGTTGAGGATATGCGCATCGCACCGGTGACCGCCGCCATTTTGCTCTTGGCAAACCCGAGCAACATCGACCCGCTCCTCTCCGCCGCGGATCGGGTGTTGGAGATCGCACTTGGCAGTGTTGTCGGCCTCGCCGTCGCGATCCTCGTGTTCCCGGCGCGTGCGCACGGCACGCTCGTTGACAAGGCCGCGCAGACCATCACCTTGCTCGCCGAAGTCCTGCGTAACATGCTCGCCGACCTCGACGGCATCCGCGATGATGCGGCATTCGCGCGCCAGCCCCAAGGGTGGCTGTCTGCCTGAGCACCTTCGGTTCGAATCCCGTGCGCTCCGCCAGTCGCAGTGCCCGCAACTTTCTCTCCATCCCGACGAGTGCGAGAAAAGCGCGGTATTTCAAAGGCACTTACCGAATGGGCTGAGTACCGTCCCGGCGGCTTGAGGCCCGTCTTCCCTCTCTCTTTGACTGTTTTCTCTGCGGGCTGGGAACTGCGCCAATTTAGTACTCAGCTTGGGTCTTCAGCATTAGCGGCCGACGCAACCGGCCAAGTTCGAAAGTGCAACTTGGTATCGGAACGTTCCGAAAATGTTCTCTCACGTGCCCAGCCGTTACATCTTATGGACCTCGTGTGGCGGCTAGCATCCCCGCCTTTCTCTCGCCGGTGAGGGGCATGGGCCCTTCTATCGAACATGGTAACGAGTGCCGGCGGCCGGCGCTAAGCGTGGAAGCTCGTCACCAGCTCCTTCAGGCGGTCTTCGCCATGGGATAGAATGGATGATCCGTCGCCCATGAGAAGTGTGTCGAAGTCGAGCGCCAACACGGTTTGGAGGCTCTGCTTGAGCTGGACGGGATCGTCGATCACCTTTTCCGGCAAGAGCCCGCAGCGTCCGGGCGGATTGCCGATCACCGCGTCGCCGACGATCAGCAGCTTGCGCTCCTGCCAGAACAACCCCACTTCGCCCGGCGACTTTCCCGGGATACCGATCACCTGCAACGCGCCGATACGCTCGCCCACGTCGAAGGCGTCGTCGATTTCGGCTCCCTGGCTGCGCGCATAGTCGGCGTCCTTCGGATGAATGGCCGTACGCGCGCCGAGCCGCGAGCGGAACAGGTTGGCGGCGCGGGTGTGGTTGCGGTTGGTTAGCAGAATCCGCGTCGCTCCGATGCCGGCGATTTGATCGAGAACAGCTTCGCTCGGCTCGACCGGGTCGATGCACAGATTGCCTTCAGGGTGACGCACCAGATGGCTGTTGAAGTCGTAGCCATGGCGCTCCGAACGCCGTGACCAGGTCAGCACGTCCGGGACAATCTCATTCATTTTTCCCCCCCGTCAGAGCTGTCAGTGGCGGCATCTCTTGCCATATAGGAGATGGCCACACCGGCACCGCCCGTCGAGGCGCACTGCCCGGCGTGCAGAAGCCGACCGCCCGCCGCAGATAAGTGCAATGCCGCGCCGGCGACGCGCGCGCCATTGACTGCCGCTCCCGATCTTCCGATCGGCTCTCTCACGGCATGTGCGGCCGTGCTAGTGGTTCATCATCCGACAGCTGGACGGGCACTCCATGTAGTCGTACGATTTCCTCCTTGGCGATGTCCGATCTTTGGGAAAGCGGATTCTGGGTAATACGGCCTGAGTGTTCCTTCGCTGGCCGTGATCTCGCTGGATTTGATTTACATAATCGACCTCGAAACGAACTCGATGGGAGCCGCTTCTCCGCCAGTGAGGGTATGATGACATGGCATCCGGTCTGATGCCCACTCGCCCCAGCCCAGCGGTTTCGAGCACACCGTTCGCCCCTCACGCGCGGCGGGGAGACCTCAATGTGCGCTCCCTTTCACGTCTTGAAGTCGAGACGATCTTGGCTGACCACCGCCGCTATGTGGAGACAGAGCGAAAGGAGGGGGCGCGCGCCGATTTCTCGTTTGTCGAACTTTGCGGGGTGCGCTTCGCCGGCATGAAATTGAGGCGTGCCCGGTTCGACCACGCCCGGCTCGCAGGAGCCGACTTCACGGCGTGCGGATCTTTCGAAGGCCAATCTGATCGGCGCCGACCTGCGGGGTGCATCGATGGCGGGCGCGGACCTCACGGAAGCACGACTGAGCGGTGCCAACCTCTCATGCGCCGACCTCGAGGGAGCATCCCTTCGAGGCGCCGACATCGAGTTCGCGTTGCTGCCGAAGGCCGTGCTGGTTCGTGCGTGCCTGCGGCGGGCCGACATGAGCGGGGTTGTCTTGGGCGAGGCGAACCTGAGCGACGCCGATGTCCAGGGCGCGAACCTGCGCGGCGCCGATTTGCATAGCGCCCGGATGGACGGGGCCGACCTTCGCGAAGCCCGTCTCGGCGGCGCCTTCCTGGGAAAGGCCTCGCTGCGCGGAGCGGACCTGCGAGGGGCGTATCTTCGGGTCGCGCGCCTCGATGGCGCCGATTTGTCCGGTGCCGACCTGCGCGGTGTGGAAGGCTTGACCCAGGTGCAGATCGATGCCGCGGTTTGTGACCAGCAGACGAAGCTGCCGGAGGGCTTCCACAGCAGAGCGCACGATGGCGGATGAGCAGCACGTCGCGCTCCTTCGCCGGAGCGTACGGGAATGGAACCGCTGGCGCGCCGAGAACCCGCAGGTGACGCCCGACCTGGCCGGTGCCGGCTTGAGAGGTCTCGATTTGAGCGGCGCCAACCTTGCCGGAGCCGAGCTGAAAGGGGCCGATCTTCGGGGAACCATCCTCAGCGGGTCGTCGCTCGCCGGCTCGGGCCTGGCCGAGGCCAACCTGTTCAAGGCCGTGCTGGATAGCGCCGACCTCGATGGCGCCGACTTGCGTGGCGTGCGCTTCCTCGACTGCGCCCAGTTGACGACGGCGCGAAACTGGCAGCGGGCTTACCGAGATGCGGATCTGGAATGTGGAGTCCCCATCCCGCAGCGTCCCGGCTGAATGCGCCGCGCTGGTGACGGCGCCACAGGGCGTAGACATCGCCGCGGCCGGTCCACGTGCTGATCTACATCGTGACGCGCTGCGCCAGCAGCGGCGCGACGAAGTCGCCCGACAGTAGCCGTCGCAAGTCGGTTGATTTGCAGCGCACCTTGTCCCACATCAATACTAGAGTAATTTAGTCAGGTATGGCCGTAGCAGATGATCCGCCTGAGCCGTCTTGCCGATTACGGTGTGGTGCTGATGACTCACATCGCGTCCGCGCAGCCGGTGTCGCACAGCGCCCAGTCGGTCGCTCGGGCGACGGCAATTCCGCTGCCGACCGCGAGCAAGCTGTTGTCTGCGCTCGCGGGCGCCGGAGTTCTCGCGGCAGTGCGCGGCGCCAAGGGCGGCTACAGGCTGGCTCGCCGGCCGGAGGAGATCAGCGTCGCCGACATTGTCGGCGCCATCGACGGGCCGATCGCGCTCACGCAGTGCATCGAACGCGGTCCGGGACATTGCGAGCTGGAGGCGTTGTGCCCCTCGCGCACGGGTTGGGAGGTTCTCAACCGCTCGGTGCGCAGGGCGTTCGAGGATGTTTCGCTGGCCCACCTGCTGACGCCCGCTCTGATGCCGGGCGCATGCGTTCCCCACGGCGGGGACCGCGAGCGGGTGCAGGCGGACGTTTGAGGGTTGGAAATGGACGCTTATCCAAAGGACGGGGAAGAAGGGCTGGCTTCTCGTGCGACGATCGAGACGATCTCGTCGCTCGTCGGCGGGCGCTACAAGTACGGCTTCGTCAGCGACGTCGAGGCGGAGACCGCGCCGAAGGGTTTGAACGAGGAGATCATCCGCTTCATTTCGGCGAAGAAGCAGGAGCCGAACTGGCTGCTCGAGTGGCGATTGAAGGCGTACCGCCACTGGCTCACCATGCCGGAGCCGACCTGGGCGAACGTCAGCTTCTCGCCGATCGACTACCAGGACGCGTACTACTATTCGGCGCCGAAGGCCAAGGATGGGCGTACCAGGCGACGGCGAAATCGATCCGGAGCTGAAGCGGACCTACGAGAAGCTCGGCATTCCGTTGCAGGAACAGCAGATCCTGGCGGGGGTCGCGGTCGATGCCGTATTCGACAGCGTCTCGGTAGCGACGACGTTCAAGAGCAAGCTCGAAGAATACGGCGTAATCTTCTGCTCGATATCGGAAGCGGTTCAGAAACATCCCGATTTGGTTCGAAAGTACCTTGGCAGCGTTGTCCCCTACAGCGACAACAAGCACGCCACCCTCAACTCCGCGGTGTTCACCGACGGCACATTCGTCTACGTGCCGCCGGGGGTGCGCTGTCCGATGGAGTTATCGACCTATTTTCGCATCAACGCGGCGAAGACCGGGCAATTCGAGCGGACGCTGATCATCGCCGACCGGGGCGCCTACGTCAGCTATCTCGAAGGCTGCACGGCACCGATGCGCGACGAAAATCAGCTGCATGCGGCGGTGGTCGAACTGGTCGCGCTCGATGACGCGGAGATCAAGTACTCGACCGTCCAGAACTGGTACCCGGGCGACGAGCAGGGGCGCGGCGGCATCTATAACTTCGTCACCAAGCGGGGCGCCTGCCGCGGGCGGAACGCGAAGATCAGCTGGACGCAGGTGGAAACCGGTTCGGCGATCACCTGGAAATATCCGAGCTGCATCCTGCAGGGCGAGAACTCGGTCGGCGAGTTCTACTCGATCGCCGTGACCAACAACCATCAGCAAGCCGATACCGGCACGAAGATGATTCACCTAGGCCGCAACACCCGGTCGCGCATCATTTCCAAAGGGATTTCGGCCGGCCATGGCAGCCAGACCTATCGCGGGCTGGTGCGCGTCTCGGCGCGGGCGCAGGGTGCGCGCAACCACACGCAGTGCGACTCGCTGCTGATCGGCGATCGCTGCAGCGCCCATACCGTTCCCTACATCGAGTGCCGGAACCGGTCGGCGGCGGTCGAGCACGAGGCGACGACATCGAAGATCAGCGAGGACCAGCTGTTCTATTGCCGACAGCGCGGCATCGGCGCGGAGGACGCGGTCGCGCTGATCGTCAACGGCTTCTGCCGGGAAGTGCTGCAGCAGTTGCCGATGGAATTCGCGGTCGAAGCGCAGAAGCTGGTGGGCGTCAGCCTCGAAGGCAGCGTCGGCTGAGACCGCTGACCGGCGGTGCGAGCAACGGAAGCACGAAAATGCTGAAGATCGACAATCTGTACGTTGCAGTCGGCGGGAGCGAGATCCTGAAGGGCATCGACCTCGAGATCGGTGCCGGTGAGGTGCACGCGATCATGGGGCCGAACGGCTCGGGAAAGAGCACGCTGGCCCACGTGCTCGCCGGCAGGGAAGGCTACGACGTCACCGAGGGACAGGTCCTGTACGAGGGGCGCGACCTACTCGCTCTCGCGCCCGAGGAGCGGGCGGCGCAGGGTGTCTTTCTCGCCTTCCAGTACCCTGTGGAGATCCCCGGGGTTTCCACCAGCACCTTTCTCCGCCAGGCGCTGAACGCGCTGCGCAAGCACCGGGACGAGCCCGAACTGGACGCGATGCAGTTCGTCAAGCTGGCGCGCGACAAGGCGCGGGCGCTCGGCATCGGTGACGACATGCTGAAGCGAGCGGTCAACGCCGGATTCTCGGGCGGCGAAAAGAAGCGTAACGAGGTGTTGCAGATGGCGCTGTTGCAGCCGCGCCTGGCGATTCTCGACGAAACCGATAGTGGTCTCGACATCGATGCGTTGAGAACCGTCGCGGATGGGGTTAATGCGCTCCGCTCCCCCGATCGCGCGATGCTGATCATCACCCACTACCAGCGGCTGCTCCACCACATCGTGCCGGATTACGTGCATGTCCTCGCCGAGGGTCGAATCGTCCGCTCCGGCGGGAAGGATTTGGCGGAGGAGCTCGAGCGCGAAGGCTACGGCGGCTACGCCGAAGCGGCAGCCTGAGCGGCGCCAGCGCTGGCGAGCGACAATCGAGGTAAAGGACGTGGAGAGCTTCGTCGAGAATTTCGAGGCCGTAAAGCCGGCGCTTCCGGGTACGGCGATTCCCTGGGTAGGGTCACTGCGGGCCGAAGCGGCGGCGCGCTTTGCCGGCTCTGGCTTGCCGACGCGCAAGCTCGAGGCCTGGAAGTACACCGACCTGAGCCCGCTTCGCCAGATCGCGTGGCGGGGCGTCCGCGCCGAAGACCTGGCGGCGCGCATCGATTTCATCCCCTCCCTCTTCGCACCTGGAGTTCCCCGGTTCCGCCTCGTTTTCGTGCACGGTCGGGCTAGACCGGACCTGTCGCTCGTCGAAGGTCTGCCGCCGGAGGTGACCATCGGGAGCTTGGCGGACGCACTCAGCGCCCCTTCGGCCGCTTTCGAGGGCAGTTTCGGGCGGATCGCCACCGACGAGCGTCAGCCGCTGCTGGCGCTGAACACCGCGCTGATGGAGGACGGCTTCGTCGTTCGCGTCGGCAAAGGTGTCCGGGTCGACAAGCCGATCGAGGTCGTGTTCATCGGCGGCATGGCCGCGGATGCCGTCGCCTACCATCCGCGCAATCTCGTCATCCTCGAAGAGGGAAGCTCGCTGACGCTCGTCGAGCACCACGTCGGCATTGGCGGCGGCGCCTACTTCGCCAACTCGGTAACCGAGATCGAGGTGAAAGACGAGGGCGCGCTTCGCCGCTACGTCCTGCAGTCGGAGGGCGATCAGGGCTTCCACGTGGAGACCGCGCACGGCGTGGTGGGACGCAACGCGACGCTCGAAGCGTTCGGACTCGCGCTAGGCGGCCGTCTTGCCCGCAGCGAGACCTCGGTGCGGCTGGATGGATCAGGCGGCGGCTGCGTGCTCGCCGGCGCCTATCTGGGCCGGGACAAGCAGGTCTGCGACAACACGACCCTGATCGAGCACCGCGCCCCGAGCACGTCCTGTCGGGAGACCTTCAAGGGGGTTCTCGACGACGCGGCGCGCGGTGTGTTCCAGGGATGCATCGTCGTGCATCGCGAGGCCCGGAAGGCGGACGGCCATCAGCTGAGCAAGGCATTGTTGCTGTCGGATGCGGCCGAGATCGATCAGAAGCCCGAACTCAGAATCTTCGCGGACGAGGTCAAGTGCAGTCATGGCGCCGCTGCCGGTCAACTCGATCGCGACGCCCTCTTCTACCTGCGCGCCCGCGGCTTGCCGGAAGACGCCGCCCGGCGTCTGCTGATCGAGGCCTTTCTCGCCGAGGCATTCGAGGAGATATCCGTGGAGGAGGTCAGAGAAGCGATGCTCGGTGCCGCGGGCAAGTGGTTCGCGGCCGCGGGGGAGCCGGCTCGATGAGCAGCGCATCTCTTACCGTCCAACGGCTGACCCGCGATCGGAGCGGGGACGCCCTCGAAAGCCGACGGCTGCGGGATGATTTCCCCATCCTTTCTCAGACCGTGAACGGCCGTCGCCTCGTCTATCTGGACAACGCCGCGAGCGCTCAGAAGCCGAGCTCTGTCCTGGATGCGATGCGAGACGCGTATGAATTGCACTACGCGAATGTGCACCGTGGCGTCCACACGCTGAGCCAGCGATCGACCGAGGCGTTCGAAGCGGCGCGCCGCAAGGTCGCCGACTTTATCAATGCCCGACGCGCGACCGAGATCGTCTTCGTCCGGGGAGCAACGGAGGCGATCAACCTCGTGGCTTCGACGTTCGGCCGCAAGATGCTGCGAGCCGGCGACGAGGTCGTCCTTTCGCAGCTCGAGCACCACTCGAACATCGTGCCCTGGCAGCTGCTGCGCGACGAAAAACGGATCGTGCTGAAGGTGGCGCCGATCGATGACGAGGGAAACTTCCTTCTCGAGCGCTTCGCCGATCTCTTGTCGCCGCGAACCAAGCTGGTGGCGATCACGCACGTTTCGAACGCGCTCGGCACGATCACCCCGATCGCCGAAATCGTCCGCTTGGCGCACAATGCCGGCGCTCTCGTTCTGGTCGACGGCTGCCAGGCGGTACCGCACACGCGCGTTGACGTGCAGGCGATCGGCGCCGATTTCTACGCGTTCTCCGGTCATAAGATATACGGTCCGACCGGCATCGGCGTCCTTTACGGGAAGGAGGCGATCCTGAACGAGCTGCCGCCCTACCAAGGCGGCGGCGAGATGATCCTCTCGGTGACCTTCGACAAGACGACCTACAAGAAGGCGCCGCATCGATTTGAAGCGGGCACGCCGGCGATTGTCGAAACCATCGGCCTCGGCGCGGCGGTCGACTACCTGGAGAAGGTAGGCCTCGACTGGATCGAGGCCCACGAGCATGAACTCCTCGCTTATGCGACGGATCGGCTTTCGGCTCTTCCGCGGTTGCGTCTCGTCGGCACGGCCGAGCGGAAGGCGGCGATCGCGTCGTTCCTGATCGACGGAGTGCACCCGCACGACATCGGCACCATTCTGGATCAATCGGGGGTCGCCATCCGGGCCGGTCACCACTGCGCGCAGCCGCTGATGCATCGCTTGGGCGTGCCGGCGACGGCCCGCGCCTCCTTCGGTCTCTACAACACCTTCGATGACGTCGATTCGCTCGCCGACGGGCTGCAGGTAGTCTTGGAGCTGTTTCGCTGATGCTGGACGATCTACGTGAGCTGTATCAGGAGGTGATCCTCGATCACGGCCGGTCGCCGCGGAACTTCCGGCGTCCGGGACATCCGACGTGCCGCGCCGAGGGTAACAACCCAATGTGCGGTGATACGCTGTCCGTGTTCCTGGTGATCAATGATCGAGACGTTATCGAGGATGCGGCCTTCGAGGGTAAGGGCTGCGCAATTTCCGTCGCCTCGGCATCGCTGATGACCGAAGTCCTGAAAGGCAAGACCGTCGCTCAGGCCGAGCAGCTGTTTGACGCGTTCCATGCGCTGTGCACGACGGCCGATCTCGACCCGGATTTGCCCGATGGGGACGCGGATCCACTGGAGCGGCTGCAGGTTTTCTCTGGGGTCCGCGCGTTTCCAATCCGCGTGAAGTGCGCTACCCTCGCATGGCACACGATGAAGGCCGCCCTTGCGGGGGAGGCCGAGGCAACCTCCGAATAGGTAGCTCGATATGAAGCCGGGAGACTCCCCGAACTTACGGGATTTCATGGCGGGCGGACAGCCGGAAGCGGGTTCCGTGGCCTACGCCGGCAGCCCGTTGCCGGAGGGCCGCGGCATTGCCTCGATGGAGGCGGTGATCGATGCATTGCGAACCGTCTACGACCCCGAAATTCCACTGAATATCTATGATCTCGGCTTGATCTACAGACTGGACGTCGCGGAGGAGGACGGGAGCGTTTCGATCGACATGACATTGACCGCTCCCGGATGCCCCGTCGCGGGAGCAATGCCGGGCGCGGTGGCCGATGCGGTCGCGGCCGTAAACGGCATCGGTGAGGTGGAGGTCAGGCTGGTCTGGGAGCCGCCGTGGTCGCAAGACCGCATGACCGAGGACGCCAGGCTGGCCCTGGACCTATTTTAGGATGGGGCCTTGCTTTTACATCAGCGGATCGCCAGTGCGGAGGTGTTGCGCCTGTTCCCCACCTTCGTCTGGAAAGCCCAGTTAAAGCCGGATGTCCATGGCGATCTCAACGCCGCGATCCTGCGAAAGCTCGATGCCATCGTACCGCCCGACCTCGCGGCTGGGGGCGGCTGGCAGTCTGGTTACGGGCTGCACACGTTGGACGAATTTCGCCCCCTGATTTCCTGCATATGCCGGGCAGTCGAGCAGGTCCTGGATTTCCTACGCATTCGATCTGCGAGGTTCGAGGTGACCGGTTGCTGGGCAAACGTCAACTGCCCGGGGGCTGCCCACAAGATGCACGCCCATCCGAACAATTTTCTGAGCGGCGTCTATTACGTTCAGGTGCAGGAGGGCGCGGATACGATCAATTTTCACGACCCCAGACCGCAAACCGCGATCATGCGGCCGCCGGTTACCGAATTGACCGTTTACAATACGGATCAGGTCGTGGTGAACGTCCAAAAAGGCACGCTGCTGCTCTTTCCGGCCTGGCTGCCGCACTCGGTGGATGCCAATCGCAGTGATAGACAAAGGATCAGCATCAGCTTCAACGTCATGTTCGGCGCTTTCGCCGAGACCATGAGCAGGCCATTGTGGGGGAGCAACGATCCGATGGCAATTCGCGCTGCCGAAAACTGATTGCGGGCGCGAGGATTGCAGCGGCTCGTGCGGCGTCCACCTGTCGTTGGACACTTGGTTTCAAAACCTTGCCGGCTGCCTCTCGCACCTCTCTCTGCGGTCGTGCCCCATGTCGTGGTGTAGGAACTGTGCTTCTCGGCGACAGGGCAACGCTGCCGCTTCCCCTTATCCGCAAACGCCAATGGCGTATGCGGGCAGGGCAGCGCCGCATCGTCGCCGCTTAGATCGGCACGGCTTTCGCCGAGCATCGCCGCGGCGCTCGATCTCCTTATCGAGCCGCGCCAGCGGGTTGGTGCTGCAGAACGGCGCGCGCAGTGAAGGCGCCGAACGGGCTCGACCGCCTCACCTACGACATGGACGGCAACCGCTACGACGGTTTCGACGACAACGGCTTCGTGCGCACGCAAACGGCGCCGTGGTCCGGCTCGCAGCTGTGGGCGGTGTGGCGTGCCGGCGAGTTCCCGGTGGGCGAGAGCGGGCGTTTCACCGGCCTCGACTTGCGCGGTTATCAGCAGATGCGGCCGGTGCTCAACGTCGGCGGACAAGCCGGCCTGACGGGAACGACCCTCTACTACCGCTACTCTCTCGACGGCGGCGCGACCTGGTACGACACCGATGCGGCGATCCAGCTGGACGGTAGCACCAATCAGGCATTCTGGGGTAGCTGGCAGCCGATCCCGCCGATGCTGCGGCAGACGATCGGCGCGCAAGTAGCGCTGTTCGGCCGCTGCGGCGACGGGTCGACGCTGGTCGAGCTGGTCAACTGGTTTACGCTCGATATCCGCGGCGTCGGCACCCCGAGCTCGCGCTGGAACAGGTAAGCTACGAAGCAGCGCGTGCCCGCCGACAGTACGATGCGGTCAAATCCGGAGAACCGACTGGTCGCCGGTGAGCTCGAACGGCGGTGGAACGAGCGGCTCGCAGAGGTGGCGAGGCCCCGAGGAGGAGATCCGGACCGCACGCGATCAGCAGCCGGCGGCGATCGCCGGGGCCGAGCGGACGGAGCTGATGCCTCTTGCCGAGAATTTGTATCGTCTGTGGACTTCATCCCGCTGCATCGGTCGAGACGCGCAAGCGCGTGCTGCGCGCTGTTCTCGAGGAGATCGTCGTCGTCGAGCCAAGCAGCCTGCGGCTCAAGCTGCATTGGAAAGGGGGCGATCACACCGCTCTCGAGGTTGGTCAAGAACCGTTCCGGCCAGCATCGCTCGAAGACCGATGCAGCGACCGAGCAGTTGATCCGCGAGCTCGCCCGCGTCCGGCCGGACAGGAGCATTGCTTCTGTTCTCAACAAGCTCGGGGTGTGCTCGGCCAAGGGGCACACCTGGCCCACCGCTTCGTTAGCTGATTGAACGACGAAGATGCTAAGCATACGTCGTTCGCCCCATAGCATCTTCAACCGCCGCTGCTGTCGACACGCCGCCACTCGCTCCCTGCTCGGCATCGCCGTCGCCACAATGCCCATCACCTACAACATGCTGATCAAACCGGAAGCAACGGCATAAGCTTTATCTGCAGGCCAGCCTGCAGCAACTGAGAGAACAACAGCATGATGCCAAAGCAAGTTGAGGATAACGCCTCGCGCATCGTCGCCGGGACCCACGGCGATCCCTTCTCGTTCCTCGGTATGCACGAGGACGGGGCGAGCGGCGTGGTCGTGCGCGTCTTTCTACCCGCAGCGAGCCGCGTCAGCGTTATGCGTGCCGCGACGAAGGAGATCGTCGGCGAGCTGTTGCGCGTTCACCGCGAGGGCCTGTTCGCGGGCAGAATCGATCAGTCGGGCGGGAGGTTTTCGTATCGCCTGCTCGTCGAAGCGGACGGCACGGAGCGAAGCATCGACGACCCCTACAGCTTCCCGCCCATCTTGGGCGAGATGGACGTCTACTTGATCGCCGAGGGACGGCACCTGCGCCTCGACGAGAAGCTGGGTGCGCACCCGATGTCGATGCAAGGCGCCGCCGGCGTCGGCTTCACCGTGTGGGCACCGAACGCGATGCGCGTCAGCGTCGTCGGGGATTTCAACGGCTGGGACGGGCGCCGCCATCCAATGCGCCTGCGGGCAGAGTGCGGGGTCTGGGAGATTTTTATGCCCGGCCTGGCGGAGGGAATGCTCTACAAGTACGAGATCCTCGCCAAGGGCGGCAGACTGATGGCGCTGAAGGCCGACCCCTTCGCATTCTTCTGCGAGCAGGCCCCGGGAACTGCGGGGATTGTCTACGACCTCGGCCGCTACCGATGGAGCGACCAGGACTGGACCGCGAAGAGGCGTGCCGCAATCAGCACGGACGCTCCCGTCGCCATCTACGAGGTCCACCTGGGATCGTGGCGGCGCAGCGTCGAGGAGAAGCGACGCTATCTCACCTACTGGGAACTCGCCGACACCCTAATTCCCTACGTCAAGGATATGGGCTTCACGCACATCGAGGTGCTGCCGATCTCGGAGCATCCGTTCGATGGCTCGTGGGGCTACCAGCCGCTGGGGCTGTTCGCGCCCACCAGTCGCCTCGGCCGGCCCGACGAATTCCGCAACTTCGTCGACCGCTGCCATCAGGCCGGCATCGGCGTGATCAACGACTGGGTGCCGGGCCACTTTCCCAAGGACCCGCAAGGTCTCGGCTGGTTCGACGGCACCAATCTCTTCGAGCACGCCGATCCCCGGCAGGGTAGCCATACGGATTGGGGCACGCTGATCTACAACTACGGGCGCAACGAGGTCGCCGACTTCCTGCTGAACAACGCCCTGTTCTGGCTCGATGAATATCATCTCGACGGGCTCAGGGTCGACGCCGTCGCCTCGATGCTTTACCTCGACTACAGTCGCCGGCCGGGCGAATGGATCCCGAACAAGTTCGGCGGCAACGAGAACCTGGACGCGATCGCCTTCCTCCGGCGCGTCAACGAGCATCTCTACCAGCAGTTTCCCGGCATCGCGACGATCGCCGAGGAATCGACCTCCTGGCCGATGGTCTCCCGCCCCGTCTACCTCGGCGGTCTCGGCTTCGGCTACAAGTGGAACATGGGCTGGATGCACGATACGCTGTCGTACATCAGCCGCGAGCCGATCTACCGGAAATACCATCACGACCAGCTCACCTTGAGCCTGACCTACGCCTTCGCCGAAAACTTCGTCCTGCCGATCAGTCACGACGAGGTGGTGCACGGCAAGGGCTCGCTCCTCGGCAAGATGCCGGGCGACCGCTGGCAGAAGTTCGCCAACCTGAGAGCATACTTCGCATTCATGTATTGTCATCCCGGCAAGAAGCTGCTGTTCATGGGCTGCGAGTTCGGCCAGGAGGGCGAGTGGAACCACGACGCGAGCCTCGACTGGCATCTGCTCGATGATCCGCTGCATTCCGGTACGCAGCGGCTCGTCCGCGACCTGAACCTGCTTTATCGACGGCTGACGGCGCTGCATCAGCTCGATTGTGAGCCTGCGGGCTTCGAATGGATCGACTGCACGGACTGGGAGAAGAGCATCATCTGCTTTCTCCGCAAGGGCCGGACCCCGGGTGACGTCGCAGTCGTCGTCTGCAACTTCACGCCTGCGGTCCGCCACTCCTACCGGGTGGGCGTGCCGCGCGGCGGCCTCTATACGGAGCGACTGAACAGCGACTTGCAGGCGTACGGCGGCAGCAACGTCGGCAACGCCGGAGCCGTGATGGCGGCTGCGATCCCCTGTCATGGCAGACCGTTCTCGCTCGAACTGACCCTGCCGCCCCTGGCCACGCTCGTTCTCGTCCCGTAGCCGGGATCTAGACTATGCCATATGGCCACTCAGACAGCACGCATGCCACAGTGCCCGTCCCACAGCCGACATCCAATACCCGAGCTTCGGGCGGAAGGCTGATTGCAAGTGAGATAGGTCGCTAACATCTCCCGTTGCCATGCTCGGGAACACTTCCCACAACAGCAACGGAAAGAACTACGCACATGCAAAACATCGAGATGAAAGTGGACGGCACCAAACTGACAATCGTCGTGGAGCCAGCCGAAGAAACACGGTTCGTGCTGCCACAGATAGATACGAGCGGGTCAGGATGCCGCGGTCCTTCGCCCAGACGATCTGCTGGTGCACGAAGGCGCCGAACTTCTCCCAGACGCCCTCGACCATCGCCTGCCTGCGGCTGGCGTGCCAGCAGTACCAGGCGGCATTCGGCAGAATGGCGTGCTCGATGGCGGCTTTGATGAAGCCCTCGTACAGCTCCGGTCCCTGGCTCGCATCGTCCCAGGTGATGGCGTAGCTCTCCGACCAGTCCTCACATGGGCTTCTCTGCGTCAAGGGTTCAGTGTTCATAAGGTCTATCCATTGCGGTGTATCGCCCTGCCGCCGGGATGGACTCAGCGGCATGTCACAAGTGCTTCCAGGGATTGTTTCGCCGTCCAGGAACTGAGCCCGGTTGCGTGACGCGGCCCGTTGCCGAGCACGATCAACCTCACATCCGGTCGCCGCTCAAGACGGCTGCACCAATATCCCGCTTGCGGCGGGCAGGGCTCGGGGGGACGAAACCATTCTTGTTAACGGTGTTTCAGGCCATTGACTGGTGCGGTTCGCCCACCTGGATCGGCCAGGACCGATCAGGTCCTGACAGATGGTCGAAACTGTGTCATCAGGGCACCCTCAGGCCGTCTTTAACTTCATCTCGGCACCCTCGATCACCACGCCTGCGGTCACGTATTTCCACAGTGCGACCAACAGCTTGCGGGCAAGCGCGACGATTGCCGTCTTGCGCAGGCGACCGCCATTGCGCTCGACCCGATCGCGGAACCAGCGGGACAGCGCTGAGTGCGGTTGATGGCCCAGCCATAGCCAGGCGAGCTGGATCATTGTCGTTCGTACTCGCGGATTGCCCGATTTGGACACGCCTTGTTCGCGAACGACAGCCCCGCTCTGCCATGGCGTTGGCGCCAAACCGGCGTAGGCCGCCAACTGCCTTCGGTTGTCGAAGTGGCGGAACAGCCCCTCCGACCAGAGAAGGGCGGCAAACTCCGGCCCGATACCCTTGATGTCCAACAACATCGCTGCCGTGGCGGGCGTCGCCGCGCCTTGCGCTTCTTCTCCTGACGTGTCCTTGCCAAGCAGCGCGTCGCGGCTCGCCTCCACCGCCCTGATCTGATCGAGGAGCAGTTGAAGCCGATCGATCTCGCGGCCGATCTGCGCCACGAGATGTGCCGGCAGGGCACGACCATCTCCGGTTTGCAGTTCCGCGAGCCGCTCGCGGCGATCCCGGCGCAACGGCTGGTATCCCGATATGCCCTGCGCGAACTACAGACGCTTTGTACAGTTGACGTTCCGGATCGTTTCGGAGTTCAGGAACTTGAGCTCGAGCGTGACGCGGCGGCGATCCTCACATGGGCTTCTCTGCGTCAAGGGTTCAGTGTTCATAAGGTCTATCCATTGCGGTGTATCGCCCTGCCGCCGGGATGGACTCAGCGGCATGTCACAAGTGCTTCCAGGGATTGTTTCGCCGTCCAGGAACTGAGCCCGGTTGCGTGACGCGGCCCGTTGCCGAGCACGATCAACCTCACATCCGGTCGCCGCTCAAGACGGCTGCACCAATATCCCGCTTGCGGCGGGCAGGGCTCGGGGGGACGAAACCATTCTTGTTAACGGTGTTTCAGGCCATTGACTGGTGCGGTTCGCCCACCTGGATCGGCCAGGACCGATCAGGTCCTGACAGATGGTCGAAACTGTGTCATCAGGGCACCCTCAGGCCGTCTTTAACTTCATCTCGGCACCCTCGATCACCACGCCTGCGGTCACGTATTTCCACAGTGCGACCAACAGCTTGCGGGCAAGCGCGACGATTGCCGTCTTGCGCAGGCGACCGCCATTGCGCTCGACCCGATCGCGGAACCAGCGGGACAGCGCTGAGTGCGGTTGATGGCCCAGCCATAGCCAGGCGAGCTGGATCATTGTCGTTCGTACTCGCGGATTGCCCGATTTGGACACGCCTTGTTCGCGAACGACAGCCCCGCTCTGCCATGGCGTCGGCGCCAAACCGGCGTAGGCCGCCAACTGCCTTCGGTTGTCGAAGTGGCGGAACAGCCCCTCCGACCAGAGAAGGGCGGCAAACTCCGGCCCGATACCCTTGATGTCCAACAACATCGCTGCCGTGGCGGGCGTCGCCGCGCCTTGCGCTTCTTCTCCTGACGCGTCCTTGCCAAGCAGCGCGTCGCGGCTCGCCTCCACCGCCCTGATCTGATCGAGGAGCAGTTCGAGCCGATCGATCTCGCGGCCGATCTGCGCCACGAGATGTGCCGGCAGGGCACGACCATCTCCGGTTTGCAGTTCCGCGAGCCGCTCGCGGCGATCCCGGCGCAACGGCTGGTATCCCGATATGCCCTGCGCGAACAACAGACCCTTTATACGGTTGACGTGCCGGACCCGTTCGGAGATCAGCACCTTGCGCTCGCGCGTGACGCGGCGGCGATCCTCCTCTTCTGGGCTGGGCACCTTCACCATGGCGCAGACCCTCGGCTCGCCGCGCTTCCATGCGAGCAAAGTCCGAACCAGCGTCTCACCGTCAAGCCGGTCGGTCTTCGCCCGCCGTCGCCGCCGCGAAGTTGCGATCGAGGCGGGATCGACGACGTGACTTTCGATGCCTTCATTCTCCAGCGCACGATGAATCCAGAAGCCGTCAAGACCAGCTTCCTGGATCACGATGATCGGACAGCACCCCACCGTTCGTGCCCGCGCTTTCTCTTGGAGCTGCGAAAAGCGCGCCAGCAGCCCGGCGATGTCGCCGCCACGTACCGTGTGCTTCGACATCTTCTCTCCGTTGGCTGGCGACAACGACGTGATCAGCCAGCTCGTTCGGCTGAGCTCCAGCGAGACGAAGATCGCGCCAAGATTGGTCCGGATGGCGGTAGGTGCTTCGAGTTGGTCAGCTGCAGTTTCCATGGTCGTCTCCAGAGCGGTTGGTTCGGTGAACAACTCCACTCTGTCAGCGAGCCGGTCGCCGTCCACCCGCCCATGGGATCTTGTTCTTTGCGCTCTCCTCGAGCTTGGTCTTGCCGGGATGATTGGTGCCGTCGTAGTCGACCAGATACGGCGGGTCGGTGGCGAACAGGATGGCGCGCTCGCCATGCATCAGCCGCGTCACGTCGTCGCCGCTGCGTCGAGTCGCCGCACAGCAGCCGATGCGCGCCCAGCAGCCACAGGTCGCCCGGGCGCGACACCGGGTGCGCCGGCGGCTCCGGCACCTTCTCGGGGTCGCCGACCAGATCGCTGCCGTCGCCGATCGGCGCCAGCAACTCGTCGAGCTCCTCGGCGCTGAAGCCGGTCAGCCCGAGGTCGTAGCCGGCGCCGTTCAACTCGTGGAACTCGGCGGCGAGCAGCTCCTCGTCCCAGCCGGCGTCGAGCGCCAGCTTGTTGTCGGCGATGCGGTAGGCGCGCACCTGCTCCGGCGTCAGGTGCGCCAGGCGGATCACCGGCACCGCGTCGAGCCCGAGCCGGCGCGCCGCCAGGATGCGGCCGTGCCCGGCGATCACCTCGAGCTCGTCGTTGACCAGGATCGGCATGGTCCAGCCGAACTCGACCAGCGACGCCGCCAGCTTGGCGACCTGGTCGTCCGAGTGCGTGCGCGGGTTGCGCTCGTACGGACGCAGCTCGTCGATCCGCAGCTGCTCGATGCTGCCGGGCTGGAAGCGCAGGTCGGTCATGAAGACCCTTGTGCAGAGGATGATGGGAGCGCGCGCATGAGCGCGCAGAGTTGGCTGGCGTTTTCGGCGCCGGCTCTGGCTCTGGCCAGCCAGCCAGTCAGCTATGGCCAGCCAGAAAGCCAGCTAACGCTTTGAAGTAATGCCGAAATTCACCACGCGTGGCGCGCCGGCCTCCCGGATTTTGGCGCTGTCGCTGGCGATGCGTCGCGCCACGCGCCCCCACGTTGCATTCGGCCGGGAAGGGACCCGTACATCCTCGCCCAACGAAAAACCCGCGCGTCTCTGACGACGGCGGGCGATCCTGGATACAGTACAAATCCTCACTTGCTTATACATGTTGTATGGCCACGC
>CAWAYT010000015.1:0-10554 GCA_963786265.1 uncultured Alphaproteobacteria bacterium
CCCGCCTGGGAACTCCTGCGATCGAGTAGCGTTTTCAAGGTCGGTGAAAAAGCACAAGGACTTAGGAATGCGGATAGCTCAAGTCGCTCCCCTTATGGAAAGCGTTCCTCCCAGGCAGTACGGTGGTACCGAACGGGTAGTTTCGTGGCTTACCGAAGAGCTGGTTCGTCTCGGCCATGACGTCACGTTATTTGCCAGCGGTGACTCCGTTACTTCTGCGGAACTCGTCGCATGTTGGCCGCGCGCTCTGCAATTTGAACCCGCCGCCGCCTGTACGATCCCGTATCACCTGGTTATGCTGGATAGGGTTCATAGACGCGCGAGTGAGTTCGACATCATCCACTTCCACATCGACTACCTGCACTTCCCACTGTTCCGGAGTAGCGCCACGAACACCTTGACCACCCTGCACGGGCGTCTGGATTTGCCCTTCCTGGTGCCGGCGTTTTCGGAGTTCCCGGAAATGCCGCTGGTCTCGATCTCCGATGATCAGCGAAAGCCGGTGGCATGGGCGAACTGGATCGGCACCGTATATCATGGACTTCCGAACGATCTGCTGCCGTATCGGGAGAGCCCGTCCCTCGACTACCTGGCGTTCCTCGGGCGCATCTCACCGGAGAAGCGGGTGGATCGCGCCATCGAAATATCTCGCCGGGCCGGAATGAAGCTGAAGATCGCGGCTAAGGTCGATAAGGCCGACGAAGCTTACTTCAAGAATGAAATCGAGCCGCTGCTGGCCCAGCCGCACGTCGAGTTTATCGGTGAAATCGGCGATGCGGGGAAATCCGAGTTCTTGGGCAACGCTATCGGGCTGCTCTTTCCTATCGACTGGCCAGAACCGTTCGGCTTGGTCATGATCGAGTCAATGGCGTCGGGGACGCCGGTTGTAGCCTTTCAGCGCGGATCGGTTCCGGAAGTTATTGACCAAGGCGTCACTGGATTCGTCGTCGATGACGAGGAGGAGGCGGTCGTTGCCGTCAAGCGGCTGCGAATGCTGAATCGACGCATGGTGCGTGCCCGCTTCGAGGAGCGATTCTCCGCGGAGCGCATGGCGCGCGATTACCTCGACCTTTATCGTGAGCTCGCCTTGCCAATGGTCCGGCCGGCGCACGGATTGGCATAATTCTCTGACTGCCTCGCGCCCATCCGGGCGCGAGGCTCACCAACTGCGCGGAAGGGGGCCGCCGACATGCGCGCTGTAGGTCCTGCTGAGCATCCAATGCGGCTTGCCGCCGCAATTTTCGATGTCGATGGCGTTCTGGTGGCCTCGCCGCACGAGCGGGCTTGGCAAGAGGCGTTCGCCGAGTTGATGGAGGGCGAGTGGCGCGACATCGCGCCCGCGACATCCTACCGGCCAGGGTTCTTCGACAGCGCCGTGTATCAGACTCACGTCTCGGGCAAACCGCGCATGAGCGGCGCCCGCGCGGTGCTCGATTATTTCGGCGTACCCGACGCGGTGACGCGAGCGGTGGAGTATGCCGAGCGCAAACAGCGGCGGATCCGGCAATTGATCGCCGCTGGTGAGTTCGTCGCCTTCGACGATGCTTTGCGCTTCCTCGTCGAACTTCGGGTCCGCCACGTTCGCACGGCGGCGGCTTCGTCTTCAAAGAATGCCGATGATTTCATGCGGCAGATCCATGTTGGTCAATTGCTGTCCGACGCGGAAGGGCCGCAGGCGCCGCAACGTAACGACGAAACGCTGCTCGACTTGTTCGATGCGAATGTTTGCGGCCGCGACCTCAAGCATGGCAAGCCCCACCCCGATATCTTTCTGCTCGCCGCCGAAGAGCTAGGAGCGCCGCCCGCCCAGTGCGTCGTGATCGAGGACGCTCCCGCCGGGGTGGAAGCCGCCAAGGCGGGGGGGATGATGGCGTTAGGGGTGGCGCGCTTCGACGACGAGGACCTGCTGCAGGCGGCCGGCGCCGATCTGGTCGTCAAGGCGCTGGACCAAGTGGAGGTCGAAGCATTGCTCGCTGGACAATTGCAGCGCGCGCGTTGAATCTTTCTCGATTCTCGATCATCGCAGAGAAAGAAGAGCCCGTGGCCACACTCGATCAATCGGCGCGTTCCGTGCAGGAGGCACTCCAGACAACACCAGATGCGGCATGGCTGCTGCATGAGTACGGCTATCGGCCCGAACGAGAAAGCGGAATTGAATCGCGCTTCGCCGTAAGTAACGGCTTCCTCGGGGTGCGTGCCGCTCGGTCGATCAGCCGGGGCGCTATGTGGGTATCCTGGTCGCACACCTTGAGCTGGGCCTCCTGGCCGCGGACGTATGTGGCGGGCCTGTTCGATACCCCGAACATACAGCCACCAGTCCCGGCGCTCGTGCCTGGGCCCGATTGGCTGAGAATTCGCCTGCTTCTGGACGGAAAGCCGCTACTGCTCCGATCCGGCGAGTTGCTCGATCATCGCCGCACCCTCGATATGCGGCGAGGGCTGCTGCTCATCGACTGGCGCCACCGCGATGCCGCCGGTCGCATCGCCCATGTGCGCTCGATGCGCCTTGTCTCGCTCGCTGATCGCGCGATTGGGCTGCAAGTGGTCGAACTATCGGTCGATCAGCCGGCCGACATCACGGTTGAAGCCTTGATGGAGGACGCCGGATTCCGGGCTCGAGGCCGTGCGCGTGGAACCGGACCTGGCGATCTGGCGCACCGCCGAGTCCGCCAAGAGCCTGGCGGTAGCGAGCATCACCGAATTGCACCGCAATGGCGCGACATTACCGCCGGCGATCCAGAGTACGTTGCAATCGCGTTGGACTTGGGGCGCGTTGCCTGGGCAACCCGTAACATTCTGGCGCCTTGCCGCGTTCGCCCGGAGCCACAACGGCGGTCAGGGCGTGGAAGGCGAGGTGCGATCGGCGCTCGATCGCGCGCAGCGCGTCGGGTGGCGCGGGGTGCTCGAGGCGCACGAAGCCGCATGGGCGGACCGCTGGGCGGCGAGCGACATTCGCATAGAGGGCGACCCGGAAGCGCAGAAGGCTCTGCGGTTCGCCGCATACCACCTGATCGGGGCGGCCAATCCGCAAGACGAGCGGGTCTCGATCGGCGCCCGGGCGTTGACGGGTGACTCGTACCTCGGCCACGTCTTCTGGGACACCGAAGTCTACTTGCTGCCATTCTACATTCTTACATGGCCGGAGGCCGCTCGAGCGTTGCTGATGTATCGCTATCACACCCTCCCTGGCGCTCGCGCCAAGGCGGAGAGGATGGGTTACCGCGGGGCGATGTACGCTTGGGAGTCGGCCGATACCGGAGAGGAGACGACGCCCGAGCACATCATCGATCTGAACGGGCGGCCGATCGAAGTGCTTTGCGGCAAGCAGGAGCAGCACATCAGCGCCGATGTGGCCTGGGCAGTCTGGCAGTATTGGCGTACCACGGCCGACGAGTCGTTCCTCGTCGAGGCCGGCGCGGAAATTCTGCTGGAGACGGCGCGCTTCTGGGCCAGCCGCGCGGAGTTGGGAACCGACGCGGCATTTCATATCAGGGGCGTCATCGGGCCGGACGAATATCACGAGCATATCGATGACAATGCCTTCACCAACGTTATGGCGATCTGGAACATCCAGCGCGGCCTGGACGTCGTCGACCTGCTGCGCCAGCGCTGGCCGGAACGTTGGCGCACGCTGGCCACTCGCCTGGCGCTAACCGACGCGGAGATGCAGCTGTGGCGGGACGTCGCCCAACGTATGGTCACCGGTTTCCACTCGCAGAGCGGTCTGTTCGAACAGTTCGACGGCTACTTCGAGTTGGAGGACATCGATCTCGGGGAGTATGTCGGCAGGTCGGTGCCGATGGACGTGGTCTTGGGGCGAGAGCGAACACAGCGCTCGCAGGTCCTCAAGCAGGCGGATGTGGTGGCTTTGTTCGCGATGCTGCCCGATGCCTACGAAAAAAAGGTGCAGGCGACCAACTTCCGCTATTACGAGCCGCGATGCGGGCACGGCAGCTCGCTCAGCCGCGGCCTGCACGCGATGGTCTCGGCGCGACTCGGAGACGTGGCGCTGGCGGAGCGCTACTTCCGAGAGACGGCGGACATAGATCTCGCTGACACAACTACCGGCAGCGCGGGCGGCATCCACATCGCGGCGCTGGGCGGCCTATGGCAAGCCGCAATCTTCGGCTTCGCCGGCTTGTCTTGTCGCGATGATGGCCTTGCATTCGAACCGCATCTGCCGCCGGCTTGGACGGCCATGGAGTTCCGCGTGCACTGGCGGGGCCGGCGAGTGCATGTGCGGATCGAGGCATCATCTCGGCTGCTGAGCGCAACACTGGAGCACGGCCAGCCGCTGATGATCCGATCCGGCGACCAGACCATCGAGGTGACGCCGTTGCGCGCGCATCAGATATCTTGGCGGCAGGCAGTCGGCCACTCGGCGCAACTTGGGTCGCAAACTCGCGACGAAATGACGGCGGAGGCCGAGCGCCCGCGAGCTGGTTGATGCCGAGCAAGGGCGAGCATAGCGCCGGAGACAGCCGTCACATAATGCGGAAGGCCATCGCAAGCGCAACCGCGCGAATCCCGCCGAGGAATATCCGGACCGGCCGAACGGCGACGAGTGCCTCGGCCGAGATCCTGAGCGGGGTCGCGCGGCTGCTGGTTGTTCTGGCGGTTGCCGGCGCGGCAACAGGTGCGCTGGCCGCGACAGCCAGGCTCGCCCAGCGAACGGTGATGGTGCCGGTTCGCGACCTGATGTTGCCGGTACCGGTTTCCGGCGACCTGACCTATAAGACGCTCGGTCGAACGGCGGTGGTGGACGGGAAGCTACAGGCTGATCTTGCAGCCGCGCAGGGGCAGTCAACCGCGTTGCTTCGGGCACTGATCGACCGGAACACGCCTTGCGGCGATCGCATCGCGGTGCGGGAAGGACAGATCAACGCCCGCGCGCCGGCGCTTCGCGTGACCGGGACCGCCGACTACCAACGCACCGTCTGCATCGCCGGCAGCGAGATGTCGGTCGTCCCCCGCTCGCCGATCCATCTCGATATGCTTCTTCATCCAGTCGTGCAGTCACGCTCGCTGCGCGTCCGCGCTCAAGTACTGGACGTGCGCGGCACCGGTCCAGGTATCCCGGCGTCCGCGGAAGGTCCCTTGAAGGAGACGCTCGGTAAGATCATCAGCGAGCGGATAGGAGAACTACTCCCGGCCGGCGCGATGCCGGCCGACGCGGCTCTGAAGAGCGTATCCTTCTACGAGGCCGGTGGTGGAGGGCTGATGGCGCGCGTGGAATTCTCAGGCAGCTTACCTCAACAGACACTGGACCGACTGATCGGGCAACGATAGTCCGTCCGCGATGCGCCGCGTCGGTTAGCGATATTTCGGCAGCAGCTTCAGTTGGTCGTGCGTCATCGCCAGGACGAGCTTGCCGTCCCCGGCGACGCTCAGCTTCTCCAACGGTAGCGCGACCTCCTTGCCGCCGACGCCGAGAATGCCGCCGGTATAAAGGATCGCCTCCCGCATCTGGCCGGGCGTGCCGGTAACTTCGCTGATTGTGGCGATCCTCTCCTTCTTGCGGTCATAAACCGGCTTGTTCCGCAATTCCTGCACGGGCAATCCGTCCACATCGATCTCTTGCGCTATCGGAGGCGTCGAATCACTCTTTGTTACCCGGGGTGCCGACTGCCCCCAAGCAGCAGGCATCGCAACGATGATCATGAGCATAGCTGCGGTCAGAATCCTTGTCTTCATGCGGTTCTCCATATTCGTGGCGCGTCTTTTCGAGGCTGGCGATCGTCGCGACCAACATCGATTTCCTGAAGTCACGTCAGAACTGTATCAGACGAATTCGACCGTGATATGGCATCGCCGTTAGGAACAGGCCGAAATGCGTGCGTATAACTGAGTAGATGCGCGACATTGTTGAGCACGATCGATCTTATCTGGGACCAACCCGAAAGCCAGCGCATTTGAACCTCGCTGGTTTTCGTGGATATGACAGGAATCGCGAAACTTCATCGCACGCCCGCCGGTCTCGCCTATGGACAAGCCGCCTGCAAGCGGCCAAATTCCCGGACGAGGTCGCGGGAGACGCATGCATGGATTTGTGGCAGTGCCCGGTGGTGGTCACCGGTGCGGCATCAGGACTGGGGGCGGAGACGGCACGCCATCTTGCGGAGGCGGGCGCCAAAGTCACCGCCATCGACATCAACGCGGAACGCGTCGGCGTCGTCGGCAAAGCCATTGATGGGCTCGCGATCGCCTGTGACGTCTCCGATCCGGAGGCCGCCGAAGCCGCCCTTCGCCGCGCTCGCGAGGTCAACGGCCCGGCCCGCGTTCTTGTCAGCTGCGTCGGCATCGCGCACCCGCAACGCATCCTCGGCGACGACGGACCAATGCCGCTCGATGAATTCCGCCGGCTGGTCGAGGTCAATCTAATCAGCACCTTCAACATGATGCGGCTGGCGGCGGCGGACATGGCCCAGCTCGCTCCGGCGGCAATGGCGAGCGCGGGGTCATCATCTCGACCTCCTCGACCTCCGCCTACGAGGGGCAGAGCGGCGAGGCGGCTTACGCCGCTTCCAAGGGCGGCGTCGGCAGTATGATCCTGCCGGCGGCGCGGGAGCTTGGTACTTATGGGATCCGTGTCGTCGGCATCGCCCCGGGCCTGTTCGGGACGGCGACGCTTTTCGCGATGGAGCAAAACCTCAATTCCCGGCTTGCGCATGCGATACCGTTTCCACACCGGTTCGGAGATCCATCGGAATTCGCGATGCTGGTCACCCACGTTATCCAGAACGTGATGATCAACGGCACCGTTCTGCGGCTCGACGGCGGCTATCACCGGTGACCGACGAGTCTGCCCCCTCGCAAGCCCAGCAATCGGGCAAGACGATCGTGATGCATCTCGTCTCCCACGCGTCCGGCGAGCTGGTCGAGATGATCGCCCGGAACGCGGTCGCGCAACTCGAGGGCGTGGATGTCGATCGCCACTTGTGGAAGATGGTGCGCAATGTAGGCTTGATCCCGGAGATCCTCGCCGAGATCGCCTGGCATCGTGGCATCGTCTTTCACAGCATCGCCGCGACCGACATCCGCGAGGCGCTGGAGGATGGATGCCGGCGCCTTCGCGTGCCCTGCCTGTTCGTGCTCGAGCCTTTTGTCTCGCGGCTGGCGGAGTATTCGGGAGCCGCGATCAAGTTCAAGACGGCCGCGCACGACCGCATCGACGAGGATTACTATCGACGGGTCGAGGCGATGAAGTACACGCTGGCGCACGACGACGGCCTGGCCTCGGACGACCTGGAAGATGCCGACGTCGTGCTGGTCGGCGTCTCCCGAGCGACGAAAACTCCGACCTGCATGTATCTCGCCTCGCGCGGGATCAAGGCGGCGAACGTGCCGGTAGTGCCGGGCGTGCCGCTGCCGGAGGGCGTCACCAAGGCGAAATCGCCGCTCGTCCTTGGCCTCACCTTGCAGCCGAAGGTATTGGCGGAGGTTCGCGCCTCCCGGCTCAAGCGGCTGAGCGAGGATCGGTCGACCAGCTACGACGAAACCGAATCCGTGGCCCGCGAGGTGCTGGAGGCGCGCAGGCTGTGCGCCCGGCACGGCTGGAGGGTGATCGACGTCACCAACCGCCCGATCGAAAACACCGCCGCCTTTATCCTCAAGCTGTTGAACGAGCGGGCGGCGAAGGAGGGTGGCTCACCAGACGGCCCGGACGCGGCGGGGTAGCGGCCGGCGATCGCAGGGGGTCTTCTAACCTTGCTTAGGACTGGATAGCGGGTTGCCGGCCGACCTCGGCGAACGCCTTGACTTGCCGCCGGCTATGGTGAACCTCTCGCCGCGGCCGCCGGAGGCGGACAATGGGAGATGACGATGGCCAGGCTCGTCGAACTGAAGGACCGGGTATCGGACCGGCTTGCACTACTCGGTTCGGGGCGGACGTTCGTCCGCATCCTCGCGGGTCTGCTTCTTCTGATCCTTCTCTACTATCTCATCGGCGCATTCTGGGTGCACAAGATAGACGACAATCCAGACTTCGCGCCTACCGACGCGCCGGCTGGGGGAAGCCAGGCGGTCGCGATGGCGGCGGCGCTGATCGAGCGCGAGGTCGATCACCACGCCTGGACAGCCAACGATCCCTTCTTCTTCCCTGGCTCGATGCTCGACAACATGCCGAACTTCCAGCAGGGGATCATCTACGCGCTGAGCCGCTTCGGCAACGCGCTCACCGAGCAGCTCGCCCGCTCGCGGGGCACCTCCGCCGTCGATCCGGACGCCGATCGCGCGACCGGCCTGCTGCGCTACCCCGGCAACATCTGGCTGTTCAACTTCGATACCTCGTTAGCGCCGACAGCCTCGTCCGAGAGCCAGTATCGGGCCGCCTACCGGGCGCTGCGCGCCTACAACCAGCGGGTAGCCGAAGGTAACGCCACGTTCGAACGCCGCGCCGATAGTCTGATCAACACGCTGGAGCGGTTCATCAATGACTTGGGGTCGTCATCGGCGGGGATCGACGAACACTTGCGCAATAACGCCGGCTGGCCCATCAGCTTCTCCGCCGACGATCTCTTCTACCAGAACAAGGGCCGGCTCTACGCTTACTACATGCTCTTGAAAGGCCTCGGCGAAGACTTCGAGCCGGTGCTGAACGAGCGCAACCTCGGCACGGTGTGGACGCAGATGCTGCAGAGCGCGCGGGAGGCGGCCGAGCAGCAGCCGTGGGTCGTGTTGAACGGCGGTACCTCTAGCCAATTCGTGCCGAGCCACCTCGGCAGCCAGGGCTTCCTGCTGCTCCGCCTGCGCACTCAGCTCCGCGAGGTGGCGGACGTGCTGCAGAAGTAGGCTCGGTCTAAAGCTCCGCGAAAGGCTCACGAGCGCGCCGCTGGGCGTCCCTTACAGCTCAGATCCCATAAGCGACTTGCCATTCAGCATACTAAAGCCGCGACGAAAAAAAATCGCTGGCGAACCTTACTTGGAGAAGAGTGTAGTGAAGAAGCGTCTCCGCGGAAGTTCCTCTTTGCCGATCGTAGTATTGACCCTGCTTTTCGCCTGTATGACATCGGCCTGGCAGTGCCAGGAGAAGCCCACCGAGACACCCGCCGCGAGCGGACACAAGGAATCCGGCGAACGCGTTGCCGACGGCGGCGGTGCCCTCGGCGTCAATTCCGTGCACGTTTACCTTGGCTGGGGCAATCCGCCGGATCTACTGGAAGTGATGTCGGAGACCGGCCTCAAACAGTTCTCGCTCGCCTTCATCTTCTCCGACGGCGGATGTAATCCCAAGTGGGACGGCTCGCGGGCGCTGACCGGCGGCAGCGACCAGGCGGCGATCGAGGCCGTTCGCGCTCGTGGCGGCGACGTCGTCGTGACCTTCGGCGGATCGCAGGGACCATTCCTGGAGGACGCCTGTCAAACGCCGGCGGCGCTCGCCCATGCCTATCAGGCGGTCATCGACGCCCACGCGCTGAAGGCGATCGACATCGATATCGAGAGTCCGAGCTTCTATAAGAGCGCCGCTGTTCGCGCGCGCGTCGTCGATGCGCTGAAGATCGTCCAGGCCAACAATCCATCGCTGAAGATCTACGTCACATCCGGCACCATACCGACGGGGCCAGGCGAGGCGATGACGGATTGATCCAGAGGGCCGCCAAGGCGGGGCTCGATGTGACGGCCTGGACGGGGATGCCCTTCGACTTCGAGACGGGTCATACCGGAACGATGGCGGAGGCGACGATCAGCGCTTCCGACGGGCTTCAGGCGGTTATTGCCGCCGCCTATGGCTACGACGCGGCGACGGCGTACAACCGCATCGGCATCTCATCGATGAACGGCCGCACCGACGTCGCCGGCGAGACGGTCGGCATCGAGGACTGGAAAGCCATCCTCGACTATGCGCGGAACCACCACATCGGCCGCCTGAGCTTCTGGTCGCTCAACCGCGACAGGCCGTGTGATAAGATAACCAAGGACGCCTGGAACTGCAGCGGCATCACGCAGTCGCCATTGGACTTCACCAGGATCCTCGCCGGGTATGGGGGGTAGGTGATGACGACCGCATAGGTTTCGAGACCGACGGGTCGGGCGCGGCTTAGATGATCAACGTCTTCATGCCCACGACGCCGCACCCGGCCGGATTCTGCTGTTTGTCGCGCTTCGACACTATCCGGCTCGATGCCGGTCGAAGACGCCCTACAACGCCGCCACGCAAGCACCTCAGATGCGCGAGGAGTGTCCCGCGCGGCGGAGTGCGGCCTGCTCTGGCCCTGCGGTGTCGCTTTGCTGACCAAAGGTGCTATAAAAGCGGTGCGAACTCGGAGGCAGATATGCAGTTGCTCAGCATCCCGGTATATGACTGTTCAAATGAAAGCGACGTCGAGCAGAAGTTTATCTATCCTCTTCTGACACACCCCAGCTTTCTGGATACCAACTAAGGCGATCTTGACCAAGAGGTCACTTGGCACATTATCCTTTCTAGAAAAGTTGGATCTTCCAAGAAATTACGTACCAGATTATGTCGTATTTTTTTTCGGGTGTCCGACATGTGTGATCGAGGCCAAGGCACCTGACGTTCCCGTGGATCTGGCTTTGCAAGAGGCCAGGCTTTAT
>CAWAYT010000016.1:0-38648 GCA_963786265.1 uncultured Alphaproteobacteria bacterium
CTCGTCGAAGCAGGTCGGCGCGCACTTCGGGCTGACGCCCCGGAGATATCGGGCGACCGTCGGGACGCTATTCGAGCATCAGGAAATCTGCGGATGCGCGACCTCGAAGCGCTGGTGCGGCACGCCAGCGCGATGGCCGGGTGCCGGTCCTTCGATGATGTTGTAGCGGCGTTTCGGCGAATGCGGGCGCTGGCATAACGGAGTAATCGATTTCGCCGAAAAACTCGCCGGATCGGCCAACAGGCTGCACTTTTCGGCCGATTTTCAGCGAAACGAAGTGGGTTTTCGCGCCTGGACCTAGGCAAATCTCGGGCGTCGCGCCCGCGAGGGTTGTAAGTCGCCGGAAAGGTACCTTACGCCGGGGGCCTATCGCTGCGGAAACTTGGCGGCGATCACGCGATTCCAGGTGGCGGCTAGGCTCGGCTGCGGCGGGCGCTGTAGGGAACCGCGAGAGATCGGCATGGGCGGCGATCCTGACCGGCTCGATCACTTGGTCGGCAAAGCCGAGGCTGACCCGTCTCGACGTTCATCCAGTCTCGGCCGCGAGCAGCGCCTCGATGCGCGCACGGTTTGTAGGCGAGACCATCGAGTTCTTCTTCCACCGCCACCGTCCGGCCGGGTGGTGCCAAAGAGAGTCTGCGCTGAGCTTGCTTGTAACCGGCCCTGCTGCCCCGTGCCGCGACGCGAACGCTTCAAAGCAGGCTGCCGCAGTCGCCATCGCCTTCGGGCGGGCCTTCGAGCGCTTCGCCTTGTCGGCCAGCTCGATCCACGTCGGCGCGTGGTCGCTGGCTTTCTCCCAGCCGCGGACCTGCCGGTCGACCTCCGCCGATCTTCAGGCGGCGGGCGATCGACGGGCTGAGCAGCAGGTGATCGATCCGCAGCCGGCGTCGCGGCCGTAGGCGTTTCGGAAGTAATCCCAGAACGTGTAGATGCGCTCGCCCGGATGGAGCGCGCGCAGGGCGTCGGTCCAGCCTTGGGCTACGAGGCGCGCGGTAGGCTTCGCGGACTTCCGGGCGGAACAGGGCGTCGTCGAGCCAGCGCTCCGGCTTGTAGACGTCGAGGTCGGTCGGCATGACGTTGTAGTCGCCGGCGAGGACGACCGGCGCGCCGGTCGCCAGCAGGTCGGCGGCATGCGCCGTCAGGCGCTCGAACCAGCGCAGCTTGTAGTCGAACTTCGGGCCGGGCGCCGGGTTGCCGTTCGGCAGGTAGAGGCAGCCGACCAGGACCCCGTTGACCGCCGCCTCGATGTAGCGGCTGTGCGCGTCGTCGGGATCGCCGGGCAGCCCGCGGCGGGTCTCGTGCGGCTCGACGCCGCGCGCCAGGATGGCGACGCCGTTCCAGCTCTTCTGGCCGTGCCAGATCGCGCCATAGCCGGCGTCGCGGATCGCCGCTTCCGGAAACTTCTCCGGCGGCGCCTTCAGCTCCTGCAGGCAGACGACGTCGGGCGCCGCCTCCTCCAGCCAGCGCAGCAGCACCGGCAGGCGGCCGTTGACGCCGTTGACGTTGAAGGTGGCGATCTTCATCGTCTCAGAGAGCCGGGAGAACCAGGTCGGCGCGACCTCACTCGGCAAGCAACCTTCGAGCTCGCGCCGTTTACTAACTCCGCTGCATCGCCGATGTGCCAGTGCGACGGTCCGTCAATCACGGCAATGATCGGGGCTGCAAGGGGCGCGTCGCTGCGGGCACACCGCTGATTGGGCAGATAGTCTATGAACGCCATCTTGTCGCCCCTTAGGGAGCGCCGCCGCGAAACGCTCGGGCTCGCTGCAAGCAACCGGCCACCTGACCCTCCGCTGGATGGAGGCGAGGGATCTAGCAGATGTGGCAGCTCGGCCCTCTCGTCCGCAGTCCAGCTTCATACCCGGTACCCTGAATTTAACTACGAGAAAGTCATTCCGGAAGAGATGGGCCGTCTGCTCGACACGCCCAGACGCTGCAGGGAGCGTCATCGTGGCTAAGGAGCGCCGGCCGATTTCGCGCCTCCGATCACGATCGGCCTCGAATTACCAGAGGGACAAGGCCGGTCAGCGTACTGTTGCCGCGTGAGTTTGCGTGAAAAGCTGCGAGGTGCCAGTATCGAGCCGGCGAGAGAAGAGGAAGAGGCAGGAGTGATTAAGCGCTCGATCGGGTTCGTTGCCGTGCCACTGATGCTCGCCCTCGCTGCTTGCGCCGGTGCAGCTGACCCGCAGGCGGATCTATCGGCGGGCTACCCGGACGCCGAAGTCGAACCGAATGCCATTCCGGGCGAGCCGCTGCAAGCGAGCTGGCCGGGCTCGCCTTTTCCGATCCTGTCGTTCGAAGATCGCGAGGCAATCGGCCGTGTAACCTACGCCGAGGCCGGCAATCAGGGCGAAGAGGGTCTCGCCGCTGTCATCTTCACCATCCTCAATCGCGTGAACTCGGGGCAGTTCGGCAGCAGCGTGCAGGACGTCATTGACGCGCCGAACCAGTTCGAGCCCGCCACTCGCGCCGGCGGCTGGCGGTATTTGCCGCCACTGGATCAGACCCAGAGCGTTCAGTTCGAGACCATCCTCAACCTGATTCTCGCCGGCTGGCTTCCGGACCTGACGAACGGAGCGCTGTTCTTCCAGAACGCGCGATCGTCGCGGCGCGGGCGGCGAGAGGCGCAGGCTCGTCCTACCTCGTCGACTTCGGCGGCACGCCGCCGGTCGCTGAGATTGGCGATCACCGCTTCTATGACTGGCGCGCCGCGATCAATCTCGCGTCAAGGCGCTATCAAGCGTACGACGCCGAGCCAGCCTACCCTGCTGACGGGATCGGGTACGAAAACGGCACGATGGTATCGCTCGCAGTAGAGCTGGGATCGGACGAGACTTCGTCTGAGTTTGAGCTGCCCGCTGGACCGGCATGGGATGAACAGCAAGCGATGCCCACGGCATCTGCAGATGCGGTCGCCTCCGAGCTTTTGGACGCACAACAATGCGTGGCTGGCGCTTATTGTTGACCCGGTCGCGAGCAGCCGCTCCGTCTCCGATCAGACATCCGGCATCGAAAAGCTGCATCTAAGTACATTTCCGTTCGCACAGAATCGGTTTCAGCTGGCTCTGTGTAATCACGTGGTCGAACTGCGTCATCCAGCGCGGCTCGATTTTGCTTCGATCTCGGTGGGGCTCTGCCGCGATCTGCACCCCTGGCCCAGCGGGCCCGACGCAGGACGTCGCAGCAGCCGCTGGCAAGGCGACCGGCCGCGACAACGGCTGGACCCGTTCCCGCGTATGCTGGCTGCGCAATCATCGCGGGATCGCTCCCTACCGCGAGGGTGAGCGTACTGAGCGCGGCGAGGTCACCCTGGAGGAAACGTCCGAGATCCTTAAGGTTAGCGAAGCGACCGTGCGCCGCCTGATTGCCGAAAAGGCTGACCGCCGCCCGATACTGCAAAGGTGCCCCCTGGGTGATCCGAGCCGATGATCTTCAGGATGAGAATGTGAAGCGGGCCGCGAATGCGCGTCGTCAGCGCCGTTACAGCCGATTGACGCGACAGATAGGTCGAGTTGGTCACGTCTATCAAAATGGGCTAGGGTGTTTGTCCCTGAGATGCGATGTGGCAGTTAGAGGCCACGCGATGGAACAGCCCCGCGTTTTCGTCGATAGTATATCCTGGATTATCCTAGCGGCTTTCTTCTTACTCCTCCCCGGCTGCGCGCAACTGACGCGTAAGGACGGCGTTCCCCCCGAGCTACAGGGGCAAGCGAGCGTCGCCGGCATGACCGGTATACGCTACTGGGCTGACCAGGACCCGACCGACTTCGTCCGCGCCGCAGAAGCGGCATTCCAGCGAGAGCAGGCGGAATGGCGCGCTTCGGGACACCGAGGGCCGCTTCCTCCGGCCGAATTCCTGGCAGTTTCCGGCGGCGGCGAGGACGGGGCGTTCGGCGCCGGCCTGCTTGTTGGTTGGTCGGCGGCGGGTACCAGGCCTAAGTTCAAGGGCGTCACCGGAATCAGCACGGGTGCGCTCACGGCTCCCTTCGCCTTTCTCGGCCCGGCGTACGACGACAAGCTGCGGGAAGTCTACACGAAGATCTCCGTCAAGGATGTCCTCGAGCCCCGGTCCTACATCGCGGCCTCATTGCAGGATGCTTTCGCCGACAACGCGCCCTTGCGGAAAACCATCGCCCGCTACTTTGATCAGGCGATACTCGACGCAATCGCCGGGGAGCATGCCAAAGGTCGAATTCTCCTGATCGGCACCACTAACCTCGACGCGCGACGGCCAGTCGTCTGGAACATCGGCGAAATCGCCGCCAGCCGGAATCCAAAGGCACTGGATGTGGTTCACGATATCCTTGTCGCCTCCGCGGCCATCCCCGGCGCTTTCCCGCCGGTGCTGATCGATGTCGAGGCGGCGGGCAAGCCATACCAGGAGATGCACGTGGATGGAGGAGCGAGCGCGCAGGTATTCCTATATCCTCCCTCTATCGACCTTGGAAAACGCGACCGGGATCGGGGGCTCACCCGTAAGCGCACACTCTACGTCATCCGGAATGCCCGCCTCGACCCGGACTGGGCCCAGGTCGACCGATGGACGTTCAGTATTGTCGGCCGCGCCATAGCTTCTCTGATCCAGACGCAAGGGATCGGCGATCTTTATAGGATCTATATCGCCGCGCAGCGCGACGGCATCGATTACAATCTCGCATACATTCCCAGAACGTTCACGACACCGTTCATAGAGCCGTTCGATACCAAATACATGAATGAGCTCTTCGATGTGGGTTACCGGCTCGGCTCCGCAGGTTATTCTTGGGCGAAGCTGCCGCCAGGGCTTTACGGCTCCGGAGATCGAACCACCCCTGCCTCCGCCGGAAGCGAAGGCACCGGCCACATCCCCGATTCGCGGCCCGCACGAGAAGGGGTGAGGGCGCGCAGAAATCCGCCAGTCTCTCCAAGCTGGTACTGAAAACGCTATAGCGAAGGCGCAACCGCAGAAGCCGCCAGCGGGCCGCCGACGCCGGTTTCAACAACAGAATCCCCGAGAAGATCCTGACGCCCAACACGGGAGCAAACGAAAAACGAGCCAACTCGGCCCCGAAGGAAACGTCGATGGTGAGCAAGCGAAGGTGGCGACGCCATACGACGAAGGTCAGGATAAAAAGCCGAACGCCGCCGTGGAAAATTTCCGTGCGCGACTTAGCGGAGTAGAGTGTTAGAGTGAGGAGTAGTTGCGGAGACTCGTGGCTTCGATTGCCGCCAAGGGATTGGTCTTGCGCGATACCAAAGGGACTGGGAGGAAAACGAAATGAAAGCACGAACGCTGAACCGTATTGGCTTGATCATCAGCAGTGCCATGCTGATCGCGCTCTCGGCATGCGCCGGGGATAGCCGAACGGAATCCCCGCCCGCGGCTCCCGGACAACCGCGACGGAGCCCCGACTACTCGCGGAGGAGTACGTCGAGGGCGAGGCGGTCGTGCAGGCCGTCAACAAGACGGATCGAACCGTCACCCTGCGGAACGCCCAGGGTCAGTCGAATACGATCGCCGTGCCGGCGGATGTGGACCTCAACCGGCTGAAGAAGGGCGACAGGGTTTTCATCGGCGTTTACCAGACGCTGTCGCTACGGGTCCTACCCCCCGGGTCGGCGGCGCTCGGGGCCACCGCTGCCGGCGGCAGCACCGCGCCGGGACAACCGGAGGGCCGCGCCTGGGGCCAGCAACTGGTCGTCGTCAACGAGGTTACCGCCATCGACCTCGCCGCCCATACCGCCACGCTGCGCGGCGCCGACGGATGGTCCCGGACGGTTGCGGTCAAGGACCCGCAGATGCAAGACCGGATGCGCAACCTGAGGGTTGGCGATCTGGTCGAACTGACCTACTCGGAAGCGGTCGCCGCGAAGGTCCTGCCGAAGAGCTGAGCTCGACCGGAGCGATGCGGGAGGTACGTTGATCCATCCTGCCGCCGCCAATCCGGTGTCTTTCTCGAACGTGGGACGGCGAAAGGAGCGATCGTCGAGTTCGTACCGCGTTGACGAGACCGGCGCGCCGATTTCATGTCGGATGTAACCCGGCACTGTCCAATCCTCGGGTCGTGACGCCCGAGGATTGGCGGGGAGGAAAAGCGAATGGCGAAGACACTTCGGAGCTGGCGACCAGCCGGCGCCGCGATGGCAGTGGCTTTGGCTCTGATGCTTGGGGCGATCCCCATCGTGGCTGGGGCCCAGCCCGCGCAGACAGACACGCCGTCGGAGGCGGCGGCGGACGCCGTGGTCGCCCAGTCGGACGATGTCCGGGCTCTCGTGGCGCCGGTCGCCTTATATCCAGACCCGATCCTGGCCCTGGTTCTTCAAGCATCGACACTGCCGTTGCAGGTCATGCAGGCCGAGCGTTTTCTGGACAAGCGGGCGAAGGATTCCAGTTTGCAGCCGGATCCCGACTGGGACAAATCGATCATCGGTCTGCTCAACTATCCGCGCCAAGTCGAGTCGATGGCCGAGTACATCGACTGGACGGAGGAGCTCGGTAATGCCGTCGTTGACAATCTCGACGAAGTGCAGGGGTCGGTCCAGGAAATCCGGCTGGCGGCCTACTACGCCGGCTTTCTCAAATCCAACAAGCAGCAGAAGGTCGAGGTGAAGGACGAGGTCGTCCGTATTACCTCGACCGATCCGAAGAAGGTTTCGATCCCTCAATACGATCCGGCGGCGCTGCTGACCGCTCTCGACGAGGTGGAGGAGGCCGAGGACGCCGCCGACGAAGCAGTAGCGGCGCCTGCTGTGCCGGCATCCAAGGCCCCGGCAACGCCGGCGCCACAGCAATCCCCGCCCGTCGCTCAACCGCGAACCGGCGGAGAGCGCGTCGGCGCCTATGGTGGAAACCGTCCCCGCAGCGCCGGTCACTTACGCCCAACCGGTGACGTCGCCCGCCATCGCCTATGGGGAACCGGAGGACAGCTTCTGGGGCGACGCCGCGACTTTCGCGGGTGGCGCCGTCGTCGGCGGTCTGCTTGGCTGGGGGCTGACGGAAGCCTTCGATGATGACGATAATGACTGGTTCGACGACAACGACTGGGATAACGACGATGTCCAGGAGGCATTGCGCGATCGCCGCGAGTTCCAAGAGGAGCGACGCGAAGACGTGTTGGCGACGCGCGACGAGCGTCGGAACGACCGGCAGGAGGGCGCAACCGTCCGACGCGAGAGCCGGGACGAAGGGCGCGGGGATCGGCAGGCGACGCGCGACGAACGAGTGCAAGGGCGCAGCGTCGACCGGGACGAGCGCGAGCAGGCGCGTGGCGAGCCGCGTGAAGACCGCGCGGCGCGCTCGCGAGAAAAGCTGAACGAACGGCCGACCGCCAGCGGCGGCAGGACCAAGCCGGCAGCGGCCGGCTCTGCAAGCGCCAAGCCATCGGCAACGAAGGTCGAGCGGGGCAAGCGCGACGTCAAGTTGCCCGGTGCCGGAACCCAGGCGGGTGTCACTGAGAAAGTGAAGCAGCGAAGCGGCGGGGCGCAGCGGGCGCAACCGACGGGACGGCAGGCGGCACCCAAGTTAGCGTCAGCGGAGCAGAATCGCGCGGCTGGAAACACCGGCTTCACCCAAAAACGCGACGGCCAGGGGATCGCCGCCGGCACCGGCAATCCCAGACAGGTTCGCGCCGAAGCCAATCGCGGTGCGCGCAGTCGCGGTGCGCAGACCGGCGGCGGGCCGCGGCAGGCGACAGCGTCCAGCCGCGGCGGAGAAGAACGGGCGGTTGCTCAACATCGCGCCGAAGGCGGTGCCGGGCACGGCATCGCCTCGGACCGAAACCGCGGCGCTGTCGCGAGCCGAGACGGGGAGCGTGGACGGGCCAGCAGAGGTGGCGGCGGAGAAGGGCGGAGAAGCCGATGAGCGAGAACGTCCGTCGCCCGGTTGAGGCGTCATCACTGAGCATCCCAACGACCGCTTGCACCCCGCGCCGCCTTCCTCGTCCGCCAATCGGCGCTTGCGACCGCCTTGGCAGCCTTGCTGACGCTCGTCACGGCTTGGCCCGCCGACGCAGCACCCTCCGCTTACGCCACCCCCGAGGCCGCGTTGCAGGCCTTTCGCGCTGCCGTGAACGGTGAAGATGGCAAGGGCCTGCTCGATCTATTCGGCAAGGAGCACGAGGCCGACCTGATCGGCGGCGATCCGGCCGAGGCAAGGCAGAACCTGGCAGCACTCCGGCGTATGGCCGCCCAGAGCATGACGCTCGAGCCGGACGGCGAGGACCGCATGACCATCGTCATGGGACGGCGCGGCTGGCCGATGCCGGTACCGCTGGTCAAGGGGCCGTCAGGCTGGACATTCGATGTGAAGGAAGGCCTGCAGGAGATCACCGACCGACGCGTCGGTCGCAACGAGCTTTCGATGATTGAGTTCTGCAAGGCGTACATCGAAGCGCAGCGACAATACGCCAGGGTCGATCACGACAATGACGGCGTGCTCGAGTTCGCGCAACGCCTGCAGAGCTCGGAGGGTCAACAGGACGGCCTGTACTGGAAATCGGCAGCCGACGGCGTGGTCAGTCCGCTCGGCCCGCTCGTCGCTTCGGCGGAGCAGTACCTGCAGCTGCGGAAGGCAGGCGAACCGTTCCACGGCTATTACTTCCGGATTCTGAACGAGCAGGGCGCCGCTGCCCCTGGCGGCAAGTACAGTTACGTGATCAACGGCAATATGATCGCCGGTTTCGCAATGATCGCCTGGCCGGCCGACTATCGCCGGTCCGGCATCATGACCTTCCAGTGCGGCCATAACGGACAGATCCTGGAGAAAGATCTGGGGCCGGAGACCGGCAAGCTTGCAACGGCGATCACCACCTTCGACCCGGACAAAGGCTGGACCGAAGTCACCGAGTAGATCCTTGGGCCGGCGCTTGTATTCTGTCGCCCAGGGATCGTGCTGCGCGGTCAATGGCAGGCTGGAGGAGACATGGGAACTAAACGTATCTATCTCGTAAATCCCAAGGCGGACTCCGCAATCACCCGACCACTCTATCTTGGCCGGGCGCTCTATTCGCCGCTGGCAGGCTTGCTGGCGGTGGCGGCGCTGATCCCCAAGGATCGTTACGAGGTCGTGCTGACCGACGAAAATGTCGAGCCGGTCGATTTCGATCTCAACGCCGATCTGGTCGGCATCTCGGCGATGACTTCCTACGTGAAGCGCGGCTACGAGATCGCCGACGCATTCCGGCGGCGCGGCATGCCGGTGATCATGGGCGGCGTGCATCCGAGCTTTATGCCGGACGAGGCGCTGCAACACGCTGACGCGGTGGTCGTGGGGGAAGCCGAGCTTACTATGGGCAAGGTCCTGGACGACCTGGAGGATGGCTGCCTAAAAGGCGTCTACAAGGCGGATCGTCTGCACTCCATGCATGAAATGCCGATGGCGCGATACGACCTGATCAAGCCGAACCGCTACATCAACCGCACCTTCATCCAGACCTCGCGTGGCTGCCACCACGCCTGCACCTTCTGCGCCGAGCAGTTGATGTACGGCCTCCGCTTCCGCTACCGCCCAGTAGACGAGGTGATGCGCGAGATCGATGCGACCGGTGCACGCACCTTCGCGTTCAACGACGCGGACTTCTTCGGCACGCCCTCGCGGGCGGCGAAGGTGATGCAGGGATTGAAGGGCCGGCAAGTCTCCTGGCAGGCGGGCGTCAACTTCGCAGCGGCGTTCGACGACCGACTACTCGAGCTGGCCGCCGAAAGCGGCTGCAATATGCTCGCCATCGGGTTCGAGTCGCTGTCCCGCGAAACGCTACGTAAAGCGCACAAATACCAGAACACGCCGAAACGTTACCGGGCTCTGGTCGAGAAGCTGCACAGCCACGGCATCCTCGTCTTCGGCCTGTTCATGTTCGGCTTCGACCAGGACGAGCCCAGCGTCTTCGAGGAGACCGCCCGCTTTGTGATCGACGCGGACTACGACGTCTGCGGCTTCTCCATCATGACACCCTATCCCGGCACGCTGAATTGGTTCGACATGCTACAGAACGGGCGGATCGCCTCGTGCGACTGGAACGCCTACGACCAGCATCATGTCGTCTATAAGCCGGTCGGACTGACTGCGGAGCAGCTCCGCGACGGTCAGTGGCTGGCCTACGACCAGCTCTACGCGCCGCGATCGATGCTGCAGCGGTTTCCGCTGAAGGGCGGTCGCAGCCGCGTTTTGTGGTCGATTTACAATCTGTTCTATCGGCGCATGGAGATCAGCGAGCGGGATCAGCAGAACGCCATCGCGATGCCGGGTCCGGCGCCGGCGCACACGGCTCGTCCGCCATTGATGCCGCAGCGGGCCGACTGGCGCGCCCTGATCCTGGGCGGCGAAGAGGCCGCGGCAGGCGACGGGGTCGAGACGATCTGATCAGGCTGCTCCGCACGTGGTACGCTGGTCCCGGGCGCGTTCACCCGGCGCGCGACGAGCGGCGTCGGCGTGCTGGTCACAACCGCCGTCCCAAGACGAGGCTGGCCATCGTTCGACATTCTGGCGAGAAGGCGTTTGGCGCCGGCGCGGAAGTTGGCGTGGCGAACCGCACTAGCCGGCCGACGTGGTATACGATGCTGTCGTTGGGCTGCAGCTAGCAATGCATCACAGCCGAGGGATACGTTGGCTACCGGATGTACGATGTTCGGCATTCCGACCGTGCTCAGCTTCGGCTACCTTGCCTTGCATCAGAAACACCAAGCCGGCCAATCCAAGTGATACGTCACCCCCGATCCTCGGTGTGACCTATCAGTTCTCGCCGTGCCGCGCCGGGAGGCGCTCAGGAGATGAAGACGCTCGCGGAATTTACCAAAACCACGCTCATCGGTGGCGTGCTGATCATCCTGCCGATCTACGTCGCCGTGCTGCTGCTGGCGAAAGCGGTGAACGGCCTGATGGCGCTGCTGGCGCCGGTGACCGCGCAAATCCCGGCGGGGGTCCAATTCCGGCAGATTATCGCCATCCTTGTGCTGATCGCGATCTGCTTCGTCGTCGGCCTGGTGGTACGCACCGGCCCCGGCCTGCGCGCCAAAAACGCGTTCGAGCGCGCGGTCCTGGAAAAGCTACCCGGCTACACGTTCCTGCGCGGGCTGGCTAAACGGCTAACCGGACGCAGCGAGGAGCACACGCTCGAACCGGCGCTCGTCGAGATCGAGGATGCGCTGGTCCCGGCGTTCATCGTCGAGGAACTGGAGGACGGCTCCTATACGGTCCTGGTCCCGTCGGCGCCGACGCCGATGGCCGGTAGCCTCTACATCTTGCCGCGCGACCGGGTCCATCCGGTCGACATCCCGTTTACGAAGGCGATCGGCGTGTTCACGAAGTGGGGTACCGGTGCCGGCGAGTTCGTGCGGGCGATGAAGAGCGCAGCCGTGGCGCAACCGGCGGGACACGCGCTCCCGCAGACCAAGTCCTGACCGCGGCGGCGATTGAAGGCAAGGCAGCGATCTGTTCAGAGCGATCCCGTTCCTGGCGATCATCGTCATCGCCTACAACGTCATCGCCCTCCTCACCGGCCCGGCGCTGAGACGATGATGTCGGCGACCCGCCGTCCGGAGCCGCCTGGACGCTCAGCCTCGGCGACCTGTTGATCCTTGCCGGGCATTCTCCCTGCTGTTCCTCGAAAATCGTCAAGGCGATGTTGCGATGTTGACTCGATCTAATACAGAAGCGGACGAGGTATCCTTCCAAGAAAGGCTAATTCTAGAGCAGATTCCGATCAGTCCGGCTCATATCCGGAGTTGGTGAAGTAATTCGCACATTCTTGCGTGGTGACGTGGTGAAGGCGTCGAGTGCGGCTAATCGCTGTATTCACTCAGTGCATCGGCGAACCGCCAGGCGCTTCGAGGGTGCGGCGCTCGTTAATGAGCTGCTCAGAGTCAAGGTGTCCGGCGACATATCCGCTCTCCTTTCGCTCGCGCTGCTAGGCGGGCATACACAGCCCCTTGCCGCATTTAGCGGACGGGGACTTGAAGGAGAAAATTGCGCACCCTTGCGGGTTCACCCCCGACATAACGTGCTTGATCGCGCCGTCCTTGCCGGCCGCACCCATCGCCTGGAGGATCACCGGTATGGCCCACTGATCTTGCGCATACAGCCGCTCCTGCAACTCGGCGAGCGTTTCTACCCCAAGCGCGAGAACCTCATACCGCGCGGCTTATCCTCGGCCTCGACGTCGCCGGTATCATCGGGATCGAAAGTCGTTCAGCCGGAATGTCTCGCCGTTGACGACGCGATAAGGAGCAGAAAACTCCCGGCATCTCTTAATTCTTTCCGAGAGGCCCAGAGTCTCGAAAATCATTTGGTATGCCCCTCTTCATATCGGCAGCAGGCGGAGACGACGACCGCATGCTTTATGTGCGTCAGCAGTCATCTCCGAGCTCATCCGGCTTGCTCCGCGAGGCAACTCCGAAGACGGCGAACAAGTCAGCCAGTCCTTGCAGCTGAACTCTACTGCCGAGCATTATCCGCGTTGTCGGCTGCGCAACCAGGCAAGGGCGTCGTCGCGCCCACCAGGCGGGAAGCAACGCACCACCGCCTGCTTCGCAACATCGGCGAGCCGCGGCTGTTCGTCGGCAAGTGCGGCGCTGGCAATGACCGCGACCTTGCGAACCGCACCCCCGATCGTCTTCGTCGTCAGAGTGCCGAGCGTCTTTGCGCCCTTTTCCCATCCTTGCAAATCCTGCCAGTCGGCGAGAATGTTGAACCCGCGCTCGCCCCCTCGCAGGTGAACACCGACGGCCGGATATTGCTCTTGTAATGCGTCTATCGCGCCGTCGATATCGGCCTCGGTGATCATTCCCTTCATCTCGACAATGAGGATACGATCGGCATCATTCACCTTGAGATTGATCATTGTCACTCCTGCCCTGTGTCGCGTTCGGGGTGTACCATTCGCGCTCGCCGATCACGCAACGGCGGAAGCGACCGCATCAAAGACAACGGATTCTGGTTGTCCGTCGCTAGACGAGCAAGCCAGGATTTGACCTCCAGAAATTGTCTCTCGTCTACGTTCTTGCTTGCTGGCTCCGGAACGAGCAGCTTAGACTAAGCTCGCTGCTGCGCCGCCATACACGGTTTCGTGCTGCCAGACATGGTGGGAGGAAGTCGATCGTACCACTCTTTGGGCGAAACATCTGCTAACGCACGAATTGCCGAACGAGGGACACGGTGTTCCGTATGAAGGCGCAGGCCTATACTTTCAGGGATCGCGAATAGGGGACCAAGGAGAGCGGGCCATGGCCGAGGCCACCTACAAGATTTTGGCGTGCGACGGCGGCGGCATTTTCGGCGTGATCACCGCCAAGCTCCTGCAGAGCCTGGACAGGAGCGTTCTCGACAACATCGATCTGTTCGCCGGGAACTCGACCGGCAGCATCATCGCGCTCGGTCTCGCCAGCGGCGTGTCCATCGATACGATCTTCGATCTCTACAGCTCCGAGCAAGCCTGCTCGCAGATCTTTCGGCCGTACCTGCCCTCGGCGGACCAAGATCGGCTGAGTGAGGACGTCGAGGCCGGCGTGCAAGCGACGACGAGCGCCGCCCTGGAGAGGACGGCGCGAGCCTCCATTCCCGACCTCGCGGAGCGACTGCGCGAGCTGGCGCCGCTGCTGCTGTTTCCGAAATACCGCAGCGAGGGGCTGCGGGAGCTGCTGACCCAGTATGTCCCCGACATGACGCTCGCGGAAGTCTGGACGCAGCGGCACAAGCGCGTCGTCGCCCCGAGCTTTCAGCTCAGGACCGTCACCCCGTCGGGCGCGAAGTGGCGGGCGCGGCTCTTCAATAACCTTCCAACCATCGACTGGATGCCCGGCTTTCCGGAGACGAAGGTCATCGACGCCATCATGGCCAGCGCCGCCGCGCCGGTCTATTTCCCGGCCCACGATGTGCCCGGCACGCCCGGCGGCAATGCCTTCATCGACGGCGGCGTGTTCGCTAATAACCCGAGCACCGCGACGCTCGCCGCGCTGATCGGTTCCCGAGTCGCCGAGGGTATCCCGCCGTCGCGCGTCTACATGCTCTCGGTCGGTACCGGGTTCATGGCCAACAGCTATCCGCCGCCCGACGCGCGCTTCCCCTACGGCGTCCTCGGCTGGCTGCGGCCGCGGCAGGACGACGGCGCGCCGGCCTTCCCGATTGTCTCGATTGTCTTCGACGGAACAAGTCAAATCAATGACTTCACCTCGCGCCTCATGCTCGGCGCGGCCAACTACATCCGCGTCAATCCTGAGCTCGACGAGACGTTCTCGATGGACGACTGCGGCGCGATCTCCGGCATGCTCGCCGCGACCGAGCGCTTCATGGAGACCGACGAATGGCGGCTGCAGTCCGCGCGGATCAACGAGCTCTTCGGCAACTCGGGAGGTTCCCCAGCTATTGAAGCATCTGGCGACCTGCCTGACACGGGTGCAGCGCCGGGCCGCTAAAATGTAGCCACCTGACCGTGGCAGGCCTTAGAAGTGCCTGCTGCCGCTCGTGCTGACTTTGTTCATCACAGGCAATGGTGGGCGTCCTCTATCCTGTCCTCCCGTCTCAGAGGTAAAGCCCGATCGCGGGGGTCGATATCATCGCATCTCTTCACCGATAGGCGCGGCGCAGCTGTATAGCCTATCGAAGAAAGGCGAACGGCGACCCAATGCCGTGGCCGTAAGGACAAGGATCCGGAAATGCAATTCGGCGCCGTCGACATCTTCACGATCTTGCTCATCACAATCGGCCCCATGAAGGCGATGATCGTATTTACGGCTCTGACCGCCCGGGCGGATGTCGCCTTTCGCCGCAAAGTCGCAATTCGCGCGGTGGCGACGGCCACTGGCATCGTGCTCCTCTTCATCGTGGCGGGCGAACTCCTCCTACAAGTCTTTCATGTCACCCTGCCGGCGCTGAAGATCGCCGGTGGCATCATCCTTCTTCTAGTCGCGCTGCACATGGTAATGGGTGAGTTGGGAAACGAGGTAAAGGACACGGGCAACGGCGGCTCGCCTTCGCTCGATATCGCCGTCTACCCGATCGCCGTGCCGATGATGGCAACGCCTCAGGGAATAGTCGCCATTGTCGCGCTCACGGCAGCCGCGACACCTGGCCAGCTCGTCCTAATCGTCGTTATTAGTCTCGTCATCATGGTCTTCAACCTTATCGTGCTGCTGGCAGCCGGGCGGATAGTCCGTGTGATAGGGGAATCGGGGGTCCAGATCATGGCCAAGATAGCCGGCATTCTCCTGGCAGCGCTGGCTATTCAGCTCATGCTTTTGGCTTTGCAGGACCTGGGCGTCCTCGAGCGCGCGGCGCATTGAACGGGAGCGGCGGTGGAACAAACGAACAGAACAGGATCGGCCGAGCCGCTGCCCCCGCCGGTGATGGATCAGCCGAACGGTTCACCTCGCGGTTCCGCAGCCGGCCTCCTCGCCTGCGGTGTTGTCCGAGGCGCGACCTACGGCAGTGCCTACGCCGGCCGCGGACTCGGACGCGCGGTCAATCCGCCGCTGGACAATCGCCGTCCTTGCCGTCTGCATCTTGCTATTCGTTTATCATCTCTTTGCCGACCGACTCACGCCATTTACCTCGCAAGGGTCCGTGACGGCTTTCGTCGTGCCGATCGCCTCGGAGGTAGCGGGCTTGGTCACCACAGTCGAGGTCATAGACAACCAGCGGGTCAATGCGGGTGATGTACTGGTACGGGTTGACGACACGCGCTACCGACTCGCAGTAGCGGAGGCGGAGGCGACCCTCGCTCAGTCCGGCCAGGACGTGGGCGCGGGCGCCGCCGACGTCACGGCCGAGATGGCGAAACTAGAAGACGCGCGCGCTCATCTCGCGCACATGCGCAAGCAATCGGCACGAGCCGAGAGCCTGGTGGCGCAGCGGGCATTGGCCGCCGCCCGGCTGGATCAAGCGGTCGCTGCGGTGGCGCAGGCGGAAGCGGCTGTTAGCGCGGCGGAAGCCAACGTCAAAAGGGCCAGGGAGCGGCTTGGTCCGCAAGGCGGCGACAATCCGCGGGTTCGGGCTTCGCTTGCCGCGCTGCAACTCGCCCTGCGGCAAGTGGAGGACACGGTGATCCGTGCGCCGTCCGCAGGAGTGATCACCGACCTGCAGATTGCCGCCGGCAACTACGCCGCCGTCGGCCGACCGCTAATGACGTTCATCGCCGCGGATCAGGTATGGATTGAAGCGGCCATGCGGGAAAACAATCTGGGTGCGTTAAAGCCGGGCGATCGCAGCGAAATCGTGCTGGATGTCGATCCCGGTCGGGTGTACCCGGGACGCCTCGTCAGTGTCGGCTGGGGCGTGGCCCATGGCCAGGGGGACACCCCGGGAGAACTACCGACCCTGCAGCCGCAGACCTCGTGGCTGCGCGAGGCTCGGCGCTTTGCCGTACGCATCGAGTTCGCGGAGCACCCCTTGCCGGCGGGCGTGCGGGTCGGCTCGCAGGCCAGCGTCATCGTCTATACGGGCGATTACCCGTTGATGACGGCATTGGGTTGGTTACGGATCCGCCTGGAGAGTTTGCTCACGTATGTCTACTGAGGTGGCGCTAATGGCAGCGGGGTCCACGCGCGCTGCGCCGCGGGCTTTGCGACTGGCATTTGGCACCGCAGTGGGCTTCACCGTAGCCAGCGCCCTGAGCTGGCCGGCGGCCCTGCTCAGCCCCATCCTGTTCATCCAGTTATCGGCGGGATCGCTGCGGTCTCCCCCCGGCCTTGCCTTCGCGCTGCAAACGATTTCAAGCATCGCCGCCTGTGTCTTCGTCGGCTGGCTCGTAACGTTCGTCGTTGCCTTTCCATCGGCATGCGTGTTGCTGATCGCCCTCTCGCTATTCGCGGCGTTCTGGGCGCAGGCGGGTGGTCGTGCCGGTCTTGCCCCGTTCGTGCTGATGATCGCCGTCTGCGTGCTGCCGGTGCTGGCCATTGAAGCGCCCGAGGTGGCCACTGTAATCGCCGTCGAGCTGGTCAGGGCCAGCGCGGTCGCCTTTCTGTTAGTCTGGGGAACTTGGGTCCTCTTTCCCGATCCGCACACGCCAGCGCCGTTCGCCGACCTCCGGAAGGCACCGCCCGCGAGCGCCACGTCGTCACCGGGAATAGGGGCCCCCAATCGGGCGCGGATTGCACTGATCAACACGCTCGTCGTGATGCCCGTTGTACTAATATTTTTGCTATTCGAGCTCAGCGATGCCGCCGTAGCGCTGATCACCATGCTCGCGATAGTGCGGGCGCAGACACAGGATGTCCGGCTGGGCATCGCCGGTGGGCTCCTGGAGGGCAACCTTGTGGCCGGTCTCGCCGCGGCTCTCGGAACGGCCCTGATCTATGCGGCTACCTCGCTCTTGATGGTATTCGCAGTCGTGCTGCTCGGCGCACTGCTGCTTGCCGGCCGCATGATCGCTGCACCACCTGCGCGGGCGCCGGTGTGGATCACGGCGCTCGTCTCCACAGTCGCCCTGCTGGACGGTACTCTTTCCGCACTCAGTGAAGGCGCCGGGGCCGTCGCCTGGTCGAGGATCGTTAATATTCTGGCGGCCATCCTTTACACCACAGCCACGCTAAGGTTGACCGCCAGCCTGCGGCAGGTCGGCTCCGGACCGCACATTGATCGATGACCAGCAACAATGGTCAGCATGCGGTGGGCGGCCTGGGGGATCGAGCTTTAATGTACATAGAATGCCTTGAAGCCGTCCCAGGGCTGGACTGGTTTCCATCGTGATTGGACGTGACAGCTGGATGCGCTTCCGAGATCATCCGGTGAACGGAATGGTCCAGATTTCTTCACGCAAGGAGTCCTGATCCGGCGGTTTTAATGCCTATGGAGGAGAGAGACATGAACTTAATATCAGCGATCCTCGCAAGATGCGTTTTTATCGGCGGCCGATCTGAAGGCGCTCGTCGAAAGGCAGCAGCAGGCAAGGGCAGCGGCAGAGAAGAAGCACACCGAAGAGGCCCAGGCAGCTAAAAAAGCACTTCTAAAACAACTCGAAAAACCGGTCCAGATTACCGAACAGCAAGTGGCGAACGCCCTCTCTAAGATTCCGCAACGCTGCTGCAGCTGGGCAGAGCGAATTGGTCGTTTTTAGCTTTCCTTCACAGCTATGCACCGATCGGGGGCGCATGATCAATAACGCCCTTGAGGGGTGGCAGGAGACCCTGGTCGGAACGCCTCGCTCGATTTACGAAGCTTGGCAACGCTACCTCAAGGACGAAGGTTATCGTTTTGGGGCGCGGGTGCTGGACTATGTCGATGGCATGCCGGGCGAGATCGGCCTTGTCATCTCTTGGTGAAGGAAAAACTCCGAACGGCCGTGAGACGTCGGGCGGAACATCGCCACACAGCCATTAACCCAGTGAAGAGAAACATGACGGCCTCTCTAGTGAGCGCCGTCAGCTGCCATGAGCAGACCGCCCGATCATGGCGATCAGACTCGAAACATATGGGTTGCTTCCATGCAGGCCACCGGCACGGAATAAGACAACTAAGTCGGGCGGTATCTTCGAAGCCGGACGCGGCAGAGCCAGGGCGCCTCTGCGGATAGGTGCAAACGGCGATGACACACGCTGCGAACCACTGTAAGGCTGAGGACATCGGATCAGCTGAAGGAGGCGATCATGAAGGCCGTGCGGCATGCGGCATACTGGTTGTTCGTCATCGTTCTCGCCGGGTGCGCATCCAGCAACGTCACCGAGTATCAGCCCTATCAAGGAAAGATTTATCGGCCCGACCGCATCATTGTCTACGATTTCGCCGCGACCCCGTCCGATCTTCCGACTGAGGCCGCTATTGCTGGCCAGGACCTCGCAACCCCTCCTCAAACCGCAGAGCAGCTTGCGCTCGGCCGCAGGCTCGGCGCAGAGATTGCCGAGGATCTTGTCGGCGAGCTGCAGACAATGGGACTGCCGGCGGTTCGAGCGGTCGGCCAGCCCGGGCCTCGGGTGGGCGACGCTCTTGTCGTTGGCTATTTCGTGTCGGTCGATCCGGGCAGCGCCACGAAGCGGGTGGCGCTCGGTTTCGGTTCCGGGGGCGCCGAATTGAAGACGGTCGTCAGAGGGTATCGAGCGACACCCGAAGGGCTGCGCGCGCTCGGTTCCGGCGAGGTCGAGGCGGGCAGTGGCAAGCTGCCGGGCGGAGCTGTGCCGCTGGTCATAACCGTGGCGACCGCCAACCCGCTCGGCCTTGCTGTTGCCGGCGCGGCGAAGACATACGGAGAGGTGTCAGGCTCGGAGACGATCGAAGGCGCAGCCCGGCGCACAGCTCGTGAAATCGCCGAAAAGATTCAACTTACAGCCGAGAGACAGGGGTGGATCTAGCCGGACCAGCGAGGGTCCGAAGAACGATCGACTGCGGAATCGCGCGAGCCGCCGAGCCACGGCGATCGATCGCCGCAGGTTGCGGCAGTACATGCAGCAAGAATGGCAAAATGGCCGAATCTTCGACAGAGGCAAACGATGAAGAGGGACACGGTACGACACTCATCAGCGTACGCGAAGCCGTCGTGAACATGCGATCACGCCTTCGCTTCGCGAGCCTTGCCGGAACGCTGTTTACAGCAGCAATTGCAGCGACGGCGGCGGCTCAGGATAAGCCTCCCGCCGTCCCCGACATGAGCCAGCTACGCCCTCCGCCTGGTCAGCCAATGAGCGATGCTGATGCTTTTGGCGCGCTGGACGAGAACGGAGACGGTGTAGTCGATGCCGCCGAGTGGCGGCGACGCAAAATGATGATCTTCTACATACTAGATACCGATCGCGACCTGTTCCTGGTAGCCGCGGAGGTGCCGGGTTTGGCGTCATCCGAGTTCGCTGCCGCCGATTCGGACCAGGACGGCCGGCTCTCCGGCTACGAGTTCAATCAGGCTGAGATCGTACAGATCGAGTTTGCCGACAAGGACAACAGCCGAAGGGTCACGCTAGCTGAATTCCAGGCCTACCGTACGCGGCTGGCTGGGCGCTGAGCTGAGCTCGCCAGTCGTGTCTTCAGCGCCCGTCATCCCTTAATGCGAGGTCGGAAACATTGCCCTATGCGGACATCCGGCTGGGCAGGCCGGTATGTCGGTATCTCGGTATCTCGGATAGCTGATAATCTGCTTCTGGGCCATCACATCGAGGAGCCCGTTTCCGGCGGGGCTGCGCAGCATTACGTCATTTTTCGTTTCGCTCCCTCTTGCTTCCATGGTGCTCACCCCACGCAATGTGGGCTGCTTACGGCGGAAACATAATATATCGGAATATATCGAAAATTCTCGTTGCCGCGGTATTTGAACCTCCGACCTTCAGGTTATGAGCGCTCAGCTGCGGAGAAGGTCGGATCGGCGCTCGTTACCCAGCGTTGAGCGGCGATGCCCGTCCTGGATCTTCCCGACCTGACCAAACCTCATGGCGGCTACGTTGCGCAAATCGCCCTCCGCACGGTAATGGCGTGGCCGACCGATGCGACGATGCGACGGCATTACGTCGCGACCATCATGGCCCATCACCTCGGCGAGCTGGAGGCGGCCGCGGACGGGCTGCCGGACCTAGCTCAGGCGGCCGACTGGTTGGAAACGCTTGCAGCCATACGCGAGCATGAAGACTGGCAATGCTGTTCGATCCGGTGCAGACTTGGATTCTTCCAGCCGAGCGGCAGTGGCAGCCAACGCCGATGGTGGCGGCTCCGCTCAACAACTACTTACTAGGCGTCCTCCGGAAATACCGAGCGGCTTCAGTAGATTAGAGCGTGATTTTCTCTTAGTGTCCGTCCGGACATTTTGCGAGTCATTTGAGTCGGTTATCGGTCGTCGAGATATCTATTTGAACTCCCCGAATCTCTTGTGATTCCATACATGGCACCGATTCGGGAGGTGCCATATGTGGACGAACGAAAACCGCCCCCGCTACAACCGCGACAAGCTGCGCTATCCGAGTGATCTGACGGACGCGGAGTGGCAGCATATCGAACCACTGATCCCGCCAGCCAAGCGTGGTGGCGGCAAGCGGCGCGTCAACATGCGCGAGGTGGTCAACGGCGTGATGTATGTCCTGAGCACCGGATGCCAGTGGCGCTATATCCCGAAGGACCTGCCACCACGCAGCACGGTGAACGACTACTTTTGTTTGTGGAGCTACAACGGCACGTTGGAGAACATTCACCACGCGCTCTACGTCAAATGCCGCGAGCAGGCCGAACGCGAGGCCAGTCCCACCGCCTGCATCATCGACAGCCAAAGTGTGAAGAGCGCCGAAAAAGGGGGGACCGCATTGATCCGCACGGGTTTGATGGCGGCAAGCTGATCAAGGGCAAGAAGCGCCACGTTCTCGTCGATACGCTGGGACTGTTGCTGCATGCGCTGGTCACCTCCGCCGATGTTCAGGATCGCGATGGCGGCCTCATGGTCTTGTCCACGTTGTTCGGGCAGTTCCCGTTTCTCGAGAAGCTGTTTGCCGACAGCGCCTATGCCGGGCCGGTGTTCCATGATGGTCTGGCGAACGCCATGCCGGGCTTGGTAACCGAAATCGTCCGCCGCTGTGATCAAGCCAAGGGCTTCGTCGTTCTGCCCAAGCGCTGGATCGTCGAACGCACCATCGGTTGGCTCGGTCGCTGTCGTCGTCTCGCCAAGGACTGGGAAAACCTCAACCACAACGCGCTCGCCTTCCTCCGCCTCGCCTCCATCCGCCTGATGCTCAGAAAGCTGTGTAATCCCTCATAGAGTCTCCGGACGAAACTGACGGAAGCGTATCCGGCGTTGGTGAGATAGTTGGCGCATTCGTCGGGGGTAAAGGCGTCGAGGAGGTGAGCCGATGCCTTGCCAGATGGCCTCGATCGAGGGGCGTCGATTTTTCGCAGCAGCGTCTTGAGCTTGGCGAAGAGCTGTTCGATCGGATTGAGGTCGGGCGAGTAGGCCGGCAGGAACAGGAGCTTGGCGCCGGCGGCGCGAATGGCGCGGCGGATCGCCTGCCGCTTGTGGCTGCCGAGGTTGTCCATGACGACGACGTCGCCTGGCTGCAGCGTGGGCACGAGCACCTGTTCGACATAGGCGAGGAAGCTGCGTCCGTTGATCGGGCCGTCGATGACGCAGGGTGCCTCGATGCGGTCGCAGCGCAGTGCGGCCAGCAAGGTGAGCGTGCGCCAGCGCCGGTGCGGCACCTTGGCGATCAGCCGCGCGCCCTGGCGCAGCGGCCATGCAGGCGGGTCATGTTGGTCTTCGCCCAGGTCTCGTCGATGAAGACCAGGCGCTTCGGATCGATGGAGGGTGTCAGCTATTTTGTGTAAGTAGGAGTCGTGAGACACTCTATGTTGTGGAGGGGATCACGGATTATGGCACAAGCGATCAGGGAAGAGGTCATTGAGGAGCTGCTTCAAGGCTACAGTCGCCGCAGGATCTGCTCGGCGAAGAAGGGCTGTTCAAGCAGCTCAAGAAGGCGCTGCTCGAACGTGCGCTCGGCGCCGAGCTGAGCGAGCATCTGGGATACGAGAAGGGCGACCCGGCCGGCCGCGGCGGCGGCAACAGCCGCAACGGGTATTCGAGCAAGACGCGTGATCGGCGATGACGGCGGCGATCGAGATCGCGGTGCCGCGCGACCGCAACGGCAGCTTCGAGCCGCAGATCGTCGCCAAGGGGCAGACCCGGCTTCGACGGGTTCGACGACAGGATCATCAGCCTCTACGCCCGCGGCATGACGGTGCGCGAGATCCAGGGCTCACCTGCAGGAACTCTATGGGGTCGAGGTCTCGCCCGATCTGATCAGCCGGGTCACCGACGCCGTGCTCGAGGAGGTCCGGGAATGGCAGAACCGGCCGCTCGACCCGGTCTATCCGGTGGTCTTCTTCGACGCGCTGCGGGTCAAGATCCGCGACGAGGGCATGGTGCGCAACAAGGCGGTCTATGTCGCGCTCGCCCTCAACCGCGACGGCGAGAAGGAGGTGCTCGGGCTGTGGATCGAGCAGACCGAGGGCGCCAAGTTCTGGCTGAAGGTGATGAACGAGCTCAAGACCCGCGGCGTCAACGACATCCTGATCGCGGTCGTCGACGGGCTCAAGGGCTTTCCCGAGGCGATCGCCGCGGTCTTTCCGCAGACCATGGTGCAGACCTGCATCGTCCATCTGATCCGCAACTCGCTGGCGTTCGTGTCGCTGGAAGGACCGCAAGCTGATCATGCCGCGATCTGAAGGCGATCTACCGGGCCGAGACCGCCGAGGCGGCGCGCCGCCGGCTCGACGACTTCGAGGCCGAATGGGGCAAGCGATATCCGGCAATCGGCCAGGCGTGGCGGCGGGCCTGGGAGCATGTCGTGCCGTTCTTCGCCTTCCCGCCGGCGATCCGCAAGATGATCTACACCACCAACGCGGTGGAGAGCCTGCAATCGCAGCCTGCGCAAGATCATCAAGACCCGCGGCAGCTTCCCGACCGACGAGGCGGCGATGAAGCTGCTCTATCTGGCGATCCAGAATGCCGGCGTGCGTTGGCGGCGGCCATTGAATGGACCGCCGCCATGGGCCAGTTTGCCATTCAGTGTTCGGCGATCGTTTTCCCGGGTCAGCGCGCTGACCCGGGAAACCAAGGACACGGGCCAAGCGAACACAAAAAACCTGACATACCCGGCGCCTGGGATCAATCCGGTCTTGATACTTCTTCCATTGCGCCCGCCGGCGCGCCACGTCGGGGCGGTCCTGCTCGGTGGCGTGCAGGCTTTTTTTTGAACGTCAGCCGCTCGGACCGCAGGAAGTTCCAGATCGCCTTGGGCTCGCCCGCAGGCCGCGGTCCGCCAGTTCCCCCTGGATAGCCCGCAGCGTCAGATCCGGCTGCGCCGCTATCCGCTCCAGCAGCCAAGCCCGTTCGCCCGCCAGCAGCAACGGCCGGTTCCGCCAGCCTGTCAACGCCGATTGAATTTTCCCGAGAAGTGCCGGACGAAAAATCCCTGGTTGGCAGGGTGTCGGTGATCAGCCGGCGTGTTGATCGAGGCTCCTGTTTTTCGGCGGTCGGCCGCGACGCCGTGGCGGCGCGGCTGGTGGGGTGATCGGCGCTCTGGAGCGGAGGCGTTCCGGAACGAGGTCGGCGTGCTGGCGAAGGCGATAGCTCGACCCCTCGATCTGGATGACGACGGCGTGATGGAGGAGTCGGTCGAGCAGCGCCGTGGCGACGACCGGGTCGCCGAAGACGTCGCCCCATTCGGCGAAGCCGCGGTTGGAGGTGAGGATCATCGACCCCTTTTCGTAGCGGGCATTGACCAGCTGGAAGAATAGGTTGCCACCGCCGGGGACGACCGGCAGGTAGCCGATCTCGTCGACGATGAGCAGAGCTGCGCGGCCGAGCCAGCGGATGCGTTCGCGCAGGCACCCCTCGCGCTCGGCCTTGGCCAGCGAGGCGATGATGTCGGCGAGGGTCGAGAAGTAGACGCTGCGACCGGCCTTCACCGCCTCGACGCCGAGCGCCACCGCCAGGTGATCTCGTACCGATTGTGAAGGCCTTTCGCAGCCGATCGTTCATCCTCCAGCCTGTACAGGCACGAGCCTGTTTCGGCATCGACCTGACCGGATGTCAGCGGGCACGGTGAACCGTTCGAGAATGACTGCCTTGGCTTGGGCGATGCCGATAGGCGCGCCGGTATCATCCTGAAGAACGTATGGCCTGCCGGACTTGAGAACGCAGAAGATGCGGTTCACGAGCCGCGTGGCGACGGCACATAGGGCCTGTTTGTGATGGTGGCCTTTCTGGACCATCAGGCGCCAATAGACCTTGGCCAGCTGCGGATCGATCTTGCGCGCGGTGTCAGCGGCGAGGAACAGCGCTTTCTTGATGCGATCGTTGCCGGCCTTGGTCAGTTGTTGCCCCGGGCGCTCGACACCACCGGATGCGCTTCGTGTCGGGAACAGGCCGCAAAACCCGCGTACGTGGCGTTCGCCGCGGAACCGGTCGGCGGTATGCAGCACGCCCAAGAGAACAGGCGCCAAGTGTAATCCGACGCCGGGGATGGAGCGCAGTGCGTCGGTTGGATGCAGCTCTCGATAGAGGGCATCGATCCGCTTATCCAACTCCGCCACGGCATCGAGGAGACGGATGCACTGATCGACCTCGTGACGCACCTCGAACTGCAGCTCGGTGAAGTCGATGGCATCGCCGTGCAGCGCCAGCGTCTCGCGTGCGGCCATCTTCAAGCGATCGATCAGCTGGTCAACGAACGGCCCGGAGTGCGGGTGATTGCCCGATGCATTCGTCCCGATGAAACGGGCCAGCGTCGATCGACGGGCGCCGAGGATGGCGTTTGGATCCAAGAAGTGGCCGAGAAGTGCCAATGACAACCGCGTCCTTAGATCCGGCAGAACTGCCTCGAGAGCCGGGCATGCCCAGCGAAGCAAGTCAAGCAAGCGGCGCTTGCTGCAACAGATCGCGTCCTGATACCGCGCCCGCTGCTTGGTCAGGCGCTGGAGGGCGTGCTGCCTGGGCGACGGGATGTGGACGGGATCGAACGCCGGGCCGCCATAGCTCGGCATGGCGCCGAGAGTATGGGCATCGCTGTTGTCGGTCTTGGCATGCTCGCTCAGATAACGGCGCAGCGCCTTGACGCGCTTTCCTTTGACCCGAATCGCCTCGGCGCGGGCGCGCGCGAGCCACACGGCGATCGGGAACCAGGACATGCCCGTGGGCTCCATCAACGCCTGAATGGTCGCCCCTGGCGGCAAATCCGCGGTCACTTTCTGCACGAAGCTGGTCAGCGACTGCAGAGGTCAGGCGGAAGCGAATCGGCTTGCCGACAGGCTTGCCGTCGTCAAAGATCTGGGCGACTTGGTCACCACGGATGGCCAGGTCGATGCCGATGGTGCGTTTGATCATCGCCTTCTCCCCATAGGTTGACGAGCCCGCGATCGATCGGCGCAGTCAGGTACGTCATTCGTGGCCGGACAGGCCGCCACCATCTCGTTACACTTGCCCGCTCGACACGGTCGAACCGGGCAGCGGCTTCACGTCGAAGAGACGATCGGGGATCTCTCAGGTCTTGACGCCCTGCTCAACCTGGCTCGCACCGACACTGTAGCCCGGCAGCCGGCGCACCGACTGCCGGGCTCGGTCCGCGATCACTTCGTTGAGGCAGACATCCCCTGCGACTCTTCCCCTCGGCCCCGAACCCGGCGTCGCTGTGGATACCTGGCTCTTGCCGGTGCCGGTGCCGCCGATGAGGACGACGTTGCGCTGCAGGGGAATGAACGCGCCCGTTGCCAGCTCGCGCACCAGCGCCTCGTTGATCGGCGTGCCATCGAACCGGAAGTCGTCGATATCCTTGGCCAGCGGCAGCTTGGCGATGGTCAGCTGGTACTTGATCGACCGCGCCTGCTTCTCGGCGATCTCGGCCCTCAGCAGATCACCGACAATGCGCGGCGGCTCGCACTCGCGCTTGATGCCGGCTGCCATCACCTCGTCGTAGGCGGCACGCATGCCGTAAAGCTTGAGCGCGGCCATCAGGTCGAAGATCTCGGTCCGTTCCATCAGCCGGCCCTCCGCAAGCGGTCGTAGCGGGCACAATCGGCGATCGGCGCGTGGCGCAGCCGCAGCGCGTCGGGGGTCAGGATGGTCACCGCCGGCCCGGGATCGCGCCGGCGTGCCAGGATGTTGAGAATGACGGCGGCCGAGTGAACACCGTGGGCGAGCGCCTCGGCACAGGCGGCTTCGACGCTCGCCAGCCCGTCGGTGAGGACGGCAGAGAGAATGGCCACCATCTGCCGATCGCCGTCGTCCGAGCCCTTCAGTTTGCGCCGCACCCGCTCGATGTTTGCCGGCAGCAGCCAGCACTTGAACGGCGCGCCGTTCCTCAGCGCCCCCGGTTTGCGGGCTAGCACCGGAACGTAGTGCCAGGGATCGTAGAGGCTTCGGCCGCGGCCGAAGCAGCGGGCGTGCTCGCCGACGATGTCCGAGCCCTTTTATGGGAACGGCGAGGGCCGGTTCGACGCGTCAGCGCTGCCTCTGGTACAGACCTGCAGCCTGTCCGGACGTTTCCTTCCCGCCTCCTCATTTGGACTCTGGGCGCAGTCAGCGGCCGGAGGCACAGAGCGGGAAGATGCGGTTTTCGACGGGCGGGCGTGAGGGGTGCAGTACGAGGCCAGTAGTCTCTATTTTCACTACCGCAGCGGGATAGACGGCAAGGGCAAAGGCAAGTGCCTCCTGGAACTTGGGCTTGAAGTTTCTGAGCTCGGCAAAGCCGGCACCGAACTGAGCAAACACCGCCGGCCAGCTGACAGCGGTCGGCTTTGCGAGGGCGCGTAAGCGGTACGCCAGCCAGACATAGATATCGAGAGCCATGGACTGGTTCGATATCTCGCGCAGAGCGGGTTCCCATACCGGCACCGGATGCTCACGAAGAGCGCGGAAGAAGCTGTCGCTCAAGCGCACGGTATCATCCCAGAACTGACCCTGGGACGAACTGTCGTTTGCGCTGCGTAGCCGGATTCCTCCCTTGACGATGGCATCTTTCTCAAAACTCTGGGTAGCCCCGTCTTCCCAGAAAAAGGTGAGGTGGCAGGCGCTGATGCGGTTCGCTTGTTCGCGGACCATTCGATAAGTGTTTCCGCCGACGGGAATGCCCATCCGGGAGAGCCACTCATACATCGATCGGCCGAGCTCGACCTCGGGCGACTGGGTCTGCACCGCCTGGGTTTGCAGGTAGAGCAGCATCATGCGTGCTCGGCTGCCATAGGGCACTCCGATAAGGCGGCTTCGGCCGCCAAAGGGGAGCCAGCCTGGTTCGACAGTCAGACGCAGCCGGTGACAGCGCCGTTCCCACACTTGATCATCGGGAATGCGCTTATGCGGCAAGGCGGTCATGCAGAAGCCGCCATAGGTGATACCGAGGGCGTTGCTTTCCTCTTCTAAAATCCTGGCGGCAATTTCGATATGAGTTCGCTGCCTTCTAGGACTGATGTCTGCGGCCATTTGCCGGCCGTGATGAACGATCAGCTCGTGGATTTCGCTCATTCTCCTTGTCCACTTTTTCAAGTCGCTCTGTTGATCAAGTGGATCATAGAGTGGCATGAATTGGAATATTGGACTCTGGGCGCAAAGCAATTTGAGATTTGTTGAATTTTATATTTTAGTTAGGCGCCCAGAGTCCAGGGGATAACTGACAGCTCACGCCCAGAGTCCAGGGGATTGCGCCCAGAGTCCAAATCTGGCTCTCGCGGCCGCGCCCAGAGTCCAGGGGAACTGCCGCCCAGAGTCCAGGGGATAAGATGGCCGCAGTAGAGAGGCCAATTCGGGAGGCTTTTCTGATCCAGCATTTACGGAAGAGGAGTAGCGGGGCTCCGTTCAGTAGCCCGCGGAAGCGGACGTTATGGAAAAAAGCATTGGTGTGCCGCCATTGTGATGCTCGGCGACGCTACTGGGCGGCAGCTGCTCCGCCGGCGGCCTATCCGACCTCAACCGCGGTGCGTGCAGCGGCCGCGTTTCCCTCCTCGATGGCGGCCAGCAGCTGGATCAGCCATGGATGTCGGCTCAGCTTGGGGTGTTTGCCGATAAAGTGACGGCTACCGGCGAAGATCCAGGTCCAGCTGGCCGCAAGTTCATCACTAGTGCCCTTAAGCAGCTCACCCAGGTCAAGCTTTGCCCGTACTGTGTCTGGGCTGTCCAGGGCGACGAGGCTGCAGATCTCAAGCGCGCGGAGCGCAATCATAGTCCCCGGATTCAGCTCCGGGCGGTCCACAAGTGCCGCCAGCCGTTGCTCGGCTTCGGCAAACCGGCCGACGGTAAACGCCACCTCGGCGAAGTTTGCCTGGGCTCCGAGATCGTCGGGGTGCCGCTCCAGCCAGGCTTGGTTAAGGTCGAAGGCTTTTACGAAGGCAAACAGGTTGTCATGATAAAGAAGATTCAACGCGTTGTAGGCTCGTTCGTTATCGGGGTCTACCTGGAGCACATCTAAAAAACTTGCCGCCGCCTCCTCCAGCCGCTTGGTGCTGCTCTCCCGCTCGCCAAGGCGCGCAAGCGCGATGCCGAGGTTCATCTGCGTCATGGCCCAGTCGAGCGGCACCCGCTCGCGGGTCCGTTCCTTGAGCGCCGCCCGATAGGCGGCGACCGCCTCCTCCAGCCGCGCCGTGCCGCTCTCCCGCGCGCCCGAGCGCCCAGAGCGCGATTGCCCAGGTTGTTCTGCGTCGCGGCCCAGTCGAGCGGCACCCGCGCGCGCGTGTATTCCTGCAGCGCCGCCCGAAAGGCGGCGACCGCCTCCTCCAGCCGCGCCGTGCCGCTCTCGCGCTCGCCCAGGGTCCGGAGCGCGTTGCCGAGGTTGTTCTGCGTCGCGGCCCAGTCGAGCGGCACCCGCTCGCGGGTCCGTTCCTCGAGCGCGGCCCGATAGGCGGCGACCGCCTCCTCCAGCCGCGCCGTGCCGCTCTCGCGCTCGCCCGAGCGTCCGGAGCGCGATGCCGAGGTTGTTCTGCGTCGCGGCCCAGTCGAGCGGCACCCGCTCGCGGGTCCGTTCCTCCAGCGCCGCCCGATAGGCGGCGACCGCCTCCTCCAGCCGCGCCGTGCCGCTCTCGCGCTCGCCCGAGGCCCAGAGCGCGTGTGCCGAGATTGTTCTGCGTCGCGGCCCAGTCGAGCGGCACCCGCTCGCGGGTGCATTCCTCCAGCGCCGCGCGGAAGGCGGCGACCGCCTCCTCCAGCCGCGCCGTGCCGCTCTCCCGCTCGCCCGAGCGTCCAGAGCGCGGTGCCGAGGTTGTTCTGCGTCGTGGCCCAGTCGAGCGGCACCCGCTCGCGGGTCCGTTCCTCGCAGCGCCGCCCGATAGGCGGTCGACCGCCTCCTCCAGCCGCGCCGTGCCGCTCTCCCGCTCGCCGAGCGTCGCAGAGCGCGGTGCCGAGGTTGTTCTGCGTCGCGGCCCAGTCGAGCGGCACCCGCTCGCGGGTCCGTTCCTCGAGCGCCGCGCGATAGGCGGCGACCGCCTCCTCCAGCCGCGCCGTGCCGCTCTCCCGCTCCCCGAGCGTCCAGAGCGCGAGGCCGAGATTGTTCTGCGTCGCGGCCCAGTCGAGCGGACCCGCTCGCGGGTGCGTTCCTCGAGCGCCGCCCGATAGGCGGTGACCGCCTCCTCCAGCCGCGCCGTGCCGCCCGTCCCGATCGTCACGGGTCATCAACAAACCGCCCGCGAGTGTAGGCGCCCAGCCTAGTAGTTGTCCGGGTGCGCCCCTTACGCAAAATCTGCCTCTTTCGCCAATGACGGTCGTACCTTTTCTGGTGTTCGACAGGTACATTTGTATCCAGGACATGCCTCACCAGTACCGTACTTATCACAAATGCTACTTATCCAAATTACATTTTCGTCCCCATGGGCCTCAACGCGTACATGGTTTTGCCTACGACCTTCCTTGCGGGCTTGCGCATCCAGATTTCTGATGATATCGCTGCCATTGGGCATCTTTCCTTCGCGTCATCTACATCATTGCAGTCCCTAACAAAAATATCTGCCCATCTCCATATTTATTGAATGCGATCAGATACTCCACAGGCCCGAACTTTTCACGCCTGCCTTTCTCTAGTTTTTTGTCGAAAGATAAGAAGATCCTTACCCTCTACTTTAAACTCATCACTAAAGTGTCTAGGCATCTGCTTCTCCTCTTGCGATTATCATCAGAAACTCAAGGTAAGCCGACCGAGCATGGTCCGTTCTGGAATAAACGGGCTGATTGCTGGCAAGTCGCAGGTGTTCTGAAGTTATTATCCTGATACTTGAAGCGCTCATTCGTCATGTTCAAAATACTAACGCTTGCAATTCCACGCCTTCCGGAAGATCGATAGCCATTGAGGCATCGATCAGCAAAAAATCACTTTTTCCCTCGGGCTGGCTGCGACGTTTACTCCGGACATCCTGCCATACGTATGTCGGACCGGCACTTGCAAAGAATCCGGAAGGATGAAAGTAATTCACAGACAAAGGTACAGTTGCGTAGTCATCCGATCAATATCAAGGTTCTCAAAATCAGCGATATTCAAGTCGCTCGGAAGATAATCGCCCAGCGGTCCAGCGGTGCCCAATAAATATAGGCGCGAGCCGATTTTTCGTCTGCGTCTGCACTAAATTCTTTTCTAGCTATCTGAGTTATAAGTGGTCCAGCTCGCGATACATAAATTCGGTGCCAGTGTAAAGTGAAATCGATCGGTCTGAAATCTGAAGCCGAGTGCCGAAAAGCCATGCCTTTGTGCCATTGAAGTCATCGTAGAACTGATTGAAGCCGGCAACCTGGGTGGGCTGAATGGTCTGATTGGTGACCAGCGCAGGCTTAACTGCCCTGAGAGCGGCAAGCCGCAGACGCAGCCGGTCGCTCAGATCGCATGCGGACTCCGCTTTTCGGACTAACTGCATTTACGTCGCCAGGTGACGTCATTGTAGTCGTCATAACTTACCCCTAAGCGTAGACAACACATCGTATAATATCGAAGTTTGTGTATAGGTAGGCGCTTCTGTCCTCCATGTGGTGTGCTCGATTTCTGGCAGGAATCTGTTTTCGTATCGACGTTGTAATACGCGAAGCCAGCAACGGCATTCGCATCTGGGAACCTCGTCATATATTGTATTTCATTCTGCGATCCTTTTTGATAGATCCTGAAATCACACCGTCGGTCACCGAAGTCGTCATTTTTCGTGTCGCTTGCTATAGATAAACGAGTAGATCAATATCGGACTGCGGCGTCGGCGAATACCTGGCGCCGAAGCGGCCGGTATCCTGATCGAGATCGCGCTCGAAGCCTGAACTCACCAGAGCGGGATCGAAGTTCAACCCGAGATCGCCGTTTTCCACGCGACGGCGGCGAAACTCGGCCTGTACATTCAGGTCGGGGGTTACGGCAGCCTGGGCAAAGAGATCGGCTGATATCATCCCTCAAGTCGAAGTTTTTTCGGAAGCCGTTCATGTTTGTAAAGATATTGGCCGGCGCTGAGCGACAACTTGTCGTAGATGCCGGATACGACCGCTTCCCCGCCGCGTGTCGAGTTGTTGCCGATCACTCCGGTCGTGTTGAGCTGCGCCTGGTTGCGCTCGAACAGCGGCGTGAACTCGTTGAAGCCGGGGCGCGCCGGGCCGCCGCCGGTGATGATGTTGAGATTCGGTCTCGCTCAGGCTCGGCTGCACCGGGTTGATGTTGATGTCCTGCAGGAGCTGCGCTTGCAGCAGTTCGCTGACGCGGGCGATCTCGCGGCGCGGCTGGGTCGCGTAGACGTCGGAGAGAAAGCGGTGCGCGCCGGCGTTGGCCGGGTCGTAGCTCAGCGACTTGGTCGCCTCGTTGATGCCGAGCTGCTGGAAGCCAAGATCGTTGTAGATGCGGGCGAGGCTGGTGCCGCGCGCCGCCCGGTCCTGGTCGAGCAGCTCGCGCGAGCGGTAGACGGCGCGGTTGTCGTTCAGCTCGATCGACTTCTCGATGTCGCGCAGCGCCTCGACCGGGCGGTTTTCGCTCTGCAAGCGGATGGCGTCGTAGAGCCAGGGCGTCGGGTCGTTCGGGTCGAGCTCCTTGGCGATGGCGAACTGCTCGGCGGCGAGCGTGTTCTCCTGGTTGGGGAAGTTGTTGACCAGCTCCTGGAAGTAGGTGAGCGGGTTGGTGGTCCGCTCGTCGAAGTAGGCCTTGCCGAGATAGCTGCGCAGCAGCGCGTTCTCCGGGTCGAGCGCCACCGCGATCTCGATCTCCTTGCGTCCGCCCTCCAGGTCGCCGGCGCGGATGGTGGCGAGGCCCAGGCCGAAGCGCGGCAGCGGGTTCGCCGAGTCGATGTCGATCGCCCGCCGGAACGCCTTCTTCGCCCGGCCGGTGTTGATCTCGGCGAGCTCGGCGAAGCCCAGCACCGTCTGCACCCGCGCCAGCTCCGGCGCCAGCTCGCGCGCCCGCTGCGCCGCCCGCCGCGCCCGGTCGCGCCGGCCCTGCATCAGCCACAGCTCGGAGAGCCGCGCCCAGGCCAGCGCGTTCTCCGGCTCGTCCTTCACCGCCTGCTCGAGCGCCTGGCGCGCCGCCTCGATCTGGAACCGCGCCTGCTCGGCATAGGAGAGGGCGATCCTGGCGGCCGCCGAGCGGGGACTCAGCTCGACGGCGCGTTGCGCCTCTTCCAGCGCCCGGTCCCGGTCGTTCTGCGCCACCGCGATCACCGCGCTCAGCGCGTCGGCGCGGCCGTCGCTCGGATCGCGCAGCAGCGCCTGGCCGATGTCCGCCCGCGCCTCCTCGACCCGCCCGACCGACAGCAGGGTCGCCGCCCGATAGAGGTAATAGTCGGAGCCGCGTTCCGTCTCGGGGATGGCCTCGAAGCGGGCGAACGCCGCCGGCAGTTGGCCTGCCGCCGCTAGTGCGACCGCGCCGCGCAGCGGCTCCGGGAGTTCCTGCGCCGCGGCGCCGGAGGGATCGGCCAGCGCCGGCAGGATCGCCGGATAGAACAGCGTCCACTGCACGGCGTCGCGCGGCCGCACGATCAGGTAGGGCGTGGGCGCCTGGCCGGCCTCGGCCACGGCGGCCTCGCCGTTGCCGATCGCCAGTTCGCCGTGCGGGTTGCTGGCGCGGACTCTGCCCGGCGAAGACGATGATCAGCGTCCGCTCCGCCTCGACCCGGACCAGGAACTCGGTGCCCTCCACCGCCGCGTCGATGAACGGCGTATCGACGGTCAGCCGGCGCGGATGCCGGCTGAAGAAGTAGGCGGCGCCATAGAGCAGCCTGACGATCAACGGATCGTCGTCGCCGGGAAGGTGCAGCGCCGTGTTCTGATCGAGCCGGACGTTCGGCTGGCCGGCGATCGTCACCTCGGCGCGGCTGCGCTCGCCGACGTGGATGACGTCGCCGGGGCAAAGCTGCTCGTTGAGCGCCGCCGGACGCCAGATGCCGGCCGCGGCCTCCTGCACCTGCGCTTCGCCCTGCAGCGACGGAACGGCGCCGATCGCCCGCACGCACTCCGCTAAAGCTCGAAGGGACGGCAACCACGCGAAAAAGCTACTAATGAGGGAGCGGACGATCATCATGCGCCGCCCCCCACGCGCAGTCCGATCACGGCTCCTCCCTCCCTTGGTTTGCAGACCCTGATTTGGGCCGCGTGGAGGTGCAAGTCACTGCAACTGAGTGTGAAGTATACCGCAAAAAGATGCTTAACAAAACGGTATGCCGATCATGCACCGCTCTATCGCCGGAGGTGTAACCTGACGTCTGGAAATTTGGTTGGAGTAGGTTTTGAGAGCCCATCCGCGGGGCACGCCTCGCGAATGGCTATACGGCAATCCGGTTGTTCCGCCTGGCTGGAAGGAAGACCGGATGTCGCAGAAACAGGATACGATCGTCACCGCTCTCATGGAACAGCTCATCGCCGAGGGCCCGGACGGGATGGCGCAGGTGTTCACGGCGCTGTTCAATCTCGCCCTGCGCCTGGAGCGGGAGCGCTTCCTCGGCGCCGGCCTCTACGAGCGCAACGCCGAACGGCGCGGCTATGCCAACGGTTACAAGAGCAAGACGCTCGACACCACGGCCGGGACGGTGACCGTCGACGTCCCCAAAGCCGCTGGAGCCGACGAGCCCTTCTATCCGCGGTCGCTGGAGCGCGGGCGCCGATCCTCGCGCGCGGTGATGCTGGCGATCGCCGAGATGTACGTGCAAGGCGTCTCCACCCGTGATGCCGCCAAGGTGATGGCCGAGTTCGGCCTGAAGAGCCTGTCGTCGACCCAGGTCAGCCGGGCTGCCGCTCTGCTGGACGAGGAACTCGCCGCCTGGCGCAGCCGGCCGCTGGGCGAGATCCACTATCTCTTCCTCGACGCCCGCTACGAGAAGCTGCGCGACGGCGGCGTGGTCCGCGATGCCGCCCTGTTCTCCGCCATCGGCGTCGGAGCGGACGGGCGACGGCGCGTGCTCGGCGTCTCCTGCGATCCATCGGAAGCCGAAGTCCACTGGCGAGCCTTCCTCGACAGCCTGATCGACCGCGGCATCCGCGGCGTCCGCTTCGTCGTCAGCGACGACCATGCCGGGCTGAAGGCCGCCCGCCGCGCCGTCCTGCCCGGTGCCGTCTGGCAGCGCTGCCAATTCCACCTCGCGCGGAACGCCATTCACCACGCCCCCAACGCCGCCATCCGCAAGCGGATCGGCGCCGAGCTGCGCCGGATCTGGAACGCCTCCTCGCTGCAGACCGCGCAGGAGGAACTCGACCGCCTCGTCGCTGCCTACCGTGGCACGGCTGACCGCCTCGCCGACTGGCTCGAGCACAACGTCCCCGAAGGCCTCGCCGTCTTCACCCTGCCGGAGCAGCACTGGCGGCGCATGCGTACCGCCAACCCCATCGAGCGCGCCATCCAGCAAGAGATCAAGCGCCGCACCAGCAAGGTCCGCGTCTTCCCCAACCGCGATGCCCTGCTCCGCCTCGCCACCGCCGTCCTCGTCGAGATCGACGAGGACTGGGCAACCTCGAACCGCATCTACATCAACTGGGACAACTCGGATACCTGACCACCCCAGACCCGAAAGTCCAGACATCAGGTTGCTCAATCCTTCGCAGGAAGCTAGCCCGGATTATTCGTCGAGGTTGGCGGGTGTGGCGTAGCCCATTGGAATCGCCTAGGATTCGGTTGTCGAAGCCAATCCACGTCGGTTCCGGAGCGCCCACCCGCCATGGTTGATCCTACCCTGCCGCTGCCTGGCCTGTCACCGATCGAGGGCAAAGAGATTGTCGCCCGGTTCGACGGCGGCCGGCTGTCGTCCGACGGCGGTCTGTTGGTTCTGCGCGAGATCGAGCAACGGCTCAAAGTCGCCGACCGTCTCGCCGCTTGCATCGACGATCCGCGCGATCCCGCCAGCACCGTGCATACGGTCGCCGACATCATCCGCTTCCGAATGCTGATGATCGCGGCCGGCTACGAGGACGGCAACGATGCGACCGGCCTGCGCACCGATCCGCTGTTCAAGCTGGCGCTCGAACGCGTGCCGTCGGACCGGGACCTGTGTTCGCAGTCGACCATCTCGCGGCTGGAGAATTTGCCCGATGCGCGGACGCTGCTGCGCCTGGGCCGGGCTCTGGTCGACGTCTGGTGCGGCTCGTTCCGCCAAGTCCCGCGGCGGATCACGCTGGATATCGACGACACCTTCGACGCGGTCCATGGCGGCCAGCAGTTGCGCCTGTTCAACGCTCATTACGACGAATACGGCTTCCAGCCGATCGTCGTCTTCGATGGCGAGGGCCGCTTCGTCGCCGCCCTGCTGCGCCCGGCGAAGCGGCCGAAGGGCGTCGAGATCCGCGCCTTTCTGCGTCGCCTGGTGCGGGCGATCCGCAGCCATTGGCCCGAGGTCGAGATCCTCCTTCGCGCCGACAGCCATTACGCCTGCCCGGAGGTCCTCGATTGGTGCGAGGCGAACAGTCTCGACTACATCCTCGGCCTCGCCCCCAACAGCACGCTCCGCCGACATATCACCGGCCTGGAGAAAAGCACCGCGGCGCGCTTCGAGGCCGCGCCGAGCGGAGGCAAGGTCCGCCGCTTCAAGGAATTTTTCGACGCCGCCAGGACCTGGAGCCGGGTCCGCCGCATCGTCGCCCGCGTCGAGGCCGGCGGCGACGGCACCGACAGCCGCTTCATCGTCACCAACCTCGGCCACGGCAACGGCCGTTCGCTGTATCAGGAACTCTACTGCCGGCGTGGCCAAGCGGAGAACCACATCAAGGCCTGGAAAACCCATCTCGCCGCCGACCGCACCTCGTGCCCCAAGGCCACCGCCAATCAGTTCCGGCTGTTCCTGCACGCCGGCGCCTATTGGCTGCTGTGGAGTCTGCGCGCGCTGATGCCGAAGGCCTCGTCCTGGCGCGTCGCCCAGTTCGACACGCTGCGGCTGCGCCTGATCAAGACCGCCGCCCGCATCATCGAGATGAAAACCAAGATCAAAGTCCACCTGCCGAGCAGCGCCGCCGATCAGGCAATCTGGCACCTGGCTCTCGGCCGCCTGCCGCGTCTCGTCACCTGAACGCCGGGGCCGTGTGCCCCTGCCGAGCCCGCTCCCCGCAACCTCCAGCGCCTCTCTACCTACCGATCCCCCATCCGGCTGCGGCGGAAACCAACCCCCGCCAAAACAACCAATACGCGCATAGCCGATTTAACACTTGCTGCACGTTGTTTCCCGACGAATAGATCGGGCTAGCCCGCATCTCTCACCGGATTGTGCGCATCGCGGCGTCGGAGTGGTAGAAGTGTCTGCGCCTGCAGATACTTAAGCCAAGCCGGGAGGTCGCCTCGATGCCGACAGAGTGTACTCCGGAAAGCTTCGATTTCGGAACCGCGGAAGGACGCAGGATCGTTGCGGCATTTGACGGCGGAACGATGACCTCGGACGCCGGTGTGCTGCTGCTGGGCGCAGCTGACAAGGCGATTGGACTGATCGAGCGGCTCACCGCCTGTTTCCAAGATCATCGCCGTTCCGACCTGGTGGAGCATCTGCTGCCGACGCTGATCGGCCAGCGGGTGTTCGCCATCGCTCTCGGCTACGAAGATCTCGTCGACCACGACGAGTTGCGCCACGATCCGGTGCTCGCCGTGTTGTCCGGGAAGCTGGAGGCCAAACGCTCGGATTGCGCGCCGCTCGCCGGCAAGTCCACCTTGAACCGGCTGGAGCACGCTCCGACTGGAGCTGCAACGCGCTACCACAAGATCGGACACGATGGGCAGGCGATCGAGCGCTTGTTCGTGGATTTGTTCCTCGAGGCCCATACCGCGCCACCGCGCCAGATCGTGATCGATCTCGACGCGACAGACGATCCGCTGCACGGCCATCAGGAAGGGCGGTTCTTTCACGGCTACTACGACTGTTACTGCTACCTGCCGCTGTACGTCTTCTGTGGCCGCCATCTGCTCGCGGCCAAGCTCCGGCGCTCGAACATCGATGCCTCGGCCGGCAGCGTCGAGGAGATCGAACGGATCGTCGGGCAAATTCGCCAGAAATGGCCGCGGGTGCGGATCGTACTGCGCGCCGATTCCGGCTTTGCGCGGGAGCGGCTGATGACGTGGTGCGAAGACCATCGCGTCGACTACGTGTTCGGCCTCGCGCGCAACGAGCGGCTGGAAAAACGCATTGCGGCGGCGCTCGATGAAGCCCGGCAGGCCGCGCCGGCGAGCGACCAACCGGCCCGGGTCTTCTGTGATTTTCTCTGGTCCACCAAGGACAGCTGGTCGCGACGACGGCGGGTGATCGGCAAAGCCGAATGGACCCGCGGCGAGGCCAATCCACGCTTCGTCGTGACCTCGTTGAAGCCGGACCGCTGGCCAGCCCGCGCCCTTTATGAGGAGCTCTATTGTGCCCGCGGTGACATGGAAAACCGGATCAAAGAGTGCCCGACCTTTACGCCGACCGCACCAGCGCAGCCACCATGCGCGCCAACCAGCTCCACCTCTGGTTCGCGTCGTTCGCCTATGTGCTGATGTGCGCCCTGCGCCGGATCGGCCTCGCCCATACCCGGCTCGCCACCGCCACCTGCGGCACGATCCGCCTCAAGCTCCTCAAGATCGGCGCCCAGGCCCGCATCTCGGTCCGCCGCGTGAAAGTCGCCATGGCCACCGCCTGCCCCTACGCCAACGAGTTCGCTCTCGCCTACGCCCGAATACGCGCCGCGGCCGCCTGACGCCGCCGGCCGAAGCCTTCCCGTCAATTACAGAGGACACATCGCCGAACCTTCACCCCGCCGCTAAGCGCGGCGGCAACGGCGCTCGTCGGTGCCAATGTCGCCGCATTCGCTCCACCACCGATCCCTCTTCCCAGTCAAATCCGTCGGCCACGGTGAGAGGTG
>CAWAYT010000017.1:0-13249 GCA_963786265.1 uncultured Alphaproteobacteria bacterium
AGGGCGCTCGGCCGATCGGTTCCTCGTCCAGCACAGCGCGTAGAGCCAGCGCAGGAGTTGCCATCGTGCGGCCGGATCGGCGAATCCGCGATAGCCGTAGGTCTGCCGGATTTCAGCGGCGTGGTGCCACCGTGCGGTTCCCTCGCGATACCGGACAAGGCACCCCGCGTTGGCAAGGCCGATCCGCTGCGCAAGCGTGACGGCCACCACCGCCGGCACCTCGGTCGGGTCGGCGAGGAAGGTGCCGAGAAAAACGCACCGTGCCGAGCTGCACGGCGAAGCCGATGGCGAACGTGGTCCCAACCGGCGCCGGCCGATCGTCGCCAGATCGGCGTCGTCGAGATGGAAATAGCGGTCGAGCTGTTCCTGCGTCGGGGCCCCGTTGAAGCGGCCGTAACGCCGCTCTTGCTCGGCCGTCAGAAAACTGACCGGCATCCGATTGTCACGGGGCCAAGCCGGGACCGGTCCAGCCAGCGCGGGCAAGCGTATCGACGAGCGTGCTCCGGGCAATCCCGAAGCTCCGGCAGACAGCCGCCTTGCTGGCCCCGCCATCGAGAGCCGAAATGACCGCCTCCAATTTCTCCGGCGCAATGGCTGTGGGGCGGCCGCCACGCTGGCCGCGCCGTCGCGCGGCCGTAAGCCCCGCTTGAACCCGCTCGCGGGTCAAGGCACGTTCGTACTGTGCCAGCGCGCCGAAGATATGGAAAAGAAGCTCCCCATGAGGCGTGTTCGTATCCATTCCCTCAGTCAGAGACCGGAATGCGACGCCGCCCTCGCGCAAGCCGGCAACAATGTCGAGCAGGTGAGGGAGCGAGAGGCGTCCGAGACGGTCCAACTTCCACACCACGAGCGTGTCACCGGCTTTTAGGTAGTCGAGGCAGGTCTTGAGGCCGGGGCGATCGTCGCGCGCGCCAGACGCCTTGTCTTCGAACAGGTGGCGGGTATCGACCCCAGCGACGATCAGGGCATCGCGCTGCAGGGCCGTGGTTTGCCGGTCGCTGTCGGAGGAGACTCGCATATAGCCGACCAGCATGTGCGGAAAACCTGTAAAGTGCGGTTTCCGCACAGCATACCATTCCGACATGGTTTGCCGCACAGAAATGGGCGGCCTACCAATCGTCCCACTGCGGGTCGGACGAGCGTGTCAGAAAACAGGTGTTTTCCGGCTCTGAACTGAAGCAGCAGAAGACCCTGCGGCTTAAATCGGAGTTTCTGTTCCGCTGCTACTCCGACCCCATCCTCGACGGCACCGTCGTGCGCGTCCGGCTCGACAAGAAGGCGACGTCGATCTCGCTGCTGGTCGTCCTCGGCGTCCGCCGCGACGGCCAGAAGGTGCTGCTGGCGGTGAAGAACATGGGCGGCGAGAGCGAGGCCGCCTGGCGGGCGCTGCTCGACGACCTGGTCGCCCGCGGGCTGAAGACGCCCGAATTCCTGATCGTCGACGGCGCCGCCGGCCTCGAGAAGGCGCTGGCGGCGCTGTGGCCGGAGGTGCCGACCCAGCGCTGCACCGTTCACAAGCACCGGAACCTGCTCGCCCACGCCCCGGAGCAACTGCACGAAGAGGTCTCGGCCGATTACACCGACATGATCTACGCCGAGACGCCGAAGGAGGTCGAGGAACGGCGCAAGGCCTTCCTGCGCAAGTGGCGGCTGAAGTGCCGGGCGGTCGCCGACAGCCTGGAGGAAGCCGGTGACCGGCTGTTCACCTTCACCCGCCTGCCGCCCGGCCAGTGGCGCTCGGCGCGCACCACCAATGCCGTCGAACGGCTGCACGAGGAGTTCAAGCGCCGCATCAAGACCCAGACCGTGCTGCCGTCGCCGGAGACCGCCGCCATGCTGTTCTGGGCGCTGCTCGCCTCCGGCCAGATCACCATGCGCAAGGTCGACGGCTGGCAGACACTGGCCACCAAGCCGACCGACGCGGTCATTGACCTCGCCGCCTGATCCGTTAACCTCAACCCGCCGGAGACGCCATCACGGCAATTCCAACCACATTCCAGACAGCACCCGGTCCGATCCCCTGTTGCCGGTCTCTCGCCAGACCGCCGCCTCAACCTCATAGGGCCCTCCGCCGGCACATTGCTGGCCTCGTGGCTCCCTTGCGGCCGTGATACCGGATCAGGCGCACGACACCGAAGTCCCGCGCGACCGATCGTCATTCGCACTCCGATCGGAGCGTGGCGCAGACGACGTGCAGCTCTCATAGTATCGATCATGCTCTCCTCGCCGTTCGTGCTCTTATTCCAGAGAAGCTTGATTTGGCCTATTAGAGAGGCACTCTCCTACTCGTACGCTTTCTGAAAAGCAAATTAGCACGTCACCACGCAACATTAGTTTAAAATATCCAAGCAATGGTCGAAGGCAATAACATGTTGGTTTTTTTCTTGTGCGCTCTTCTCTTCGGCAGCACGGAAGGAGACGGGAATTATCGCTGCCCATGGGCGCAAGATGGTACGGCAACCGAGACAGCGCCTAAGGCATATACAGCGTATGTATGGTATATTGTTGTTTTCGCGACTACCTTGCCCCGTACATGCAGGCGAAATTTGCCAGGAGCTATGGCATATCCCGGGAGAAGGTTAAGGAGTTCGCGCTCTGATTATTCTCTGCCTGCTTCGTGGAAAATTTCTTGAAATTGATAGGTGGGGATCCGGTCGACGTATGGGTATGCATCGTGACGCTAGCCGACTGTATGCAAAAAAGGTTTGAGGACACTAATTTTGTTAATAATATATTTGCGTCATATTTTCATATCAGTTGCTATTTTGGTTCGGGTATCCCTACTCGCATAAGGAGTTTGTGAGCATGCTGAGGTACCGGGGCTATCTTGACCCTATGCGGGACTGGGTGTTTTGTAATTACAAGATGCAATGTAGGTTGAGTGATGCGCTTCTTGATAAGCGGTGGGGGTGGTTTTCAACACATTACATGAAAGCTGCGCGCAGTGTTGGAAGGGCTTGAGTAGCCAAAGCGCCTTTACCTAATGGGGCGCTTGTGTCGGGGCCCTATGAGTTCAAGATGGAGCGAAATCGTCGACCATGATATGCTGTCGGCATCAACCCCCGGAAGCACTTGAGCCGAGGGCTTAGTGAAACGCAAAGGGGAATGGTCATGGCGGCGTGCGCGGAGCCGGCGGGAGTGTTTGTCGAGAGGAATTCTCAAGCGCGGCTCTCCGTCATCGAAGGGAATAGTTTGTCTTGTCTTAAGAGGCGTGAGCAAATAGAAGAGGAGATGAGGGAAAGAGGTGAAAGATGGCGGGGTAGGTTCTTAAACGGGGATCCAAAGCCTCAGGTGCAGGATAAAGAACCTTCGCGTCCCAAGGCTGGTCCGGATAAGGAGCCGGATGAGCCGCCCCCCTGGCTGTACAAATCCTGACGCTCGTAAGTTGCTAAGGTGAATGTGTTGGTGATACTAGACTAAAAGGCGCAGGCTTACAATGTACACAATCTTATATCTCATAATATTTGCCCTGGGGTATTTAAATGGTGTACCGCTTAGGTGACTTAGTATAACATAATGTCCTTTATGATCAGTTTGGCCCTGAGCATATATTGGCTGGGACGGCTTTATCCCATCAGCCGATGAGTTCGACATGTCCGTCCGCGAGGCGGTAAATTCCGCCAACGACTTTGAGGCGCTTGTCGTTCCCGGCCGCGCTTAGGAGCGGCGTCGCAGACCGCAGCGTTTCGACGGTAAGACGCACATTTTCTCGAGTGACGTTCTCGAGCTGATCGCCCGGGCGCCCCGCAACGGCTTTGACCGCCGGAGTTAGCGCCGCGACCAGCGACGGGAGATGACCGGGCAGCGTCGTATTGTCCTGAATAGAGGAGATCGTCGCTTTCAAGGCGCCGCATGCCTCATGTCCGAGCACCATCAGAAGAGGCGTCTTCAGCACTTCGACCGCAAACTCGAAACTGGCGATTCCGTCCGGATTGGCGAAGTTGCCTGCGACCCGAACGACAAAGAGATCGCCGCGCCCACTGTCGAACGCATATTCCGGCGTGATCCGCGAATCCGCGCAGCTGAGGATTGCCGCGTATGGGTTTTGCCCGCCGACGAGGGCCTCCCGTTCCGCGATGAAGTCATGCCGCCTGGCGACGCCTTCCTGGTAGCGCTTGTTTCCGTCCATCAAGCGTGTCAGCGCCGCGTCCGGCGTCATGACGTTCTCTGGCTTGGGCGGCGCCTGTTCCTGTTTTTGCGCCCACATCTCACTTGCGCCTGCGCTGGCGGCGGCTGTCAACGTCCCCGCCACGGCCGCCGCACCGAACATGAAGGCTCGGCGCGGCATTTGCCGCTCATGGGCGACGCCCGGAAATCCACAAAACTGACACATCGGATGATCCTCCCGATTGTCATTGAAACTTTCTGGCTTGCGAATAAATCGAGAATTGCAAGTAAGCCGGGAATCACCGGACGGTCGGCGGGTTCGTGTTCAAACCTGCCTCACTTTGACGTCTCCGACAAGGCCGAGCCGTTTCGGTGAGCCGCCCGTCGCGGCCAGTGCGGGCCGACTGCGCGAGACCCGCCGGGCGTAATCCGCGGTCAGCGCGTTGGCATATAGCGCGACGCCATGTTTGACGGTATCAACCCCTCGGTCATGGTATCGTAGGTTGCCAGAGAGGATGTTATCGGGAGAGGTACGGATATGCAGGGGAGTTCGAGAGATTTCTGGTTCGCCGGCGTGATGATGGGTTTGCTGGCCATGGAGATGACCGGTGCTTCGGCGCAAGAACTGCCAGATCCCATGGACTTCGGTGTCGTTTACGAAGAGCTCGCATTCGAAGCCGCCGATACCGACGGCAACAACCTCGTCGACGAAGGGGAGTTCGCCCGCGACGCGGCGGCAGCGTTCAGCGGCCTAGATGCCGAGCGCGACGGCAAACTGACGCCGCAGGAACTGGGGCTACGCGATGCCAGCGGCTTCACCAGGATCGATGCGAACAGCGACGGGGTCCTGACCTTCAAGGAAGTCATGACCTTCAAGATGAAGGCGTTCGGGGCAGCCGATAAGAATCAGGACGGCGCTCTGTCATTCGACGAGATGGTCGATGCTGTGCGATCCGAGGTGGTAAAACAATGATGCACACATTTCGTAAATCGACGAGCCGTTCGTTACGAACGACGCTAATCGTCGCCATGATTTGTCTTTTCGGCGCCGGCTGCGAGTCGGGCAGCGGTGGTCCCGGTGTTGGCACGGTCGGTGGCGCCGCGCTCGGTGCCGGCGCCGGCCGCGCGATCTTCGGCAATAGCACGTCCGCCATGCTCATTGGTGGCGCTGCCGGTGGCATGTTGGGCAACGCGACGATCGACCGGCAGGCAGAGGAACGCCGCGTTCAGCAGCGCGAGACTTCCCAGGACCAGGCGATGCAGCGGCAACTGGGGTACGAGCGGCAGAGCGCCCTGCAGAAGGCCTCCGTGGAGCAGCAGATCGAGGAACAGCGCTTGTTCAACGAGTGGCGGCGCGAACAGGGTCGTTGACCGGCCGCCGAAATACCGGCCTACACGCGCGGCCACGAAAGGTTCGGCCGGCCGTGCGTGAACGCAGCCGTTAGCGACGGGTTGGTACACGGTGGCTCGACGCCTGGCGCCGGGAATGCCACGCCCAAGTGCGGCCGCGCTCGCCTGTCGTCGTCAGTTGGAGCAGAGTTGACGTCGAGGACGGCGCAATTAGAAGCGGCAAACACAGTCAGGCAAGCGAGTTGCTGACTTCGACGAAAACGGCGCAGGCTAGCGACACGATTACAAAGGCGTTGTGCGCGCGGCCATACTCTTGGCGACGGCGGCCATGATTAACATCGTTGTCGCCGTCGAGCCCAGCTCGATGCCGGCAAAGCCGGCGGAGACGACCGCCGCTTGGCAATCCCGCCCCCATTACCCGAAGACGGGATGAAGCGCATGGCGAACAGCGCCTGCACGACGATTACGACGCCAACGAACACATGGTGGCCGCCCGCTGTCTACAGCTGCAGGTTCATCAGAAGGCGCATGACCAGCCTTGTCGTGCCAAACACGTCGTCATGCAGTGTCAATCTAATAAGGATGGTTGGTGTTACGGAGCGCGTTCGCTTGGCGCACGAGGGGCCTCGCGTGCGTCTGCGCGATCGTCCGATCCAATTGCAGGTTGCGAAATGCAGTTTCCGTGCGCGTGGTTGACGACGGCGTTATGCGGACGCTCGCCATTCGGCTTTGCATAGGGCTTGCCCTCGCCGCGGACGTAGCCGGCTGCGGGCAGGAAACGCCCGCCGTGCCGGAGCAGGTGCGCGCGATTAAAACATTTACCGTGACCGAGGTGGCCGAAGGCCAGGTCCGCCGCTTCTCCGGCCTGATCGAGGCAAAGAACACGTCCGCGCTCAGCTTTCAGGTCGGCGGCAGCGTCCGCGAAGTGCGCGTCAACCAGGGCGATACCGTGCGGGCGCAGCAGGTGCTGGCGACGCTGGACCCTGAGCCCTACCGCCTCCACATCCAGGCCGCCGAGGCCGAACTTGAGCATGCGCGCGCCTCCTTCGCCCAGACACGGGTGGACTACGAGCGCCACCAGCGCCTGCTGGCGCAGCGCGCGGTCGCGCAGGTGCAGCTCGAGATGGCACAGCGCAACTTCCTCGCGTCTAAAAGCGATGTTGAAGTGGCCCGAACCAAGCTCGAACTGGCGCGCCGGGACCTGCGTAATACCACCCTCACGGCCCCTTTCGACGGCCAGGTCGCAGAGCGCCTGACCGACCCGTTCGTCGAGGTCCAGGCTGGGCAGACGGTATTCCGCATTGACGCTAAGGGCGGCCTGCAGGCGGCGATTGGCGTTCCGGAAACGACCATCGCGCAGCTCGTCCTCGGCATGCCGGCGACGGTCAGCGTGCCGCGGGTCTCGGAGCCGATTGAGGCGCAAATATCCGAGATCGGCAGTGCCGCCGGCCCGGGGAACGTCTTTCCGGTAAAGGCGGCCCTGATCGACCCGCCGCCCGCCATCCGTGCCGGGATGACGGCGGAGGTGATGCTGCGCCTGCCGCAGGCGCAGACGGCAGCCAGCTACTTCGTGCCGCTGGTGGCGATCGCGCCTGGCGACCGGTCGGGCGAAGGCTTCGTCTTCGTCTATGACCCGGTCTCATCAACGGTGCGGCGCACACCCGTTCGCTCGGCGCGTCTGCTCGCCAGCAACACGGTCGCCGTGACCGGCCTCAATGCAGGGGACATCATTGCTTCCGCGGGCGTGAGTTTTCTTTTTGACGGTCAGAGGGTCAAGATGATGGAGCCGTCATCCGCCGCTTCAGGCCCCTAGCCGTCGCCGACCCAGATCGAGCAAGAAAAGATGTTCGGCAAGATCACCGAATTCGCCATCCAAGCGAATCGCATCACCATTCTTGTTCTCGTCGCAATTCCGCTGATCGGCCTGCTCGTCTTCCTCAATTATCCCCGACAGGAAGATCCGTCGATTGAGATCCGCCAGGCCATCGTCACCGCGTCACATCCCGGCATGAAAGTGTATCAGGTCGAAGACCTGATCACCCGCACACTGGAAGAAAAAATTCGCGAAATCGGCGAAGTCGACGACGTATGGTCGTCGTCGCAGGACGGCCGGACGACGATCTACGTGGAAGTCGACGACTGGGTGACCGGCCCGGAAATCAAGCGCGTCTGGCAGATGCTGCGCAACAAGATGAGCGATGCGGTGCCGGAGCTGCCCGAAGGCACGAACGGACCGTTCGTTAATGACGAGTTCGGTCTGACCGCGCTCGCCACAATCGCGCTGTGGAGCGACGGCTTCTCGCTGGAGGAGATGCGCCGCGTCGCCCGGGATGCGCGCCGGCAATTGGACAGCCTTGCCGGTGTCGAGCGGATCGAGCTGTTCGGCGTGCAGCCGGAGCGTATCTTCCTGACCGCGTCGAACACCCGGCTGGCCAGCCTTGGCATCCCGCCGCAGGCGATCGTCGATACGCTGCAGGCGCAAAACGTTATCCTGCCGGGCGGGACGATCAACGCCGCGGGCCAGAGCGTCCGGATCGAAGCCTCCGGCACGTTCGACGACGTCACCGACATCGAGGATGTGCTGGTGCCGATCTCAGGCTCGGAGAAGACGATCGCGCTAAAGGACATCGTCGAAGTGGTGCGCGGGTATGCCGACCCGGCGCAGCGGCCGGTGTTCTACAACGGACGGCCGGCGATCGTCCTCAGCGTCTCCATCCTCGACGGTGTCAACGCGGTGGAGTTTGGCCACCGCCTGAAGCAGCGGGTGGCGGAGATCGAGCAGAGCCTGCCGATCGGCTATGTGCTGGAGTTCGCTACCTTTCAGCCGGAGCTGGTCGAGCGCGCGGTAAACGGAGCGATCAGCAACCTAGGGCAGACGCTCGGCGTTGTCACCGTCGTCGTCGTGCTGTTCCTCGGGATCCGCGCCGGCCTGATCGTCGGTGCCTTTATCCCGCTGACCATCCTGCTCTCCCTCGTCGGCATGTCAATCTGGGGGGTCGGCCTGCAGCGTATGTCGATCGCGGCTGCGATCATCGCGCTCGGCATCATGGTCGACAACGGCATCGTCGTTGCGGAAGCAATGCGCAGCCGCCTGGAAGCGGGAGAAGACCGTCGGCAGGCAGCTCTGGAAACAGCGCGCGCCCTGGGCCTACCGCTGTTGATCTCGACGCTGACGACGATCCTCGCCTTCATGCCCATCGCGCTCGCCGAAGGCTCGACCGGGGAATACACGTTGTCGCTGGGCCAAGTGGTGATCCTGGTCTTGCTCGGCTCCTGGTTCATGTCGATGTATGCCACGCCGACGATGTGCTACTGGTTCCTCAAGACGTCACCGTCAGCTGCGGAGAAGGCTAGTAATACCGGACAGTATGCGTCCTCCGTCTATCGCGCTTACCGGGCGTTACTTCAGTTCGTCTTGCGGCGTCGTGCGCTTACGATGATGGTCGTCGCCGGTCTTGCCGGTTTGGTCGTCTACGCCAGCCGGTACGTCGTTGTCGAATTCTTTCCCACGAACGACCGTAATCAGTTTCTGCTTTACATCGATTTGGAGGCCGGCACCGAGATCAGCGAGACCAGCCGAGTCGTCGACAGCGTCAGCACCTGGCTGCGCGACACATCCGTAAATCCGGAGGTGACGAAGGTCATCGCCTATGCCGGCAGCGGCGGTCCCCGCTTCTTTCTGTCGCTGGCGCCGATCGACCCCGATCCGCACGCCTCCTTCATTCTGGTCGAGACGAAGTCGAACGACCAGGTGCCGGAGATGATCGAGCGCACGCGCGCCTACATCGACGCGCACTATCCGGAAGCGCGCGGCAAGCCGAAGGCGATGTGGTTCGGGCCGACGGAGAAGGGCGTCCTCGAGGTCCGCCTCAGCGGGGCTGACGAGGGGGTGCTGATGGCGAAGGCCGAGCACCTGATGGCGGCGCTGCGCGCCGTTCCGGGCACGATCGACGTCGAACAGGACTGGGAGAACAGCGTCCTCAAGGTCAACGTCGTCGTCGATCAGAGTCGCGCCCGGCGGGCGGGCGTGACCTCGCGTGACATCGCCAGCACGCTGAACACCTTCGTCAGCGGCGGCGCGATCACCGATTATCGGGAGGGCGACGCGGTCATTCCCATCGTGCTACGCGGCAGCGAAGATGAACGCAACCAGCTCGCCACTCTGCTCGCCCTCAATGTCTATTCGAGCGCGACCGGCGAGAGCGTCCCGCTCGTCCAGATCGCCGACATCCAGAGCCGATGGGAGCCCTACCGGGTCAATCGGCGCAACCTCGAACGCACCGTCACGGTGAGTGCCAAGCACCTGCACATTGGTGCCGGCCCACTTTTCGACGAGATCAAGCCGGCGATCGACACGCTCGACCTGCCGCCCGGCTACCATTGGGAGGTCGGCGGCGAGCTGGAGAACGCGGCGACGGCGCGGCAACGGCTATTCGCCAACTTTCCCATTGCCGGCTTCCTCATCGTCGCGCTGCTGGTGTGGCAGTTCAACTCATTCCGGCGCGCCGGCATCATCATGCTGACCATCCCGATGGCCTTCCTCGGCGCCGTGATCGGCCTGCTCGTCATGGGAGCGCCGTTCGGGTTCATGTCGCTGCTGGGCCTGCTGAGCCTCGCCGGCATCATCACCAACAACGGGATTATCATGATCGACAGCACCGAGACGAGCCGGCGGGCGGGCCAGACGCCGTACGATGCGATTATCTCGGCGGCGCTGTCGCGGTTTCAGCCGATCGTCATGACGACCATCACGACCATTCTGGGCCTGCTGCCGCTGATTGTCTGGCACGATCCGCTGTTCTACAGCATGGCGATCGTCATCTCCTTCGGCGTGGCGCTGGGAACGGTGCTGACCCTGGGCGTCGTGCCGGTGCTCTACAGCCTGCTGATGCGCGTGCCGGGTCCCGCTGCCCGCGCCGGGTAAGTCCCGCGGCGCAAGTATCTTTCTTTCGTCGTCCGCGACCGCCTACCCCGTGACCCCCTAAGTTATGGGCTCCGATATGTCAGGTGCCGTGATAGCGTCCAGCGGATCGGGCTGAGCTTAGGAGGCGACTATTGCAGCCGGCCGAGCGTGGGCTAACATTCCGGCCCGAGTACGCGGACGCTTCAGCGATTATTTGCAGCTTCGCCATACGCGCGCCACGCGTCGGAGTGCCCCTCGTATTGTGCCGGGCTGAACGAGCTGCAACCCATTTAAGATCAAGGAAATGCCGAAAACAGTAAAAACACCGCAAATATCACGAGGTGCACGGCGCCGTGCAGGACTGTCGTTTTTCCGGTCCCGAGTGTCAGAGTGCTGACGAACAGTGTCAACACGAGCAAGACCGTGCCATCTGTCTCTAGCCCGAGTGTGATCCGCTTGCCAAGAATGACGGATACGAGGGCGACAGCCGGTACTGTGAGCCCAATACTCGCGATCGCCGAACCGACAGCGAGATTGATGCTGTCCTGCAGGCGATTGGACAAGGCCGCGCGCACCGAGGCCAACCCTTCTGGTGTTAGCACCAGAGCGGCAATAATCACGCCCAAGAAGGAGGGCTCCAGTCCCGCGTAGCTGATTGCGCTGCTAATCGGATAGGAGAGAACCTTCGCCAGCGCCACCACGGCGATCAGCGCAATAATCAAGAGTACGCCGGAGAACAGTGTTGTGGCATTGCTTGGCGTCTTGATGTTCGGCGCGGCCTCCGGTGCAGGTTCGCTCGGTCCTTCGACAAAGTAATTTCTATGCAATACGGTTTGCGTGAGCAAGAATACACCGTACAAAATGAGCGAGACGACCCCCACAAACACGAGCTGCAATGTCGAGTAGTAAGGTCCAGGCGTAGAGATCGTATAGTTCGGCAAGAGCATTGCCAAGACCACAAGGGTCCCGAGGACTGCAAGGGCTGCAACCGCCCCTTGCAACTGAAAGGCTTGCTCCTTATAGCGCCTTGCGCCGACGACGAGGCAGAAACCGATAATCCCGTTCAAGACAATCATAACGGCGGAGAACACGGTGTCTCGCGCGATCTCTTCGTGCCCGGAGGCATCAGAGAAAAGGATTGAAACAATAAGCGCGACTTCGATCAACGTAACGGAGAGGGCCAGAACGATGGCACCCAGCGGTTCTCCGACTCGAAGAGCGATGACTTCGGCGTGATGAACCGCCGAAAAGACTGTAGCGCCGAGCAGAAAGCTTGCAACAACAAGTGAGGCAAAGGATTTCGATATGCCAGGTATAAAATAGTTCGCGACAAGCAGCAGGGCCGCGGTGGCGGGAACGCTGAACGACCAAATGGGAATGAGCTTCTTGTCATGGCTGATCATTGCTTTTCCTTAAATTCCCAGTCTGTCGGCGCAGGAAGCTTGCCTACTGACCTACCTTCCAGCATTGCCAACACGGACGGACATTTAGAATTTGATCGCCGGTTGCGTCCTCGTTGTTGTAGCTCGCATAGCCCGGGTCACTCGGTGTAGGACGGATCTGAAAGCAGCGTGATCCGCGGAATGGGGCGAGGCGACCCGACGCATTCGGCGGGTTAGGCTCCGCCTTGAACGCCCTACAGAGTCCGCTCAACCTCGCGTACCGCACTCTCCGCGAGTTCGCACTCGGCATACTGCCAGAGTCGCTCCTGGCGCCAAGCTGGTCTTTCGGAAAGTGAGACGCTTGCGGCGCGACAATCACGGTGGCATTGGAGCGTCAATCAGGATGAGACGATATCGCCGGGTTCGTGACGCAGGGAGGGCGTAGCCCGACCGGAGTGACGAACCCGGCTTCGGCGCGATCCCTCGAAAGGAACGCGCCGTCTGGTGATCGCGGCTGACCGGCTATGCGGGTGATTCTTCTCGCCAAAGAGGAATCACTCCTTGCCCGGCCGACACGCAACCGATCACCAGATGAGGCTGTACATGAAGTTCCGTCAGGCCGATACGCCGCCCGTCGCGGCGGCGAAGGCGTCGTTCAGCACATCCACCGCCTATCGCTTCGAGAAGGATCCCCGACTACCGTCGCAGAAGAAGGAGAGGCGCGGACGGCGGCGGCCGGACCCGCTGGCCGATATCTTCGAGGCGGAGGTCGTGCCGATGTTGAAGGCCGCTCCCGGCCTTCGGTCCATCGCCATTTTCGAAGAGATGCTCAGACGCCATCCCGAACTCGGGGTTGGGATCCGGCGGACCCTGGAGCGGCGAATCCGCGCCTGGCGCGCCATCCATGGGGAAGAGCAGGAGGTCATCTTCCGGCAGGTCCACGAGCCCGGCCGGACCGGATTGTCGGACTTCACCGACATGGGCGACGTCGGCATCACGGTCGCGAGGGCGCCGCTCGATCACCGGCTCTATCACTTCCGGCTCGCCTATTCCGGCTTCGAGCACGCCCATGTCGTGCTCGGCGGCGAGAGCTTCGTCGCCTTGGCGGAGGGGATGCAGAACGCCCTGTGGTCGCTCGGCGGCGCGCCTCGGGAACATCGAACCGACAGCCTCTCGGCCGCCTTCCGCAATCTCGACCTGGAGGCCCAGAAGGATCTGACCGCCCGATATGAGGACCTGTGTGGCCATTATCGGATGACGCCAACCCGCAACAATGGCGGGCTCGCCCATGAGAACGGCTCCATCGAAGGACCGCACGGTCATCTCAAGCGCGCGATCGAGGACGCGCTGCTGATGCGGGGGACGTCCGACTTCGATGATCTCGCCGCCTATCGCCGCTTCATCGACGAGATTATCGGGCGCCGGAATGCGCGCAAGGCCAAGCGCATCGATATCGAGCGCGCCAAACTCCAGGAGCTTCCGGATCGGCGGACCTCCGACTACGGGG
>CAWAYT010000018.1:0-16960 GCA_963786265.1 uncultured Alphaproteobacteria bacterium
GCCGCCAGCCGCTCGGCATGGCCCGAGACCAGGGTGAGCCGGGTGTCGACGATCAGCCCCGAGCGGTTCTCCATCAGCCCATGGCCGATGTAGCAGAGCTTCGCCTCCATGCCCGGCCCCTTGCGGTAGAGCAGCGCCTCGGGATCGGTGGTCGAGGCGTGCGTCGCGTTCGAGCGCCTCTCGCCCTTGAAGTCGACCTCCGCGTTGCGCCCGCTCCGCCGCCCGTACCGCCATCGCCACCGTCCGGCGGCGGAGTGCCGGGTTCCCTGGGCTTGAAGCTCTTCAGCGACGCCCAGGCTTCGATCAGCGTTCCATCGACCGAGAAGTGCTCACTGGACAGCAGCCGCTTCACCTTGGGCTGCTCCAGCACCGCGCCGAGGAACTTCGACCGGCGATCTCTCCCGCCAGCAGCCGGTCCCGGTTCTTCGAGAACGTCGAGTGGTCCCACACCGCGTCGTCCATCCCGAGTCCCGACGAACCAGCGGAATAGCAGGTCGTACTCCAGCCGCTCCATCAGCTGCCGCTCCGAGCGGATCGAGTACAACGCCTGCGGCAGCATCGCTCGCAACAGCCGCTCCGGCGCGGTCGAGGGCCGGCCCATCCGCGAGTACAGCGCCGCGAAGTCCGCGCTCGGCGCCTCCAGCGCCACGTTCGCGATCTCCCGGATCGCACGCGGCGGGTGGTCCCGCCGAACCCGCGCCTCCAGGTCGATGTAGCTGAACAACTCACCCGACCGCTCGTCCCCGCCGCGCATCAATCCCCCGACCTCCAAACTGATCGAGTAAATCATGCCGATGTCGCCCAAACCAGGCACTTCTTCAACAGCCTGCTAGGTCTCGCCGAGTATGTTTGCGCGAAGACCGGATGCTGTTCGTCGGTATCCAATACTCCACCGGCTTTCTGATTGAGAAAAGCCTATCCATTAACACCGTCTTTGTCATAGCACTGATCTTTTGCTACTTCGCCGACCCTTATAACGTCTACACGAGCAACATGTTCGCCATCCTTGGCCTGCGGGCGCTTTACTTCGCACTCTCGGCGATGATCCACCGCTTCGCGTACCTGAAGTATGCGCTATCGTTGGTGCTCATTTTCATCGGGGGCAAGATCTTCTACGCGCAACTTTGGGGAAAGCTGGACACAGCGATCTCCCTTGAAGTCACATTCACCCTGCTCGCGGGCGGCGTCATTCTCTCGCTGCTTCGATCGAGAACCAGCCTCCCGCAATCGAACACGCCGGCTAGCGGGACGAGCGCCGTGGGAGAAAGATAGCGGCCGCGTCTCTTCCCGTGCTTGTCAACTCGGTGTTCCGACGGTAGCGTTCGCTGTAACAAGCGGATTTTCATATCCGCGACAACTCGTGCCAGGGAGGCGGTGGAGACCCGCGTGGGCGCTTCGCCGAAACGACATGCCTCATCGGGATAATAATACCTGCGGCGCCATCATGACGACGAAGCCGATTGCCATCAGAGCAATCCGAGAGCGTCGCAAAGGCGATGCGCATGCTTCTCGACAACCGTCTGCTGGGAGTTGCCGGTTGTCGATGGCGATGGCCGTTATCTGGGATGTTCCTGCGCAGTCGACTGGTTGCTCTGCTTTTACCCAGGATCGTGCAACTCGAGGAGCGTATGCCGGAGATCGACAGGCTCGATCGAAGTCGGCTTCATGAGCGACACCCTCGACGACGCGCACGAGCGATTCAACAGGGTGGCGAACGACCCCGTGGGTAAGTACCTGCACGACCGATACCCCGGTGCTCCGGCGCGACACGCCGGTGATGAATGCGGTGCTCTTCCTTTATCGCACCCGCAGCTATCTGCCGGTCGTCGACGAAGCATCCGGTCAGCTCATCGGCGTCGTGTCTACCTGGGACATCCTCGGCAGGATCGCCGGCAGCTCAGCCTGACCACCGCCTGGCCATGTCAGAAGATAAATCCGTTCGCGTCGGAAGGGGATCAATCATGTCTAGCGCCAGGATAAGGCTGCCATGAACGCGATGTTGGTCGCGGTGGGCGTGCTCGTCGCAACCTACGCCGCGGTGATGAGCGAAAAGGTCAATCGCTCGATCGTCGCGCTGCTCGGCGCGCTGCTAATGATCGTCCTCGGGATCCTGATCGCAAGAGCAGGCGATCGAGGGCATCGACTTCAACACCATCGGCCTGCTGGTCGGGATGATGATCATCGTCTCGATCACCCGCAAGTGCGGCGTCTTCGAGTACCTGGCTATCTGGTCGGCGAAACTGGTGAAGGCGAGCCCGGCCGGCATCCTGGCGATGCTGGCGGTGGTGACCGCTGTCGTCTCGGCATTTCTCGACAACGTCACCACCGTGTTGCTGGTCGTGCCGGTGACGCTCGTCATTACCGAGCAGCTGAAGGTAAATCCCTATCCGTTTCTGTTTTCCCAGATTCTTGCCTCGAACATCGGCGGCACGGCGACGCTGATCGGCGACCCGCCCAACATCCTCATCGGCACTCAGGTCGGCCTCTCCTTCAACGATTTCGTCCTCAACCTGGCGCCGGTGATCCTGGTCATCCTCGCCGTGCATGTCGTCTCCATGCATCTGATCTGGGGCCGCGGCATGAAGGCGGCGCCCGAGGCGATGGCGAAGGTGATGGCGTTCGACGAGAAGAAGGCGATCACCGACCACCGCCTGCTGAAGCAGTCGCTGGGGGTGCTCGCGCTGGTGATCGCCGCTTTCGTCTCTTCGCGCTACATCGGTCTGGAGGCAGGGGCCATCGGCATGGCCGGGGCGGCGATGCTGATGCTGCTCGATAACGTCGGCAAGTCGGCCGAGCACCAAACGGAGAACGTGACCAAGGTGTTCGGCGAGGTCGAGTGGATCACCATCTTCTTCTTTATCGGTCTGTTCATGGTGATCGCCGGCGTCGAGCACACCGGCGCGCTGCGCCTGCTGGCCGACAAGCTGGTGGAGGTTACCGGCGGCGATCTCCGGGTGACCGGGCTCGGCGTCATATGGGCGTCCGCCGTGCTCTCGGCGATCGTCGACAACATCCCGTTCGTCGCGACGATGATTCCGACTGATCAAGGCGATGGCGCCGACCTTCGGCGGGCCGGAGGGATTGATGCCGCTGTGGTGGGCGCTGTCGTTAGGCGCGTGTCTCGGCGGCAACGGCACGCTGATCGGCGCGTCGGCCAACCTGACGGTCGCCGGCATCGCCGAGCGCAACGGCATTCCGTTCCGCTTTCTGCGCTACACCAAGATCGCCTTCCCGCTGATGCTCATCCACGTCGCCATCAGCCACGTCTACTTACTGTGGCGCTACCTGTGATCGGCACAGGTTGCGCGCGCGGCGGATCACGCCATCAAGTGCCGTGCGGCTGCTGCTTCGGGGCGAGTTTGGCGACCAGGTTATTTCCGTCGGTCAGCGGCATCCGCCGCTGGGTCGCACTTGCGTAGCTGCAACGCTTGATCTTCCCACGGGCCGCGCACGAAACTGACCACCTGAAAAGCGTCATCGTCCGCCCACAGGACGCTCAGCATCTTCTCCCCGTGCCACACCTCGAGCCCGTAAGGTAGATTCGGCTTCGTATGCTGCCGCTCGACCGCGTGCCGATAGCCGGGCGAGGATGCTTCCGCCGGTGACAACTCGTTGAACGGCGTCCAGTGACGAAACAGCCAAGGATCCATCTCGAGGGTGATGAGCCGCACGGGTCCGCGTTGGTTTTCCAATGTGCCGCGCTCACGGACAATCGGCAAAAGATGATCTCGGATCGCGAGCGCGCGGTCGTCGCTGGTTGACACGAGTCTCAGGCTCACGTGCTTCTCCAGTGCATCTCAAATCTCGGCACCGAGACGGTATTGGCCGAGCATGTCCAAGCCAATACTCCGGATTCGAGCTCGACCTCTATGGTGTTGCTCCCTCCCGCCTACTCCGATATGGGTTCTGCTACGCGCAAACGGCATCCGTGCTGGCTTTCGACGCGCGAAGTCATAGTTGAAACGGGCGAGTCAGGCTCCCATCTTACCTATTGTTAAATTCTTTGTGGGCCAGTCCGTCATCTCCGATCGAAGCGCCGATCGACTTACGTGCTCCCCGTCGAATTTTGATCAGACCGGCACGTTTGCCGGTCATTGCGTACGAGGGAGTATAACGAATGTCCGTCGGTTCAGTGAAATGGTTCAACCCCGCCAAAGGGTTCGGGTTCATCCAGCCAGATGATGGCTCTAAGGATGTCTTCGTTCACATTTCCGCCGTGGAACGATCAGGCATCGGGAACCTGGGCGAGGGTCAACGGATCCAGTTCGATCTGGAACGCGGCCAGCAGGGCAAGACATCGGCTGTCAACCTGCGCGCTGTCTAAACCTCTGTGGCGAATTCGGTACCGCGTTGGCGGTACCGAATTACAGCTCTCGTGGAGCTGATGCTAGCGTTGATGGGGCAAGGTTGGCGCGGGATGCTATTGTCTCTTCGAGCATGCGGGCTGAAAAACATCGGCGTTTGTGTGGCATTGCATGAAGATGGTGACGCCTCTACCGTCGTAGAAAGCGGTTGCTGGGCGCATAAGTATGCATGGGAGGCCCCGTCGCGCCTGCATACCCTGATGTATCTGAGGTGGGCGCTTCTCTGTCAAGGGACTTAAATTATGGACGTTAGTGCCAAACTGCCGACCATGGATGATGGCGCTCTGGCGATATTACATGCCAATGCTGAACGGTTGATGCGGCTCGGTACGCCTTCCCAGCAAGCGGCGGCACTGGCCCTCTTGCCATCCATCAAGGCGGAGTTGACGGTCCGTAGCGCCGCCAAGCGGAGCAAATCGAAAGCCGAGGCGCCAGCCCGAAAACGGGCCGTCAAGCCGGCCACGGCCGCCGCCCGTTGACGCCCGAGGGAAACAAAGCATGAAAGCTCACAAATTCGCCGTCGGACAGACGGTCCGCTTTTCGCCTGATGCCCGGTCGCCGGCGACGCTTCGCGGCAATTATAAGATCCTCCGCTTGCTGCCAGCCGAGGCCAACGATCACCAGTATCGGGTCAAGAGTGCGCTCGACGGCCACGAGCGTGTCGTCAAGGAGAGTCAGGTCAGCTGACGCGCAACTTGCGCCATAATACATACACCGGCCTCGACACGGTTCCCGGTCACCGCCAGTTTGGTCGCGACGTTGAACCGCTCGCGCAATGGGGACATCTGGGACATTTGCGGGTCGCGACCAATGCAGGGCTGTGATGCCCTGCCCCGAGGTCGCTTCGCGCGGTGACTGCGTGCTCGCCGCTGCAGCCGTGTAGCCCGCGGCCTCGCGTACCTGTTCGCTGATCTCGGAACCAGCGCGGTCGCGGAGGTCTAGCATGCGGTCCGCTCTTTACTCATGGCAGCTTTGGGCGCTGCTGTCTGCCACCTTGGCGGCGTTGACGGCCATCTTCGCCAAGATCGGCGTCGAGAATGTCAACTCCGATTTTGCCACCTTCATCCGTGCGGTCGTCATCCTGACCGCACTCGTCGCTATCTTATTGGGCACGGGGCAGTGGCAGCCTCTTAGCTCTATCTCGGGCCGGAGCTATCTTTTCCTCATACTCTCGGGCCTCGCCACCGGCAGCTCGTGGGTCTGCTACTTTCGGGCGCTCAAGCTCGGGGATGCCGCCCGCGTGGCGCCGATCGACAAACTCAGTGTGGTGCTCGTCGCCTTGTTCGGGGTCGCCTTTCTTGGCGAGAAACTATCTCTCGCCAATTGGTTCGGCGTCGCCCTCATGGCGACCGGGGCTGTGCTTGTCGCCTACAAGGGTTGAACGGCCCGCCGAATGCGCGAGTATGAAAGAGAAGGTTGATTCCGGTGATGGGCAACCTCTTATGTTCGTTCATGAGCATCCTGCAGGCCCGCCACATGCCAGCAAGGTCCGCGGCGTTCGGCTAGCCGAGTGACAGAAACTCAAAGTCAGACATCGACCCGATGCCGTGAGCTCAGCGTCGTTATTTCATCCAGCGGTCGCCGCTTGGTTTGACCGCAACTTCACCGCGCCGACGGCGGCGCAGGCTGCGGCGTGGCCGGCAATTCAGGCCGGCCGGCACGTGCTGATCGCCGCGCCGACAGGATCGGGCAAGACGCTCGCGGCTTTTCTCGCGGCGATCGACGGGCTGGTGCGGCAAGGGCTGGAAGGCCGGCTGAACGATGAGACAAAGGTCGTCTACGTCTCGCCTTTGAAGGCGCTGTCCAACGACATCCGGCGTAACCTCGAAGTACCCCTGGCTGGGATCCGCGAGGCGCTTGCTTGCCCAGGGCTTGCCGGATGTGGACATACGCGCCTGGGTGCGCACCGGCGATACGCCACAGGGCGAGCGCGAGCGGATGCGGCGTTGCCCGCCGCACATCGTCGTTACGACGCCGGAGTCCCTCTACATCCTGCTCGGCTCCGAGTCCGGCCGGGCGATGCTCAAGACGACGCGGACCGTGATCGTCGATGAGATCCACGCTCTGGCGCCGAACAAACGCGGCGCCCATCTGGCGCTTTCGCTGGAGCGTCTGGCGGCGCTCTGCGCCGAACCATTGCTGCGCGTCGGCCTATCGGCGACCCAAAAGCCGATCGAAGAGGTCTCGCGTTTTCTCGTGGGGGCCGGGCCACACGGGGCGCCGGGCGCCGAATGCACGATCATCGACGTGGGCCATCGCCGGGAGCGCGACCTCGCCCTGGAAGTTCCGTCGTCGCCCCTGGAAGCGGTGATGTCGGGCGAGGTTTGGGAGCAAGTCTATGACCGCCTGGCCGAGCTGATCGAGGCGCATCGGACCACCCTGATCTTCGTCAATACCCGCCGGATGGCCGAGCGGGCGAGCCGTCAGCTTTCCGAGCGCCTGGGCGAGCATCAGCTGACCGCGCACCATGGCAGCCTGGCCAAGGAGCAGCGCCTGGATGCCGAGCAGCGTCTGAAGGGCGGCACGCTGAAGGCGCTGGTCGCCACCGCCTCTCTCGAACTCGGCATCGATATCGGCGACGTGGACCTGGTCTGCCAGCTTGGATCACCGCACTCGATTGCCAGTTTCCTGCAACGGGTGGGACGCTCGGGTCACGCCGTCGCGGGTACACCCAAGGGCCGACTGTTCCCGCTCTCGCGTGACGAGCTCGTCGAGTGCGCGGCGCTGCTCGACAGCGTTGGTCGTGGCGAGCTCGATCGGCTCGCAATTCCAGAACAGCCGCTGGACGTGCTCGCCCAGCAAATCACCGCCGAAATCGCCGCGCGCGAATGGAACGAGGACGAGCTTTACGCGCTTGTGCGCCGGGCCTGGCCCTATCGTCGGCTCCCCCGAGCGGATTTCGCGGCGGTGGTCGGCATGCTGGCCGAAGGCTTCAGCACCCGTCGCGGCCGGCGTGGCGCGCTGATCCATCACGATGCCGTCAATCATGTCCTGCGCGGCAGGCGCGGCGCCCGGCTGACCGCGCTGACCAACGGCGGCACGATTCCGGACACCGCCGATTACCAGGTGCTGCTGGAGCCGGAAAACCACATCATCGGCACGGTAAACGAGGACTTCGCCGTCGAGAGCCTTGCCGGCGACGTCTTCCAGTTGGGCAACAACGCCTATCGCATCATCCGCGTCGAGCGCGGCACCGTCCGCGTCGAGGATGCGCACGGCATGGCGCCAAGCATTCCGTTCTGGCTGGGCGAGGCGCCCGGCCGCACCGACGAGCTTTCCCGGTCGGTGTCGCGGCTTGCGGACGGAGATAGCCCGGCGCTTACCGAGTGACCCGAGCGGCGAGGCCGCGATCCATTGGCTTGCGGAGGAGGTCGGCATCGGCCAGCCGGCGGCCAGGCAGATCGCCGAGTACCTCGCTTCTGGGCACGCGGCGCTCGGTTGCCTGCCGACGCAGGACACGCTCGTGTTCGAGCGTTTCTTCGACGAGGTGGGCGGCATGCAGCTGGTCATCCATTCGCCCTATGGCAGCCGCGTCAACCGCGCCTGGGGGCTGGCGCTGCGCAAGCGCTTCTGCCGCAAGTTCAACTTCGAGCTGCAGGCGGCGGCCACCGAGGACAACATCGTGCTCTCGCTCACCACGGCGCATAGCTTCGAGCTTGGCGAGGTTGCGCGCTACCTGCATTCAGCCAGCATCCGGCAGTTGCTGATCCAGGCGCTGCTCGATGCGCCGATGTTCATCACCCGCTGGCGCTGGGTTGCCGGCGTGGCGCTGGCGCTGCCGCGTTTCCGCGGCGGCCGGAAGGTGCCGCCGCAGCTGGTGCGCATGGACGCCGAGGACCTGATTACGGCGATCTTTCCCGACCAGCTCGCCTGCGCCGAGAACCTGGTCGGCGAGCGCGAGATCCCCGACCACCCCCTGATCGGCCAGACCATCGCCGACTGCCTGCACGAGGCGATGGACATCGAAGGTCTGGAACGTCTGCTGAGGGGATCGAGTCCGGCGCCATCCGGGTGATCGCGCGCGATCTCACCGAGCCTTCGCCGCTGGCCCTGGAAGTGCTCTCGGCGCGGCCCTACGCCTATCTCGACGACGCGCCGCTCGAGGAGCGCCGAACGCAGGCGGTGATGAGCCGGCGCTGGCTCGCACCGGAGGCGGCCGGCGAACTCGGCCGGCTCGATCCCGAGGCGATCGCGCGGGTTCGCGGCGAAGCCTGGCCCGAGCCCGCCAACGCCGACGAGTTGCACGATGCGCTGGTTTGGCTCGGCTTCCTCGCCGTCGCGGAAGTACTGGCGGCGCCAGGCTGGGACGGCTGGCTAGCGCAGTTGGCGCGCGAAAAGCGGGCGACGCTGTTGCACGCAGCGCGGGCGGTGGTCTGGGTCGCGGCCGAGCGCCTGCCGCAGTTCCAGGCACTGTGGCCCGACGCCAGGCTGGAGCCGGCGATCGCCGCTCCGGAAGCGCATGCGGCCAAAGACTGGTCGCCCGATGAGGCGCTGATGGAAATCCTGCGCGGCCGCCTCGAGGGCGAAGGGCCGGTGACGGCGGGCGCGCTGGCGGCGTCGCTGGGACTCAGCGTCGGAGGACATCGCGACGGCGCTCGCGGCACTCCAAGCCGAAGGCTTCGCCCTGCGCGGGCGCTTCACGCCGGGAGTGGACGCAGATGAATGGTGCGAGCGCCGCCTGCTTGCCCGCATTCATCGTTATACGGTCAAGCGCCTGCGGGCGGAGATCGAGCCGGTGGCCGCGCGCGACTTTCTGCGCTTCCTCCTCGACTGGCAGCGGGTCACCGCTGATGCGCGGATGGCGGGGCCGGACGCCGTCGAGATCGTCGTCGGGCAGCTCGAGGGTTTCGAGGCGCCGGCCGGGGCCTGGGAAACCGAGATCCTGCCGGCGCGCCTCTCCGGATACGAACCGGACTGGCTCGATGATCTTTGTCTCTCCGGACGCCTCGCCTGGGCGCGCCTCAAGCCGCGCGACGGGCGCCGCGACCGGAGCGAGCGCGGCCGGCGCCGGTGCGAACGACGCCGATCAGCGCTGCTGGCGCGTCGGCATGCCCCGCTCTGGGCAGCGCTTTGCCCGCACGCCGGAGCAGGTTCATCTCAGCGCCGGGCGCAGGCGGTGGTCGACTGCATCCGCGAGCAGGGGGCCTCGTTCTTCGATGAGCTGGTCGAAGGCAGCGGGCTGCTGCGGCCGCAAGTGGAAGAGGCTTTGGCCGAGCTGGTCAGCCTCGGCCTGGTGAACTCGGACAGCTTCGGCGGCTTGCGCGCCCTGCTGGTGCCATCCGATCGGCGCAAAGCGTAGCCAGCGCCGCGCCGCGCCGCCGTCGCGTCTCGCCATTCGGAATGGAGGACGCGGGCCGATGGGCGCTGGCGCGCCGGCCCCGGCCGATGCAGGCGGGCGAACGAGGGGAAGCCGCGGCCGTCGAGCACGTGGCGCGGACAATGCTTCGCCGCTATGGAGTCGTGTTCTGGCGCCTGCTGGAACGCGAGGCCGCCTGGCTGCCGCCATGGCGGGAGCTGCTGCGCGTCTATCGCCGCCTCGAAGCGCGCGGCGACATCCGCGGCGGCCGTTTCGTCGCCGGCTTCTCCGGCGAACAGTACGCGCTGCCCGACGCGATCGGAATGTTGCGCGAGGTCAGGCGCAAAGCGGCTTCGGGCGCCTTGGTGTCGCTGTCCGGCGCCGACCCGCTCAACCTCGCCGGCATCCTGACGCCTGGGCCGAAGCTGGCGGCGCTTACAGGCAACCGCCTACTCTATCGGGATGGATTGCCGATCGCGCTGTTAGCCGGCGGAGAGGTGCAATTTCTCGAAACGCTGGACGCCAGCGACCAATGGCAGGCGCGTAAAGCCTTGCTGCGATCAGCGTCGCAGGCGCGGTCGTCTGCCCGCCCCGGTACGAATGCCGGGGGCCGGAAGAGCGCTGCCGTGGATGTAGCCTGATTATCGCGATGCCGAGCTCGATGAGGACGAGCAGATGAAAACGCCGCGGGTCCGAAGAGCTTGTCCCATAAACGAAGGCTTCGAAGGAGAACGCGACGAGCTCTCTGATGAGCGTGTCCAAGCTCTCATCCGCCGCTTCAGAGACAAGCAGGCGATTATTGCGTCATTGGATTGGGCTATGTCGGTTTGCCGCTGTCACTTGCGGCGAGTGGTGCCGGTTTCCGCGTTCTCGGCTTCGATTCGAACGCCGAGCGGGTGAAGGATCTGAACGCCGGCAAAAGTCCGCTGAAGCATATCGGCCACGACCGCATCGCAAGCGCCCGCGCCGAGAAGCGCTTCCAGGCTACCGCCCAATTCGAAAGGCTCGGTGAAGCAGATGCTATCCTAATCTGCGTTCCCACCCCTCTCGGACGTCATCGTGAGCCCGATCTCTCTTACGTCGAAAGCACATCTCGCACGATCGCAAGAGAGCTTCGGCCGGCCCAATTAGCCCGATCTATTCGTCGGGAAACAACGTGCAGCGAGTGTTAAATCGGCTATGCGCGTATTGGTTGTTTTGGCGGGGGTTGGTTTCCGCCGCAGCCGGATGGGGGATCGGTAGGTAGAGAGGCGCTGGAGGTTGCGGGGAGCGGGCTCGGCGGGGGCACACGGCCCCGGCGTTCAGGTGACGAGACGCGGCAGGCGGCCGAGAGCCAGGTGCCAGATTGCCTGATCGGCGGCGCTGCTCGGCAGGTGGACTTTGATCTTGGTTTTCATCTCGATGATGCGGGCGGCGGTCTTGATCAGGCGCAGCCGCAGCGTGTCGAACTGGGCGACGCGCCAGGACGAGGCCTTCGGCATCAGCGCGCGCAGACTCCACAGCAGCCAATAGGCGCCGGCGTGCAGGAACAGCCGGAACTGATTGGCGGTGGCCTTGGGGCACGAGGTGCGGTCGGCGGCGAGATGGGTTTTCCAGGCCTTGATGTGGTTCTCCGCTTGGCCACGCCGGCAGTAGAGTTCCTGATACAGCGAACGGCCGTTGCCGTGGCCGAGGTTGGTGACGATGAAGCGGCTGTCGGTGCCGTCGCCGCCGGCCTCGACGCGGGCGACGATGCGGCGGACCCGGCTCCAGGTCCTGGCGGCGTCGAAGAATTCCTTGAAGCGGCGGACCTTGCCTCCGCTCGGCGCGGCCTCGAAGCGCGCCGCGGTGCTTTTCTCCAGGCCGGTGATATGTCGGCGGAGCGTGCTGTTGGGGGCGAGGCCGAGGATGTAGTCGAGACTGTTCGCCTCGCACCAATCGAGGACCTCCGGGCAGGCGTAATGGCTGTCGGCGCGAAGGAGGATCTCGACCTCGGGCCAATGGCTGCGGATCGCCCGCACCAGGCGACGCAGAAAGGCGCGGATCTCGACGCCCTTCGGCCGCTTCGCCGGGCGCAGCAGGGCGGCGACGAAGCGGCCCTCGCCATCGAAGACGACGATCGGCTGGAAGCCGTATTCGTCGTAATGAGCGTTGAACAGGCGCAACTGCTGGCCGCCATGGACCGCGTCGAAGGTGTCGTCGATATCCAGCGTGATCCGCCGCGGGACTTGGCGGAACGAGCCGCACCAGACGTCGACCAGAGCCCGGCCCAGGCGCAGCAGCGTCCGCGCATCGGGCAAATTCTCCAGCCGCGAGATGGTCGACTGCGAACACAGGTCCCGGTCCGACGGCACGCGTTCGAGCGCCAGCTTGAACAGCGGATCGGTGCGCAGGCCGGTCGCATCGTTGCCGTCCTCGTAGCCGGCCGCGATCATCAGCATTCGGAAGCGGATGATGTCGGCGACCGTATGCACGGTGCTGGCGGGATCGCGCGGATCGTCGATGCAAGCGGCGAGACGGTCGGCGACTTTGAGCCGTTGCTCGATCTCGCGCAGAACCAACAGACCGCCGTCGGACGACAGCCGGCCGCCGTCGAACCGGGCGACAATCTCTTTGCCCTCGATCGGTGACAGGCCAGGCAGCAGCAGGGTAGGATCAACCATGGCGGGTGGACGCTCCGGACCCGATGTGGATTGGCTTCGACAACCAAATCCTAGGCGATTCCAATGGGCTACGCCACACCCGCCAACCTCGACGAATAATCCGGGTTAAATGCTCGTAATCAAGTTCGTCGGTCGCGCAGTTAGGCACATGAAACGCTCTTCGCTGAAGATATGCGGAGAATGGTCGCAGAAACGCGACGAGAATAGACGGATCACCTGCTTTGAGAGTTTCCGGCTCGGAGAATCGCCTTAGGCTGAAGCTTGGCATTGAGGCGTTTTTCTTTCACGAAGTCACGCATTACAACCTATCCTCCGTCCCGGACACACAGATGTGCTGGCGCTGCCAAATCCAAATCGACAACCCGGCCAAGCGTTCTTCGCGCTGCCTGATCAGCCGCACAAGATAAGCGGCAATTCGCACCGCGCAACCCCACACTTTGAGATTCGTTCCGGTATGTAGATCCAGGAAGCAACTTTTCTCTGGGGTCGCCTGCCCGCATGTCCAACGCCCTCGATCCCGACCACATGACCGCCGCCGAGCGCCTCGCCGAGATCGGCGAGATCCTGGCGCTCGGGCTGATCCGGCTCGCGCGCGCGACAGTCAAGGCAAGTATCTGCTGACCGCGGAGAGAGTTCGCTCGACTTCCCGCCCGACCAGAGCGGTCATGCGAACCGTCACGAACCGACGGAGACCTGCATGACCGACACCGTGATTGGCCGCCTCGCCGCGCTGAAGACGATGCCGATGCCCGAGCTGAAGGCGCAGTGGCGCGAGCTCTTCGACACCGAGCCGCCGCCGCTACAACCGCCGCTTCCTGGAGAGCCGGCTCGCCTACCGCATCCAGGAGCTGGCCTATGGCGGGCTGAAGCCCGAGACGGTCGCGCCGGCTGGAGGCGCTGGGCGAGCAGCTCGACGGCGGCAACATCGCCGTGCGCCGCATCCGCGCCGACGACCGGCCGATCGCCGGCACGCGGCTGGTCCGCGAGTAGCAGGGCGTCGAGCACACGCGTCACGGTGCTGACCGACGGCTTCGAATGGCAGGGCCGGCCGTACCAGTCGCTCTCGGCGATCGCCCGCGCCATCACCGGCACGCGCTGGAACGGGCTGGTCTTCTTCGGCCTGCAAGAGCCAGGGAGCGCGGCATGAACGAAGCCCCGATGGCAAGTCGTCCGCAAGCTCCGCTGCGCGGTCTACACCCGCAAGTCGACCGAGGAAGGGCTGGAGCAGGAGTTCAACTCGCTCGACGCCCAGCGCGAGGCCTGCGAGGCCTACATCGCCAGCCAGCGCGCCGAGGGCTGGGTCGCTGGTCCGCGACCGCTACGACGACGGCGGCTTCTCCGGCGGCACGCTGGAGCGGCCCGGCGCTGAAGCGGCTGCTCGCCGACATCGAGGCCGGGCTGGTCGACGTGGTCGTGGTCTACAAGATCGACCGGCTGTCAGCCGCTCGCTGATGGACTTCTCGAAGCTGGTCGAGGTGTTCGACCGCGCACGGCGTCACCTTCGTCTCGCGTCACCCAGTCGTTCAACACCACGACCTCGATGGGCCGGCTGACGCTGAACATCCTGCTCTCCTTCGCCCAGTTCGAGCGCGAGGTGATCGGCGAGCGCATCCGCGACAAGATCGCGGCCTCGCGGCAGAACGGGCATGTGGATGGGCGGCAACGTGCCGCTCGGCTACGAGGTGAAGGACCGCAAGCTGGTCGTGCAACGAGGCCGAGGCCGCGATCGTGCGCATGATCTTCGAGCGGTTCGTCCGAGATCGGCTCGGCGACGGTGCTGGCGCGGGAGCTGCGGGCCGAGGGCGTCACGCACCAAGCGCGGCAAGCCGATCGACAAGGGCTACCTCTACAAGCTGCTCAACAACCGGACCTACATCGGCGAGGCGGTGCACAAGGGCACCGCCTATCCCGGCGAGCACGCAGGCGATCATCGACCAGGAGCTGTGGGACAAGGTGCACGCCATCCTCGCAGCGAGAGCCCGCGCACGCGCGCGGCCAACACCCGGGCGCAGACGCCGGCGCTGCTGAAGGGGCTGATCTTCGGGCCGACCGGCGCGGCGATGTCGCCGACGCACACCCGGAAGGGCAACCGGCTCTACCGCTACTACGTCAGCCAGGACGTGCTGAAGCGCGGGCCGGACGCCTGCCCGGTCGGGCGCGTGCCGGCGGCGGAGATCGAGGCGGCGGTCATCGACCAGCTGCGCGGCATCTTCCGGCAGCCGGAGATCATCGTCGGCACATGGCGCGCGGCGCGGGCCGAGCAGGACGACGTCACCGAGGACGAGGTGCGGGAGGCGCTGCTGCAGCTCGACCCGCTGTGGGACGAGCTGTTCCCGGCCGAGCAGGCGCGGATCGTGCAGCTGCTGGTCGAGCGGGTCGACCTCGCGCCCGATGGTATGCGGGTGCGGCTTGCGGGCCGAGGGTCTGCAGACGCTGGTCGAGCGAGCTGCGGTCGCGGGAGGCACGGGCGGCATGAGACGAAGCCGGAAAGTGACCGGCAAGGATTGGGAGCTCGACGGCTCGACGATCACCGTCCGCATCCCGATGACCTGGAAGCGTCGCGGTGGCCGCAAGGTGATCATCGCGCCGGACGGCGGCGATGCCTGGGCGCCGCCGAAGCCACGGCCCGACAACACGCTGATTCGGGCGCTGGCGCGGGCGCATCGGTGGAAGCGGATGTTGGAGGAGGGGAAGTACCGATCGGCGGGAGAGCTCGCGGAAGCAGAGGGCGTAACTCGGAGCTTCGTCAACCGGCTGCTGCGGCTCACGCTGTTGGCGCCGGACATCGTCGAGGCGATTCTGGAGGGGAGACAGCCGAAGGCGATGCAGCTGGAGGACGTGACGCGGGCGATGCCCAGCGAATGGGAAGCGCAGCGCGTAAGCATCAGAACGCTCTGACTGGCTCGATCTAGGGCTGCGATATTTTGCTTCGAAGGATTTCCGCCTCTTCGGTGGTCACGATGGTCTTGCCAACCGGCCACAGCGAAAGCGCAGTCAGCTCGAGGTGCGCCCAGGCGAAGGGAATACCAATGATTGTAATGGCAAGACCGATGGCCGTGATCACGTGCCCGAGCGCCAGCCACCACCCGGCGAGCACCAGCCAGAGCACATTACCGATTGTACCGAGCGGACGTGTGTCCAGATCCTGTTGCCCTTCCAGCTCATCCCGCCGCACGGCGGCGCGCCCGAACGGCAACAGAGCGTAGCTGGCGATGTTGAATGCGGCGCGTGCCCAAGGCAGGCCGATGATTGTGATCGCCATCAGCATGGCCGCAACCAGCCACGCCACAGCCATCCAGAGGCCGCCGGTGAGGATCCAGAGGATATTCAGCAGAGGCGTACCAGAGACATCCAGGGCTTTCTCCGGGGCGGCAGCGGCCGAGATGGCGATCGGTCGCATCAGACAAGACAAGCCGGTTCACAGAGCGTCGTCAACCGACTGCATCCCAACCTGGATGTCTCGGTAGCGTCGCCATCGACTTCGCGCCTCGCCTCGCTGTGAACAATAGGAGTTTTGCTCCCATGTAGGATTGTGGATGCCCTCCAAAGCAGGAAACTGGACATGATGGCGTTGACATGTAAATCAGCCCGCATTTCGCGATGGCGCTCTCTTTGTTCTTGTTCCCTGCGGCCGTTCGCGCCGAGATTGCCATTCAGGCGTACGCACTGCCGGCCGGTTGCGGGCCACACGACGTGGCTCCGAGCCCGGAACCCGGTGGTCCGGTGTGGTATACCGCTCAGCAGCAGGGCGCGCTCGGCCGCCTCGATCCGGCGACCGGCGCCGTCGACCAGATCCCGCTCGGGTCGGGTTCGGCGCCGCATGGGGTGATCGTCGGGCCGGACGGCGCACCGTGGATCACCGACAGCGGCCTCAACGCCATCGTCCGGGTGGACCCGGGACGCGAGAGGTGCAGCGTCTTCCGCTTGCCTGAAGAGCGGAGCAACGTGAATCTGAACACGGCCGCCTTCGACCGGAACGGCAAGCTGTGGTTTACCGGCCAGAACGGTGTCTATGGCCGACTCGACCCCGAGACGAAGCGAGATACGCGTCTGGGATGCGCCCGAGGGGCGAGGTCCCTACGGCATCACCGCCACCCCGGACGGCGCGATCTACTACGCTTCCCTCGCCGGCGATCACATCGCCCGCATCGATACGCAAACCGGCAGGGCAGAGGTCATCGAGCCGCCGACGCCGAAACAAGGCGCGCGGCGGGTCTGGTCGGATTCTTCAGGCCGGATCTGGGTGAGCGAGTGGATTGCCGGCCAGGTCAGTGTTTATGACCCAAAGACGCGAGTTGGCGCTCGTGGCGCCTGCCCGGGGAGCGGCCGCAGGCGTACGCTGTTTATGTCGATGAGAAGGACCGGGTCTGGCTCAGCGACTTCGGCGCCAATGCCGTCGTCCTTTTCGAACCCGAGAAGGAGCACTTCGAGGTGTTCCCGAGCGACCGTCCCGATGCGAATGTTCGCCAAATTCTCGGCCGTCCGGGCGAGGTATGGGCGCCGGAATCGGGAACCGATCGACTCGTCGTCTACCACACCGGGTCATGACCCGGCTCGGCGTCGAAAGCGTCTTGAATCCTTGACGCGGCGCTTGCTCAAGGTGATCGAAGATGTCGTCTAGGCTGTATCAAGCCTGAAGCGGAATATGACAGGTTCCA
>CAWAYT010000019.1:0-48393 GCA_963786265.1 uncultured Alphaproteobacteria bacterium
CGTTCCGGGCTCTGGACAGCTCTGCCGGCAAGCCGCGCCGGCCGCCTGCCATGCATGCTTCCCCGACATCTCGCAAGGCCGCTTCGTCGCGAGATTGCTGCACATCGCCAACGTCCTGAACCAGGTCGACCTTTTCATCGCGCCCAGCACCTTCATCCGCGACCGCTATGTCGAATGGGGGCTGCCGGGCCGCGAAGATCCGCGTTGTCGCGAACGGCTTGCCGCCGGCGCCTGCCGCCGCGGCGCCGCCACGCGCTCGCCGCAACTTCGGTTTCTTCGGCAACCTCGCGCCGCATAAGGGCGTGCTGGTAGCTCTGGCGGCGTCCCAGGAACTTGCCCGCGAGGGGGACAGATGACGCTTCGCGTGCATGGCGGCTTCAACTTTGACCGAAACGTTCGGCAGGCGTTCTTTAACGCGCTTCATTCGGCCGGGCCGGCGGCGATTTATGCCGGGGCTTATCGGAGAGACGAGATCCCGCGCCTCATGTCCATGGTGGACTGGGTGGTGGTCCCCTCGGTGTGGTGGGAGAACGCTCCGCTGGTAATCCTCGAAGCAATGCAGCACGGGCGCCCGGTTATCTGCTCCGACATCGGCGGCATGGCGGAAATGGTCGATGACGAACGGACCGGACTGCACTTCCGCGCCGGCGACGCCAGCGACCTTGCGCGAACCATGCGCCGGGCGGCTCAACAACCCGGCCTTTGGGAACGACTTGCAAGCGCCCTGTCGCAACCGCCGAGGCTCTGCGACGCCGCCGATCGACATCTCGCAATTTATCACGCGCTCTTGCGAAACGAGGAGGCTTTGTCAGCCTGATGCCAAAATCTTGCACCGTTCTCAGCGGACGCACCGGCGATGCGGGAGGATGCTGCTCCCGTTCTCTCGGCTGGATCGCTGCCACTCGCCGTCGTCCTCGATCCGCGGACGATGCTGCTGTTCGGCTGGCTCGCATCAGCGCCGCCGGAAACGGCGGCCGTAAGTTTCGGCGACGGTGCCGCGCAGGGTGCCTGGCGAGCGACAACCTGGGCGGGAAAAACCGATGACACCGGGCCTCGCCATTTCCTGGCGGTACTGCAGGCGGAGAATATCGTCCGCGCGCAGACCATGCCGATGCTTATCAACTCGCCGGAAAACGGCGCGCGGGCTCGAACTGCCGCCGATCGAGCGTATCGAGCTGGACGCCTTGCCGCTGCTCGGGCCGTTGCGCTCCGCCCAGGCCGACCTCGCGACTATCTTCGATTTCGTGAATAGATGCTCGTCGACCGATCGCCGCAACAGCCACGCTCGCCGCGGCTCCACGACTTCATGCTGGAGTTCCTCAGTGCCATATCGATCCACGACGGGTTCATCGAGATTCTCGGTCGGCCGGACTGCGGTGGTCTGCTGTTGCAAGGCTGGTCGGTGCATCTCGAGGCCGGTAACCTCGATTTCGGGCTGCTCTGTCCCGGCTAGATCTTCATGCGGCCTCCGTCGCGTCCTTCGATGCGGAGCGACCTGCTCTCGCCGCCCGGGGCCTCGTCGCTTTCCTCAAAACGGCCCGCGACGTCGACCCGAATACCCTTAGCCGTCTCTATTTCAAGTCGCGGGGAACGTACTATCACCTCGACGTCGTGGACAATCGCTTGGTCCTGGAAGACCGGCAGGCAATCGCGCAACTGAAGGACATGATCGGTCGGCTGCGGGGGCCGGTCACCGCCGTCCGCGCGCTAAAGCGCGTGTGCCGGCCGCGTTTCGGTGGTCACGAGACGGTTTCGGCGCTGGCCGCACCGGTTCGCTTGGCCCAGGATATCGCCTTGTATGCGCCCGCGGCAGGCGTCTTCGTCTCGGGCTGGCTTCTCGATCCGTGCAAAATGTTGCCTCGTGCTCCTGAAGAGCACGCGGAACTTCTACGCGCGTCTCGATCAGACCTGGGTACGGCTGCCTCGCCCGGATGTGACCGAAGCGTTCGCGAGCAACCCGCTTTTCGCCGAACACCTGCGGCCCTGGGAACAACAGCACGGCTTCGTCGCCTTCGTGCCGCGTCCGCAGCCCGTCCATCCGGACGAGGTTTTTTATCTCGAGGTCGTCATGGAAGACGAGAGCTGCGCGTTCTTGCCGCTCAAGTTCAGTGACGGCGATAGACAGATGATGCTGCGGCAGATCCTGGGGGCGGTGAACAAGGGCGATCCGGCGATCGACCGCATCGTCGCGACGCATCTCGGGCCGCTCGTCGCGGCGCTTTCTTCTGACGTGACTTCGCAAGTAGCCACCGTGTCTGCCTCGTTCGGCAGCACGGTCGATCTCCGGTGCTGTCGATCGTCATACCCCTCCAGCAGGGGTGGTCCGATTTCGACATCAATCTCGCGCGGTTTGCCGCCGAGAGCGACTTCCGTGCCGTCGAGGTCGTTGCCGTGGCACCAAGGGCAGCCGGGGACGCGATTGCCCAGGCGCTACGCCAATACGCATCGTTCTACGAGGTTTGTGTCACGCTCGTGTTATCCGATGGCCCCTCGACTACCACGAAGCGCTGCAGACCGGCGCTCGCATAGCCCGAGCCGACAAACTCCTGTTTCTCTCGTCGGCGGTATTCCCGCGCGCACGTGGCTGGCTGAGGCGCCTGCTGATGGAGTTGCAGCGAGTCCCGGATGCGGGCGCCATCAGCCCGACGCTGCTTTACGAAGACGAATCCGTCCGCTTCGCCGGCAATGCCGCCATGCCGGACTTCAAGGCAGGTGTGCTCATCGAGCGTTTCCGCGGCTATGGCCTGCACTGGCTGGAGGGCGAGGAACCGGCCGCGATCTGGGCCGGAACGGCCGAATGTTGCGTCATCTGGAAGGAGCTGTTCTTCGAAATAGGCGGCTTCTCGCAGCGGTTCATGGACGCGGATCTGAAGACATTAGATTTCGGCCTACGGCTCCAGGCCGCCGGACGCAAGTTTTACTGGATTCCGAGCGTCACGATGTACGCGCTCGACTGTGATTCCGGCGAACCTTCCGAGTACTGGCCAAGGGTGAGGCGGCTGGTCGATCTTGGGGATTCCAATGCAAGTGGTCACAGGCACTTTCGGAAATGCCTTGTCAGAGGTGAGATGACGATCATGCAAATTTTGATGATGTCGCACGGACACCCCGCTTTCTCGATCGGCGGCGCCGAAGTCGCCTCCTACAATCTTTTCCAAGGTCTGAATGGTCTGCCCGAAGATCCGCTGTCATTACCTTGCGCGTGTCGGACCGCCGATCCAGCCGCATCGCGGAACGCCTTTCATGACACTTCGGCAGAAGGAACATGAAACGCTGATGTTCGCCAACAACTATGATTACTTTCGGCTATCGAACCGCGACCTGGATACATTGGGTTGCGACTTCTGCAAATTCGTCGACGACGTCAACCCGGACGTCGTGCACTTCCATCATTTTCTCGGCTTCGGCATCGAGGCGATCCGGGCGGTCCGTCGGGTCCGACCGGATGTTCCGATCGTGGCGACGCTGCACGAGTATCTCTCGATCTGCAACAACCACGGGCAGATGGTCAAAGCAAAGACCGGCCAACTATGCCGTCGAGCCTCGCCAGCCGAATGCGGCGTCTGCTTCCCGGACATCGGCGCAAGCGTGTTGCACAAGCGCGAACTGTTCATCAAGACGCTGTTCGACGAAGTGGACATGTTCGTCTCGCCGAGCCGCTTCCTCATCGACCGCTATGCCGATTGGGGCCTCTCGGCCGAGCAAGTTGGCATTCCTGGAAAATGGGCTCGAAGTTGGCGAGATCGCGCCGCCGCGGCCGCTCTGCGCCGGCAAGCCACGGCGCAATCGTTTCGCCTATTTCGGTCAGTTCAATCAGTTCAAGGGAATCAAAGTGCTGGTCGAGGCGGTCGCGCGCGTACCGGCCGAAGATCTGGGGCCCGGATTCCGTCTTGTGCGTCTTCGGCGGCAACCTTGAGGTCCAGCCTGAATCGTTCCAGCAGGAATTCAGGCGGCTGGTGCAAATGGCCGGACGGCGCGTGCGTTTCTTCGGCAGCTATCGCAGCGCCGATTTGCCCGAGCTGATGCGAGAGGTAGACTGGGTGGTGGTTCCCTCCACCTGGTGGGAGAACTCGCCGGTGGTCATTCAGGAAGCTTTCCTGCATGGCCGACCCATCATTTGCAGCGACATCGGCGGCATGGCGGAGAAGGTGCGCCACCGGGTCGACGGGCTGCACTTCCGCGCCGGCAGCGCCGAGAGCCTGGTCGACCGTCTCACCGAGATTCTTCACAATCCGGACCTGTGGGAGCGGCTTCGCGGCCGCATTCGCCGACCGCTTTCGGCTGCCGACGCGGCGGAACAGCACCTTATGCTCTACCGTCAGCTGTTGGCCCGCCGGTCCGGCGAGCGAGTCGCTCCGGTGTCGGAACGGCCAGCGCCGGCCATTCAGACCGCCGCCTGATCGGCTGTTGTTATGCAGAGCAAGCACGGAAGAGCGGGCGGAGCTCATCCGCGCGACGCTTCGACGGTGCGCGAGCGGCATTGCCTACGCCGCATTCGTCGGGCTTTTCGTCAACGCGCTCTACCTGATCGTGCCGTTCTACATGATCCAGGTCTACGACCGGGTGATGAGCAGCCGCAGCTTCGAGACGCTGACGATGCTGACGATCATCGCCGCCGCCGGGCTCGTCTGTCTCGCGACGCTCGACTACGTGCGGGCCCGGGTCTTCATGATCGTCGGCGAGCAGTTCGCCCGGCGCCTGAGCGGACCGACCCTGGAGGCGGCGGTCTGCGAAGTTGCTGCGCAGCCAGTCGGCCGTCAGCGGCAACGCCATGCGCGATCTGCAGGAATTGCGGCAATTCGTCACCAGCGGTCCGGTGGCGCTGCCCATTGATGCCGCGTTCACGCCGCTCTTCCTGCTGATTCTGGTTTGCTTGCACCCGGCGTATGCGCTGGTCGCCGCCATCGCGACGGCGTTGATGCTCGCCCTCGGCGTCGTAACCGAGATCATCGCCAGGCGCCCGGCCGCTTTGGCGAACGAAGCCGCATTGAAATCGCACGCCGAGGTGGCGATGGCGATCCGCAACGCCGAGGTGCTCGAGTCCATGGGCATGCTGGCGGCGATCGTCGCCCGCTGGCGCCTCGGGCAACATCGTGCGCTGGCGCTCGTCGGCATCGGCAACAGCAGCGCCAAAGCGATCGCCGCCGCATCGCGATCGTTGCGGATGGGTCTGCAGGTCGCGATGCTGGCGACGGGAGCTACCCTGGTGATCGACCATTTGGCTTCAGCCGGCAGCATGCTCGCGGCATCGGTCATCATGGGACGTCTGCTGTTTCCCTTCGAACAGATGATCGAGGGCTGGAAGCAATGGACAAACGCGCTGAGCGCTCTGCACCGGCTGCGCACTCTGCTCTCCGTCCGCATCGACGGACCGTAGCAGCGTCGGCTTCTCGGCGGCGCACGGCAAACTGGCCGTGGAGGCTGTCAGTTTCATTCCCCGCGGCAGCGACCGGCCGGTCCTCAAGAACGTGCGCTTCTCGCTCGAACCGGGCGAAGTCCTCGGGATCATCGGTCCGTCCGGCGCGGGCAAATCAACGCTGGCGCGGCTTCTGGTTGGCCTCTGGCAACCCACCGCCGGCGGGATATTCCTGGACGGCCATGATGTCTACTCCTGGGAGCGATCCAGCTTCGGCGCGCAGGTCGGCTATTTGCCGCAGAACGCGGCGCTGCTCGACGGCACGGTGCGCGAGAATATCGCCCGGTTTTCCGATGCCGACCCGGCGGACGTGATCGCCGCGGCGAAACGCGCCGAGGTTCACGAAATCATCGGCCGGCTGCCTCTCGGCTACGAGACGATGGTAGGCGAGGCCGGCTTCGGGCTTTCCGGCGGACAGCGACAGCGCATCGCCCTCGCCCGCGCGCTTTTTGGCGCGCCGAAGCTGCTGGTCCTCGACGAGCCCAACTCGAATGTCGACGGCGCCGGGGAACAGGCGCTCCTCGCCGCCATTCGCGAGGCGAAGCGGGCTGGGACCACGGTGATCGTCATCGCGCATCGGATGTCGGTCATGGTTGCGCGCCGACAAGCTGTTGGTGCTGCGCGATGGCGCCGTCGAGCATTTCGGTCCGCGCGTCCAGATCATGAAGCTGCTCACCGAACAGAGCAAATCCTCGGCGCGCGCCGCCGATCCGAAGATCGCCCGACTGCCGGTCGAACTATCGGTGGTACGCACATGACCAACAGACCTGGACACCTCCTGCCGGCATTGGGCGGTCTCTCGGAACCGGACAACGATGTCGAGCCGAGCCTGCGCGGCACCGCCCTGGCCGGGCTGGTGACCATCGTCGCCTGCTTCGGCGGCTTTGCCGGCTGGTCGTTGCTGGCCGATCTGGATAGCGCCGTGATCGCTTCCGGATTCGCCGTGGTCGACAGCCACCGCAAGACCGTACAGCATCTGGAAGGCGGCATTCTCCACGAACTCCTGGTGCGCGAGGGAGATATCGTCCGCGCCGGCCAGCCGCTGGCAATTCTCGACACTACGCAGGCGGATGCGCAGCTCGGGCAACTGACCAGCCAGCTTGTCGCGGTGGAGGCTAAACTCGCCCGGCTGCGCGCCGAACAGCAGGACCTCCGCACAGTCGAGTTCCCGGGAAACCTCACCGATCAGCACGGCGTAGAGTTGGTGGTCGAAGCTCTGGAGACGCAGCGCAGGCTGTTCCTGGCCCGCTGGCGCGCCTATGACAGCTCGGTCGCCATCATCCGCAAGCGGATCCAGCAGTTCAAGGAGCAGATCGCGGCTTCGCAATCGCAAAGCGCGTCGGTCGACACGCAACTCGAGCTGATGGAAGAGGACTTGAAGAACGTCACCTATCTCTACGAGCGCGGTTATGAACGGCGCCCGCGCATGCTGGAGCTGCGACGCAGTGTCCAGGAGCTCCGGGGCCAGCAGGCGCAACTGCGCGGCGCGGTCGCCGAGGCGCAGCAGTCCATCGCCGGAGCCGAGATGGAGATCGTCAACCTCGGCGATGCCCGCCAGTCCGAGGTGGCGAAGGAGCTCCAGGACCTGCGCGCCCAGCAGGCCGACTTGGCCGATCGCATCCGCGCCGCGCGCGACGTGCGTGAACGGCGCCACATCATCTCGCCGCAGGACGGTGTGGTCACCGATCTTCGGCTGGTCACGCCTGGAGGCGTCATCGGATCGGGGCAGCCGCTGATGGACATCGTGCCGGTCGACGACGAACTGATCATCGAAACGCGGATCCACCCCGACGATATCGACGTGGTCCGTCCCGGCCTGCCCGCTCAGGTCCGTCTCACCGCCTTCAAACGAAGCACGACACCGACCGATCGAGGGCGAGGTCACATACGTCTCCGCCGACATGCTCACCGATCCACGCAACGGCGAGACGTACTTCCTATCGCGCATCACACCATCGCCGCAATCCCTCCTGCGATCGAAGAAGCAGGTGACGATCACCCCGGGCATGCCTGCGGAAGTTATGATCGCGATCGGTGAGCGGCGTGCGTTCGAGTACTTCCTGACTCCGCTGAAGGAACGCATGACGCACGCCTTCCGCGAGGAATGAACTGTCGCTCGGCATCATCTGCAAGACGAGGAGACATACACGCCGTCCCCCGCCTTCAAGGTAGTTACTCCGGTGACGATCTCGCTTTGCTGCTCATGCGCTCGGAATGGCGCCGATTTGGCGCATGAAGTTGAACGTATCCATGACAAACCAGATGTCCGTATTCCGCCGATCCTGGTTGACCCGCCAGAGGCTGCTTCCGGTAACCTCGACGTGGTTCCCTGTCGCGGGCGCTCCCATGTACTCGCCGGTTTGCGTACCGGCGACCGTCCAACGAAGGGCAACCAAGTCCCCTTCCGCGACCGTATCGTGGATCGTCGCTCGGAAGTCGGGGATGGCGTTGACTAGTTCTCCAGCCCAGGACTTGAACTCTTCGGGACCATAAAGCGATATCATGTTCGGCTGAGCACTGGGGTGAAAGCGCCAATCGGGCGAAAGCAGCCGATCCGCGATATTCATGTCGCGCCGCTCGACGTTCCAACTCAAGTGTATGTTGTGCACGACCCGCTTGTTCGCCTCCAAGTCCGGTTCAGCAGCCGAAGGCGCCGGTACGACGCCGAGTTGCTGCATGAAGGCGAGGCTATCCCAGAAGATCCGAACTTCAATGATGCGACCATCCCGGATCCGCAATGTAGCAATTCCCGGACGCTTGACGTGTGTCCCGTTCGGCGGGATTCCGAACCAATCGTTGGTGAATGTCCCATAGCCGACGTAGCGATGAATGACGATATCCCTCGCCGGGCTCACGTCCTCGGTCAGCCAAAACAGATCGGGGAAGGCGTGGCGGTCGGCGGCGATAAACGACGAGACTCCCGCATGGCCATGAAGAACATCGCGGTTGGGCAGGTAGATGACGGCATTGGGCGCAAAAATCTCTGCGATGACATCCAGATTTCCGCCGTTGAAGACTTCGTAAATCGCGCGCCTGACCAGCGCCAAATTTGCCGCCTCTTGCGATATCACTTGCTGGCCGTCTTGACTAAGTCGTTCCCTCAGCACCCTACGACCGTATTCTTCGTCCGTCGGAGCGGTGTTCGCGCTGGCCGGCGCCGACGGCACCGCACGCATTTGCTGCATGACGTCGAGCGTGTCTAGGTTCCAGAAAGACTCGACAGCCTTACCGTCCTGGACGCGCCAGAAGTTGAGAAGTCCGAACGACACCCGCTCGCCTGTCGGTCGGATGCCCTGCCATTCGTTGCTGAAAGTACCCTGAAAGATGAGATGGATAAGGACCAGGTTCCCTTCCGCGATGAGGTTATCGACAGGATGGTAGGCGTCCGGCATGGCGCCGCGCAGGCGGATGCAAAGCTGGCGGAACTCCTCTGGCCCGCGGAGCCCCTGCGGGACCATGGCATTGGGGTGTAACTGGAAATCGGGTGCGATAAGCTCCTCGATGATGTTCAGGTTGTTTTCGTTGAAGGCCATCGCCAGGCGCCGAATGACCTCCTTGTGACTATCCAGGCTCGACATAAGAATACTCCTGTTACCTGACCAACTGCCGAATTTCGCAGCTGCTGGGGTTGTCCTCGTCCGCCGGCCTTGGCGAACGAGGACTCCGCTATAGCTCTGCGTACCTCTAACGTTTTCAGTTTGAGAGCCGAGTGCCCACTGTCGTGATCAGGCTTCTGGTGCGTTCTGACAGGCTCCTTACGATGAGGACGAACTGTTCCGCCACTTTCAAGCGATCTACCGTTTTCGCTTTCGTAATCAACAAGACACCTTCTTCGCCCTGCGTGATGGTGGCGGTGCCCATGCCCGTAGCATCTACGTCGTAGCTACTTTCCGCGGTACCTCGCAGCAGAGTGCGTTCGCGATAGCTTTGCCCTGGAATATTCTGAATGAACTCCGTCACGAACCGCCCGCCCCCGTCGAAAGTTGCCACGCCTACGCCGCTCTCCGGGCTCTGTCCCGCTCTGCCTGTATTGACGAGCGCATATCTTCCTCTAAGGCTAGCTCTGCTGAACACGCCAGCAGCCGGAAGTCTTGTAAACGTCGCTGTCATCAAGTTGCCTGTCGGTTGAAGGTCTTTCACGAGCAGAGCAAACTCCGTCGCGACCTTCACGCCATTTATCCTGTCCGTATCGGTTATCACAAAGATAGCTTCCCCGCCGTCCAAGGTGGTTCCAGTCCCATTGGCCTTGACCGTATACGTCCCGACGAAAGGCGCCTCCACGAACCTTCTCTCGCCGTAAAGAATGCCGGGCAGATTGATCATTCCTTTGCCGGAGAACTGCCCGCTCCCGTCGAATGCTAGTACTGCGGCCGTGCTCTGCGGGACCTGACTACCACGCCCGATCACCGTCGCCGCATACTGACCGCTGATGCTATTCTTGGTGAAACCGCCTGCATTTGGATTCGGATTCGGGGAGATTCTCTTCGACACGGTGGTTTGAAGGCTGCCGGTCTCCTGATCCAACTCTTTAGAGATCAGCGTAACCTCGGTCGCGACGAGTTTTTCTCCTTGTCTCTTCGCTTCCGTGATTACGAAATAAGCTGCGCCGCCATCACCGGTTCCGTCCGGGTTTACGGAATAGCCCACATCGAACGTGCGGCTGCGTATCTCTCTGTCGCCGAAAAACTCACCTGGAATGTTCTGGTTGGAGTAGACGGTTGAGCGCCCCCTCCCGTCGAAGGTTGCTAGACCTACATCGGCCAACGGAGATGAACCCCCACGTCCGATCAGTTCGAAAGCGAAGGTTCCTACGAGGCTCGCATTATTGAACTCACCGTCCGGTAGCCTCTTCAAAACGACTGTATCGACATTTCCCGTTGTCCAAGACAGGTCGTTTGTTATCAGGACGAACTCGGTCGCGATTTTAGTACCAGCACGCAGCATGTACTTCGTGATAACGAGGATCGAAGTTCTCTGCCCTGCCGTTCCGTCCGGAAGAGAGAACCTCGTATCCGTCGCACCTGTGCCGTTCGGATCCACCGAGTAGGCCCCGGTCATCGTCGAATGGAAGATGAACCGACTTTTCACGTCTTCGCCAGGCACAGGCAAATTCACGTTTGCAAAGCCGGAAGATCTTCCAGCCCCGTCAAACTTAAAAATACCGACATCCGACACCGGCGCTACGCCGCCCCGACCTATATTGACGGACGAATATGTGCCGGCGATGCTCGCGACGGTGAAGGGCAATGCCCCGGCCCTGTCGTCCGACACATCCTCGCTGGAGGCTTCGTCATCCTGGGCCGTCGCGTCAAGCACCGGGGTGCGTGCTGCGGGCGACGAACCCTGAGGTGATTCGGCCGCCCCGGCCTCGACACGTGAAAAAATAAGCCCGATCGCGAGCAAGATAAACAGAGCGCGAAAAGAAACTACCCTGCGTCGTACATTGATGTCCATCGAACTAATCTCCCCCTTCTGAACAGCTGGGTCTATTCTCCTCCGCGAAGGACAACCACAGCCGCACTGATGCCTATCGCTGTCAGGTATTCTGGCGGAACTTCAGCCCCTCCAGAGATATGGTGTATGTTCCACTATCATATCGGATACAGTACCTGGTCGGATAATAACCAGCGACCTTAAACGCCTGCGGTTGCTTTACGGGCAGGCATTCGCCCGGCTGGCTTTCAAGAAATGCGAGCGTTATCATCGGCTCCAGGTAGGTTATTTGTCCGTTGTAGGAACCGTAGACAAAGGTACGGGTAAATCCGGCGGGCGTAAATTCAGGTGATGTCACGTCGACCAGATGATTACCCATTCTTGGCTCGACAGCCTGGAAATCCTGGTAATCGGGCGGCAGGTACCTCGCTGGCACTGGCTTGATAGCGGTCTCGAAATCGTCGCAGTTGACCACAATACCGCACGGACCCGGTCTGATGTAATTCCGGTCGATATAGTCCATGATGTAGAAGTGGAAGTCGAAGTGCGGAACATCGTATACATGTGGCGGCCCGTGACCCGTGGGATTCCAGTTCAGCAGGAACCACTTGAACGGCAGCTTGGCGCGTTCGACGATTTTCGCCGGGAAGAAGAGAATAGCTTGGTAGCCGCCCGCGCATTCCGGCATGGGCATATCAAACGTCAGTTCGCCGTCGCCATTGATGTCGAAGCAGTTATTGCCATCGTACGGTGGATCATAAGGCAGATCGGCCAGCATTGATCTTGTGAATCTCAACCCTAGAGCACGGGGTTTGCCGCCCTGTTCGATCTGCACATACGTTTGCCCGCGGCCACCAAGTATCGAAGTCCGATCTCCATAGATGGTGCAGAGTTCTCCGCCCTCGTCACACCCGTCTTTCTGACTGTCGGGTCGATCGCCGCTTACTTCCTCACCCGTAGTCAGCTGGTCTTCCAAAGCACCGGACGCGAGGACTGCTTGCGGGTCGCCAGACAAACAAAAGACCACAACGGCCAGCAACCCAGGGTGATACGATAATCCCTTCGTAAACCGCATGACGTATCCTCGTGAGTAGAAAGTGAAAGTTCAGGTCCTACCCTCCCGTCAGCAAGTCGACGGCTGACGCATCAGCCGCGCCGCATATGGTCAATGTACGCATCGAAATTCGTCGGAACGTGGCAGCATTCGGCGACCTTGCCGCAGCTTGATCCCGTAAACGCAAGTCCCAACGTCAGCTAAGCGTACAGCCAGCGACTAATTGCCGCATCGCATTTACTCCCCCATTCTTTTAGTCCGGCCGCCTTTCCTTGCGAGGCGGCTCTGGCCTTACGGCTGCATTGACTATACGTGCTTGTTCAACTGTTGGCAACCCGATTGAGTGATGTCCGCTTCACGGCTTGCCCTGTTCGAAAAGGCCGTTAGTGCATCTCGGTAAGTTGCATAGACGACCTTAGCCGCTTGCTCCACCCTCGCTCTCCAGGGCGCCTTACAGGGGAGTGAGCAATGGCGGGTACCCCAACACGCTTACTGACGCTGCAGCACGAGCACGCTGTTCGCCGGGATATCGAAACTTAGGGAGCCGCCGCCGGAGGTGATCTGGCCGCCATTCAGCAGGCCGCTGCCGCCGTACTCCGCGGCGTCGCTATTGAATACCTCGCGCCAGCTTGCGTCGGCGATACGCGAATCCTGAATGCGGTAGCCGCCACGGAACGCCCAATTGTTCAGGCAGCCGACGACGATCATCTCCTCGCTCGCCCACCAGCGGCGAAGCGCGATCACCCGATTATCGTCATTAGCATGCAGGATGTCGCAGTCGCGCGAGCGCAGCGCCGGATGCGCCAGCCGTAGCCGGATGATGTCGGCGTATAAGCGGAACAGGTTGGCGCCATAGCTGGCGCGCAGGGCGGCGTAGTCCTCGCGGGCGTTGAGGAAATCGGCGAACCGGTACAGGAGCGAGGCGCCGACTTCCTCGCCCATGAAGAACATCGGCGTTGCGGGCGCCAGCAACGTCATTCCCGCGGCGAAGTGCACGCGCGCCTCGGCATAGCGCCGCGTGTCGCCGATCAGCGGCGCGGCGTTGACGGCGACGACGATGGTCCTCGCCGAGCCCTCGGCATTGCCTGCCTCGTCGTGCAATTCGTGATAAATCACCCGGTGATCCGAGCTGGCGGCCAGCGTATCGGCGAACCAGCGCATCCTGAGAGGCTCGTTGCCACCCAAGCCGGCGAGGCGGATCAGCTGCGCCCGGCTGGGGTCGTCTTGCGCGTCGCCGATCAGGTGGTGGTAGTAGTCGGCGTACCAGGTGGCGTCGAAGCCGAGGCCGCCTTGATCCGTCGGCTGGAACACCGCCCGCCATCCGGTGTGATCCTCGGCGATGAGGAAGGCGTTCGGCCGGATCAGCCTCAGCGTGTTCGACCATTCGCGGAGCAGCTTCTGGCCGAACTGGTTGGCCGAGCCGACCGAACGGCCGTCGGCGTGTCGGACGTTGTCGCGGTGGATCGCCTGGGTCAGGTCGACCCGGAAGCCGTCGAAGTGGAACTCGCTGGCCAGCGCCGCGGCGCTGGAGGTGAACATCCGCCGCACCATCTCCGACCAGTAGCGCGGCGCCCAGCCGCTCGAACCGTTATCGAGGTAGCCGCCGCTTCCGGGCGGGTTGGCGTTCGGATAGTCGGACGCCCGGCCCTCGTACCAGTAGTAGATGTTGTTTTCCGGCGCGTTCGAGTCGTACGCCCACTCCGCCCGCTCGGAGTCGAAGGTGTAGTGGTTGTAGACGACGTCGAGCAGCACGGCGATGCCATTGCGGTGGCATTCACGGACAAAGTACTTGAACTGATCGCGGCCGCCGCCCGCATATTCGACCGCCATGTAATGCGAGGTCGTGTAGCCCCAGTTAGCGGCACCTTCGTACTCGGCCATCGGCATCAGCTCGACGCAATTGACGCCAAGGTCGCGGAGGTAGGGGATCAGGTTCAGCGCGTCCTGGATAGTCCCCGCCCCGGCGCGGCCGAAGCCAAGTCCGCCGACATGCAATTCATAGATCACCAGGTCCTCGATACGCGAAGGCACCGGCCGGTTCGGAATCGAACTCGTTCCGCCAGAAGTCGTCTTCCGGGAGCCAGCGGGTTTCCGGCCAAATTGTTTGTCCCTGCGAATCGCTTTCGTCGAAGTCCTCGGTCACCCGCTCGGGGTCGACCACCACGGAGCAGCTCTTCGATCCGTCGAGGTCTCGACATAGCCCGCTCCAGTTCGCGTTCGCCGCAGCCGGGTCGGTCCCGCCGCTGCCGATCTGGCAGCGGGAGTAGAGGTCGGTGCGATAGGCGACACTGCCGTCGTCCTTGGTGATGCGGAACATGTAGGGCGTGTGGTCGAAGGCGGCGAAGTCGGCGAGTTCAGGCGCATCGGCCAGATCCGTCGACCAGATGCCGTCATCGCCGCGCCGCATCGGGATGGTCGCGCTGACGCCGCCGCCATCGTTGCCGATGTAGCCGCCACGCAAGGTGTTGTCGATGAAGACGCCCGGCCGCCCCTCCGAGAGGTCGCCGCTGACCGACCCTCGAACCAGTTCGACATTCAGCGCATTCGGCGCCCAGACGGCAAAGCGTATTGCCGTCTGCCCGTTCATGATGAGCTTGTTGGCCCCGAGACGCCGGCAATGCGTGAAGTAGTAGCGTTCCGTCTGATCGGCGGCGCGCAGCGTACAGGTGCGGTTGCGTTCGCTGGAGACCGCATCGTTGATCTCGCTGGCGATGCCCCAAACGTCCGGTCTTTCGGGCGTGCCGACGGACACGCCCCATCGGAACGTCTGGCCGATCTGACTGTCGTCGAGTTGCACGGTCGCACGGAAGGCCGGGCAGCCGTCTTCGGCGGTGAACGGCTGCATCGTTGTCGCGGTCCATTGCTCGGAAGCGACACCCTGAGCATTCCAGCTGCCGGTCAGCCGCGCGCTCACCAGAAACGGCCGGCGCAGGCCGGTGAGGTACTCGAAATGAATGGGGATCAACGCCATCGGCTTGTCCTTTCAAGAATTTCCGTTCGCGGAACTCCGGTGCGGCGAATGATTACGCCGGCGGCAGCGGCGGCGGGTTCTCCTGGTCCGTATAGCCCTTGGTGATCTGGAAGAGGTTGCCGGCCGGATCGCGCAGCCACGCCGAGCGCCAGCCGGGGACGAAGGCGTCGAAACTCATCGGCCCGAAGGTGACCACCGCGTCCGATCCCATTTCGGCGATCTTGCGGTCCACGTCGTCCACCTCGAACGAGAAGTTGCGCACCCCGGACCAGGGGTAGCCGTCGCCTTCCGATGGCTTCAGCGGATTGGGCTGAGCCGCTCGGAACAATTCGAGCAGGGTACCGGCGCCGCGCAGAAAGACGATCTGCGCGCCTCCGCCGAGATCGACGACGCGCGCGCGGCGAAAACCGAAGTGCTTGGTATAGAACCGCTCGACCGCGATCGGGTCGTCGCAGGTCAGCGAGAGGTGATGAAAGCGCGCTTCAGCCATACTGCCCTTCTCCCTTGTAACTCTCCGCCCGCCAAAGCCGCGCTCAGCTGAAGGAGCCGTTAGTCTGACAATCGCTTGGTGATGCCAGTGAACAGACCCCCCGTAGCCGGCATCAGATCTCTGACGAAAAAAGCGTACTCTTCCGCGATCGCCACTCCGTCCTTCAGCGTGGCGCGAGTGATCACAAAGACCACGCCGCCGCCGGCTACCATACCCGTGCCGTCCGCATGAACGGTGTACGTGCCCTGATCGGAGCCAGCAACGAGCTGCCGATCGCGGAACGACTGGCCTTGGACGTTGGCAAGGTTCGATTCCGAGAACCCGCCGTTGCCGTCGTATGTAAGTACGCCGAACCCCGCCGCCGCGGCTTGGCCGCCTTGGCTGATCGAGGCGCCGACGTATTGCCCTATGAGACTGCCATTGTTGAATTCGGCGCGGTCCGGCAGCCGGGTCGCGATGCCTGTCTTCAGCGCCCCGGTTGCGATGTCCAGGCGCTGGAAAACGACAGAGAGTTCCCGAGCTATGCGAGACCCGTTCGCTGTGTCCATCTGCCAGATCGAAAAGATGCTGTCCTGCTCACCCGTATCAGGCAGGGTGGTCGCGCCAATGCCGTTCGCGTCGACCGTGTACATGGCTCGATACGGAACACTGACGACGGTCCTGTCGCCATACCGATCCGCCGGTTTATTCTCGGTAAAGGAACCCGAGACGGTCCCCCGCCCGTCGAATTTCAGGAGGCCGAGGGCGGCAAACGGACTCTCCCCGCCACGCCCGACCACGGCAAGCGCATAGGTCCCCTGGACGCTGGCCGCCGTGAACCCCTCAGCTGTCATGCCGCAATTCTCGCTTTTCCGTACAGTTGTCTAAGGCAGCCGCTTGCTGACGGTCGTTGTGACCAGATTTGCCGTGGGCGGGATCAGATCGTCGGTAATGAAGAAGTATTCAAGAACGATCCTGACGTTCTCGGACACCTTCGCTTTGGTCACGACGAAGTGCGCGCGCGCGCCTTCACGGCTGACCATTCCCCGTCCGTCCTTGCCGAGGGTATATTGGCCGTTCGGCGTATCCTGCGAGAGCCTCCGTCTCTCCAAGAACGTCGCGCCCGGCAGATTCTGGACATCGACCGCCGTAAAGTTGCCGTTGCCGTCGAAATGGACCGCGCCGATCCCGATCGCCGACGCCGGAGTCTGCCCGCCCCGTCCCCACCCCGGTCCGCCGTACGTTCCGGAAAAGCTGGCCAGCGAGAACTCGCCTTCGTCGGGATGCCTACTGGCCAGAATGATGCCGAGGCCGCCGGTTCGCGGGTCTACCGCGTCCACCATGATCGAGGCTTCCTGGGCGATCTTCACGCCGCCGACGACCTCCGCCTTGCTGATCAAGAGCACGGCGGTGATGTCCTCCCTAACGCCGTCCGCGGCCGTCGAGCCAGCCGTCGAGCCAGCCGTCAGCGAGCCGAAGCCGGATCCGTCTTCGTCCACCGCATAGGTCCCCTCGATGGAAGCTTCCAACTGCATCCGCTCACCGAACCGCGGCCCGGGCAGGTTGGTCATCGTCGTGCCCGAGACCCGGCCATGGCCATCGAAGGTGAGAACGCCGATCAAGGCGCTCGGTGCATGAGCCCCCTCCGGAACACAGTAGATGGCATAGTTGCCCCTCAGGCTCGCGGCATCGAACTGTTCGGAGAGGCTGGGCAACATCGACGCCATGATCGGACGCTCCTCTGGACCCTTTGGTTGTCGTACTCGCCCACGCGGGCGATTATCCTTCGGACGGTATCCGAGCCGTGGCGAGGCCGAGTTGCCGGACGATGCTGACGCTGTCCGAATTGAACCAGCGTTCGGCGATCTTCCCATCCGCGATGCGGAACATGGCGAGCCCCTTCCAGCTCAACTCGTGCCCGGTGCCCGGAACTCCGAGGAACGTGCCCTGGTGCGTACACCGCATCGTGCCCCGCACACCGACGAGGTCGCCCTCGGCGATGATGTCTTCGAGATGACACGTCCAGGTTAGGCAGGGTCTCCTGCGCAGCGACGATGCCCTGGCGGAGGTTTTCCCGGCCTTGAGGGCTATCGAACAGGGCCTCGCCGTGATCGACGAAGTTTTCGTCCATGACCTCGGCGAGCACATCGACGTTACCCCCACTCATCACCTCGTCGTAGAAGCGGCGCACGATCCGCTTGTTGTCGTCCGTGCTCATCGCAACCTTCCTCCTCGAGACTTTTCGCGGCACTCATTCAGCCGAGCGGTGGGATTTGTCCCAGGCGCTGCAGGATGCCGAGCGTGTCGGCGATCGCCCAGCACTCGACGATCTTGCCGTCGTCCAGGCGGACAATCGTCGTTACCGTCCACTCGATCTCCGTCCCGATGGCTGCAACCCCCTTTAGTTCGCCTTTGTGAGTCGCCTTCCCGCGCACGTACGCCATGACCCGGTCGGTTTCGCCAAAGATATGCTCGACGGTGCACTTCATGTCGGGCAAGGCTTGCCGGGTAAGAGAAACCCACCCTCGAAACGCTTCCACACCACGCAAGTCTTCGTCTTGATTACGCTCGTGATGGCGAATGAAATTCGGGTGCACGAGTTCCGCGACGAGATCCATCTTGCCGTTGGTCCAGACCTCATCCACGCAACGCTGAACGACACGCTTATTGTCTTCGGTCGTATTCTGCCCGCTCACGACTGTTCTCCTCTGCGACCTCCGCTCCAGAACATCTTGGTTTGCGAAGCGCGGACGATGACTGAAACATCGGGCGCCAATCGATCGCCCATCAGTCAGGCCAGTCGCCGACCGGCTTCGGTCGCGGAGTGCCTTTCGGGTGCGCTATTCCGCGGGATTGGCGGCAGCCGCGCCCAACAGCCCATCCCACGGGGTAAAGGGCCCGATGGGGTAGTAGTCCCAGTCGATCAGCCCTTCGCGCACCATCGGGAGTTCAGCCAATATTGCCCGGGCTTCGTCGATCGTGTTGCAGTTCAACAGCAGTATTGCCACCTCGCGATCGGTGCAGTAGTAAATCTGCCCAATTTGGCCGCGCCGGTAGATATTCCAGACCGTACGAATTTCCTCCGGACGAAACCTTTGAAAAGCCTCGTTGGTCGCGGTAGGCAACGCGTGTGCAATGGCCAGCACCGTCATTGTCCTGTCTCCTCCTCGGTCGATTCACGTCCCGCCATTCGAGCCGATATGGCGCCGATCGATGCCGATCGATTTCGAAACCTCTCTGGAATAGGGGTGCTCTCCCGCCATCATGGCAGCCGGCTCAGCCGCGGGCGGCCTTGACCAGATCGGCGCACTTCTCGCCGATCATGACGATGCCGGCGTGGCAATTGCCGGAGGGCACGGCCGGCATCACACTGGCGTCGGCGACCCGCAGCCCCTGGATGCCGTGCACCCTGAGCTCGGGGTCGACGACGGCGAGCGCATCGACACCCATGCGGCAAGATCCCGCCTGGTGATGGTAAGACTCGGCGCGCGCCCGCACATCGTCGCCGAGTTGAGCATCGGCCACGTTCGGCCCCGGCAGTACTTCCGCCTGCACCCAGTCGGCGAAGGCGCGCGTCGCGTAGATCCGCCGGGCCAGGCGTACGCCCTCGGTCAGGCGGCGGTGATCCGCGTCGACGGCGAGGTAGTTCGGGTTGATCAGCGGCTTGGCAAGCGGATCGGCGCTGGCCAGGCGAACCCAGCCGCGCGATGAACGGTCGGACCACTCCCGGCAGCATCACCATGACATCCGGCGGCGGCTCGTCCCTGACCTGCTGCGGGCTGCCGTGCACGAAAGCCATCTGCATATCCGGCCCCGGATAGCCCGGCGCCGAGCGGTAGAACAGCGCCGCCTCGGACATGTTGTTGTGCGGGCGGGGGATCGGCTGCTTGGCCACGCAGATGACCGGGACCAGGACATGATTGTGGAAGTTCTCGCCGACGCCCGGCAGGTCGATCAGCACTGGAATGCCGACGGTCTCCAGCCGGCTCGCCGCGCCGATGCCGGAAAGCAGCAGCAGCTTCGGCGAGTCGATCGCGCCCGCGCAGACGATCACCTCGCGGGTGGCGGTGGCCGTCTCGGTGCGGCCGTCGCGGACGTATTCGACGCCGGTGCAGCGCCGGCCGTTGAACAGCAGCCGGGTGGCCTGCGCGCCGTCGATCAGCTCCAGAGCTCTGCCTGCCGCTGCAGCGCCGGATAGAGGTAGGCATCCTCCATGCTGTGCCGCTTGCCGTCCTTGATGTTGACGTGGTGCCAGCCGGCCCCCTCCATCCGCGGACCGTTGAAGTCGTCGGTCCTCGGGAATCCCAGCTCGACAGCAGGCCTCGATGAAGGCTTGCGAGACCGGGTTCGGATCGTGCCTGGAGACGCTCGCCACCCGCAGCGGACCGCCCTTGCCGGCCAGCGGACTGGTATCGTCCTCTTGGTCTTCGAGCTTCTGGAAATAGCGCAGCACGTCATCGAAGCCCCAACCAGGGCAGCCGTTGTAGGCCCAGTTGTCGTAATCGCTACGATGCCCGCGAATGTGCATCAGCGCGTAGAGATTGCTGGTTCCGCCCGGCATCCGGCCGCGCGGCTCCGGAAACCGTCGCCCGAAACAGTGCGCCTGCGGCACGCTCTGGTACGCCCAGTCGACGGTCGTGTTCTGCACGAGCCCCCAATGCCAGGGAATGGCGATGTCTTCCGCGACCACCGGCGGCACCTGACGACCGCCGGCTTCGAGGACCGCGACGTGGATGCCGGCATCTTCGCTCAGCCGCGCGGCGACCACGCAGCCGGCCGACCCGGCGCCGACGACGACGTAATCGTAATTGGCCATGGCCCCCTCCCCTCGAGATTACGACTGCCGCTGATCGAGGAACGGCTGGAACGGCAGGCTGTCGTGGATCGTCCGCATGTAGACGATCTTGCCGTTCTGAACCTGGAAGTAGTTGGCGCCGATCACCTGCCGGTTGGCGTCGTTCGGATAGGCGATCGGCACGCCGTGCGAGTTCTGCCCCTCGAAGCGCCAGACGACGACGACGGCGTCGCCGTCGATGACCATGCGCTGCGGGTGCATCCGAAACACGCGATAGCCGTTGCGGATCCCGTCGATCGCGCCCTGCAGCACGCCGATACCGGCGAAATGGCCGGCGAGTTGCTCGTCGCCTACGACATCGTCGCTGAACAGCGTCAGCCACTGCTCCCAATCGCCGCGATTGACGCAATCATAGTACCGGTCGATCACCTCTCGAGTCGTCATCCGCGGTCTCCCCTGTGCGTAGCTGAATGGGTCTAAGTGCCGCCCCCGGAGCGCGGCGGCGCGCCAGGTCCGCGCGGCCTCCGGCGCGGTACGCCGTATGCTTGCGAGAAGGCGTCCGCGGCGTCCTCGAAGATCGGCACCAGGTCATTGATGAGGAAGTCCGGGTCGGGCAGCGGGTGTCCGGCGAGACCCCACTTGCCCTGCGGCACTTCCTCCACCGTGACGTAGATGTATGGCCTGGCCGCCTCGAGCGTCGCCTTGCAGAAGGCGTCGGTCAGCGCTGGGATGAGCGCCGTCTTCTGCTCTTCGGTGAAGAAGTCCTTGATTACTTTGACGCTGATGATCGGCATTGTCCCGGCCTCCTCAACTTGCTCCCGGATCTGGAGCGTCTACGGCTCAGGTGCCTCTACTCCTCCGTCATCGCGAGGCGCAAAGCATCCAAGGCTGGATTGCTTCGCTACCGCTCGCAATGACGGACGAGGCATGAGCTTCCACCCTATCGGAAATGCTCTAAGCCCAGAAAGCATCGTACTGCGCGGTGCCGTCGCCGAAGATCGCGCCGCGCGCGCTAATCACCTTGCCATCGCGCCACTGCATCCAATGGATGACGTCGATATCGAGGAGGCGGTTCGGCTCGCCGGCTCGATGCCCGGTGTTGTTGGTCACGTCCGCCGAGTAGTTGTCGGCCGACATCGTGACGATGTTCCGCATCTGAAAGCTGTTCTCGGAAAGTTCGCCGACCCGGGCCATGAAGCCGATGAACTCGTCCAGATTGTTCTTCCAGCCGGAGAGCTGATTGTGTCCGGGAACCAGCCAGCGCATGTCCTCGGCGAAGTGCTGACCGATGACGTCGCGTTGGCCGGTCGCCAGCGCGGCATAAGCATCGGCGACCTGCTGCGGGGTGATCAGTGCCATTCGGGTCCTCCTTGGCGCTGCGCGCGTGGATTAGGCGAGCCGATCCGGAATCGGCTTGAGCTGATAGACGGCATTGAAGAAGGTGTCGGCGGCGTGCTGATCGCTCATGTAGACCTGCACGTTGGCGATCCGGCCGTCGCGGATTTGATAGTGAGTGCAGTTCAAGGCGTTCAGCGTCACCTGCTGATCCACGCCGCTGGCATCCCGCACCGTCGTCGTGCCGCGGCCCCGGTGTACCTCCACGACCGTAGTCTGGCCGAAGCTGTCGATGCCGGTCGCCGGGTCGTTCTGCGGGTCGAGCGTGACCTGGATGTTGGCCCGGCGCAGCGCGGCGAAGAACGCTAATACTTCCTCTGCCCCGTGTTTGGTGCCGGACAGCGGATGATGTCCCGGCAAATTCCAAACCAGGTCGCGGGCGAAGATTTCGTTGCGGATCGTATCTAAGTCGTCTCGATTGAAGCACTCGTACATGCGTTGCACCAGCGCCAGATTGGCTTGGCCAGCATCTCCGTTCGACATCTCGATCCTCCTAGCGTGTTGCGCACCCCTATGCGCTTACCAGTATTAGAGCGGCGGTGATCCCGGCATCGGCCGGAGTTCGTCCACCACGTAACGGGCAATCACCGGTTTCCCCGTTTCCGGCGACCGGACAATTTCCCATGTCTGGAACGCGTCGAAGCCGATCCATTGACTGCGCGCGGCGGGAGCGGTCCAGCGCCGGGCTTGCCAATTGACGACCACCCTGACCCGCGCGCGGGCGCCATCGGACGTGGCCTCGACCAGGCTGAGCGTGTGCACCTCGTCGAAGAGCAGGTTGATGACGCCGGGGTGGCCGCCGCCACCCGCGTACCAGTCGCCAAACTCCTGGCGGCTCCGCAGGGTCGCTTCCGGCACGACGAATTCCAGCCCTTGATCGAGGACCAGCGGCGTGATCTCGGGGCCGGGCACATGTTCGTCCAGCTTGCGATACCAATCGGCGGCGAAGGCCACGATCTCCTCGCTCGTCGGCGCCCCCGACACTGCCCCCGCACCTTGATCTGCCATCTATGCTCCTCGCAACTCTGGGAATGCCATAGGATCCGCCTACGTCCGCGCGACATTTCCCTCCAAGACGAGTTCGATAAGGAACGGCCCGTCGTGATCCAGCATCGCCTTGATCGCCCCGGCAATCTCCGCCGGCTGGGACACCCGGCAGCCCGGCACGCCCATGCCGCGCGCCAGCGACACAAAGTCGAGACCAGGGTCGCGGATATCGAAAGGCGGCGGAAAGTCGGGGAATTCGTTCGGACCAAGTCCGAGATCTCGCCAGTACGCGACGATGTTCTGCTTCAGAATGCGATAGCTGGAATTGTTGCAAACGACGAACTTGGCGGCGATCTTGTGGTGCGCCGCCGTCCACAGCGCCTGGTAGGTGTACATGGCGCCGCCATCGCCGGTGAAGCCGATCACAGTCCGGTCCGGCTGCGCCAGCTTGACACCGACCGCTCCCGGCAAGCCCACGCCAAGGGTTCCACCCGGCGTCTGGAATAGCTGACCGGGCGCGCCAGGCACGATGTAGCGCGTCAACTCCGGCGAATGGGTGAGCGCCTCATCGAAGAGGATGGCGTCTTTCGGCAGCTGCTTCGCCAACTCTTCCGCGAACGCCGAGAAGTAAAGGGGCACGGCGCCGCGCCTTCCGGCGTCACTCTCGATTTGCGATGCGCGCGCACGCTGGGTCTCCCCGGCGATCCGCTCGGCGCGCGAGCGCGCCGCGGCCTTTTGCGCATCCGTCATGCGATCGGTGAGCGCGTGGGCGAGTGCGCGCATGGTCAATTTCGGATCGCTGACCAGGCCGAGGTTCACCGGATGATTCTTGGCGATCGCGTACGAGTCGAGGTCGATATGAATGACCTTCGCGTCGGCCCTGAACGGGCTCTCCAGCACCGGGAAGACGTCGGGAAACACATAGGTGCCGCAGATGACCACGGCGTCCGCGTCCTGTACCGTGCGGCGGCTCGATGTGCCGAACATATGCCCGGTGAGGCCGCGGTAGAGCGGGTGCGTCCACGGCAGATTGACCTCGGACGCCATCGCGCCCCAGACGCCCGCGCCCAGCGCCTCCGCCAATTGCGCTAGCTCGTCCTGCGCCTCGGAATGCGCCACGCCGTCCCCCATGATGATCACCGGGTTTTCGGCGCCGGCCAGCAGCTCCGTCGCGCGAGCGATCAGCGCCGGCTCCGGCACGACGCGTGTCTCAGGGATAACTGTCGGCAGGACCGGCTCATCGTTCTGCTGGTCGAGGATATCTTGCGGAACCGCGAGAAACGTCGGGCCGAAAGGCGGCGTCGCGGCGATCTTAATGCAACGGCGCAGTAGGCGCAGCAGGCTTCCGGGGTGGACGGCCCGCGTCGCGTATTTGGTGACCGGGCGGGCAAAGGTAACGAGATCGAGCCACATGTGCGGCTCGAGCGCGTCATACGCGACGCCCGCCTCACCGGCGATGACGACGAGCGGCGAGCGCTGCTTGCGAAAGACGTGATAGAGGCTGCCCAGCGCGTTGCCGAGGCCGACGCTGGCGTGAACCTGCACGATGGTCGGCTTCTGCGTCGCCAGCGCATAGCCATTGGCGAGCAGAACCAACGTCGCTTCCTGTAGGCCCAGCACGTATCGGATGGCGGGGAAGCGGGCGACCTCGGCCAGAAGCCCCTCCTCGCTGCTGCCGGGATTGCCGAACATGTGGGTGATGCCGTCGGCTTGGAGCTGTTCCAGCAGCTTGCGATGCCCGGTCGCGGTCGGCATGACGTCTCCTTTGTTCCAGGCCTGCGCGCTTTCGCTGCTTGCGCTTAAAGCTACCATCCCCAGCGCCGGAGCGGCGGGTTGCCGTCCAGAACCTCGATCATTTTCCGGCCGGTCAGGATGCTGTCCGGCGTCGAGCGGCCAGTGATGAACGGATAATCGACGATGACACTTGTCGGATGGCCGAAGTTGCCGTGATAGCCGCCGTTCGGCCCCGTCGCATCCCTGAGAATGAACTCGAGCGGATAGGGCGGCGGGCCCATGTTGAAGTTGAGGAACTGGCCGCGGGCCTCCACGAACGCGGTGCCGTCCTTGTAGTCGTACTCCAGACAGTGGCCGGTGACATGCTTGCCCCAGATAATGCTCTGGCGCAGGTTCATGTCGCGGGCGAAAGCGAGACAAGTGACGCCGTAGCACTCGGCGCCCACCGGCTTGCCGGCGTTCAGGAAGGCGAGAATGAGGTCATGGACGCGCTGGTTGTTGGCGAGATCGACGATCGGTCCGGAACCGCCGACGATCAGCACGGTGTCATACCGGTCGATGCGGCGCACCGCCTCTTCGAGATCCCAGTTGTAGTCCTCGAGCAGCCGGACAAACTGCGATGACGCGAAATACGGCCGATCGGGAAACCAGGCGGCGAGACTGATCGGGTTGTCCAGCCGCTTTCCCTGCTGCGTCGATGGATCGTCGATCTCGCTAACACGCGCGGCCATTTCCGGCGAGGTCACCGAGCGCTGCAATGGCGGGTCGAAGAAGTCAGGGTCCATGCTGACCGGAATGGCGTTCGGGCGCCGGCCGGTCGGCGTACAGAACTCGACCTCGTAGCCGACCCGGTCGAACTCGCCGAGCGGCCCCACTAGCTCCTCGCCCCAGTAGCCCCACTCGGACAGCATGATCAGCACCCGACGCTTGCCGGGCGTGACCGGTGTCGCCGGGACAGGCTCGGGCCGGCGCGCTTCCGGCGGCGGATTGAGGATGGCGTCGCGGATGGCGTCGACCAGCCGATCGGTGCCGGCGGTTCCGGACTGGCCGCCAAGTGCCGACATGTTGGTGACCAGATCGCCGTCGACCACGACATGCTCGTGCCAATCGCTATCGACCGGCGCCGGAACGTAGAACGCTCCGGCATTGAGCACGTCGGCCAGCACCACCGGATTGCAGGTGACCCGCCGCCCGGCGAGATAGTCGGGCGAGGGCGTGAGCAGCCATAGACCGTGGCAGGGCGCGCCCTTGATGATCCGCCGGTTTTGCATCGCCTGGCGGAAGAAGTAGACGGCGGGCGCGGCGCGCGCCATCTCCGCGGCATTGGAGCTGGTCGCCGCCGCTTCGTTCCAGCGCAGCCGCACGCTCGTATAATTCGCCGCCATGACCACCGCGGCGTAGTCATCCAGCCTCATCTGCGTGAAGTCGATGCCGACCTCCAGCGTTTCAGGCGTCCTGCCGGCCTCCTCCACCTCGCTGACGAAGGTCTGCTTCGGCTGTCCCCAGAGGCGCGACATCAAGTGCACCTCGGCGCCGTAGCCGGCAAAGCGCTCCTGGTAACACGTGATTTCCGCGGCGACGTACTGGCTCTCGACAAGAACAGCGATCTTCTTGCCGGCGAGCGACCGGTCAGCCATCGAAACCTCCCTGAATGCCGTTGCTTTTACGCTTGCACTGGAGTCGCGTGGAACTCGACGACGAGTTCGACCGTCCCGTTTGTCGGGTCGGGGGTCATCGCGTCCGTCGGGATCTGGTATTCGGCCAGGTTGGCCGGATCCAGATCCTGCGTCACATCGATTCCGTTGGCGCGGACCGAGGTGATGCGCACGCGGCCCGGCGGCATGAAGTCCGGCAGCACATTGATCGACTGCTGCTGCTTGATGCTGCAGATCTTGAAGTATAGGCAGAAGCTGTTGTCGCAGCCGCCGCCGGCGGAGACGTAAGCGCGGGTGTAGAGGTGCGCGAGATAGGCCAGCTCGAAGGCGTGATAGCCGATGGCGTGGCTGCTCTTCATGCCGTACTGGCCTTCCAGAATCGGCAGGCCGTTCTCCGTGGTGCGGAAGAAGTAGCCCTGATGCTCGCGATCGAGGAAGAACAGGTTCCAGAACGCCGAGGACTCCCGGGCCAGCCGCAGGTAGTGGGTGTTCGAGGCCGCGCCGTAGAGGATCAGATACGCGAGGATGCCCTGCTCCTGCTGCCAGAAGTCCTTGGTGGCGCCCCAGGCGAACTGCGTCGGCATGCCACCGCTGGGCTTTCGCTCGACGCAGTCGAAGATGCCGCCGCGGATCTTGTCGAGGCCGACCTCGCCCATGCGATCGCCAAGCCGCTGGGCCACCTCGAGGCAGCGATCGGAACGCTTATCGTAGCCGGCCGCGTCCTGAGGCTTGCCTTCATCGCGCAGTCGCTTGGCGCGGGTCTGGAAGTAGTAGGCGCAGCGGGTCAGGTTCCAGGCGATCTTCAGATTGTGGCCTACCACCGCCCGGTTCTGCTGCCAGCGATAGCCGAGGTCCGGCGTCCAGTCCGCGTGGAACCGCTCGAATACGAAATCCGAATCCGGATCCGGAAATTTTTCGCAGATGAGGGACGAGGTCTCATCGAGGATGCCATGGCAGAGTTCAAGCAGCGGGGCGAACGCGCGCCGCACACTGCCCTGCGGCAGCGGCTCGAGTGACAGAATCAGGTTGACCAGGTAGGCTGGGATGTGGTCGCCCACCGAGTTCCAGTTCTTCCGCGACCGGTTCTCGGCCGCCGGGGTGCCGTCCCGCATGGTGTCGGGCCGCATCGTCGCCGGGTCCAGGTGCGAATAGTAGCCGCCCTTACCGGCGAAGCCCTTTCCCGTCGCCTGCGGCGAATCCCAGAAGAAGTCCTGGAAGGTATTGATGGTGCGCCGGATGTCCTCCAGCACCTCCCAGTCGAGCGTGATGCGGTAGTACTGGGTAAGGCCGGCGAGCGCATAGATCTGCTCGTAGAGCGGGATTGTCCCCTGGTCATCCGTGCCCTGCGAGGCAAACAGCAGGTATTCGCCGCGCTCGCCCTGCATGTTGCGCCGACGCCCGTATGCCCAGAAGCAGTACCTGCCGTCGTGGCTCAGGCTGCGGAAGGCCTCACGCAGGTAGTTCGCTGCGGCGCGCGCCGCAAGCAGGTAGCGCTCGGCGCCGGTCATCAGGTACGCGGACGACAGATCGTAGAGCAGCCGCGACAGCACGGCGGATTCCTGCACCGTCTCATCCGTCACCTGGCCCAGAATATTCAGGTTCGTCCGATAGAGTTCCGAGAAATCGTCGATGGTGTAGCTGCGCTTGGCATCGAACAGGTGATCGAGGATGCGATCCGCCATCTGGGTGGTCTGCGTCGGCCACCAGTGGGTTTCCTCGAACAGGTAGCGGCCGGTATCCGAATGCAGCAGATAGACGTCGCGCGCCTCGAAGCGCTCGCTGCCGTCGTTGTGCTGATAGATGCCCCTGACCGAGACCGGCCGTCCCTGCAAAGCGTACTTGTGAAGGTTGAACACAACGTCATGGTCGTCATGGGCGACGCCCTGCGGGTCGGCCACCCGGTTGCGGTCTAGGCCGTCTAGGTTTGACAGCACCTGATAATAGGTCTCGCGCCCGACGACGGCCTCGAACGTGTCGCCGCTGCGTGCCTCGATCGAAAACGACGGCTTGTTCGGATCGGCGGAGACGATGGTGCCGGCAACGGTCAATGTTTGATTGAAATTGTTCAGGGACATAGATTATCCCTCCTCCCATGATAGAGCATTTCCACCGATCACTGATCGGCTTCCAAGCTATAAAGAGTGAAGTATGCTGTTCTCGAAACTCACGAAGGCGATCTTACGATGCGCTATTTACCTTTTCTGTCCAACCTAGCGGTTGTACTTTGCTTTCGGCCCCGTTTATTTCCTGACGAGCCGAGTATATGCAAGTGCGTCGCATAATTCAAGCGTCTCCGCCCGCTCGGGTTGGTCGGCCGAGAGAATGCCGCGGAGCCAATGACAATCCCCGCGAACACCGCCGCCGAGAGCTCGGGCCATGCCGGCGGAAAAAGATGAAAGGTCGGCCCCCGGCAGAGAGCGCCGAAGCCGATTAACGGGCAATCCGACGGCCGCTCGAAGGCGGATCAAGAGACAGGCTCTCCCCGGAGGCCGATGCCGCCTGCCGAACATCGAGCGTCGGCACGCTCGCGCCGCGATTCCTGCCCGGCTGCATCCGCTTTTCCAGCCGCCTCACGAGTTCAGCCAGCACGGCGCGGTAGATGTCGTCCTTCAGGACCGCGTCCTCGACGCCCGCATCGATATTCGGGTTATCGTTGACCTCGACTACGAAGACGCCCCGCTCCGTCTCCTTGAGATCGACCCCGTAAAGGCCAGGGCCGATCAGGCTCGCCGCCCTCGTGGCTACCTCGATGACGTGCGGTGGTGCCGCGCCGACAGCGAACGTCCGCGAACCGCCCGCTTCCGGCGCCTCGCCGGCGAGGCCATGCTTGACGATTTGCCAGTGGTCGCGAGCCATGAAATACTGGCACACGTAGAGCGGCTTGCGGTCGAGCACGCCAACCCGCCAGTCGAATGACGTCGCCATGAATTCCTGGGCGATGATCAGGTCGGTGTCTTTGAATATGCGCTTCGAGATGCCGACCATTTCGGCGGCGTTCATCGCTTTGTAGACACCTCGCGAAAACGATCCGTCGGGGATCTTAATCACCGCCGGGTAGCCCAGCTCGCGCTCGATCCGGCCTATCCGGCGCCGGTCGAGAATGAGCGTGCGGGGGCACGGCACGTTGTTCGCCTGCAGCAACTCGGCGAGATAAATCTTGTTGGTGCACTTGAGGATCGAGCGGGGATCGTCGATCACCGGCATGCCCTCGGATTCCGCTTTCTTGGCGAACCGGTAGGTGTGATGGTCGAGAGCCGTCGTCTCGCGGATCAGCAGCGCATCGAACTCGGCGAGCCGGCCGTAGTCGAGGCGGGTTATCAGCTCGACGTCGCAGCCGAGCTGCGCTCCCGCGCGCACGAACTTGTCGAGAGCCTTCGGATTAGAGGGAGGCAACTTCTCCTTCGGGTCGTGCAGGATGGCGATCGACCACCGGGCGAGGACCGTCGTCCTTTGATTTCGCCAGGCCGCTTGCGTGTAGCGGTCGAGGGCCGCCGCGAAGATCGGTCGCTGTTCGGCGCGCACCTCGCGGATCGAGATCGGCTCGATCAACTCGATCTTCCAGCCGCCCCTATGCTTCAGTTCGAGCGCGAGCAGCGGGCACCGGAACAGTTCGAAGATCCGTCGCGCCGCGACCGCCAGGCGGGGATCGTCCGGAACGCCGAAGAAGATCGTGGCCGCGAACGGCGGCTGCTCTTCCGGCGGCGCCTGAAACGTTCGCCGCAACAGCTCGTTGACCTCGGGCAGGGCGATCCGCAGCAGCCGCTTCCAGTGCAGGTCGAGCATCACCTCGACCGACGGGATTACCTTCTGGCCGCGCGCCTCGGCCAGCAGCGAACAATAGTATCCAAGACTGAGGTAGCTGAGGTCGCCGCACAGATTGATCACGCGCGCCGACGCCGGCAGGCTGCGCGCCGCTTCGACGACGAATTCCTTCGCCGGTACCACAACACGGTCCGGCGCGGTCCACGGAAAATCCGACCGGCGATCGACGACAAAGACGTGCAGCGGCATCAGCCGGTATCCCGGGCGATCACCAGGGCCGCTTGCTGCTGTGCCTTGCCGTAGCGCGCCATTTTCAGAAAATCGCCTTGCGGAACCGGGATTTGCATGCAGTCGGTCGGCGTTTTGTCTAGCCCGCTGTCGACATTGGGGTCGTGGAGGTAGACGTAGTTCTCATCGAAGCCGATAACCACCACCCAATGTGGCTGTTTCTCTCGATCGAACCGGTAGGAGCTGATCAGCACAATGGGTACGCACCCTTCATCGCATCGGCCCCGCATCGCCTCCAATGACAATGGCCGAAAAGCCACTCGGACGCCACTGGCCAGCAACTGCTCCCGGAAATCCTTTTGAACGAGGCGGATCACCTCGCGCTTTTGTGGGCTGCGTACCGAATCGACGAACATCACGCCACGGTCGCCGAGAAATAGCTCGACACGAAATCCACGCCGATGCGCGGCCAGCGCCAGCCCTTCAGGGCTGCAGCCGCCGAGTCCGGAGGTCATGAAGACGGTCGTCGATTCACGCCACAGCCGGATCTCGGCGTTCTGATCCAGCGGCGCGGTCGGGTCCAGCGCCCGCATCGCCATCATTATCGCCGCCGGCCCGCACGTAAAATCGAGGGTCTGCGCGTAGTAGGGCACACGCATTAGACTCGGATCGGGCGGCAGCGCCAGCGATTTCTCCATCCGCACGGCGGCGACATCATCCTCGTAATAGTGCGGCTGCATGCTGAATTTGCGGAAACCGTGCGCGCTATAGAAGGCCTGAACCTTCTCCGCGTCGGCGCGCACCTCGAGACGCATGTAGGCGGCGGCATGCCGGCGGGCGACGGCTTCCGATGCCGCGAGCAGCTCGGATCCTATTCGCCGCCTGTGGCAGTCCGGGTCGACGGCAATCGAGTAGAGACGGGCCAGCGACGTGCCGCGATTGAAGAGGATGATGGCGTAGCCGCGGATCGTGCTGCTGTCCCCCACCGCGACCAGAGTCACCGCATTCGCCTTCGACATAAGATAACGGAAGGAGCGGCGGGATATTCGGTCGGTGACAAAGGCGCGGTTCTCGATGCTGAACCAGCGCCGATACGTCGTCGGCGGTTGATTTGCGGATCATAGCCAGCGGATTTTGAGACGCTTTCGCAGCGTCTGTCGAGAGTGGCCACCGCATCGGTATCATCAATGGCCTTGCCGCCCGTTGAAACACTGTCGGCAGACCCGATAGCATCGCACGACCGGCCCCGGCAATCTCTACCATGGAAGCGAAGCCGATCGGCGACCCCGAGCAAGGGGCGGTGCTCGTCGCACCGCCGGGTGTGTTCCCAGGGCCTGCCCACCGAAGACAAAAGGACGAGAGCTGTCATTTTGCTTTTTTGCGCTGTTTCTCTCTTCTTCTTCTGCGCCGCGTTCGATAGCCAAGCGAGCGCTGCGGAGACGAACGGCGTGCTCAAAAGCTCGGCGGCGGTAAAGTTGCTATATGCTAAAGCGCCGCGTCGGCTGGGAACATCGCCGCCGGCAAAGTCACGCCTTGGCCTAATTGCGCATCATCGTACCGCATATGGATACGCTGGTGAGTCCAAATGGGAATCGTCGGATCGTGTGTGAGTTCGAACGGGAATTCAGCACCGCGGCTCGCCGTGGGGGTCCGGGATACCCCCATGGCCCATCTTTCGCTTAAAGATAGGTCGAATTGGGAATCATCGACTGTGGGCTGTTCGGCTTGACCACTCGACGCGACCTCACGGCATCCCGGGCCCGCTATGGCACAATCCGGGATAGCCCTCGGCTTCGCTGATGCGGAGCAGAGCTGAGCGTCACATGCGTCATTGGCGCCAATGCGGCTGGTCGGATGGAGGTCTAGAAATCCGTCATCGGGAGCGCAGCGAAGCAATTCTTCCTAAGTCCTTGTGGAAGTGGATTGTCTCACCCCCTCGGCGCGGGTTCGCAAGGACGCCCCTGCGGTTTCGTAGTGCTCAGAGCGTTCCTCTCAGCGCTTGCGCATGCCGGGTGCTTGCATGCCGGCCCTCTCAGTGCCTTTGCACGCCGGCCCGGTGTTCTGCCGGGCGTGTCCGGCAACTGAGCCGTGTGCGCCTCGCCCTCAATCCTGCACGTTTTGTGGCGAGTGATAAGCATCAGATGCTGCCGGGAGATTGCTCCCTTTAGTGTCCTTTCGCCTGTGTGCCGATTGGCGCAAACATGTGGCCCCGCACGGATCAGATCGACAGGCCGGCCGGCCCGGTCACGAGCATGCGCACCAGTTCCGCCTGGCGGTAGGTGCCGGTCTTGCCAAAAATCTGCTTCAGGTGCTTGCGCACGGTCTCATAGGCAATGTCTAACGTCTCCGCAACCTGCTCCAGCCTGTACCCGCTCGCCAGAAGCGCCGCCACCCGCGATTCAGCGCGGCTCAGCCCATAGAGGCGGGCGATGCGGGTCTGGTCGAATCGGACCGAGCGTTCCGGGTCGCCGATGAAAAGCAGAGCGGCGGGTCCACGAACGTCGGGCTCGGACGTCTGTTCCAGCGGCATCAGCAGCAGGGTCAGCGGCCGTTGCCCGGGCTGGCGCGGCACTGGCAGCAACGTCAATTCGCCGGGAGGGACCGGAGTGCCCGGCGCTTCGCCGCGCGAGATCAGTTCGCGGAATTTCACCACTCGGCCTCCGAGCTCCACCGAAAGCCCGCCATTTGCAACCGTCAGGCCTTCTGCCGCATCGATTACCGCCCGCGCCGATGGGTTCGCCTCGATGACGGCGCCCTCCTGGTCGATCATCATAACGCCGATGGGCATAACGTCGATCGCACGCATCGCGGCCCGTTCCTGAGCACGGACCTGGCTGACCCGCCGGCCGGCGCGGAGCCCTTGTTCGAGAGTAGGAAGCAGCGTCTCTATCTCTTTCACGATCTCATCCTCGAAGTCAGGCTTACCTTCACGACGAGCAAGCAACAGCAGCAAAATCGCGCCGTTCTGGCGTTCGATGACGGCGAATAAGTGATTGAACAGGCCGGTCGGCCTCAGCCAGTCTAAGTAAAACGCGGAGCTTCTCACGTCCGCGTCGTCAACGATGTCAGTCCCCCGTACGATCGTACGATCCTTAGGAAACCAGCGCTCGTCGGCCAACCAGACGTTGGATCGGGAGTGGAAACGCTGATAGCTCGTCAGCGCCTCCGCCGGGATGCCGATCGCCCGCTCGAACGAACCCGCGCCACTTTCGAAGTTATGGATCGCGAGGCTGACGGCGTCCGCCTTGGCCCATTCGCCGAGCGCGAGCAGAGCATGCGGCCACCTTGCCGGCTCGATGTTGGCGCCATACAGTTCAGCGACAATTTGCGGTGGAAGGTTGCCCATGGTAGCTACGATTTCCTGGTAATTTCTGGACAACGATACGACGTCCCGTCGCGCGAGACTGTGACGCAAGTCACCACCTTTGCGAGCGCGTTTGCATCCGAAGGTACTGGTATAAGCGCTCATTTCCGCCCATACATATCATCAAAAGGTATATGAACCGTTGTATGTATGTCGTGGATGCTAGTACTCCGGGAGCCTGCTCCAGCCTTCGACCCGGCCCTGGCCGCGCCGGTGGCCCCGAAACACAGGCTCGCCGGCCGGCTGGGAAGCACCTGGCGTTATGAGGAGCTTCGCGTCGTTATTGACCGCCGCCGGGCTGTTCATCATGCTCGCGGTGCTGTTTGCCTGTACCTACGTCGGGCGGGATGATGCGCTTTCGCAGCGCTTCACGTGGTTCAGCTACGTGAACGGCGACGACATACGCGCGCAGTGCGCGCCCGGAGCCCTCGATCGATATCGGTTCGTCTACAACGGCGTCTACGTAAAGCAGGCGCGGACGTACGACATTGTCCCCGACGCCGCGTCCGGCTTAGTCCTGAAGGCCCGCGTGCTGGGTCCATCCGACCTGAGCAATGTGTCTATCGCGGATCCGATCACTACCCTCTTTCAGGATCCACTGGACATCCTGGCGCCGTTCGCTGGGACCAAGGGCAGCATCGGTCTCGGCGGGCGCGACATCGACGCGCTGGACAGCGCTCTCGTGCAAAGCGGCTTTTTCCAACCGGCGCCGGCCGGGCTCTACCTGCGTTCGGAGGACTTTTTTTGAGTCGGGGTGGCCTGCGTCGGCGGTCGGCCGACTTTCAATGCGTTCCGCTTTCCTTCCGACAGGTTCGCCAACCTGACCTTCCCGCGACTGCTGTTCGACTGGGATCCGACCGGCATCCCAGTAAACCCGCCTCGCGAACTCACGCCATTCGACATCTACGGTCAGGCAAATGTCGACGACAAGTACCCCCGTTTCACGCTTACCGTCGGCACCGATGGCCTCGCCGGCACGGGCACGCTGTTCTAAGAGTCTAGGACGTGGGTTCGAAATAGGCAGGTCCACCGTGCGCTTTCGCCAGCACTCGCTCGGCCGCATCCACGGGCATTAGGCTGAAAGCTGTGGAAAGAGCATCCGCCGCCGTCGCCGTCGGCATGATTACGGTCACCGACCGATGCAGCTGGGCGGAGGCGCCGGTCCTGGGGTGGAAGATGTGATTGAAGCGGCCCAGGGCATCGAACTGGAAGGCGACACCGGCCGATGTCGCCACCGCTTGGTTGATGATCTCGGCGGTTCGGAGCACTTGCCCCGGTCCCGCGGGATCGGTGATGGCCACCGTCCAGGCTCGCCCCTCGGGATGCGCGCCCAACGCCCGAATCTCGCCCATATCGACCAGACTCCGTTCGATGCCGCTGGCGTGCAACAGATCCACGACCCGGTCAGTGATGTAGCCTTGCGCGATACCGTTCAGCGTCAGGCCCATGCCGGGGCGGCTGAGAACGACCCGGTTGCGATCGAAGATGAGGTGCTGGTGGCCCACCGAGGTGAGAGCCTCGTCGAGAGCGGCTGCTGGCGGCCCGCCCGGATCGGCCTCCGCGCGCGAGAAGTGCTCGGCGAACAGCCGCCAGAGCGGCTGCACCGTCGGATCGAACGCTCCATCGGTCAGCTCGGTATAGTTCCGGCACTCGGTGAGCAGTTCCACCAGCTCGGAAGCAGGCGCCTCAAGCACTCCGCGACGGTTCAGCGCAACCAGCGCCGAGTCTTCTTGGTATAGGCTGAAGATCCGTTCCAGCCGGCGCACCTCGGCCAGCGCGCGCTCGATCGAGCGCTCCGCCTCGGCGCGACCGGTGTGGTGGACACACATTGAAGCGAGCGCGCCCAGCGACGTTCCGCGCCATGTCACCAGGCACGCCACGTCCGACCGCGCTGGCCTCTCCCAAGGAACGAGCGCGAGACCTGCCGCCGCGGCGCTGATACGGATCATTCTCCGGCGGGAAATGTTCACGGGCATCCGCGCGATCCTAGTGGGTTCCGGTGGGTGCGTGCTTATGCGCGGACGGCTCGATCTCCGGCACGGTGCGCGCCGCCTCCCCGGAGCCGAGCACGTAGGTTCGAGGAATTTCGGACAACGTCGCTAGGCGCCCGGCGCGCCGGGCGGCGAACTCCGCCGCCGCGGCTCGATCCGAGAACGGCACCGCCTCTTCGGCGCCCATGCCGCCACGCGCGTCGCTGCCGATGACAAACACGGCGTCCTCGCGCCAGCACCCAATTGTCGGCCCCGGGTGTTCCCAGCTCGGTGCCTTGGCCATGTCGGAGACATAGATGGCGCGGATGTCCTTCGGCTTCCTCGGGCAGCATCGTGAAGGCGATCGCGTCGCGCGCCGACGAGAACCAGAGCGGGTCGGTGCGGCTGGCCAGCATGATCTGACCCTTCGGACCCGGGTGCTCGAGCAGCGTTCATGCCGCAGTAGTTGCCGATGGCGCTCGGCGGTGAGCTCGTGCGGCGGCGGGGCGCTTCCGCCGTCTTCTTGTCGTCGCAGCCGGCGAGCGCCAGCGCCGCGAGCAGCATGGCCGCTAAGGCAAGCCTTCTCATAGCTCTCTCCTGGAAAACGCGAAGGCGGCGAGCGCCAGCGGCACGCAGTGCCCAGGCCGCGAGCGCGGCCAGCAGCGACGGCGGGTCAGCGTCGCACTGTCCCGGCGAGTCCCGCCATGCCGGAGAACGCAGCTGACGTTGGCGAAGCCCGGTCAGGTTGAACAGGCGGTAGACGTCGGTGGGGTTGAGCAGCAGCAGCGCGTTGAGCACAGCCGCCGGAGACGGTGCTGGCCCTGATCGACCACGAGCAGGCCGAGCAGGGCCATGTCGTAGATCGAGCACGAGCAGCAGCCAGATGCCGATGGCGATGCCGGCGGCGGTGCCCCGGTCGCGCACGAGCGCGCTGACGAGGTAGCCGAGGGCGATGAACACGGCGCCGAGCAGGACCGAGGAGCCGACCATCGCGGCGAATGCCGCCCAGCTCTCGGCGTCGATGGCCGTGCCCGGTGCGAGCGGCAGCGCCAGCGCGGCGGCGCCGTAGCCGAGCGAGCGTCGCGAAGGCGAGGATGGCCAGATGGCCGACGAACTTGCCGAGCAGCACCTGCCAGCGCGCCACCGGGTAGCTCAGGAGCAGCAGCATCGTGCCGCGCTCCATCTCGCCGACGATGGCGTCGTGCGAGATCAGCAGCGCGATCAGCGGGACAGAAAGATGGTGAGGCTGGAGAGGCTGACGATGACCACGTCGAGCGCGCTGCACGCCGACGCTGCCGGTCGGCGCGCTGCCGAGGAAGGTCAGCGTCAGGGCGAGCGCGGCCAGCAGCAGCGTGGTGGCGAGCACCCAGCGGTTGCGCAGGCCCTCCTGGATCTCCTTGCCGGCGACGATCAGGACGTTCCTCACGGCAGCGCGCCTCTCCGCGCAGGAAGTGCGCGTAGAGCTCGTCCAGCGTCGGCGGCAAGACGTCGAGATCCTCGATCGGCTGCGACCTCGTCGCGACGCGCCGCAGGAGCTCGATCTTGCTGTCCGGCGCGGCGTCGATCTCGATCGATGCGGCCGTTGATGCGCCGCCAAGGCGACACGGATGCCGAGCCAGCTCGAGACGCTCGCGAGTTCGCCATCCGTCAGCTTCAGCGGATGCGTGTCGGCAGGCGGGCGATGCGGCGCAGTCGTCGAGCGAGCCGTCGGCGACCTTGATCGGCCGCGGTTCATGATGATCACCCGACCGGCCCGCTCCTCCAGCTCGGTCAGCGCGTGCGAGGACAGGAGCACGGTGGCGCCGCGTCCGCGCAGCTCCTCGACGATGTCGTAGAAGCGCTGGCGCAGCGCCGGGTCGAGGCCGGTGGTCGGCTCGTCGAGCAGCAGCACCCGCGGCTCGCCGAGCAGCGCCTGGGCGAGGCCGAGCCGCTGGCGCATGCCCTTCGAGTAGGTGCCGACGCGGCGGTCGGCGGCGCTGGCGAGGCCGACGCGGTCGAGCAGCGGCGCGACCGTCGGCGACCGGCTGGCCCTTGAGCCGCGCGTAGAACGCCAGCGTCTCGCGCCCGGTCAGCGCCGGGTTGAACGACGACGTTCTCCGGCAGATAGCCCAGGCTGGCGCCGTGCTGGCGAACTCGCCCGCGGCGGGATCGTCGCCGAGCACCGCGATGGTGCCGGCCGTCGGCCGGAGCAGGCCGAGCATCAGCTTCATCAGCGTCGTCTTGCCGGCGCCGTTGTGGCCGACGAGCGCCACGGTCTCGCCTGCCGGCAGCTCGAACGAGACCTCCGCGCACGGCTTCGACCTCGGCCGAAGCGCTTCACGACTTCCCGGATCTCGACGGTCGCCGCGTCACGGCGTGAGCCTCGGCGACTTCGGGCGCGCGCGGCGGCGGCGCCATCAGCGGATGGCTGTCGACGACGCCGCCCGGATAGCAGGGCCGGGAACTGCGCCTGCGCCCAGCGGATCACCTGCACGGCCGGGCTGTTGATCAGCACCTTGGCCTGCGGCGCGGTCCAGAGCACCTGGTCGATCAGGTCGTTCGGGCGGTAGGCTGTGTCGGCGATGCCGTCGCCATTCGAGGTCGAAGGCCGGGTTGTCGCTCCAGTAGTTGCCGCGGCCGCTCCTTCGACCAGTCGAGGTAGCGCGTGCCGACGTACTTCACCTGGTTGCGGTTCGCTGACGAAGGCGTTGCCGACGATCTCGTTGCCTTCCGAGCCGGCGGTGAAGTGGATGCCGATCTCGCAGCCCTCGAACCAGTTGTCGCGGAAGCGGTTCTGGTTGGCGTTGTAGATGAACACGCACTTTTCCGGGCCGATGCGCGGCGCGGCTACCAACTCTACGGCATCGCCGCCCTCGCCGGGAAGGGCGTGCTCACCTGCCGCCATGCGCTGGCCGACCATTGCCCACCGCTCCGCCGACTGCAGCCTGCCCAGGGCGACGTTGCCGACGATGTCCGAACCGTTGGCGTAGTTGAACAGAAACGCCGCAGCCACTCGAACATGCGCATGCCGGCCGGGGATCGCCAGGGCGGCGCCGAGCGGGCACAGGTAGCGGCAGAAGAAGCGCTCGATGAAGAGCGCCGAGCACCAGCAGCGCCACTGCGTAGAGCACGAACGGCCATCGCGCATGAAGTTCAGGATGATGGCGGTCTTGAACGGCTCGACCTCGGCGAGCTGCTCGGCCAAGCGCCATCGAGTACAGCGAGACGCCGAACAGGCACGAGGAAGATCATGTACTTGAGCGGCCAGAGCCGCTCGTGCAGCCCCCAGGGCACCGTCGATCTGCGGCACCTCAGCCGCTTGGCGATGGTGCTGACAGTTCCTGCAGCGCGCCGAAGGGGCAGAGCCAGCCGCAGAACGGGCCTCGGCCCCAGAACAGCAGCGCGGCGGCGACCGCGCACCAGAGCATGAAGATCAGCGGCGCCGGCAGGAAGTAGTCCCAGCTGAAGCCGCGTCACCAGCGCGTTGGTGAAGGTGAGGACGTTGACGACCGAGAGCTGCGCGTTGGCGTACCAGCCGAGCCAGACCAGCGTGAAGGCGAGAAAGCCGCGTCGTACCCAGGTGTAGAGCTTCGGCCGGCTGCACCAGCACGTTCTGGAAGAAGAAGATCGCCGTCAGCACGCAGCGATCGCCGCCGCGGTGATGCGCGATGTCGCCGGTGTTCGGTCTCGCCAGATCTCGCTGCCAGAGCGGCTCATTCAGATATCCTCCGCTGCGGCGGCCGCACGTCGGCGGCGCCTGAAGATCCGACTGCGCTGCCGGCGTCGGCTGCTGCGGCAGCTGGCGGTCGCCGGTCGGTGGCGACGGCTGCTCGAGCTTGAGGTACCGGTCCGGCAGCGTGTAATCGAGATCGAAGGTCAGGAAGGCCTTCTCGCGCGCGCCGGTCGCCCGCTGCACCAGAAGCTGGAGCTGCCAAGGCTCGGTCAGGATCGAGCGTCGAACTCGTGCGGGACCACGAAAAAGCCCGATTTCGCGCAACGCCGGCGCCCCGTCGGCGGCGAACTCGCCCAGCCGCGTGTGGTTGCTTGTCGCGGAAACGGGTGCTCGCGCCATCCTGGAGCAGCTCGATGCGGTCAAAGATGCCGCCGCGTACGTAGCCCGATCCCTTGAACGAGTAGGCCCGTCGCCGGCGACGACGATCGCCTGCTGGCCGGGCGCCAGGCGCTGTCGGAGCCGCTCGTAGCCGGCGTCGCCGAGCAGGCTGCGGCCGATGGTGGGCACGCGTCGCCAAGCGCGACGTAGAGGTCGATGAAGGTCTCGTGCGGGGTCCGACGCTTCGGCGTTGTTCGGCCGCCGCCGTGGTTGCCGGACTTGGCGAAGGCCTCGCTGACGTCGCCGACCGACAACTGCAGTCGCCGGACCGAGCCGTCGCCCAGCAGGCTCTTCCAGTCACGAACCTCGCTCTGGTCCAGATCCAGGGATCGTGCCGGCCTGGGGCGGCACGCTGCGAGCGGCAGCGGCGGCCGCTGCCTGGCGCTGAGGCGGCCGCTGCGGATCAGCCGCACGGCCGAGCGCACGACGCTGTCGCCCATGACGAGCACCGTCACCGTCGCGCCGCTGACGATGTCGACCTGCGGCGGACGTTCGGCCCCGTTCGCGACCGGCGCCATGTCGCGGCCGACGAGCGAGCGCATGGCCTCGACGATGCGGCGCTCGGGAATGCCGATCAGCACGATCGGCTCCTTATGCTCGACGAGCTTGATCGCGGTGAGCTCGCCTTGCGGATCGATGCCGACCAGCACATGGATCGGCTTGCCGGAGTAGCCGATCGGCGTTGGTGAAATCGGAATTCAGGTAGACGAAGCCCGAGCAGCCGTTCGCCGGCGAACGCGGGGGCGATGGGCGGATCGCCCTGTGGCGCTCCCAGTCGGTCGGCTTCGGGAAAGAACTCCTGAGGTTGCGCCTTCGGAAGAAAGTCGGCCAGCCAACTCGCCGCGATAGCTGGAGCGCTCGCCCCGAGAAGCGCGAAGATCAAGATTAGCGCCAGCGCTGCACACCAGCGGCGTGCGAGATCACCGAGATACCAATCGCGACGATGTAGGAACAACGGTTTCGTCCGGCCCCCAACCGTAACGAGGCTGTCGCCAGGACATAGGGGGCCAACAGCGAACATCCAGCACAAGCCATCAACACTAACAAACCACTGATGTCGCGGCAACGGGAACGCGACCCACAGTAGAATGTTCAAGCTAGGGAACGACGGGCATGAGCAAGGCGTTCCCCAAGACGCTGGCGTACGGGATGCCGCCTACATCGGGATCGTCGCCCGCCAGATCGCGACGGTTTGCCATGAAGCGTCTGAAGACCGAGCCGCGTCAACTGGTCCGCTCCATGGACGAGCTCTTCGGCATCCTACAGGCCATGGAGCATCAGGCGGCGGCGCGTTACGAAGCCCTTGCCGATCGCATGGACGAGAGGGGCGCCGACGACGTAGCCGCGATTTTCCGCCGTCTCGCCGAGGAAGAACGCGAGCACGAGCGTATGGCCGCGCGCTGGTTGGAAGGGCGCGACGCTAAGGCTCTGGTTGCCGTTGTCGATCGTCTAAGGTGGCCGGACCCTACGGAAGCTGACGAGATGACCGCCGCCATCGGGGTTGATCGCCGGATCACTCCTTACGCGGCGTTCTCTCTTGCGGTCCGTGGCGAGGAGCGGGCCTTCTCGTATTGGAGTTATGTGTCGGCGCACGCTCGGGATCCCGCAATCAAGGCGGCGGCCGAGGGCATCGCGCACGAGGAGCTCGCGCATGCCGCGCTGCTTCGGCGGGAACGCCGGCGCGCCTACCACATCGAGCGAGGGCGCGTCCAGCAGCCGCCCGGACGGATTTCGGCATTGGCGCTCTTGCGTGCCGCCGAAGCTTCCGAGCGCCGCCTCGGCGATGCACTCCATCGGCTCGCATCGGCCGCGGAACAACCGGACAGAGTGGCGGCCGAGGATCTCGCGGCCCAGTCTTACGAGATCGCGGACGAACTGCGCGGGCTGATGGGCGGCGCCCTGTCGGATGCCGAAACGCCGGTTGAGACCGAGGAGGCGGATGCGCCGTTGACCGCGCAGGCCGACGATCTCGTGGAACGCTACCTTGCCATCGCCGAGCGCGCCGACAATGAAGCGTTGGTCAAGGCCGCGCAATCACTGGCGGAACGGGCCATCGCCAGGCTGGCCTTGTTGCGCGCGCTGTGCTGAGCGCCCGGTAATGTTGCCGGGCCAGCGCCGCCCGCCACGCCTGCCAAAGGCAACCTCGGCAAGGCTTTATTGCAGAGCAGGCCGCTGCTGCTTCGCATTCCCGGTCTTGTAAAGGACAACCTGAATACCGCCGACGTTTGGACGGTTACAGAGGAGATGACGATGACGATGACGATGACGAACGAACTCGCCGGCAGGATCTGCACACCCTGCCGGGGCGGCGTACCACCGATGAGCTTGCACGAGGCGAAGCAGTATCTCGAACAGGCGCCGGGGTGGGCGCTGCTCTCGGAGGGGACGCGCCTCGAGCGCACCTTCACGTTTATCAATTTTAAGGATGCTCTCGATTTGGTCGACAGGATCGGGGCGCTAGCCGAACGTGAGGGGCATCACCCGGACATCCGCTTCGGATGGGGTTATTGCACGGTCGAACTATATACTCACAAGATCAATGGCCTGCACGAGAACGACTTCATCATGGCGGCAAAGATCAACGCGTTGGCGGAAGCGTGAAGCGGGAACCCCTCGTAGGCCTAACAGACACGCTGCAAGCCCAGTGTGGGGTACGTTGGGAGCCCGCTCACGCGGCTGCACACCCCTTTACTCTAGGTTATGAGCCTGCGAAAAAGCTGGCGCAAGTGTGTGACGGAGCTAGACTTTCCTTGGGGTCGTTCGGCTGCTGCTGTTTGTAGACGGGCGAGCAGCGACGGCGCAACTCGTGTCTTGACCTGAATGGTTGCCGCGTCGCTGCCTCTAAAGAGCCGTTCCGGGAAGTTTGGATTCCTGATCAGAGGTTTGACGAGAGGCGTCGCGGCATCAGGCGGATCATGGCGAGGCGGACGAAGGCCGCGGCTTTTCGGGCGTGGCGCTCGTAATCCCGGGCGAGCCGGCGGCGGCGGCTGATCCAAGCGAGGGTGCGCTCGACGATCCAGCGCTTCGGGAGGACGACGAAACGGTGGCGGTCGCGGCGGCGGACGATCTGAAGCTCCCAGAGGCCGGCGCGGGCCACGGCGGCTTCCATCTTCCGCCCTTGGTAGCCGGCGTCGCCGATGATGCGCTCGACGAAGGGGAAGCTTCGGCGCGCCTCGCGCAAGAGCGCCTCCGCGCCGTCGCGATCTTGCACGTTGGCCGGATGGACGTTGATGGCGAGCAGCAAGCCGAGCGTGTCGGTCAAGACGTGGCGCTTGCGGCCGACCACCTTCTTGCCGGCGTCGTAGCCGGACGGGTCGAGCGAAGCCCCCCTTTGACGGCGCCCTTCGCGGTCTGGCTGTCGATGATCGCCGTCGTCGGGCTCGCCTCACGCCCCGCCTTCTCTCGGACCTCGATGTAGAGAGCGTGATGGATGCGCCCCAGCGTGCCGTCCCAGTCCCACAGGTCCAGGTACTCCCAGACCGTGCCGCGCGGCGGCGGGTCCTTCGGAAGCGCCTTCCACTGGCGCCCCGTCCAGAGCACGTAAAAGACGGCGTTCAGGACCTCGCGGACGTTCACCGTCCGAGGCCGACCGCCACGCTTCGCTGGGCGGATTAGCGGGGCGACCAGCGTCCACTCGGCATCCGTCAGGTCACTCTCATGGCGCAGGCCGCGCCGATCCGCGGCCGCTCGATGTTCCGGCTTCCACATGAGGCACCTCTCTCCGACTCAGGTGCCGCACAAGGAATCACAACCGATTCCAGAGAACTCAACTCCTTTCCGGAAGGGCTCTTAGAAGAATGCCAAGCCGAAGACGGCCAGCGCGAGTGGCGTTGGCAAGCTTTACCCATGGTGCTGCATTTTTGCTGCGAGCTCGTGGATGTCCTGTTCATGGCCGCCTGGTGCGCGGTATCCCTGAACAGATGGCCATAGCGGGACATCGTGACTTCGAGGGAGCTGTGGCCGGCGAATGTCTGCACCGTCTTCGGCGAAAGACCTGCTTCAACGTATGAGGCCTGTTCGATGGGAGGAAAATCTGACATGACTCTTCAAAAGGGCTTTCAACTCGCAGCTCTCGTATTGGCGGTCCTCGGCATCATCATCCCAATCTTAGGGTGGCTTGGTCTCGCACTGGCGTGCGTCGCTGCGGTCCGCGGCGATAGAGCGTTAGCCATAGCTACCGTTGGTGTTTCTGCCGCAGGATTCATCTTTGTGTCGCTATTTGTTGAACGTGCGCAGAGCGATGAGGCGCTGCCCTGGTCATTCATAATCTACTATTCCAACTTTGTATTGATGGCGGCTGTAATCGGATGCATCCTTTTATATCCAAAACTTAAAAAAGCCACCACCAACTCGGAATCTCGACGATTTACGACTGACTGATAGTGCCTGATTCACGGAGCCATTACGGAGCGGCGGGCCTTAAAATTGATTACGCAATCGCACAAGTTAGGTGAGATGGCCACACTGCAAGGATTGACCACGGAGCGGCGGCTCGCACCAGCGCCCCCTGCTTTTCCGCTGACGGCGGGCCGCTCAGTTGGGCGCTGTGGATCTGTTGGCAGGGCTGAACAGCGGATGCACGACCCGGTCCCCGTGGCGAATTCCGAGGCGCGCGGCGGTGCCGGCGTTGACCTCCAACACAGCCAGAACCGGCCCGTTGGAGCTGATCGTTGCGGACGACAGGGGTACCGTGTTCTCGGCGGCGTTGACGACCGCCCCGTGCTCGTCGATGAAAATCATGTCAAGCGCGATCAGTGTGTCCTTCATCCACATGGAGATCACCCGGGGCTCGTGGAAGTTGAACAACATGCCCGAATTCGGGGCGAGTTGCCGGCGCCGCTGCAAGCCCCGCCGCCAGGTTGACGGTGTTTCCGCCATTTCGACCATGAACTCGAAACGGCCGCGAGATGTTTCCATCGTCAACGGCGTAACCGGAAACGTCGGTTCCTCGGCCGCCAATGGCGCGCCCGCGGATAACCGGGAGCCGAGCGCCGCCGCGCCGATCACCATAAGGTTGATGAAACTTCGTCGCGTCCGGGCCACCATGCTCTCCCTTCGGCACTCGCTAGCGCGAGCTCTCCGGCGCGAAGCTTAGCCAGCCGGACCTCCCCGGCACATGCATCCTTATGGCTAGACCGGCCACTTCGCTCTCGCAGTTCGCCTAGCCCCCTTCAAGGCCTTTCGCCAAGCTGCTCCGTTGCTTTTTAGGCCCGTTGGATGATGAGAGGAAGTTGAACTTTCCGCCGTGGTCTCTAAAATGCTGCGTTTGCGAAATACGGGAGAACGGGTCATGCGTGAAATCGTTGAACAACTTGAAGAAAAGCGTGCGCTCGCCCGTCTCGGCGGCGGGCAGCACCGGATCGACGCGCAGCATAAGCGCGGCAAGCTCACCGCTCGCGAGCGCATCGACGTACTGTTCGACCCGGACTCCTTCGAAGAATGGGACATGTTCGTCGAACATCGCTGCATCGACTTCGGCATGGAGAAGATCCAGATCCCCGGCGACGGGGTCGTCACCGGCTATGGTACGGTGAACGGCCGGCCGGTCTTCGTGTTCAGCCAGGACTTCACGGTGTTCGGCGGCAGCCTCTCGGAGGCGCATGCCGAGAAGATCTGCAAGATCATGGATGCGGCGCATGAAGATCGGCGCGCCGGTGGTCGGCATCAACAACTCCGGCGGCGCGCGCATCCAGGAGGGCGTCGCCTCGCTCGCCGGCTACGCGCGACGTCTTCGTGCGCAACGTCGACGCTTCGGGGGTGATTCCACAGATTTCATTGATCATGGGCCCGTGCGCCGGTGGCGCGGTGTACTCGCCGGCGCTCACCGACTTCATCATCATGGTCCGGGACGAGAGCCACATGTTCGTCACTGGGCCGGACGTGGTGAAAACGGTAACGCACGAGGAGATCGACCAGGAGGGCCTTGGCGGCGCTTCCGTGCACACGACGAAGTCGGGGGTGGCCGATCTCGCGTTCGACAACGATGTGGAGGCGCTGCTCTACACTCGCCGGCTGCTCAATTTCCTGCCGTCTTCCAATCGCGTTCCGCCGCCAGTCCGGCCGAGCTTCAACTCCATCGACCGGATCGAGCCGTCGCTGGATACGCTCATTCCAGAGAACCCGAACGCGCCCTACGACATGAAGGAGCTGATCATCAAGGTTCTCGACGAGGGGCTGTTCTTCGAGATCAAGGAGGACTTTGCCGGCAACATCGTCACCGGCTTCGGCCGCATGAACGGCCAGACGGTGGGCGTCGTCGCCAATCAGCCGCTGGTGCTAGCCGGCTGCCTCGACATCGATGCTTCGATCAAGGGCGCCCGCTTCGTCCGCTTTTGCGATTGCTTCAACATCCCGATCATCACCTTCGTCGACGTCCCGGGATTTCTGCCGGGTGTCAACCAGGAACACGGTGGCATCATCCGGCACGGCGCCAAGTTGCTGTTCGCCTACACCGAGGCGAGTGTCCCGAAGATCACCGTGATCACCCGCAAGGCCTACGGCGGCGCCTACGATGTCATGGGCTCAAAGCACATGCGCGCCGACGTCAACTTCGCCTGGCCCACGGCCGAGGTAGCGGTGATGGGGGCCAAGGGCGCGGTCGAGATCATCTTCCGCACCGAACTGGGCGACCCGAAGCTGATCGGCGAGCGCACCGAGGCGTACAAGGCGAAGTTCGCTAATCCGTTCGCCGCCGGCCGGCGCGGTTTCATCGACGACGTCATCCATCCGCATTCGACGCGGAGGCGCATCTGCAAGGCGCTGACGCTGCTGCGCAATAAGCAGATCGATCTCCCGAAGCGGAAGCACCCGAACATACCGCTGTAACCGGCCCATAAAGGCCTCGTCCGCCAAGCAAACGAAGCAAACTCTCGGAGCGGGACAACGTAAGATGTTCAAGAAAATCCTCATCGCCAATCGCGGCGAGATCGCCTGCCGGATCGCACGGACGGCGCGAAAGATGGGCCTGAAGACGGTCGCCGTCTATTCCGACGCCGACAAGTACGGGCGGCACGTCAAAGCCTGCGATGAGGCCGTCTACATAGGCCCTTCGCCCGCCAGCGAGAGCTATCTCGTCATCGACAAAATCGTCTCTGCGGCGCGGCGGACCGGCGCGGACGCGGTGCACCCGGGCTACGGCTTCCTCTCCGAGCGAACGGCCTTCGCCAAGGCGCTCACCGACGAGGAGATCACGTTCATCGGCCCCAATCCCGAAGTGATCCGTCTCATGGGCGACAAGATCCTGGCCAACCGGGCGGCCAAGGAGGCCGGAGTGCCGACGGTGCCGGGGCACTGGGACCAAATCCCGACGGCCGAGGAGTGCGTCGCCATCGCCCAGGGCATCGGCTTTCCGGTGATGCTGAAGGCGGCGGCGGGCGGCGGCGGCAAGGGCATCCGCATCGCCCGCGACGAAGCCGAGCTGAAGCGACGCCTTTCGGCTGGCCACCAGCGAAGCGCGATCGGCGTTCGGCGACGACCGGGTGTTCATCGAGAAGTTCATCGAGCAGCCGCGGCACATCGAGATCCAGGTCCTGGGCGACGTGTTCGGCAACATTATCCATCTCGACGAGCGCGAGTGCTCGATCCAGCGCCGCCATCAGAAGGTGATCGAGGAAGCGCCCTCGCCCTTCCTCGACAACGCGACGCGGCGTGAAATGGGCATGCGCGCGGTGGCGCTCGCCAAGGCCTGCGGCTACGACTCCGCCGGCACCTGTGAGTTCATCGTCGACCAGCGGCGCAACTTCTTCTTCCTGGAGATGAATACCCGGCTGCAGGTCGAGCATTCGGTGACGGAGTTCACCCACGGCATCGATCTCGTCGAATGGATGATCCGCATCGCCGCCGGCGAGGAGCTGACGATCCAACAGGAAGACGTCCGCCCGCACGGCTGGTCGGTCGAGGCGCGCGTCTACGCCGAGGATCCGAACCGCAAGTTCATGCCGTCGACCGGCCGGCTGGTGCGCTATCGCGAGCCGGTCGAGAGCGCCGAGGTGCGCATCAACTCGGGCGTCTACGAGGGCGGCGAGATCAGCATGTTCTACGATCCGATGATCGCCAAGGTGACCACCTGGGGCCGCGATCGGGACAACGCCATCGCCCTGATGCGCCGCGCGCTCGACGAGTTCTACATCAAGGGCGTGCACCACAACATCGCCTTCCTGACGGCGCTGATGGCCAACCCGCGGTTCCTGCAGGGCCGGCTCAGCACGGCGTTCATCGCCGAGGAATATCCGGACGGCTTCTCGCCGGCGCCGCTCGAACCGGGCGAGCTCGACAGCATCATCGCCGCCGCCATGCTGATGCACCTCCGCTACATGTACCGGGCGAAGGACGTGAGCGGCCAAATGCCGGGCTACGGCCGCAAGATCGACCGGGAACAGGTGGCGGTGATCGGCAAGAAGCACTATCCGGTCGACGGTCGAGGAGCACGCCGGCCGCGGCTCGGAGGAAGGCTTCGACATCATCCGCGACGGGCACACGCTGTCGATCCGCAGCGACTGGATCATCAGCGATCCGGTGCTCCGCTGCACGATCAACGGCGTGCCGCATTCCTTCAAGGTCGAACGGATCGGCATCGGCTACCGGCTCTACCACCTCGGCTCCGAGGTCGACGTGATGGTCTACACGCAAGGAGGTCGCCGAGCTGGCCAAGATGATGCCGGAGCGCAAGCCGCCGGACATGTCGAAGTACCTGCTCTCGCCGATGCCGGGGCTGCTGCAGTCGCTCGCGGTCGAAGCCGGGAGAGCGGGTCAACTCCGGCGACGAGCTGGCGATCGTGCAGGCGATGAAGATGGAGAACATCCTGCGCGCCGCCCGCGCCGGCAAGGTGATGAAGCTGCACGCCAAGGCCGGCGACACGCTCAGCGTCGGCCAGATCATCCTGGAGTTCGAGTAGGCGCGCTCCCCTCGCCCGCTCTCTTGCTCGCAAACCCCTCACCCGCGCTTCGCGCTCCCTCTCCCGCCGGGAGAGGACCGGGGCGAGGTGAGCCGAGGGGGGTACGAACCGCCAGCGCTCCGCCCTCAACCCCGCACGCTGGTGCCGCAAGAGTGATGGCCGCAATCGACTGCGGC
>CAWAYT010000020.1:0-4134 GCA_963786265.1 uncultured Alphaproteobacteria bacterium
GATCGCGAGCCAGGTCGCTTCCGCGAGGATCTTCAGAGAGAATTGCTCAAGCTTCTCTTCGCGATGACGCCGGTCGTCCTTATGACGAACCTCGTCAACGGCACCCTGATCGCAGTTATCTTCTTCCGGGCGAACGCGCCACCGATGGTGGCAACCTGGTGGGTGTTCCTCTTTATCATGGTGGCTGTGAGAGGAGCCGTCCATATTTGGCACCAGAGGTATGGCGGAAGCAACCAACGAGGGACTTATATCGCAATCATTGGTTCCGGAATCAGCGGTGTATTATGGCGAGCGGCGGGTCTTTTCTTTTACTCGCCCGCTACTGACACTCAACGCATGGTACTTGGTTTTGTGCTCGGCGGCATGGGCGCCGGGGCCCTAACCGCGCTCGCACCCTGTCTCCCCGCCTTCTATGCCTATCTCTTCCCCTCCGTAGTACCGTTCTGCGTTCGGCTGATGTTGGAAGGTGACTTAGCCCGGATTATTCGTCGAGGTTGGCGGGTGTGGCGTAGCCCATTGGAATCGCCTAGGATTCGGTTGTCGAAGCCAATCCACATCGGTTCCGGAGCGCCCACCCGCCATGGTTGATCCTACCCTGCTGCTGCCTGGCCTGTCACCGATCGAGGGCAAAGAGATTGTCGCCCGGTTCGACGGCGGCCGGCTGTCGTCCGACGGCGGTCTGTTGGTTCTGCGCGAGATCGAGCAACGGCTCAAAGTCGCCGACCGTCTCGCCGCTTGCATCGACGATCCGCGCGATCCCGCCAGCACCGTGCATACGGTCGCCGACATCATCCGCTTCCGAATGCTGATGATCGCGGCCGGCTACGAGGACGGCAACGATGCGACCGGCCTGCGCACCGATCCGCTGTTCAAGCTGGCGCTCGAACGCGTGCCGTCGGACCGGGACCTGTGTTCGCAGTCGACCATCTCGCGGCTGGAGAATTTGCCCGATGCGCGGACGCTGCTGCGCCTGGGCCGGGCTCTGGTCGACGTCTGGTGCGGCTCGTTCCGCCAAGTCCCGCGGCGGATCACGCTGGATATCGACGACACCTTCGACGCGGTCCATGGCGGCCAGCAGTTGCGCCTGTTCAACGCTCATTACGACGAATACGGCTTCCAGCCGATCGTCGTCTTCGATGGCGAGGGCCGCTTCGTCGCCGCCCTGCTGCGCCCGGCGAAGCGGCCGAAGGGCGTCGAGATCCGCGCCTTTCTGCGTCGCCTGGTGCGGGCGATCCGCAGCCATTGGCCCGAGGTCGAGATCCTCCTTCGCGCCGACAGCCATTACGCCTGCCCGGAGGTCCTCGATTGGTGCGAGGCGAACAGTCTCGACTACATCCTCGGCCTCGCCCCCAACAGCACGCTCCGCCGACATATCACCGGCCTGGAGAAAAGCACCGCGGCGCGCTTCGAGGCCGCGCCGAGCGGAGGCAAGGTCCGCCGCTTCAAGGAATTCTTCGACGCCGCCAGGACCTGGAGCCGGGTCCGCCGCATCGTCGCCCGCGTCGAGGCCGGCGGCGACGGCACCGACAGCCGCTTCATCGTCACCAACCTCGGCCACGGCAACGGCCGTTCGCTGTATCAGGAACTCTACTGCCGGCGTGGCCAAGCGGAGAACCACATCAAGGCCTGGAAAACCCATCTCGCCGCCGACCGCACCTCGTGCCCCAAGGCCACCGCCAATCAGTTCCGGCTGTTCCTGCACGCCGGCGCCTATTGGCTGCTGTGGAGTCTGCGCGCGCTGATGCCGAAGGCCTCGTCCTGGCGCGTCGCCCAGTTCGACACGCTGCGGCTGCGCCTGATCAAGACCGCCGCCCGCATCATCGAGATGAAAACCAAGATCAAAGTCCACCTGCCGAGCAGCGCCGCCGATCAGGCAATCTGGCACCTGGCTCTCGGCCGCCTGCCGCGTCTCGTCACCTGAACGCCGGGGCCGTGTGCCCCCGCCGAGCCCGCTCCCCGCAACCTCCAGCGCCTCTCTACCTACCGATCCCCCATCCGGCTGCGGCGGAAACCAACCCCCGCCAAAACAACCAATACGCGCATAGCCGATTTAACACTCGCTGCACGTTGTTTCCCGACGAATAGATCGGGCTAGCCCGATCTACACCAGACAACGGCTGCCATTGCGTATTAAATTGCGATGCGAGTAGGTTATTCTTGGCCAAGAGCGATGTGGTTTACGCCGAAGCGGTGTGGGCCGTTCGACAAGGCGAAGAGGCGCTGGAGGATGCCGGGTCGAGCGACAACCTGGTAGGGGAACTCAGCCCCGGATGTCGGTGACAAGGCGCAGAGGCGCCGTCGAGTGGCAAGGTGCAAGGCGCGATTGATCGGCCGCGCTGCTTGGCAGATGGACCTTGATCTTGATTTTCATGTTCAGAGAGCGAGCGGCGGTCTTGATCAGGCGCAGGCTGAGCGTCGGTCATGGAAGACGGGCGACCCCCAGGAGAAGACTAGTGCGCGCGGAAACTGCTCCGGAAGCACAGCAGTCGCTAGGTGCAGGCACGGCGCTTGCAGGAACAGCCGGAACCAGTTAGCGATGCCTTGGGGCACGATCCGGCGGCTAAACGCCGAAGTGCAACTTTTCCAGGCCTTATTGGCCTTCCGCCGGTCCGCGCAGGCAATAGAGGTCCTGGTCGACGGCCCGTCCGCTGCCGAGGCCGAGGTTGGTCACGATGAAGCGCCTTCGTCCGTCGCCACAGCCTCCGCCGCGAGCGACGGTCCGGCGGACCACGACTCCAGCTGATGGCACGTCAAAGAACTCCTTGAAACGGCGGACCTGCCGCACCGTCGTCGCTTCCGAGAGTCGACGTGGCTGCACCAGGATGCTGGTTGGGCTCACGCCGAAAACGTAGTCGCCGTGCTGCTCCTCGCACCGTCGAGCACTTCCGGGCAGGCGTAATGGCTGTCGGCGCGCAGCAGATCTGGACATTCGGCCAGTTGGCGCGGATCGCGGATGAGGCGGCGCAGAAAGGCGCGGATCTCGACCCCCTTCGGCCGCTTCGCCGGGCGCAGCAGCGCGGTGACGAAGCGGCCCTCGCTATCGAAGACGACGATCGGCTGGAAGCCGTAATCGTCGTAGTGGGCGTTGAACAGGCGCAGCTGCTGGCCGCCATGCACCGCGTCGAAGGTGTCGTCGATATCCAGCGTGATCCGCCGCGGCACTTGGCGGAACGAGGCGCAGTAGAGGTCGACCAGGGCCCGGCCGAGGCGCAGCAGCGTCCGCGCATCGGGCAGGTTCTCCAGCCGCGAGATGGTCGATTGCGAACACAGGTCCCGGTCCGACGGCAACGCGTTCGAGCGCCAGCTTGAACAGCGGATCGGTGCGCAGGCCGGTCGCATCGTTGCCGTCCTCGTAGCCGGCCGCGATCATCAGCATGCGGAAGCGGATGATGTCGGCCACTGTGTGCACGGTGCTGTCGGGATCACGCGGATCCTCGATGCACGCGGCCAGACGGTCGGCGATCTGAGCCGGTGCTCGATCTCGCGCAGGACCAACAGACCGCCGTCGGACGACAGCCGGCCGCCGTCGAAACGGGCGACAAGCTCTTTGCCCTCGATCGGTGACAGGCCAGGCAGCAGCAGGGTAAGATCAACCATGGCGGGTGGGCGCTCCGGAACGACGTGGATTGGCTTCGACAACCGAGTCGCAGGCGATTCAATGGGTTACGCCACACCCGCCAACCTCGATGAATAATCCGGGCTAGGATGCGCGGCGATCTCCTGGAGATCATTGCCCAGCACGCGGCCGACGGTGCGTACGGCCGAGCAGAGGTCGCGGCGACGAAGCGGCGGCAGGTCGACATCGTCGCGAAGATGCTCGAGCACGTTCTGCAAGGTGGGCAGGCCCGGCGCGGCAAGCGGAGAGGTCGGTCGTGAAGGCGGCGGAGTGGACATCAGTGTTCTCGTTATGACAGCAGTGGACAATAGACGAAAATCGTGATTACTTCAACATGCAAAGCGCCAAGGATAGTAATACGATGTATTAACGACGGACGAAAAGGTTTATACAGGAGTGGACATTATTAGACATCTTGCATCATCCTTGCCGCCGGTCGGCAAGAAACTCCAATAGGTCGGCTTCGGCGATCCGAATGTTGCGGCCGAGGCGATGAAATGGCAGCACGCCGCTCTTCA
>CAWAYT010000021.1:0-147429 GCA_963786265.1 uncultured Alphaproteobacteria bacterium
GAGGACGGCCAGGGTAATGGCTCCGTCTTCGTTCGTTGAGGCGGCGTCGTCGCGTGCTATCGGCGCGTCATTCACACCCGTTACCGTCACATCGACCGTGGCCGTCGCACGCGCGCCATGGCGATCCTGGATGACATAGGTGATCGTGTCCGTCGCCGTTTCACCGACGCCGAGATAGACGTAGTGCCCGGCGGGAGCATAGGCGACGCCGGCGCCCGGCTGACCGCTGAAGCTCACGACGCCAAAGGCGGCATGCGCCTCGACAACCCGCAGACTGCCGCGGTCGTCGTCGCTGTCGATATCATCATCGTTGCCGAGAACGTCGATCAGACTGCAGCGTCGGCGGGGACCGCGGCGTAATATATATCCGGCCTCGCCACCGGAGCGTCATTGGCGCCGATGATGGTGACGTGCACCGTCGCAAAGTCGTGACGCCGTTCCCCGGGTTCACCAGATAGCGGAAGCTGTCGGTCGCCGTCTCGCCTTCCGCCAGGTGATCGAAGAGTCCGGCCGTCCTGTAGGTGACGATGCCGCCGCTGTCATAAGTGGCGTTACCCACTCGTCGGTCATGCTCGATGCCGGTTATGCTCATCCGGTCGAAGGGATCCGGGTCGATGTCGTTGGCGAGAAGAGCTGCCTCGGGTATGATGAAGGACGTCATCCTCGCCGACGGTTAGGAATCCTGCTCATCATCGTCCCGAGCGACGGCCCCCTGCACCAGGGTTCGCCAAGGTCCTTGTTCAGCCGACCACCACCCAGTCGGCGCCGAGTTGCCGGTCGATGCGCACGTTGTCGATGTAAAGCGCCGACGGATCGGCCGCTATTCTGTCGTCGACCGATGCAAAGCCGATCGTATAGATGCCGGTCGCGGCGACCTTGTAGACGACGGTTCGCCAGCCGCTGGCATCGATGTTTCTTGTCGAGTTCTCATCGGCGATGGCGGCAATGTCCGAAAGCTTGAACGTGTCGCCGCCAACCATCGCCAGCGCGAAGTCATTGCGGGGAAGCGTGTCGCCGGCATCGAAGAAAAAGTCGAACGAGAGTTCATCGCCCGCCGAAAGCGCCAATGGCGCGCGAATGGCGGATCCCTCGACGGCGCCGTTCGACAGGCGGGCCAGCGAGCCCTCGCCCAAGCCGAAGAATTCCTCCAGGACCACTGAAGGCACTTGTTCGGACACGAGCGCCAGACCGGCCATCGAGTTCTTTTCGGTAGGCTGGATTTGCAGCGAGTTGCGGCCGTAGGGGAATGTCGGCGCCTCGCCGGTAACTTGCCCGGATCCGATTAAGCTCCCAGACGAGGTTGAGCGGTTCCCAGCCGGTCAGCGTCCGATACTTGGATCCGCCGGAGGAGGAAGAATCCTGATTCTGGCGACGCTTCGTCGTCAGCCGAGAGCCAGTCGCCGCCTGACCGCCGAAGAAAAGATCATCGTGCTCCGGCGCTACGAAAGGGGAGGAGACCGGCAACGGAGCGCCGGAATACGGCCCTGGCAGCGGCGCCGCCTCCGGCGCTAGGTCGAAGAGTTCCGGCGCGCCGGTGACGACGATCGGATCGCCCGGAAACGCGCCTTCGTCGCCGCCGGCCGAGACCTCGGCAGCCGCGCTGTCCGGCTCGGCGCGCGCCGAGTTCCGGTACCAGCACCGGCGCGCTGTCGGCTCCGGAGACGGTAATACCGCTGACCGTCATCCGATGATCGTGGCGCTGCCCACGTCGTTGTCGACGACCAACGGCTGCGAGTCGGATGGCGATGCCTCGAAGAGGCTGACGGCCGAGGCCGTCCGCTCGATGTGTGCTGGAAAGCGAACGCGGACTCGGCCCGGGATGGATGTTCGCCGCCGGCGTTTCCACGAGGATGGCCGCCGGCGACTGTTCGCCGAGAGCGCCGGGAATGAACTGGAAATGTGCCGCCGGCCGCGGCCACGGTGATCGCACCTGCATTGCTTGCGGCATCGTAGACGACCTGTTTCAGCAGAAGCTGGCCACCATCGCACGATCGTCAGATGGGAGCCGTCGGCGAACACGATGCGAACGCGTCCATCAGCGGCCAGCAGGAAATCACCTTCCCGCAGAAGATCGCCCTCGCGGAGCGGCTCGACAGCGCCATCACCGCGTACGACGCTTGCCCGACCTACGACCTCGTTGACGAACGCAAGCGTTTGCATATTGCCTCACGTGCGGAACCGGCAGCCCGGCCATCGCCGGTACTTACTGATCCGAGCAGATTTTCGTGACGAGCCTCAGCTCAGGTGCTTTATGCCACAAACGGGGGACAAAAGCGAGTTTGCCTGCGAAATCTTCATGATTTGCAGGCACATCATCTCGGTTTTCGACATGTCTTGTCTGTGACAACGCGTATTCGCTGGCTGTTTCGAGGACTATGTGTGTTAACCAGCGCCGCGAGCGCGCAATGGGCGCTGCAACGCACTTTTTCGGACATGCGAATGAGGAGGTGGTGACGGACGATATCCGCGCAGAGATCGAATAGCGCGCGCAAGCGGATCGCCGTGGTGATGGGAACGCGACCCGAGGCCATCAAGATGGCCCCGGTCGTGCACGCGTTGCGCCGGCATGCGATCGCTTCGAAACGATCGTCATCGCCACCGCGCAGCACCGTCAGATGCTGGATCAGGTGCTCTCGATCTTTCGTATCGAGCCGGATGTCGATCTTGATCTGATGCGCCAGGACCAGTCGCTCTCGGAACTCGCGTCGCGTGTGTTGACGACCATGGATGCGACCTTGCAAGAGCTCCGGCCGGATCTGCTGATGGTGCAGGGCGACACCACGACGGTGTTCGCGACCGCCGTGGCGGCCTTCCACCGGCATATCCCCGTCGCCCATGTCGAGGCTGGCCTGCGCAGCCACGATCTGCGCAATCCGTTCCCGGAGGAGATGAACCGGCGCCTGACCTCGGTTCTGACCCACATCCATCTCGCGCCGACGCCGCTTGCCGGCCAGGAACTGCGAGCGCGAGAACATCCCGGCGGAGCGTATCGTCGTCACCGGAAACACCGTCGTCGACGCGCTGCATCAGCTCCTCGCCGAGCCCTTCGACTGGCGGGGTACGCCGCTGGAAGGCATCCCGTTCGACGGAAAACGGCTGCTCGTGGTGACCTCGCACCGCCGCGAGTCCTGGGGGCAGGACCTGGAGAATACCTGCCTCGCCCTGCGCGATCTCGTGGGGCGCTTTCCCGACCTGCTCGTCGTCTACCCCGTGCATCTCAATCCGAATGTTCGCAAGACGGTAATGACCATTCTTGCCGGCACCGAGCGCATTCACCTTACCGAGCCCTTGGATTACTTCACCTTCATCAATCTTATGCGGCGCTGCCATCTCATCCTGACCAACTCCGGCGGCGTTCAGGAGGAGGCGCCAACCCTCGGCAAGCCGCTGCTGGTGCTGCGCAAGCTCACCGAGCGGCCGGAGGCCTTCCATGCTGGCTTGTCCAAGGTGGTGGGCAACTCGCGGGAAGCGATTGTGGCCGAAGCCTGCCGGCTGCTCGAGGACGAGCGTGCCTATCGAGCGATGGTCTCGTCGAACAATCCCTTCGGGGATGGACGAGCCGCCGAACGCATCGTCAGGGCGCTCGACCGCTGGGCGTCGGGGCGATCGCCATTGCTCGAGGCGACGGAGCAGTTTGCGCCGATAAAGACGTTCGTTGCCTGATCAGCGAACGACGGTGTCGGCCGGCTCGAGCGGGAACAGCACCCGTTCGGCTCGCCGCCAGCTTCGGACAACGAAGGGCAGGTTTTCCCCTCCGGCGAAGTCGATCATGGCCTCCCGGGCGAAAACCGCGCCGCTGGGGATACGCCCCTCGGCGTGGATAGTGAATACCGGCACTCCCGAGCGGAGGGTTAGCTGCTCCGCGCCACCGGACTCCTGCCGTGTCGTCTGCCGTTGTCGAGCCATCCGGCGGCGGATCCACGATCCCGCGAGCTCCGGCTTCTCCCGGCGCCGCTGCCCCGGCCCGACCGCACACGGGAGGCCCGCGCCGCGATCATCGCCGCACGAACCTCGGCGGGAGCCGTGTAGGCATGCGGATTTCCCTCCTGAGCGCGAACCGTGAGCAACGGAGCTACTCTTCGGTATAGCTCCGGCGTCATCCCAAGCACATAAGTAAGCTCGTCGACGAGCTCGAAAGGTTGGTTCTTTGGCCCATAGGCCAGCCCGGCCGAAGCGTAATCGCGCTCCTCGGCGCCGTTCGGCCGCTTGTCGCTGTCCTCGTCGCGGAAGTCCGCGATGGCCTGGGCGAGTTGCTCGCCGCGCTCCGGATCGACGCCGACGGCCACGAACAACTCGCGCAGCAGAATGTCCGGCGCCTGGTTGAGATCGACTTTTCCGCCTTCGTCGCGGATAGCAAATCGGACCTCGCCGCCGCTCGGCGTGCCACGTATAGATGCGGCCATCGCCGCCAAAGCCACCCTCCCCCGGCTCCATGCTCAGGCCGGTGATGGCGCGATAGACGCCTGCGTCGGCCAGCGCTTCGGCCTGCGCATTCTCGACGAGATTACGGGCGAGGTTGACCTCGGTTCGCGCGTTGGTGCCGAAGATGGCGGCGAGCAGCGCCAGCAGCAGCAATGTCCACAACACCATCAGCAGGGCGATGCCGCGCTCTCGTTCGACTTTGCGTCCCTTCGCCGCCGATCAGCGGATCCGCTCCTCCAGCGGCGCGATCGTCCGCAGCCGCGAGCGGAGCTCCTGGGTGACTTGGCGCGCCTGGTCGGTGCTGCCGACGACGCGCGGCGTGATCAGGACCAGGACCTCGGTTCGGTCCGCGCTATCGCTCTTGGTGCCGAACAGCCAACCGATGAACGGGCAATCGGGAAAGAAACGGCAATCCGCTTGATCTATTCTCGCGACGATCCTGAATCAGTCCGCCGAGCGCCACCGTCTCGCCGCTCTGCACGGAAGCGGTCGACTGCACCACACGTTGGTTGATCGTCGGCGACTGCTGCTGCGCCTGCGTGGTCTGGGTGGCGTCGCTTACGTTGCTGACCTCCTGACGAGATTTCCATCGTGACGAGACCGCCGGCGTTGACCCTCGGAATAACCTCGAGAATGACGCCGGTAGGACGATATTCGATGCTGTTGATCGTCGGCGCGTCCTGCGTGAGAGATGCTCTGCCGCCGATTGGGTCGTTATCGGTACCTCGTCGCCGACCATGATCTGACGCCGCCTGATTGTCGAGGACGAAAACCTGCGGCGACGAAATGACGTTGACGTCGCTCACCTGATCGAGCGCGTTGACGACCGCCTTGACATTATCTGCCTGGCGAGAGAACGTAGGAAAATGCTGGGAAGACGGTATTGCGCCAGATTGTGCAAGAGCTCGGGCGTGCCAATACGGCCCGCCGAACTGGTACTCAGGACGGCTTGATTGCTGCCGCCGAATTTGAAGTACCACTCGACGCCGTATGTGCAGCGTATCGTTGAGCGTCACTTCCAGGATCGTCGCTTCGATCAGCACCTGCAGCGGAGTGATATCGAGCTTTCTTGATCGCCGCTTCTATCGTCCGGTAATCGCTGGGCTTGGCCTGGATGACCAGGGCGTTCTTGACTTTGTCGGCGACGATTCGGAGCGATTCGGTGCTGGCGGCGACCTGCGCCGCCTCGCCGCCGCGCCAGGCGCCGGTCGGACTCTGCCCGCCAATGCCGCCGCCGCCGAAAGTCTGCCCGCCAAGGCCGCCGCCGCCCAGAGTCTGACCGCCGAGGCCGCCGCCCGCCGAGAGTCTGGCCGCCAAGGCCGCCCCCGAGAAGGCCGCCGCCCATACCTTGACCGCCAAAGCCGCCCGAGGATCCGCCCCGCCCCCCGAACGCGGAACCGGCTCCTCCACCCAAGCCGCCCATGCGTCCGCCCGTCGTGCGCCCCCTAAGGCCGGGCGCCACTTGGGCCGTCGGCCGCCCCTGTTCCGCTTGCCCGAATACCGAGCCCAGCACCGACGCGAGATCCTCGGCGCGACTGTTCTCGCAATAGTAGACGTAAAGACGAACTTTCTCGCCTTCGCCGATATCGAGCCGGCTGACCCAGGTTCGCGCGCGATCGATGTATTGCGAGCGCGAAGAGATCACCAAGACGGCATTCAGCCGCTCGATCGGCACAAAGCGCACCACATTGGCGAGAGGACCTTCCGCCTGGTCGCCGAAAACCTTTTCGAGCTCCTCGACCATCGTCTTCGCCGACGTAGACTTCACCGGGAACAGTCCGAAGGACATTCCGGCGAGCCAATCGACATCGAAGGTCTCGATAACGTCGAGCATGCTCGCGACATCGGAGCGGCTGCCGCCGATCACGACCAGGTTGCGCCGTGGATCGACACGCAACACGCCGCCTGGCGGCGCGAATGGCGCCAGGACCTTCTCCATCTCGGTCGCCGAGACGTGCCTGAGCGGCACCGCCATGACCTGCGCGCCGGGCGCCTGCGTCGCCGGTGGCAGCGACGTTCGTACACCGCCGGATCCCCTGACGCCCTGATCGGCCGGAAGGATCTTGTAGATGCCCTCCGACTGCACGAGCGTGGCGTTGTTCACCGCGAGAATCGACTCCAGCACGGAGACCAGCGACGAGCCGGCGACGGGCTGGCTTGTCTGCAGGGTCACCGTCCCTTGCACTTGCGGATCCATGACGTAGTTGGCGCCGAGAGTGTCGCCCAGGATCGCCTTCACGACTTCGCGCAAGTCGGCGTCGACGAAGTTGAGGGTCACTTCGCCGGCGGGCGTCCTCACGACGGCCCCTCCTACTGGAGCGCCACGGCGGACGAAGGTATCGGTGCCAGGGTAGACGCCACCCGTGATTCGCTGCCGCACGGCGGGGTCTTCGTCGACCGGCTGCCCCGGCGCGGGGCGGCCGGCTTCCGCTGGCAAGTCCTGCTCCGGGGCGGGCGCGGCTGACGGGACCGGCTTGTCGAAGAACGGCCGCGAATAGCAGGCCGAAGTGGACAAAGCCAGCAAGAAAACAAAGGCTTCGACAAACGACGGTTCCCCACGGGGCCGCCTTTCCCCTTTCAATCATCAAACGTCATCGTGGCGATTTTGCCTCTGTTTACCGGTCATACGGATCGGCATGATGTGAATTACTGTTGCGGCGCTATAGCATGATCACTTGATGGTGAACCAGTCTTTCCCCATACCGGTGCATCCGAGATGCGGAGAAAGCAAACCTCGGTCATCGATTCGAACTCCGGAAAATTTACTCCGGGGCTTCTTCTTTCTCACCGACGTTGTCGTTTGGCTGGTTCCCTAGCGGCCGTGCCGCTTGGGTGACACTTCCGCCACTTTGCCGCCTGTAATCGAGCGCGACTTCGCTCGCCGTATCCCCGCGCCGTAGAATTATTCGATCGGCACGGATAGCTTCGATCAACCAGCCGCCGGCTTGTTGACCCTCCGCTACGTGCATTACTTTTGGGTCATTGTCGAGACGCAAGAGCGCCACGCGCCTGCCGCGAGCGACGACGACGCCGTTGAGTGAGATATTCGCAGCCGGTGTACCGGTTTCTTTTTCGCCGGCGGCAGCTTGCGAATTCTCCTGCGCGATTTCGGGTCGGCGAGACCGGTTGAACAGCGGTCGGGATAGGATATCTTCGTATTCCTCGGCGGGAAGCATCTTAAAGCTTGCGAGCTGCCGTTCGTTTTCCGCGGGACGGGCTTCGTCCGCGGACTGGACGGAAGAGACAACAGCGATCTCATCGTTTCTTGCTATCTGCCAGCCCAAGAACACGACGGCGGCGAGGCATAGAGCCGCGGCGCACCAGGTCCACCGGTTCGAGGCCGCTAAGTGCTTTCGCATGTCATCCCGAACGCATGTAACCGTAGACGTCGTAACTTACGCTGAGTGTTCCGGCTTCATTGCCGGCAGCCGTTCCGCGTACACGACGCTCGCGCGATGCTATGTCGATCCCGTCGAGGAACAAGTAAGGGAGTGTCGACTCCAGATCATAAAAGATTCGGAACAGTCCGTCCGTATCCGTCGACATCCGCACTCTTAAGCTTACGCGCCGGAAGGCGCCCTCCCTTGCCGTGGGCAGGATCTGCGTGCTTTCGACCCGCCCGCCACTTCGTTCGACAGTGGTTCGAACGAGGTTCTGCAATTCGGCGGCGACCAGCGTTTCGCTCTCGCCGATGAGGTAGCCCGCGTGAGACGACGGCTCCGCCTGCACCTGCTGCAAGCGCGCCTGCAATTCGCCCCGACTATCGGCAAGTTTGCGATAACGGGCAAGCAACTCCTGCTGGGTGGCGGTCTCCTCGGATCCCTCGGCGAACGCCTCGAGAAATGGCTGCACGATGAACCGGTAAGGAAGCGCCACGGCCGCCACGAGCAGCGCCAAGGCAATGAGACGTCGAACCGGCGGGGACAGCGCGTTCACGAGGCTCGTTCCGGCGCGACCTGGAAGGCGATGTGGAACTGCTCCGCGTCGACCCGTTGGTCGCGCGTCAGCGGCGCACGGAACTGAGCATTGCTGAACAGGCTCGAACTCTCGATGTGTCCGATCATCGCGGATGCATTCGGCGAATAGCCGAAAGTCTGCAGTTCCTGGTTGGTCAGTCTCAACCTATAGAGCCAGGTGTCGTCCGGCAACGTGCGGGTCAGTTCAGATAGCACCTGAATTACCGGCGGACGCTCTTGCTTCTTGTCGATTATGAAGGTTCCCTCGCCGCTTAGCTGCTGAATTTGTTCCTGCAGACGTCGGCTCTCTTCCGCCTCTTTTCTCACTTCCGCGACACTGCGTTCCAGCAACTCGTTGCGGGCCCGCTGTCTATCGAAGGCGACGTACACTCCCGCGGTAAGCAGGAGAGCAGCGAGCGCCACCAACGCGGTCGAAGGCCGGTAGACGAAGCGCCGCCCCCCGCCGGCGCCCTCGCTCGCCAGCGGCAGCCGCCATGGCACTCGCTCACCCGATCCGCGGGGCAGCGCCACCACGTCGGGCTCGAGGTCAAGATGACGAAGCGTCTCCAGTGTCGGGTCGACGGCCGCGCGCGGCAAGACCATCAGCTCCGCCCGAATGCGACGGTTCTCCAAGTCCCGCTCGATCACGTGAACGTCGTAGTGGACGGCTTCCGCGGCGAAGGGTGTCAGACGATCCATCTCGAAGGCGAGCACCTGCCGCAGATTCTCCTCCGCCGCCGCCGGCAGGTCGATGATTTTGCGCAAGGCCAAGCCCGCCGGCAGACGCAAACATACCAGAACGCGGTCGAAATCCAGGTCGGCGATCAGCGGGCGCAGCGCCGATTTCGCGGTCTCTGGATCGCCATCCATTCGAATGGACCCGAGTTGCCGCTCGGACCCCCCGTTGCGATGATGAAGAATTAGTTGCTGTCCGGTCAGTTCCAACCCCAGCTCATTGACCGAGGGCGATAGCCATGCAATCAGCCGGGTCGGCAACAGCGCCTTTAATTCATCGAACCACCATGAAAGGAAGGCGGAAGTAAGTTGGCGAACTCTGGCTAGTGCGTGAGCCACACACCCAACTCCTTCCGGCCTAACGAGCTTGCTTGTGGGTTAGGCCGTCTATGTCTGTGGTAATCTTCGATTGCGAGCCCGCGCACGCTAGATCATTTGCCCCCAAGCCGACAAGTGCGCCGAGACACTCGCGACGTCAACCTTGGTCAGGCGCCGCCGTGATCGCCGGCGCGACCACTAGATCGGGCCACTTCCGTCGGTCGCCGGGTGGGAATTCGATGTGCATGCGCACCAGCGACGGAAGCTTCGCCGCGTTCTCCCAACTACTCCACCAGCGGGGCCTCTCGTCGTCATCGCCAACGCCGAAGTAACTGAATTCCGCATTGACGACCTTATCGACCAGAATGACCTCCTTGTCGTCGCCACTCTGCTCCCGCCGGATGAGCGTTGTTCTACCTCGTCTGCTTTTCGGTTGTGTACGGTCGGGATTGCGCAGACCCCAAGTCAGCACGAGCCTTACGCCTTCGGAGTCCAGTTCGGCTGAGCAAGCGGTAGTGATAGATGCCGCCGGCCAGGCTCTGCGCCGGCGGCGGGCCTAGAAACGCCATGGACGTGCTGCTGCCGACAAACGCGGCGCGTGGCGTGCCCGTCTCGCTTGGCACACTCAGGGGCCATGCCTCACCGACCGTGCGACGTATTACGTCCTGCACCATCTGCAGTTCCGCCCATTGCTCCAGTTGCGTCTGCTCCCGCTCCCAGATACGGGCGCCGAAGCTCAAGCCTGTCGCGAGGAGTCCGGTGAGGACGCCCAGCACGGTCATCGCCACGAGCAGTTCCAGCAGCGTGAAACCAGCGGCCGTCTTTGGCCCTCTCATTGCGCGCCAGCCCCCAGGTTATTTGCCGGGCTGCCGAGCCGGAGTGTCGATAGCGTAAGCGCATTGGCGCGACGAAGGCCGTCCCACTCCACCGTGACCGTTACCTCGTAGGGGATAAGGTCGTCCGATTGCAGACCGCCGGGACCCCCCTCACGACCGGAGGACCGCCCGAGACTCCTGCCTGAGCGCGACGATGCTCCGGAGCTTTCAGAGCCGCGGCTCCGGCCGGTCCTTCCTCGCCGGTCCCCGAAGCCGCCCTGACGCCGCCCAAAGCCCGCATCCTGCTCCGGCAACATCAGCTCGGAAGTATCCCGAACGATCGTTCGGCGCCAGCGGAACCCGGGTACGTTGAACGTTCCGCTAGTCTCGCCCTCGGTGAGAGTTTCGCCCGCGCCAACCTCGGCCAGCTTCGAGCGTGCGAGAAGCGCCGCCGTCGAGCGGGCGCGTGCACTTTCAACGGCGCCAAGTCCACCGCCGAAAACCTGCAGGATCGGCACGATCATCACCGCGAGCACAGCGAAGGCGACCAAGACCTCCAGCAGCGTAAAGCCGGACTGGCTGCTACGCGGGCCGTGTCCTCGTAAACGGCGACCCGGCCGGTAAGCCAATCCACCTGCACATATCTGTGCGCATTGCTACTTTCTAGCGTGACCTCGCCGCCAGTCGAACTGCCGTCCGGGAAAAAGCGAATCTCGCCCATGTTCGACGGCAGCTCGTCGGTCGCGGCGGAAAACAGCGTCAGCTTCAGCCGGTCCGGCACGGCGTAGGTGCGTTCGCCGGCGATGCCGAAGCTGGGAGCGTCGACGTCGACCAGCACCCCGACAGGAGCGTTATGTACGATCGCCTCGCTTCGTGCTCGCCGCAACATCGCCGCGAGTTCGCCAGTCGCCGCCCGCAGCGCCGTCCCCTCCATGCCGACCATTATCCGCGAGCCGGCGAAACCGGCCACTACCGCCAGCAGCAACAGGACGACCAGAAGCTCCAGCAGCGTGAAGCCGGACGCACGCCCGCGTTCACCAGTTGGTGATATCTTGGTCCTCGCCGTTGCCGCCCTGCGCATTGTCGGCGCCGAAAGTGTAAAGATCATAGTCGCCATGTTGGCCGGGCATCCGGTAGAGGAACTGCCTGCCCCAAGGATCGACGATCGCTTCCTTCTTCTTCAGGTACGGCCCGTTCCATTTGGTGAGCCCGGCTGGCGCCTCGATCAGCGCGGTCAGACTCTCCTCCTGGGTCGGATAGCGCCCGACCTCGAGACGGTAGAGGTCCAGGGCTTGGCTGATCTGCTGAGACTGCACCTTGGCGGCTTCGGACTTTGCCGTGCCCAGATACTTGAAGATTTGTGGGCCGGCGACGACGGCCGCCAGCAATCCCAGGATGACCAGAACGACAAGAACTTCCAGCAGCGTGAAGCCCGCCTGATAAGCCACATATGCCCGCTTACGGGACCGCCCGCGAATACGGCCGCAAGCGAGAACCCTATGAGAAGTCATCCAGAAACAGCCTCCGAGACACTACTGTGCGAGCTGATTGATGCTGAGCATCGGCACGAGAATGGAAACAATAATGCCGCCGATCAACAGAGCCATACCGAAGGTCAGCGCCGGGATCAAGATCGCCATCAGCCGCTGGATGGACTGGTGCACTTCCCGCTCGTAGGCGTCGGCGACGCGAAACAGCATCTCCTCGAGCCTGCCGCTTTCCTCGCCGATGCGAATGAGATGGGTGGCGAGCGACGGGAACAGCCCGGCTTCGGCCAGCGGACCGGCGAATGTCTTGCCCTCGCGAACCTGCTTCTCGATTTGCTCGAACGCCTGCTCCATCGCGGCGTTGCCCAACGTGCCCTTGACAACGGGAAGAGCGTAGACGAGCGGCACGCCATTGTTGAGAAGCATGCCCAAAGTATAGGTCATCCGGGTCGTCTCGACGCGGGCCATCAATGATCCCACGAGGGGTAGCCGCAAGAGCCTCCGATCCAGGGCACGCCTTTGCGCCGGGTCCCGGCGCTGCCGCGCGAAGACAACGGCACCGAGACAGCCCAGAACCAAGGGCACCCACCACCAGGCGGCGGCAACATCGCCGATAGTCATAACGATTTTCGTCGCGAGCGGCAGCTTGAAGCCGGCCTGGTCGAAGATCTCCTTGAAGCTCGGAATGACCACGGTGACGATGATTGCCACCGAGATGCATGCCGAGACGAACAGCACCACCGGATAGATCAGCGCCGACTTCAAGTTCTGTTTCGACTGGTGCGATTTTTCCATAAACTCGGCGGTCTTGCCGAGGACACTATCGAGCGCGCCGCCGGCCTCGCCGGCGCGAACCATGCCGATGCAGAAGCGATCGAAGACCTTGCCCTGCGCGGCCATGGCATCGGCCAGCGACGAGCCGCCCCGCACCTTTTCCAGGACGCGGCCCATCAGCTTCTTGATCGTTTCCTTCTCCGAGAAGTTGATCAGCACCGTGAGCGCATGGTCGAGCGCAAGTCCGGCGCGCAGCAGGCTCGCCAGCTCGCGGATGATGGCGATCAGATCCTGGCTCGACAGACGGTCGCGGCGGCCGACCTCCAGCTTCAGGAGATCGCCCATCGAACGGCCATCGGACTCATCGGCGCGGATCGGCATGTAGCCTTGGCCGCGCAAGTGCTCGAGCACGGCAACCTGGCTGATCGCCTCCATCTCGCCCTCGACAACGTCGCCGGGTCCACTCACGGCCTTGAAGCGGTAGAGCGGCATCGTCAGGCCTCTCGCGTCACGCGCAGCACTTCCTCCAGCGAGGTGCGGCCGCGAACAACCTTGCACATTCCGTCTTCGTAGAGCGTCCGCATGCCGGCCGCGACCGCCGCGCGTTGGATCGAACCCGCGTCCTCGCGGTGCAGGATCAGCTTGCGGATCTCGTCCGACATCACCAGCATTTCGGCGATGCCGGTCCGGCCGTAGTAGCCGGTGCCGTTGCAACGGGCGCAGCCCACGGGTCGATACAAGCGGATCGGCTCGCCATCCGCGAAGCGGGCCAAGCCCATCTGTTCGGAGATGTCGGCGAGCGCCGGATTCGGCTCGCGGCAATGCACGCACAGCGTCCGCAGCAGCCGCTGCGCGGCGATGCCGTTCAGCGTCGAGGCGAGCAGGTAATCCTCGAGGCCCATGTCGAGAAGTCGCGTCACCGAGCCAGCCGCGGAGTTGGTGTGCAGCGTCGATAGCACGAGATGGCCGGTGAGCGCCGCCTGTGCCGCGATCTGCGCCGTCTCCAGGTCGCGGATCTCGCCGATCATGATGATGTCGGGGTCCTGCCGCAGCAGCGAGCGCAGCACATTGGCGAACGTCAGGCCGATCTGCGACTTCACCTGCATCTGGTTGACGCCCTCGAGCTGGTACTCGATCGGATCCTCGACGGTCAGGATCTTTTTGTCGGGCGTGTTCAGTCGGAGCAGCGAGGTATAGAGCGTCGTCGTCTTGCCGCTGCCCGTCGGCCCGGTGACCAGAAGGATGCCGTTCGGCCGCTCGAGCATCTGCAGGAACGGCTCCAGCACCGCCTCCTCGAGGCCCAGCACCGAGAAGTCGAAGACCGCGCCGCCCCGGTCGAGGATCCGCATCACAACGCTCTCGCCGTGCATGGTCGGCACCGTGGAGACGCGGAAGTCGACCTCCTTGCCGCGCAATGCCAGCTTGATGCGGCCGTCCTGCGGCAGCCGGCGCTCGGCGATGTTGAGCTTCGCCATGATCTTGACGCGCGAGATGATCGCCGCGGTCAGCCGGCCCGGCGGCGTCTCGACCTCCTGCAGCACGCCGTCGACGCGATAGCGCACGCGCAGCTTGTTCTCGAACGGCTCGATGTGGATGTCCGATGCGCGCGCCTCGACCGCCCGGCCTATCAGCTGATTGACGAAGCGGATCACCGGCGCTTCGCTCGCCATGTCCTTCAGCCGCTCGGCATCGTCGCCGCCGTGGTCACCAGCTTCGCCGAGCGTATCCACCATGTCGCTCAGCGCGCTGCCGCTACGGCCATAGAGCCGCTCTTGCGCCTTCTCGATTTCGGCCGGCGTGGCGATCCGTCGCTCGACCAGCCTGCCCGTCGCGATCGCCACCGCGCGCGCGGCGAAGTCGTCGAGCGGGTCAGCCATCGCCAGCACGATCGCCCCTCCGCCGTCGGCCAGCGGCAGAATACGGCTATCTTTCAGAAACTTGGGACTGAGAGCGCCATCGAGCAGCGGCTGGTCGGGGAAATCCTGCGGCGTAACCAGAGGCAGGGCGAGAACCTGCGCCAGAGCCGCCGCCACGTCGCTCTCGGATACAACGCCGAGCTTGATCAGCAGCGAGTGCAGATGCTCGCCAGCCCCTAGCTGAAGCCGCTTGGCGCGCTGCACGCCGCCGTCGTCGAGCTTGCCGCGACTCGTCAGAAGCTCAACGACCGCATCGTCGATCGCCGTCGCGCTGGCTACCGGCCGCTCAAATCCATCGGCATTCATGCTTACACGCTCATTCACAAGCCGGCTTCTGGATGCAGGGGCGACCGCTATCCCGGCTTCGGCATGCCTTTTCGCTCACCCAAGCGGAGCAGTCAACTTCCGGCCTCACCCGACTATGACTGGCCCATACAGCCAGACCAGCCACGTGCCGAGGCAGAGATAGGTTCCGAACGGGATCTTCTGCGCCGCGGCGGATGTCGCGCCGAGAGCGATCCTGATCAGCGTCAACGCGAGCGCGCTCGCGGCGCCGATAAAGACCACGCTCGGCAGTCCCTGCCATGATACCCAAGCGCCAGCCGCCGCCAAGAACTTTGCGTCGCCCATTCCCAGTCCCTCGCGGCCGCGAACGAGACGATAACCGCGGGCGATCAACCAGAACACCGCAAAACCGGCAACGGCGCCGATCGCATGTTCGTGCAGCGCCGCAGCGTCAATCCACGCGGCGACGGCGAGCCCGGCGACCAGCAGCGGCAGCGTCAGCACGTCCGGCAGCAGCAGGTGACGGGCGTCGATAACCGCCAGAGTCAAGAGAACCCAGCCGAAAGCGCAACTGACCCAGAGCAGCCAGCCGCCGACCTCGGTCGCGGCCCAGGCCGGAACGACAATGGCGGCGAGCTCGATGCTCGGATAGAACCAGCCGATCTCCGATCCGCAATACCGGCAGCGGCGTCGCGTGGCGAACCAGCTCAACAGCGGGACGAGATCTAAGACACCGAGCACGTGGCCGCACCATCGACAGCGCGAGCGGCCGACAACTACAGCTTCGCCGGCGGGCAGTCGGGTGATAAGGACGCCGAGGAAGCTGCCGATGAAAGGCGCGATGATCAGCGGCAGCCACCAATCGGCCGCGAGCGCATCAATCATCGTCGCTCGATTCCGCCGCGGACAGCCTCGACGTGAACACCGATGGCCCCCGCTCGCGAACAGGACTTCCGCCGCGGTCGGTCCCCGCCCTGACAGGAGACGTTAGCGCCAGGGAAATCGCCGGAACTGGTCCACCTGGAAGCCCCAAACGCCAATCCCTCGATTCTCCGCGATGCGCTCCAGCGCCCTGTACTCGAAAGGCGCGTCGGGGCCGGCGAGAGCCAGACCCTGGCGAATAAGGTAAGCGCCGAGATCGGTCCCTTCGGAAAAGCTCGAGCGTTTCGTCCAGCAGATCGCACTAATACTGCCGTCTTCGTAGAAGCCCATCTCCTCGCATGTTACAAAGCCCTGGATCTTGGAGTTGAGGGCGGTGGCGGCGCGGTAGCCGCAAAAGGCTGGACGAAGCTGCGTGTCGCAAAACTGCCCATGGTCGGGAATATAGATGCCGAAAAGCCGCACCACTCTGTTCTGAATGACGAGCGACGCGTCATCCTGAACGATGGCATAACTGCGCATATCAGCCGCGCTTGGCGTCGCCAACACAAGGAAGGCGATCGCCGCGACCGTCAACAGCCTCATGTTACCGGTCTTCACGGTCCGCCACCATCGATCCGAGAACTGGCCTGCGGTGGAATACATCCTCTTACGTAGGGTGACCGGAGGAGGGGTATAAGGAAGCGGCGTCAACAATGTGGCGCCGTCGGATGCGTGCTTGAGAAATCCGGCAACGCTCGGCGTCTGTCGCGGTAAGGTTGTTGCAAGGCCGCATCGTCCCTGCGCCAGTTTTGCGAGTGTCCCACGGATCGGTGTGCATTTTCGCAGGTGCATACCAAATCTCGGGAGATCCATCGAGCGCGGCCGAATGGCACTGGAGACTTATCGTCTTGGGGGATTATCTGCGACCCGGCACGATTGAAGAGGCAGTCTCTCACCTCAGCGGCGAACGCTATACGGTCATCGCCGGCTGCACCGATTATTACTGTCAGACGAAGGGCCGGTTTGACGATAGCGTGCTCGATATCACCGGTATCGCGGAAGCTCGCAGCATCTCCGAAACAGAGCATGGCGAATTCCGGCTGGGAGCCTTGACCACGTGGACCGAGATTGCCTCGGCGGATCTGCCCCGTCAGTTCGACGCCCTGAAGGAGGCGGCCCGCCAGGTCGGTGGCGTGCAGATCCAGAATACGGGCACGATCGGCGGCAATCTCTGCAACGCGTCGCCCGCCGCCGACAGCGTTCCGCCACTGCTTGCGCTCGACGCGCGCGTGGAGTTGCGTTCGGCAAGTGGCGTGCGAAGCATTCCGCTTGCGGAGTTCATCGTCGGCAACCGTCGGACGGCGCTGCGAAATGACGAGATGTTGACCGCGCTGATCGTACCGAAGCGGCACGGCCAGCACGCCAGCTGTTTTCTCAAGCTTGGCGCCCGCGCCTACCAGGTGATCTCGATCGCCATGGTCGCCGTGCTGCTGGACATTGATGAACAAGGCCGGGTCCGGGCCGCCGCTATCGCGGTCGGCGCGTGCTCCGAAGTGGCGCGGCGGCTTTCCGGACTCGAGGAGGCTGTAGTTGGCGCGAGCGATTGGGGGCGGCCGGCTTTCGAAGATTGTCCAGGCCACGCATCTCCTGCCGCTTCGCCCGTTGAGCGACGTTCGCGGTACTGCCGCCTACCGCCTGGACGCCGCCCGTACGCTCGTGGGACGCGCCCTCGATGACGCGCAGGATCGGCTGAGATGAGCACCGCGGCGCTCATCTTTACGATCAACCGACGCCAGCTGGCGATGGAAGCGCCGCCGATGCGGCGCCTGTCGCAGGTGCTGCGGGAGGATCTGCGGCTCACCGGCACCAAGGTCGGCTGCGACGCCGGCGACTGTGGCGCCTGCACCGTGCTGCTCGATGGCCAGCCGGTGTGCGCCTGCCTTACTCCGCTTGGTCAGGTTGAAGGTCGCTCGGTTGTGACCGTCGAGGGGCTGGCGAACGGTACGCTCACCAGGCTGCAGAAGGCGTTCCAGCATCACGGCTCGGTGCAGTGCGGTATCTGCACGCCGGGTATGCTGCTGGCCGCTTCCGCGCTGCTGGAGCGCGTGCCAAAGCCGAGCGAAAGCGAGGTGCAGGACGCGCTCGGCGGCGTTCTCTGCCGATGCACCGGCTACCGCAAGATCATCACCGCGGTTTGTGAGGCGCATCGGTTCGAGGGCGACTTGGAGCATGCGCCGGGCAACCGGATTGTCGGCCAGCGCGTGGCGCGGGTCGATGGGATCCGCCGGGTGGACGGGAGCGAGCGCTTCGGCGATGACGTGGCTCCGGCGGATGCGCTATGGCTGAAGCTGGTGCGCTCGCCGCATGTCTCGGCTGCGTTCACCATCGGCGACCTCGCGCCGTTGTTGCGGAAGCACCCCGGCTTGCTGAGAGTCCTCACCGCCGCCGACATCCCCGGGCACAACGTTCATGGCGTGCTTCCGCCATTCCGCGATCAGCCGGTCTTCGCCGATGGCCGCGTGCGCTTTGCCGGAGAGCCGATTGCCGCCGTCGTCGGCGACGCCTCCACGATCGAGCGCTTCGATGCCGTGGATTTCCCCGTGACCTGGCATGCCTTGCCGGCCGTCGTGAGCATCGACGAAGCGCTGACTGAGGGCGCGCCGCTGTTGTTCGAGGACCGGCCGGAGAACGTGCTGGTGCGCGGCTTCGTGCGCCGGGGCGATCCCGCCGCGGCTCTGGCCGAAGCGGCTGTCCTCGCGGAGGGGGAATTCGAGACGTCGTTTGTCGAGCACGCTTACATCGAGCCGGAAGCCGGTTTCGCCAGACGGGTCGGCGACGGCGTCGAGGTTCACGTAACGACGCAAACGCCCTACATGGACCGTGAGGAGGTGGCGCGCATCCTCGCATTGACGCCAGAACATGTCCGCATCGTCCCTACCGCCTGCGGCGGCGGCTTCGGCGGCAAGCTCGACCTTTCGGTGCAGCCCTATGTCGCGCTTGCCGCCTGGCTGCTTAATAGGCCGGTGCGCTGCGTGTTTAGCCGTCCGGAGTCGATGGCAACGACCACGAAGCGCCACCCGGCGCGGATGCGCGCCCGCATCGGCGCCTTCGCCGACGGCAAGCTGGCGGCGATGGAATTCGATGGCGACTTCAACACCGGCGCCTACTCCTCATGGGGACCGACGGTAGCCAACCGAGTGCCGGTGCACTGTTCCGGCCCCTACTTCCTGCCCGCCATCGAGGCTCGGTCGCGCGCGGTGCTTACCAATCTCGTACCTGCCGGCGCATTCAGGGGCTTTGGCACGCCACAGTCCGCCATCGCGACCGAGGCGCTGCTCGATGAACTGGCCGACCGGCTGCACATCGACCGGCTTGAGTTTCGCCTGACAAATGCGCTGCGCGCCGGCCAGGCTACCGCCACCGGTCAAGTGCTGGAGGCGAGTGTCGGGATGGCCCCCTGCCTCGAAGCGCTGCGGCCGGCTTGGCGCGCCGGTGGCGAGGCGGCCACGCGGCACAATGCGCACGCGAGCGGCCCGACGCGGCGGGGCGTCGGCATCGCCTGCATGTGGTACGGCTGCGGCAACACCTCGTTGTCCAATCCGTCGACAATGCGCGTTGCGCTCAGAGGCGACGGCACGTTGGTGCTCTATCAGGGGGCCGTCGATATCGGCCAGGGGTCGAACACCGTGCTGGCGCAAATCTGCGCCGAGACGCTGGGCGTCGAACTTCGTCGCGTAAGCCTGGTCACGGCAGATACCGGGCGCACGCCGGATGCCGGGAAGACGTCGGCCTCGCGCCAGACGTTCGTCTCCGGCCGCGCTACCCAGCGGGCGGCCGAAGATCTGCGGCGCGCCATCCTCAGGCTGGCGAATGTTGGCGAGGATGCGACTTTCCTTATGGATGGGCCGATGATCATTGTCCGCGACGGCGACCATCGTCGAAACATCGACGTTCGCACGCTGCCGGCCAACGCCGATGGCGACGTGCTCGCCGGCCAGGCGACCTTCGATCCGCCGACCACGCCACTCGACGACAACGGCCAGGGCACTCCGTACGCGACCTACGCCTTTGGGGCGCAGGTGGCTGAAGTGGCGGTCGATCTAGAGCTCGGGACGGTAAAGGTGTTGCGCGTCACCGCCGCGCACGACGTCGGCCGGGCAATCAACCCCATGCTCATCGAAGGTCAGGTCGAAGGCGGCATCGCCCAGGGTATCGGCATGGCGCTGATGGAAGAGTGGGTTCCCGGCCGTACCGACAACCTGCACGACTACCTGATCCCGACCGTGGGCGACGTCCCTGAGATCGAGACTATACTGATCGAAGATCCGGAGCCGCTCGGTCCTTTCGGAGCCAAGGGGGTCGGCGAGCCCGCACTGATCCCGACCGCCGCGGCCATCCTCAACGCCATTCGTGACGCTACCGGCGTTACCATTCGCAAAGTCCCGGCGACGCCGAGCCGCGTGCGTGCGGCCATCCTCGCGGCGCGCCATGAGGTATGATGATCATAATCCGAAGCATGATGGATCACTCGGCGTCCGCAAAAGCAACCGGGCCGCGCTACACCGGCGCCTGCATGAAACCAACAAGGGCGTCATCGCCAGGAGGGCTCTGCCCGATCAAGCCATCCAGATTACCTCCTGGATTGCTTCGCTCCGCTGGCAATGGCGCGCGTGCGGAGGTCCGCCGGGAACGGGTCTGGGTCAGCGCCGTCGCCCCTCGGACATCGGCACATGGCTGACACCGCCGCTGCCGCCCCGTCCCCGGCCGTTGTCATCTGCGACGCCTGTCCGGTGCGCTGCCGGATCAAGCCGGGCGCCGCCGGCGCCTGCGATCGCTACGCCAACATCGACGGCGCGCTGACCCGCGTCGATCCGCTGATCGTCGCCGAGCGAACGCTCGCACGTGAAGGCGCCATGGTGCCGTTCCTCGGCGACACCGGCTGGGAGGAAGGCCGGCTGCCGCGCGGACCCGAGCAGTTCGTCACCGGCGTGGGGGCCGGCACGACCTACCCCGACTACAAGCCCGCTCCCTTTATCGTCGCCGGCGAGCATGAAGGGGTCGACATGGTGACGGTGGTTACCGAAGGGATCTTCAGCTACTGCGGGGTGAAGGTGAAGATCGACACCGATCGACACCTGGGCCCGGAAACGGCGACGGTGCGGGCCGAGGGCGAGCCGGTGGGGCACGTGACCACCGCCGAGTACGGCTCGCAAATGCTGGCGATAGGCGGCGTACGGCATCTGACCGGCGCCGGCAAGCGCGAGGGCACCGTCACCTGCGACACGATGCTGAAGCTGTGCAACCGCGAGCCGGTGGAACTCGCCATCGACGGCGGCTCGACCGTCGTCGTCCAAGCGGGTCAGCCGCCGGTCGTCGACGGCGCCCCGGAAGCGCGGATGCGAGTCGGCTGCGGTTCGGCCACGATCGGCATGTTCGCACCCGAATGGCGCGACCGGGTCGACGAAGTGGTGGTGGTCGATGACCATATCACCGGCGTCCTCTCCGAGCACGAGGCCGGCAAGTACTTGGGCATCAAGCCGACCGGCATCCAAATGCGAGGCCGGCGCTCGACTCCCGGGCGCTACTTCCGGGTGGCGGAGCCGGGTGCCGGCTGGGGCGGCACGAACGTCACGGATCCGCTGGCCATTCTCGGTCCGTTCGAAGCGAAGCACGCGCGACCCGGTCTGACCCTGCTGATGGTCAGCACTACCGGCGAGGACGCCGCCTACTATGTGCTCGATGAGGCATTGCGGCCGATGCCGGCCGAGATGCCGGCCGATTTGGCCCAGTCGATCGCGCTGATCCGCGAAAACTGCGAACCGGCGCTGTGCTCGGTGTTGTTCATGGCCGGCGCTGGCGGATCCTTGCGCGCCGGTGTCACGCGGAACCCGGTACGGCTGACGCGTTCGGTGAAAGACGCGCTGGTCTATGTCTCCAGCGGCGGCGCGCCGGCGTTCGTGTGGCCGGGTGGCGGCATCACCTTCATGGTAGACGTGACCCGCATGCCTCAGCGCTCGTTCGGCTATGTGCCGACGCCGGCACTAGTCGCGCCCATTGAATTCACCATGCGCCTCGACGATTACGCGTCGCTGGGCGGGCACGTCGGTTCGGTTCTACGCCTCGAGAGGCTGGCGGACGACGACCGGCGGCGGTCGGTCATCGGTTGGCGCCCGGATAATCCTTGGCCGCTGGCGCGCGACCGCTTTCCGTGGGGCCGTAATCCGTGAGCAGCGTCCACGCGGCGATGTTGCCGGACGGCCGCCGCCTGCACCTTCAGCACGGCCCCATCGACCTGATCATCGAGGGGTTCGGCGCCGCTAATGAGGTTCGCGCCGCCTACTCTCAGGCAATCGCCCGTTTCGGGCCAATCCTCGACGAGCTGGTAGCGGAGCTTCCGAAGCTGCGCGTGCCGGTCACGGGCGCGCCGGTGGACGTCGCAGGGCCAGTCGCCCGCCGCATGATCCGGGCTTGTCGACCGCATGCCGGCGTATACGTAACGCCGATGGCGGCGGTCGCCGGCGCCGTCGCCGATGAAGTGCTGGCGGCGATGCTGGCCAGCCGTACGCTCGAACGCGCCTACGTCAACGACGGGGGCGATATCGCGCTTCACCTTGCGCCCGGCGAGCGGTTCGAGATTGGCGTCGTCGCCGAGATCGATCGCCCTCGTATCGCCGCTACGGCGACCGTCGAGGCCGCCATGCCGGTGCGCGGTATCGCCACCAGCGGGCAGGGCGGCCGCAGCTTTTCCCTCGGTATCGCCGACGCGGTCACCGCGCTCGCCGGCGACGGCGCTTGCGCGGACGTGGCGGCAACGCTGATCGCCAATGCGGTGAATGTGGACAGCCCGGCAATTCAGCGTCGCCCGGCGCGATTGCTGCAAGACGATAGCGACCTCGGCGACTTGCCTGTCGTGGTTGCGGTCGGCCCGCTTTCCGACGGCGATGTGGACGAGGCGCTGGACGCCGGGACTCGCCGAAGCCGAACGGATGCGGACGGCAGGCCTGATCGCGGGCGCCTTCATCAGCCTGCGGGGCCGCCATCGGACGACAGGTCTGCACGCGCTGGTAGTGCAAGCAGTTGCTAACGTCCCTCCCGGCGGCTCAGGAAAGCAAGCCGCTCGAATAGATGCACGTCCTGCTCATTCTTCAGCAACGCGCCGTGTAGCGGCGGGATCAGCTTGCGCGCATCGCCCGACCGGAGGACCTCGGGCGGGATTTCCTCGATCATCAGCAACTTGATCCAATCGAGGAACTCGGAGGTGGATGGCTTCTTCTTAAGGCCCGGCACCTCGCGAATTTCGAAGAACATCGTCAGCGCTTCGGACACCAACCGTTTCTGGATGCCGGGATAATGCACATCGACAATGCGGTGCATGGTCTCGCGGTCCGGGAAGCGGATGTAGTGGAAAAAGCACCGGCGCAGGAATGCGTCCGGCAGTTCCTTCTCGTTGTTCGAGGTGATGACGACGATCGGCCGCTGCCGGGCGACCACCGTTTCCTTGGTCTCGTAGACGTGGAACTCCATCCGGTCGAGTTCGAGCAGCAGATCATTGGGAAACTCGATGTCCGCCTTGTCGATCTCGTCGATCAGCAGGACCGGCCGCACGTCACTGGTGAACGCCTCCCACAGCCGTCCCCTGACGATGTAGTTGCGGATGTCGTGAACGCGCGCTTCGCCGAGCTGCGAGTCGCGGAGCCGGGCCACCGCGTCATACTCGTAGAGACCCTGCAGCGCCTTCGTCGTCGACTTGATGTGCCACTCGATCAGCGGCGCTCCCAAGGCGCGGGCGATCTCGTAGGCGAGGATCGTCTTTCCCGTTCCGGGCTCCCCCTTGACAAGCAGCGGACGCTGAAGCGCGATCGCGGCGTTGACGGCTACCATCAGATCCTTGGTCGCGACGTAGCTGTCGGTTCCCTCGAAGCGCTTGTCCATGGCGCAACCCCGTCCTTCTACCCTGCCGCATAGTAAATACGCCGGCCGGCGTATTTAAGGACCGCGGCGCGTACTCCATGGCCAAACGTTCGCGGCTGAGGAATGCGCCTGCGAGGCATCTCAAGCAGCGTCTTGGAAGTTCATTGCGAGCGCCCCGGCAGCACACGTCACGGTACGAGCTGGTAGACCGGCCAGTTCCCCACCGAACTTATCGCGTAGAGCTCCCCACTCGTCAGCTCCTCATAGAAGCCGCTGGGACCAGTGGGGGCGGGGAATGTCGCTACGTCGGACCGGCTCGTGTATGTAGGCGGAGCCAGCCTGTAGACCTTCGGCACGCCGAAGCCTGCGAATATGTAAGATCCCTGTAGCGACGGAATGGCGCTCCCCCTGTACACATAACCGCCGATTACCGCCGCCCCACCGTCCGCGTGGGTAAAGGCATAGACCGGCGGTGTCAGAACCGGGTGTTGGCAGTTCATCTGCGTGCGTCGACGCGCCTCGTAGAGCGGCCAGCCGTAGTTCCCTTGACCGGCGGCGAAGTTGAGCTTCACGACCCGGTCGACCTCCTCCCATGCCGCCTCGCCGGCGTCGCCCACCCACATATCCCTGATGTTCACTCTGTCGAACGAGAACCGCCAGGGGTTCCGGAAGCCCGATGCGTAGACCTCGGGAGCGCCGTTGACGCCGGTGGGATACGGATTGGAGGCTGGGATGCCGTATGGCCTCCCGGGCGACACCGTGTTCACGTCGATGCGCAGGATCTTGCCGAACAAGCTGCGCGGATCCTGAGCACGACATGCCCTGGTGTCCGGCAACAGGTTCGCCCCGTCGCCCGTCCCGATATAGAGATAGTTTCCCGGGCCGAATAGTATCTGACCGATGTGATGCCACTGGGTCGTCTGGTCCAGCGTCAGCAGGATCTGCTCTGATTGCGGATCGAGGACCGCGCCTTCCGGGTCGGAAGCGAAGTTGGCCCTAAATCTCGAAAGATACGAGAAGACGTGCGCACCCGGCGCCGGCCTGCGGTTATAGGCGACGTACATGTAGCCGTTCGTCCTGAAACTCAGCGAGGGCGCAATCGAGGTAATGCCCCATTGCTGCGAATTGGTGTTGCCAGGCCTCGTGTCCGTGTACTGCAGATAGCTGGAAATATTGAGGGCGACACTCGCCCCAGCCGCCAAGTCGTTGGTAGAGAATGTCTTGATCACGCCTCCCCGCTCCGCGACGAACCATCGCGAGGGGTTCCCGCGCACCTGCTGAATTCGAGGTGGCTTGGTTGAACGTGAGGCCGCCGAAGGCAGTCGCGAGCGTTGCCGCCGAGGCATTTCGGCCGAACACGCACGACATCCCTAGGAGGATAAGCACGGTCAAGATGCGGTTACGCGTCATTTGATCCTTCCTCCCTCTGTCCGGCGTCGCTGTAATTATCTCTCCGTCGTTGTTGTAGTTAAAGAAGAACGCTTACCCACTCGTTCCCCCTTTTCACAATTCGGGCTTGCCATATCCTTTCGTCATGAAGAAGGGCAGCGGCCCCGGCCCGACTGCGATCATGCCAGCGGCCATCACCGGAACTCTCTGGGATCGAACGATCGGCTCCGCGCCCGACGCGTTGCACTCAAACGTTGCTCGCGAGCGCGCGCTCGATTGCCTCCAGGGCGGCTTCCGCCTGCGCTGGGTCTGGGCCTCCGGCCTGCGCCATGTCGGGACGGCCGCCGCCCCCAGAGCCGCCCAGCGCGCTGGCGCCGATCTTCACCAAATCGACCGCGTTGATCCGCGGCGTGAGATCCTCCGTCACACCGACGACGACCGAGGCTTTGCCGTCCGTCCTCGTGATAAGCGCAACGACACCGGATCCGACCTGCTTCTTGATGTCATCGGCCAGACTCTTCAGCTCCCGCGCCGGCACTCCTTCAAGCAGCCGGGGCGAGAAACGGATGCCCGCCACAGTCTTTGCCGCCGTTGAACTTGCACCGCCACCGGTGGCGAGCACCCGGCGGGTTTCGCTCAGTTCCCGCTCGAGCCGGCGGCGCTCCTCCAACAACTGCGTTACCCGCGCGGGCACCTCCGCCGGCGCGGCATTCAGCACCTGCGCCGCTTCCTTCAACGCGCGCTCCTGCTCGATCAGATAGGCGCGGGCCGCTTCGCCGGTCATCGCCTCGATCCGTCGCACGCCGGCGGCGAGCGCGCTGTCCGATACGATTTTGAACAGACCTATATCGCCGGTGCGACGGGCGTGCGTGCCGCCGCACAATTCGGTCGAGTAGGTTTGGCCCGTGGCGTCCCGATGCCCCATCGACACGACGCGGACCTCGTCGCCGTACTTCTCGCCGAACAGCGCCATGGCGCCGGCTCCGACGGCAGCCTCCGCATCCATCAGCTGCGTCGCGACTTCCGAGTTGTAGCGGACCTCCGCATTCACATCAGCCTCGACCGCCGCTACCTCTTCGGGCGTCAGCGGCTTCGGATGACTGATGTCGAAGCGAAATCGGTCGGGAGCGACCAGTGAGCCCTTTTGCGTTACGTGCTCGCCAAGCCGCCTCCGCAACGAGGCCTGCAGCAGGTGCGTCGCCGAGTGGTTGGCGCGCAGGGCGGCGCGACGTGCGTGATCGACGTCCAGTTTGACATGATCGCCGACCCGAACCGTACCCGCCTCGACGCGACCGACATGCACGTGCAGATCGCCGAGCTTCTTCAGGGTGTCGCTGATCGAGAGTCGCAGTCCGCCTGCTCCCGATATCAGGCCTGTATCACCGACCTGGCCACCGGACTCGGCGTAAAACGGGGTCTGATTACAAACGATAGCAACCTCCTGGCCGGCGGTGGCCTCTTCCACCCGCTCGCCGGCGACGACGATCGCCACCACCTCGCCTTCCGTCGCCTCGGTCTCGTAGCCCAGGAATTCGCTGGGCCCGACATCCTCGCGAACCTGGAACCACACCGACTCTGTAGCGGCTTCGCCCGAGCCCGCCCAGGCGCGCCGAGCTTCCTCCCGCTGTCGCGCCATGGCGGCGTTGAATCCATCGATATCGACCGAGATGCCCTTCGCCTTCAGCGCGTCTTGCGTCAGGTCGAGCGGAAATCCATAAGTATCGTAGAGCTTGAAGGCGACCTCGCCACTCAGGACGCGCCCTGGCGAAAGCCGCTCGCTCTCCTCCTCGAGCAGCTTCAGCCCGCGCTCGAGAGTGTTGCGGAACCGGGTCTCCTCCAGCCGCAGGGTCTCGGCGGCAAGTGGCTCCGAGCGGACCAACTCGGGGTAAGCCTGCCCCATCTTCGCCGTAAGTGCCGGCAATAGCCGCCAGAGCAGCGGCTCTGGGCTGCCGATCAGGTGAGCGTGACGCATCGCCCGGCGCATGATCCGCCTCAGCACGTAGCCGCGGCCTTCGTTCGCCGGCAGAACCCCGTCGGCGATCAGGAAGGCGGAGGCACGCAGATGATCGGCGATCACGCGGTGCGAGATCGCGTGCGGCCCATCCGGATCCGTGCCGGTGACGCCGGAGGACGCGAGGATGAGGTCGCGCAGCAGGTCGATCTTGTAGTTGTCGTGCGTGCCCTGCATCACCGCGGCGACCCGCTCCAGGCCCATGCCGGTGTCGATCGACGGCTTCGGCAGGGTGACGCGCTGCTCGCGCGTGACCTGCTGGTATTGCATGAAGACGAGGTTCCATATCTCTATGAACCGGTCGCCGTCCAAGTCCTGGCTGCCCGGCGGGCCGCCTGGGATATGTTCGCCGTGATCGTAGAAAATCTCCGAGCATGGGCCGCACGGGCCGGTGTCGCCCATTGCCCAGAAATTATCGGACGTGGGGATGCGGATGATCTTGCTTTCCCGCAGACCGGAAATCTTGCGCCACAGCACGAAGGCCTCGTCGTCCTCGGAGTAGACGGTGACCAACAGCCGGTCGGCCGAAATCCCGAATTGCTTAGTGACGAGAGTCCAGGCGAGCTCGATCGCCACGTCCTTGAAGTAGTCGCCAAACGAGAAGTTGCCCAGCATCTCGAAGAACGTGTGATGCCGCGCTGTATAGCCGACGTTTTCCAGGTCGTTATGCTTGCCACCTGCGCGCACGCACTTCTGCGCCGTCGCAGCGCGAAGGTAGTCGCGCTTTTCGACGCCGGTGAAGACGTTCTTGAACTGCACCATCCCGGCGTTGGTGAACATCAACGTCGGGTCGTTGCGCGGCACCAGCGGGCTCGACGGCACGACGCGATGGCCATGCCGGGCGAAGAAGTCGAGGAACGCTTTGCGGATTTCGTTGACGGTCTGCATGCGCGCTAATGTAAGATCCCGAATGGCAAGGTGTAAGCCCTGCCGCAAAGGTGTGTTTTAGCCGCGCGATTCGAGGCTGTCGACAAACGCCGATCGCGGCCCTTGGTGCTCCTGCCGCGAGCACGCGGGCCCCGTTGGTCGGAACTTCAGCCAGCCTTCAAACAACAACGAGTCACGAACGGCTCGACCGTTTCGATCGCTGTAGGAGTCCGATCCGAGGCCGTCGGGCTAGCCTGCGCCACTCGATGCCTCGACATCGTCGGACAGATCGCCGCCGGACAACAGTGCTTCGGAGACCAGCCCGGCGTTCTGACGGATCTTGGCCTCGATCTCCGCCGCCCTGTCCGGACGATCCTTCAGGTACTGCTTGGCGTTCTCGCGCCCCTGGCCGATGCGCTCGGAACCGTAAGAGAACCACGAACCGGATTTTTCGACGATGCCGGCCTTGATGCCCAGGTCGAGCAACTCGCCGGCCTTAGAAATACCCTCGCCGTACATGATGTCGAACTCGACCATCTTGAACGGCGGAGCCAGCTTGTTCTTGACGACTTTGACCCGGGTCTGGTTGCCGACCACCTCGTCCCGGTCTTTGATCGCGCCGATCCGTCGTATTTCCAGGCGCACCGAGGAATAGAACTTCAGCGCATTGCCGCCTGTCGTGGTCTCGGGGTTGCCGAACATCACGCCGATCTTCATCCGGATCTGGTTGATGAAGATGATCATCGTGCGCGACCGCGAGACAGACCCGGTGAGCTTGCGCAACGCCTGGCTCATCAGCCGCGCCTGTAGCCCAACGTGGCTGTCGCCCATCTCCCCTTCCAACTCGGCGCGCGGGACCAGCGCGGCCACGGAGTCGATGACCAGCACGTCCACCGCGCCGGAGCGCACAAGCGTGTCGGCGATCTCGAGCGCCTGCTCACCCGCGTCGGGCTGCGAGATCAGCAGGTCGTCCACGTTGACGCCGAGTTTACGCGCGTAAACCGGATCGAGGGCATGCTCCGCGTCGATGAATGCGCACACGCCGCCCTTCTTCTGGGCCTCGGAAATCGCATGTAGCGCCAGCGTCGTCTTGCCGGAACTCTCCGGCCCGTAGATCTCGACGACACGGCCACGCGGCAAGCCGCCGATGCCAAGCGCAATGTCGAGGCCGATCGAACCGGTCGAGACAACCTCGGTATCTACCGTCTCGCGCTGGCCGAGGCGCATGATCGAGCCCTTGCCGAAAGCCCGCTCGATCTGCGTCACCGCGGCGTCGATCGCCCTGGTCTTCTCGGAGTTGTCTTTATCCACCACTGAAATTCTGCTTACCAGCATTCGCGTGTTCCTCTTATTCCATGAGCACCGGCAATTGGCAATCGCGCGAAATGTACACGGTATGTTCGCTACTGAAAGTCATTTTTATAACATATTGATATGGTTGATCATGTCATAATTAACGGGTGTTGATGTTGCCCCATTCGGGTTTGTTCGCCCGCAGCTGAGGATGGGCTCTGGCCTTCGATGACAATTACCCCGCAAACGCGGTAGACAGGGGTTTCCTAGACAAACCAGCTGGCATAGTATAGTCGCCAGCCGCGTCGCGAACGTGCTGGAGGGCCCGGGGCAGCGTACGGCAAGCTGGTCGACAATCTGAGGATAGAATGACGGAGCATATGACCACTGAAGAAAACGCTGATCGTCGATCTGGACAGGATCGCCGAGCGATTCAACAGTTCCGCCCCGGTCCAGAGCGACGCTCGGGATATGACCGGCGCAAGATGAACATAGCCGATCCTGCGATGCTGGCTCTTCGCGGCACCACCGACCTGCGTCAGGATCCCGGAGCATGGCCCAGCCCTCGCGGGGGGACGGGCGCGCCCTTTCCTCTCAGCGCCAGAGACTTTCTGGCCGGTGTCGGCACCGTCCTGACGCAACTCGTCTCCGGTTTTTACGACGCCAGCATGGATCCGAAGCTGTGGCCCGAAGTGCTGGGGAAGATGAGGGATGCCGTCCGTGCGGACAATTCCGCGGTGATCTCGCACGATTTCGAGACCGGTCAGGGCCAGCTTGAGCATTCGGTCAGCGTAGACCCGATGTTTGTCGCCGCTTATCGCGAGTTCTACAGCCGGCAAAACGTCTGGCTGCATCATCAAGAGAGATTCACCCAGATCGGCAAGGTGTTCACCAGCCAACAACTCGTAGATCCGGCGACCGTCCTCGACACTGACTTCTACCGCTATTGGCTTCGCCCGCAGAATGTGTTTCACCATCTGATCGGCGTAGTGGACATCCAGGGATCCCAAACAACGCTTCTTTCGTTCGCGCGCGCCCGCGATAAGGGGGCGTTCTGGGAAGACGACGTCGATCTCTTGTCCCGTCTGCTTCCGCACTTCCGGCAAGGACTGCGGGCGGGCTATATTTTTCGCCGAGTTCAGGACAACGAGCGGGTTCTCCTGGATACGCTCGACATCATGCCCATCGGCATCGCCTTGCTGAGCTCTTCGGGGACCGTTCTGACCGCCAATCGCATGGCCCGCGAGATAATTGAAACCGAGGAAGCGCTTCACCTCGGTGTCAACGGCCTCGGCACTAAGCTTCCGGCCGGGCGTTTCCGCTTCCGTGACTTCCTCATGAGCTCGGTCGCCGATTTGCGCAAGGAGTCGGAAAGCGAAATGCAATGCTACTCGGTGCCGCGTCCCGGGGAGCGCCGGCCGATCACTCTGTTGGTCATGCCGGTAAAGTTTTGCATGCTGCGCCAAACCGATCGCGATCCGGCGGCCGTGCTGTTCATCGGCGACCCCGAACGTCCGGTCGAAGTCGACCCGCGGAATCTCATAAGGCTTTATGGGCTCAGCCGAGCCGAGGCGCGTGTCGCTGTCTTGCTCGCGAAAGGCTTGCGCCTGGAGCAGTCGGCGCAGCAACTTGGCCTGACCTACGAAACGGTGCGCAAGCATCTGAAGCAGATCTTCAGCAAGACCGGAACGGATCGTCAGGCTGAGCTAATCCGGACGATCACGTCCGGTCCCTGCGGTCTTCGCTTTTAGATGATTCTGCCGCCTGGCCGCCCTCTCTTGCCCGCATAACGAATCCGATGATCTGAGCGACTGCCTGATAGTGCTCGGCCGGGATCTCGTCATCGACCTCGACCGACCCGTGCAGCGCGCGCGCCAACGGCGGATTTTCGACAACCGGGACACCATTCGCCTCGGCAACCTCGCGGATACGGCGCGCCAGAATATCCACGCCTTTCGCGACCACCTTTGGCGCGGCCATATTCTTCATCTCATAGGATAGGGCCACGGCGTAATGAGTGGGGTTGGTGATAACCACCGTTGCTCCCGGCACGGCGGCCATCATCCGCTTTCTCGCTCGCTCCTGCCGCAAGCGGCGGATGCGCGCCTTGATATGCGGATCGCCATCCGATTGCTTCAGTTCATCGCGCAACTCCTGCCTGGTCATCCGCATTTGCTTCATAAAGCTGGAGCGCTGATAGACGTAGTCGACGATGGCGACGACGGTCATCACCGCCGCGACCGCAGCGGAGAGGCGCACCAGAAGGCGGGTCGACCGACCCACGGTGACCGCGAGCGAAGTCGCGGGCCATGTCTCGATCCCGCTTAGCGCCGGGATCAGCAGCGCCGTCATCACCGCCGCGACAACGGCGAGCTTCACCAGGCCCTTGGCGAACTCCGCCAGCGCATGCGCCGATACCAGACGCTGCAGGCCCTTGAGGGGTGAAATTTTCTTGAGTTCCGGCTGTATACGGCCGGGCGCCCAGATCAGCCCCGATTGAGCCAGCGCGGAGCCCAGCCCCAGGGCGATGAGCAGCAGTAGTGACGGCGCCAATACCCAGCCGATGTCCACAAGAACGCGCGCGACGCCAGCCTGGCTGCCGCCGATCCCGAGATCAATGCGCTCCGGGTGGTCGAGAAACCGGAGACAATCGCGGGCCAGCCTATGAGCGGCATTGGGCGCCATGAACGCGAGTGCCGTTGTGCCGCCGACCAGAACGGCCCACGTCCGCACATCCTGCGACTGCGCGACCTGCCCGCGCTCCCGCCCTTGTTGCAGACGCCGTGATGTCGGCTCTTCGGTTCTAGAGGACTGCTCCTCGTCAGCCATGGCTGCCGAACTCCGCCGTCAGCCGCCAGACCCGCCGGCGATCGCTCCGGCGAATTGACCTAGAAAAACCAGCATCATGCCTGTGATGGTCAGCATCATGACCCACAGCTGCAGACCGACCTGCAACGGAAGGCCAAAGAAAAAAACCTGCAGCTGCGGCATCAGCCGGCCCAGAAGGCCCATGCCCACGTTGTATACGAGACTGACGATCAGAAACGGCGCGGCGAGCTGCACCCCAAGCGCGAAGCTGTCGGCGACTGTACGCGCGATGAAGCCGCAGAAATCATCGAGCGGTGGCGGAACGCCAGGCTCGAACAACCCGTAACTATCAACGATCGCGCGCAGCATCAGATGATGCACATCGGTCACGAAGACCAGGATCAAGCCCAGGGCGGTAAAAAAGCCGGCTATGGTCGAGCTCTGCTGGTCGGCGACAGGATCCTGCACCAGCGCGTTCGCGAATGAAGAGAGGTAAGCCGTGAACGTACCGGCCGTCTGCAACGCGGCGAAGAAAATCCGCGCGACGCTCCCTAGGAACAAGCCTACGGCCGACTCGCCGAGCAGCAGCAGTGCAAGCGCCACGGGAGTGTCCGGCATCGGCGGCAGGGTGCTGGACAGCGTCGGCGTCAGCAGAACGCTCATGGCAAGCGCGATCAGCAGGCGCATGCGCATCGGAACGTAAACAGCGCTGAAGCCGGGAAGGACGGCGATAGCGGCTCCGACGCGGGCGAAGATGACCAGCACGGCAAAGACGTTGGCGCTCGGCAGCCCGTAAGGCATGCGCGTCAACCGCCCTGGGCGATGCGCTCGAACAGGCGCTGGGTAAACTCGATCAGCGTGGTCATCATAAACGGCAGGAAGAGGATCAGCGCCAGCAACATGGCGACGATCTTGGGGACGAATGTGAGAGTCATCTCCTGAATGGTCGTCAGTGCCTGCAGGAGCGCCACGATCACCCCGACCAGCGTTCCGACCAGCAGCAGCGGTCCCGCCACCAGCATCATCACCCAGGTCGAACTCGCGACCGAGTTCGAGAACCGTGAGTTCGTTCAATGTTTCCCCTTCACCGGCCCGAACGCCGGTCAAATCGGCATTCGCAAGATGTCCTTGTACGCCTCGATAATGCGCTCGCGAACGGCGACGACCGTTTGCAGCGTCAACTCCGCTTCGGCCACGGCGGTGACCACGTGGTTGAGATCGGCCCCTTGCTCGACCGCCGCGACCGACGCCTTCTCGGATTCGCGACCGCCGGCGACCGCGTCGTCGAGTGCGCCCCGCACCATGTCGGCGAAGCTCTGCCGGCCGCCCGCGACCGCTTCCAACGGCGGTTCGCCGCGGGCAGCTTTGGCGTAGGCGGCCGCCGCCCTGCCAAAGCTATCGATAGGAACGGTCATGCATTCCCCCTAGCGGCGTAAGGTCTCGATACACCCCGGCTTCGGCCGCGACGCCACGCGCCCCGTCTCACCGCAGCACCTCGATGGTGTCTTGCAGCATCGCCTTGGTTGCCCGGATCACGTTCAGATTGGCTTCGTACGACCTTTCCGCCTCGCGCATGTCGGTCATCTCGATCAGCGCGTTCACGTTGCTTTCTTGGATATAGCCGGCATCGTCCGCGGCAGGGTGTCCCGGGTCGTAGCGACGGGGGAACGGTGTCAAGTCGTTCTCAACGTCCTTGACTTGCACCAGATTGATACCGGTCGCTCGGTCGAGCGCGTTGCGGAAGGTCACAACCCGACGCCGATACGGTAAATCGCCGGGCTGCGACGGCAACAAATCGGCGTTGGCGATGTTTTCGGCGATCACGCGCAGGCGGGTTCCCTGCGTCCTCATGCCGGCCGCTGAAATCCGCAGCGTTGCAGTGACGTCGTCCATTACGTGCCCTCCTAAGCGCGGGCGCTCGCCGCCATACGCATCAAGCCCAGATACTTGCGATAGAGCTGCGTCGTCAGCTTGTGAGAGACAGCCGTTTCGTTCACTTTCGCCATCTGCTCCTCGAGATCGACGGCATTACCCGCGGGCGCAACTTCCACCATCTCGCTCTGGAGGCTATCGGCGAACTGGGTCGAGCGTGACGCGGACCCGGCGAGATGACGCGAATCGGTCGCGGCGAGGCGGACCAGCGCCTCGCGCTTCACGAAATCACGGAACGCCAGCGGCCGCAGATCGCGGGGCAGGTACCCCGGTGTATCGGCATTAGCGATATTCCCCGCCAATACCTGCTGTCGCTGACCCAGCCAGTCTAAGCGCTGCTTGATAGACCCCAGCGGCGAGATCGTGCTCCAGTCCATGGACTTTGCCGTCGATCCGGTTTCCTGCCGCAGGGAGTTTCACCCGGAAAAGCTTAACATGGGCCTAACCAGGACCTCGCTTGGGGTAGACATGGCGCTCGCCACCGCAATGATGGAACCGAGTGCGTTGGCAGTTCTATCTCGAACCGAAGCGCTGGCATCGCTGCGGGTTTCGAGTAAACTCCGCGCCCAGCTCTCATGTTTTTTGGGGGAATGTCGAATGTCAAACGAGAAGCACAGCCAAATCGCACAACGCGCTCGCGAAATCTGGCAACGCGAGGGACGCCCGGAGGGGCGCGCCGCTGCCCACTGGAAGCAGGCCGAGGAAGAACTAACTCGCGAGGCGGAAAAAACGGGTTCCTCCAAGCAGTCTGCTCCCTACGTACCGAGCGAAGAGCCGATGATCGAGCCCGCCGCCAACTCTCCGGTCATCGCGGGTGTTTCGGTGCCCTCGGAACCGCCCGTCCCCGCCGCGGAAGCGGAACAGCGCAAGTCGGCGCCGGCCGGGACCTCCGAGGAGAAGTCGGCCCCGTACGTACCGTCGGATGAGCCGATGATTGAGCCTGACGCCGATTTTCCCGTGATTGCGGGCGCATCGGTGCCCTCCAAGCCGCCCATTCCGGCGGCGGAAGCGGAGGAGCGCAAACGAGCGGCGGCAGCACCCGCGAAACCCGCCGATTCGGCCTCAAAAGCGGCGGCGACGAAAACGCCCGAACCGGATAAGGCGGGCAGCAAATCTTCGCCGTCGAAGCATTCCGACGACAAGAAGACGGACGCCAAGAAGAAGAAAAAAGGGTGAGTTGTTCACCGAACTGTAAGACATCACTGGCCGTACTCCGATTCTGCTGACCCAGAGGCAGTGAAGGTGTAGCGCGCCATCAAGGGGACTCTTGCCGACGCGGTCTCGCCAATTCGGACATGCGTCCAACAACAAACCTGCATTGCTACGGGACGTATCAGAATATGACAAAGGAAATGCTCGATTCGGAGATCGACCGCATCGTTTACGCGGATCACAATGACCCGTTCGCGATATTGGGCATGCACAAGCAGCTCATCGACGCGACCGAGAAGGTCGTCGTGCGCGCCTTCCTGCCGCAAGCGCGAAAGGTAGGAGTTGTCGATTCCGCAACCGGAGAGGTCCTCGCCGACTTGCCGCAGGTCCGCCAGGAAGGATTCTTCATGGGCGTGATCCCGGGGCGCAAGCAGGCCTTCCGGTACCGCCTCCGCTTGCTGCCCTATGGCAGCGAGGGTACCTACGACATCGAAGATCCGTACCGCTTTGGCCCAGTGCTCGGCCAGCTCGACATCCACCTGCTCGTGGAAGGCACGCATTTGCGGGCGTTCGAGAAGCTCGGCTCGCACACGATGACGATCGATAACGTCGATGGCGCCTTCTTCGCCGTATGGGCCCCGAACGCCCGCAAGGTAAGCGTGATCGGCGAATTCAACAGCTGGGACGGCCGCCGGCATCCGATGCGCTGTCGGTACGAATGCGGAGTTTGGGAATTGTTCGTACCGGGGGTCGGAACTGGCGAGATCTACAAGTACGAGCTCAAAGACCGCTTCGGCAACAAATTGGCGGAGAAGGCAGACCCGTTCGCCGCCGAAGCGGAGGTTCCGCCGCGTACCGGCTCGGTCGTTCCCGACCCTGCGAAATATTCCTGGAACGACGGTGAGTGGATGTCGCACCGGGCCAACTACAACGACCGTGACGCGCCCGTCGCCATCTACGAAGTGCATGCCGGGTCATGGCGGCGCAAGCCGGAAGAAAACGATCGCTATCTCACCTATCGCGAACTCGCCGATGAGTTGGTGCCGTACGTCAAGGACTTGGGCTTCACGCACATCGAGTTCATGCCCCTCCACGAATATCCCTTCGACGGCTCCTGGGGATATCAGCCTGTCGGATTATTTGCTCCGACCAGCCGTTACGGCAAGCCGAACGACCTCAAGTACTTGGTCGACAAATGCCATGACGCAGGTCTCGGCGTGTTGATAGACTGGGTCGCCGGACACTTCCCGACTGATCAGCATGGCCTCGTATACTTTGATGGTACACATCTTTACGAGCATTCTGACCCGCGTAAGGGGGAGCATCGTGATTGGGGCACGCTGATTTACAATTACGGTCGGCGGGAGGTCAGTAATTTCTTGCTGTCGAATGCGCTCTACTGGATGGAGGAGTTCCACATTGACGGGCTGCGCGTCGACGCCGTCGCCTCGATGCTGTACCTCGATTACAGCCGCAACGAAGGAGAGTGGATTCCCAACATGTTCGGCGGCCGCGAAAATCTCGAGGCCATCGAGTTCATCAAGCGGATGAACGAACTGGTTTACGGTCACCACTCAGGCGTTATGACGGTGGCCGAGGAGTCCACCTCCTGGCCAATGGTGTCCCGGCCGACCTACCTTGGCGGCCTCGGCTTCGGCTACAAGTGGAACATGGGGTGGATGAACGACACGCTGCTATACATGAGCAAGGATCCGGTCCACCGCCGTTATCACCATAATTTGCTTACTTTCGGTTTGCTCTACGCGTTTACTGAAAACTTCATTCTGCCGATTTCGCACGATGAGGTTGTCCACGGCAAGGGCTCGCTGCTCGGCAAGATGCCGGGGGACTCCTGGCAGAAGTTCGCCAACATTAGAACCTATTTCACCTTCATGTGGACGATGTCCGGCAAGAAGCTGCTATTCATGGGCTGCGAATTCGGACAGGGCGACGAGTGGAATCACAACAAGAGTCTCGACTGGCACCTACTGCAATATCCCTACCAGCAAGGCGTGCTGACGCTGGTTCGCGACCTCAATAAGCTCTATCGGTCTAACCCTGCGTTATATGAAACGGACTGTTTTCACGAGGGCTTCCAGTGGATCGACTGCCACGACAGCGACAACAGCACTATCTCCTACATTCGCTTGGCGAAGAACCCCGAGGATCTATTGGTCGTGGTCTGCAATTTTACCCCGGTGGTTCGTGAAAGGTACCGTCTGGGCGTTCCCAAGGGTGGACCGTACGCGGAAGTACTGAACACCGACGCCGAATGTTACGCGGGAAGCGGCGTCGGCAACGCTGGCCGAGTCGACGCCGAGGCGCACGAAGCGCACGGACGTCCGTTTTCTCTCGTCCTCAACCTGCCGCCTCTCAGCGCGCTCGTGCTTAAACCGTTCCCGCCTGCCCTGCCGTCCGATGCGCAGGCCGAGACGGAAACGAAAGCAGAACCGGAGAGCGGAGCCGAGCAGCAGCAAGTCGAAGACAGGTAAAGGACGAGCAATGACGTCGACGCGACGGATTCAACCCGGTAGTCCGTCGCCTCTCGGAGCCACCTGCGACGGCCACGGCGTCAACTTCGCCTTGTTCTCGGAGAACGCGGACAAGGTCGAGCTGTGCCTGTTCGATGCCGCCGGCGGGAGAGAGGTCGAACGACTGGTCCTGCCGGAGTACACGAACCAAGTCTGGCACGGCTACATAGCCGGTCTGCGCCCGGGACAGCTTTATGGCTATCGCGTGCACGGTCCCTATGATCCGCGTCATGGACATCGCTTCAACCCCCATAAGCTACTGATCGACCCCTACGCCAGGGTGATCGAGGGTCCAGTCTTGTTGACCGACGTCCATTTCGGCTACCGGCGAGACGGCGCGCGCGGCGAGCCGATGCTCGACCGGCGCGACAGCGCGCGGTTCGTTCCTAAGTGCCGCGTTGTCGAATCAAGTTCTGACTGTAGGACGGAACGCCTCCCGAATACCCCGTGGTCGCAAACGGTCATCTATGAGCTGCACGTCAAGGGCTATACCAAGCTGCACCCAGAGGTCCCCCAGGCGCAGCGTGGCACCTTCGCTGGACTGGGCTCGCCCGCGGTGATCGACTATCTCGTCAAACTGGGCGTCACGGCGATCGAGTTGCTGCCCATCCACGCGATCGTCGACGAGCAGCATCTGGTCAACCGCGAGCTGCGCAATTACTGGGGCTACAGCTCGATCAACTTCTTCGCGGCCGATGACCGGTTCATCCTGGGAGACCGGATGCGCGAGTTTCGGACGATGGTGACGAACCTGCACGACGCCGGCATCGAGGTGCTGCTCGACGTGGTCTATAATCATACTGGCGAAGGCAGTGAACTCGGCCCAACCTTGTCGTTTCGAGGCATCGACAATGCATCGTATTACGTGCTGGAAGCCGACAAGCGGAAGTACGCGGATTTCACCGGCTGCGGCAACTCCCTAAACTTTCGGCATCCGCGCGTGCTGCAGATGGTAATGGACTCGCTGCGGTTCTGGGTTCAGGAGATGCACGTCGACGGCTTCCGCTTCGACTTGGCGACGACGCTCGCCCGCGAGGCGCACGGCTACGATCCGGGCGCCGGGTTTCTCGACGCCGTTCTGCAGGATCCGGCCCTTTCGCGTGTCAAGATGATTGCCGAGCCTTGGGACATAGGCCTCGGCGGTTATCAGGTCGGCAAATACCCAGCCGGGTGGGCCGAATGGAACGATCGCTTCCGTGACACCGCCCGACGCTCATGGCGGGGGGATGCCCACGTCATCGGCGAACTCGCGGCGCGCATGACCGGCTCCTCGGACCTCTACCAGCACCATGGCCGGCGCCCATGGTCGAGCATCAACTTCATCACGGCCCACGACGGCTTCGCGCTGAACGACCTGGTCTCCTACGAGCGGAAGCACAACGAGGCCAACGGCGAGAACAACCGCGACGGGACTGACAACAACCTATCCTGGAACTGCGGCACCGAGGGACCGACCAACAATCCGAAAATCCGCGCGCTCCGTGAACAGCAGAAGCGGAACTTTCTAGCGACGCTACTACTGGCGCAGGGCACGCCGATGATTACCGCCGGTGACGAATTCGGGCGCACGCAGCGCGGCAACAACAATGCCTACTGCCAGGACAATGAACTCAGTTGGGTGCACTGGACGGAGCAGAGTGAGGAAGATGCCGCCCTGACGCGCTTCGTAGGAAAACTGCTGCACTTGAGGCGGACGCATCCGGTCTTCCGCCGCAGCAAGTTTCTCAGCGGCAAGCCCGTCGGCGACACGGGCATAAAGGATGTTATGTGGCTCTCGCCGGAGGGGCGGGAGATGACGACCGCCGATTGGACCAGCCCGTCGGCAAGATGCCTCGGCGCCATCGTTTTCGCCGCGAAGCAGCCGACCACAACCAGCCACGAAGACGACCTCTTCTTGCTGCTGATGTCCGCCGCCGCGGAGTCGATCTCTTTCGTACTGCCGAAACCGAAACTGCATCGCCATTGGCGTCTTGTCTTCGATACGGCGCGACCGGACGAGTTTAAACAGGAGCGCGGCTATCTAGGAGGCAAGAGTTACTCGCTGCTGTCCCGGTCCTTTGTATTGTTGCACGACATCTGACGGAATGTGCCCGGCGCGAAAGGGGGACGACGAATGGACGACGGCGAAAGCCTCGACAGGCTGGTGGCTCTGGCCGGAATCCAGCCGGAGTACTGGGATATTTGGGGGAATTATCATGGCATCGACGATCGGGCGAAGCGCAACATCCTCGCGGCCTTAGGACTTCCGGCCGGCGACCAGGCATCCATAACCGCCAGCATTCGTCAGATCGCGGAACGCGATTGGCGGCGCTGGTTGCCGCCGCTGGCCGCCGTATGGGAAGGACAGTCGCCGGAACTGTTGTTGGCGCTTCCGGCGGAGCGAGTGGCGGAATCTCTTGCGCTGCGGCTGATCGAGGAGTTGGGCGCCGAGAGCGAATTCATCTTCCGTCTTTCCGAGATGTCCGTCCACGACCGCGGATCGACGGAGGGTGGTGAGGTCGTACGATTCCTCATCAAGATCCCGCGCGTCCTTCCAAACGGCTATCACACCATCTTTCCGGTCGAGCGGCCAGACCACCACGCGCGAGTTATCGTCGCGCCACGGCGCTGCTATCTACCCCCGGCGCTCCAATCCGACGGCCAGATTTGGGGGATTGCCGCTCAGCTCTACGCGCTGACGCGAGCCGATAACTGGGGGATTGGCGACTTTACGGATTTGCGCGAGCTGGTCGATGTAGCCGCGGATCTCGGAGCTTCCGTCGTTGGTCTAAATCCGCTGCATTCATTGTTCCTCGCTCATCCCGAGGCGGCCAGTCCGTACTCGCCGAGTTCACGGCTGTTCTTGAACCCGCTCTATATCGACGTCGAAGCCAGCCCGGAATACGCCGCATGCCCGGAGGCGCGACAGGCGCGCCATGCCTTCGATGCCGAAATTGCCGCCTGCCGGGCGCTGAAGAATATCGCTTACCGCCGCGTCAAAAAGATCAAGATCGAAGTGTTGGAAGCCGTTTACGCGTGCTTTCGACGCAAACACGATGCAATGGCCGCGAGCGGCAACGGCCGCGTCGACTCGTTCGAGCGCTTCCGCCACGAACAGGGCGAGCCACTGCATCGATACGGGGTGTTCGAGACGCTCTCCGAGGCATTCGCCGGCAAGCCATGGCAGGAGTGGCCCGAGCCGTACCGGCATCCGGAATTCGAAGGAAGTAGCCGAGTTCGCCGAGAAGAATTCGGAACGCATCGGCTTTTTCCAGTTCCTGCAGTGGCAGGCCGATGAACAGCTTGGATGGGCACAGGCACGCGCCCGCCAGCGTGGAATGTCGGTCGGCATTTACCGCGATCTCGCGGTGGGAGCATCCCGCGACGGCTTCGATGCCTGGGCCGACCAGCAGGTGGTCGTGCAGGACGCTAAGGTCGGCTGCCCGCCCGACCCTTTCAATATGCTGGGTCAAGACTGGGGCATTCCGCCGCTACACCCGCTGGCCATCCGGGCGCGCTCTTATTCGCCCTTCATCTCGATGCTGCGCGCCAACATGCGCCATGCCGGCGGCCTGCGCATCGACCACGTAATGGGATTGATGCATCTGTTCTGGATTCCAGCGGAGGGCAGCCCTAGGGACGGGGCGTATGTCCGATATCCTTTCGAGGAACTGCTGGCCATTCTCGCGCTGGAGAGCCAGCGCAACCGCTGCCTGATCGTCGGCGAGGACCTAGGGACCGTGCCAGAGGGCTTTCGCGAGCGAATGGCCGACGCGAACGTCCTTTCTTACCGGGTGCTCTACTTCGAAAAAGACGGCGATCGATTCAAGCGGCCGGACGAGTATCCCGGCCTGGCGCTCGCTTGCGTGACCACGCACGACCTGGCGACACTTCAAGGCTTCTGGCGCGGCGCGGACCTGGAGCTGAAACAGCGGCTGAAGCTCTATCCTTCGGATGAAGCGCAACGCGAAGATGAGGAGATGCGCCGCTCGGACAAGACGCTGCTGCTGCGAGCGCTGGAGAGCGAGGGCATGTTGCCGGACGGCCTCAACCCGGATGACGTCGATGAGGCGCAGATGTCGCCCGCGCTGATGGCGGCGTTGCACGGTTATCTCGCGCGCTCTTCCGCCCGCATCCTGCTCGTCCAAATCGACGACCTCATGCAGGAAACCGAGCAGATCAACCTTCCCGGCACCGTTGACGAGCGGCCGAACTGGCGCCGCCTGCTATCGCTGTCCGTAGACCAACTGCGGGGATCTCCGGTCGTACTGACGCTCAAGGAAGCCCTTGGCCCGCGGTCAGCGGGTTAGCAGCTAGGGCAGTTTGCGATAAAGTTGAACCTCATGCTTGATTCGTCATTGCGAGCGGAGCGAAGTAATCCAGCCTCGGGCTCTGGTCTCAACGAGTATCGGGTTCATAACCCGAGGGCTGGATTGCCACGGCGCTGCGCGCCTCGCAACGACGGTAGGCCAGAACGAAGGAGACCGAGGGAGGTGGTTCCGTCTTGGCCGAGTCGAAAACCGCTTGACGCCGGCGCCCGCCGTCAGTAGCGGCGTTGCGAGAGCAGCCGTAATATGCCGTACATCGGAGTTGTGATCCACTCGGGTCGGTTCGCGGCTTCATAGCAGACCTCGTACAGCGCCTTCTCCAACAGGAACAGGTCGAGCAGACGCTGGAAGGTCGCGTCATCGGCGGGAATCGAAGAGCATTCCACGGCGGCGGCGCGGTAGCTGCCGAGGAAGGCCCTGCTGATCTGTCGTTCCCATTCATCTATTCCGCGCGCCAACTGCTTCCGCTTCTCCGGTCGCTGGTTGCCACGCTGCTGTAGGGCTGTCTTCGCGGCATAGCTAAACGATCGCAGCATGCCGGCTACGTCGCGCAGCGGCGAGTGCTTGGCGCGCCGTTCTTCCATGTTTCGCAGGGGCTCGCCTTCGAAGTCGAGGATGTAGAAGTCGTCGCGGACGACCACAACTTGCCCCAGGTGCATGTCGCCGTGCAGCCGCGTCTTGTTGATCTCCGGAACCTGTGGCAGCGCGGACTCGATGGTCTTGTCGATTTCGGCCCATCGCCCCAGCAGCGTCTCGAAATCAAAACGCGCATCCGACGCCAGCGTGCCTGTCTCGAAGACGCGCCGCAACGCTGTCTCAGCTTGCGCCGCCTGCTGGCGGATCAGCGTTTTCCATGTGGCGATGTCGCTCTCGGTCACTGGCTCGGGCCGGAATGCCGGGTCCTCCACGGGCAGCGCGAACGCTTGGTGCAGCTCGCCGATGCGCGTGCCCAACGTCTGCGACAGCCCCCGGAACATCGCGTGCAGATCTTCGACGTCCACCTCGATGCTGGTCGGAACCATCTCCAGCTGACCCAGCACGCGATCCAGGTAGTCGAGCGTGAACCACCAGCCATCGCCCTGATTGCGCACAAACCCCTGCAACACGGCGATCGCTGTCGGCTTGCCATCGGCGTCGATCATCTCGACCCATCCAAGCAACGGGGGAGTGTTCTTGAAGCCCGCGACGTCGGTCAGATATCTGCCGATCTCGACCTCGGGATGGATGCCCGGTTGCAGCCGCCGCAGCGCCTTTAGAATTATGTCCTCGCCGATCAGCACGGAGGTATTGCTCTGCTCGCCCCCTAGCCGCTCGACCATGGGCTCGTCCACGGCGGGCATATCCGCGAGCGCCTTGGTGGGCTGGAACGCGATGTGGCCGCCCTGACGCGTCGGAATTTCGGCGCCGGCGCGAATGCCGCGCAACATGGCCTGCGCGAAAGGAGGACTGGCCATCGCATCGTGAAGCGCGCCGATTCGAGCGCCCAGGCGCACGCGCGCCAAGGTGTAGGACTGAAGCTGGGTAAGCGGATCGTATGTCTTTGCTTCCCAGGCGATACTCAGCGGCAGAAGGTATCTTTGAACCACGCCGCCTTCGAGAGCACAGTCGATACAGGCGATCAGGAAGTCGGAACCCGCCGACCGGTATTCGGCCGCGTCGGCCAGGGATACCGAGATGATCCGCTGCCCTTTACCGGCGAACCAACGCTGGTTGGGCAGAAAACCTGGCAAGATTGTCTGCCACAGCACCGCCCCGTTGTTCGCGTCGATAATGCTGCTCCAACCGCGGCTGAGTACGAGCGTGCGAAACTCTGGCAGCGAGGTAACATACGGCTCGTGCCAGTTCGGCGCTTCCGCCTCCTCCGCCAGCAAGAACCAGTAGAACCCGTAACCGGCCAGTGTGATGAAATAGGGTAGATCGCCGATCGGCGGAAAAGCGCTACGGCCGAGCAACTCGACAGGCACACGGCCCTTGCAGGCGGACAGGTCGAGCTCGGCCGATTGCGGTGCACGGCTCATGTTGGCGACGCACAACACCGTCTGGGTGCTGTCGGAGCGGACATAGGCGAGTACTTTACGATTTCGCGGAGCGAGGAAGGTCAGGCTGCCCCGGCCCATCGCCTGATGTGACTTGCGCACCGTGGTGAGGCGGCGCATCCAGTTGAGCAGGCTGGACGACTTTCGGAGCTGCGCCTCGACGTTGACCGCCTCGTAGCCGTACACCGAGTCCATGATCGGGGGCAGATAAAGCCGCTCCGGATCGGCCTTCGAAAAGCCCGCGTTACGGTCGGGCGACCACTGCATCGGCGTGCGCACGCCGTTGCGATCGCCCAGAAAGATATTGTCACCCATCCCGATCTCGTCGCCGTAGTAGATGATGGGCGTGCCCGGCATCGACATCAGCAGGCTGTTGAGCAGCTCGATCTTGCGCCGATCGCCTTCCAATAGAGGCGCCAGCCGGCGGCGAATGCCGAGATTGATGCGGGCGCGGGGCTCCGCCGCGTAGAACTGCCAAAGGTAATCGCGCTCGGCGTCGGTCACCATCTCCAGCGTCAGTTCGTCGTGGTTGCGCAGGAACAGCGCCCACTGACAGCTATCCGGAATATCCGGCGTCTGCCGCATGATGTCGGAGATCGGGTACCGGTCCTCCCGAGCCAGCGCCATGTACATCCGCGGCATGAGCGGAAAGTGGAATGCCATGTGGCATTCGTCGCCGTCGCCGAAGTAGGGCAGCACGTCCTCTGGCCACTGATTGGCTTCGGCGAGGAACATCCTGTCCGGATAATGGTCCCCGAGCCACTGCCGCAGGCGCTTCAGCACGGCATGCGTCTCGGGTAGATTCTCGTTGTTGGTGCCCTCGCGTTCCACCAGGTAGGGCACGGCGTCGAGCCGCAGCCCATCGACGCCCATGTCCAGCCAGAACCGCATGACACGGGTCACCTCTACGAACACCCGTGGGTTGTCGAAATTGAGATCTGGCTGATGCGAAAAGAATCGGTGCCAATAATAGGCCTTGGCCTCGGGATCCCACGCCCAGTTGGATTTCTCGGTGTCGCAGAAGATTATGCGTGTGCCGTCGTATTTTTGGTCGGTGTCGCTCCAGACGTAATAGTTGCGAAAGCGCGAGTTCGGCGGCGCAGTGCGGGCTCGCTGAAACCACGGATGCTGATCCGAAGTATGGTTGATCACCAGCTCGGTGATCACCTTCAGTCCGCGACGATGCGCCTCCCTGACCAAATGTCGGAAATCGCGGAGCGTACCGTACGCCGGATGAACACTCATGTAGTCGGCAATGTCGTAACCGTCGTCGCGTAACGGCGAGGGATAGAACGGCAGCAGCCAGATGGCGGTGACGCCGAGATCGACCAGATAATCGAGCTTGCGCGTCAGCCCGGCGAAGTCGCCGATACCGTCGCCGCTGGAGTCGAGAAACGCCTTTACGTGCAGCTGGTAGATGATGGCGTCTTTGTACCAAAGTGGATCGTTTGCCATTGCGTTTCCCGAGAACTGGATGATTTCCCCTGGGCGCCGCTCGGAGCCGAACGACGAAACCATTTCTCATTATCACTCACTTGCGGAGCGGCGGGAAGACGCGGGCGGATCCTGGAGCGGAATGGAGTTCGCGGCGCTCCTTGAAGTCTCACACGTGCCGCCACTTGCCCCTGCCTGTCGCATATGTTATTCTAGTATACAACTAGTTCAAAGAGCGCAAGATGCACACCGTTGGCTCGTTTGAAGCTAAGACACACTTTTCGGCATTGCTGGAGCGGGTCGAGCGCGGAGAACAGATCGCCATTACCAAGCACGGGCGCTTGGTGGCTAAGCTCGTTCCTGCGACAGGTCGCGACCGAGAGAAAAGACGCAAGGTGATCGAGCGTTTGAGGGAATTTGGCCGTCACAACACCCTTGGCGGACTGGACTGGAAGGCCTTGCGCGACGAGGGGCGACATTGACAGCTTTCGTCCTCGACGCGTCGATCGCGCTCGCCTGGTGCTTCTACGACGAGGCAACCCCGACCACGGCAGCCTTGCTCGAACGGCTCGAAGACGAGACCGCCGTCGTGTCTGCGATCTGGCCGTTGGAACTGGGCAACATTCTCGCCGGGGCCGAACGTCGGGGCCGTCTGACTCCGACACGCGTATCGGAGTTTTTGGCCCTGATCGGCGGCCTCGATATCGAGATCGACTGCGAGACGGCGACGCGTGCTCTTCGCGAGACATTGACACTCGCCCGCGCGGAGAGCCTCACCACCTATGACGCCTCCTACCTGGAACTGGCGATCCGCCTGGGCTTGCCCCTCGCCACCAAGGATAATCAACTTCAGGAGAATCGCGGCTCGCCTCGGCGTTGCTGTTGTATGACCCATACCGACACTTTGCACATTGTCCTGCTCGTTCGATGTCCCACCTGGAACGAGATGATCGCGGCCAGCCCTTATAATGAATAGACGGCGGATCCCTCAGACCCCCAGGTCGCATCAGAAGCATGGGCTGCGGTAGTCGACCTTCTCCCAGGTGCCGATGCGGTAGATCTCGACCGGGTTGGTATCCGGATCGAGCTTCACGCCTTGCTTGGCGGACCGCCACAGGTGCTTGCGGCCGGTGAGCAGTTCCTCCACCTGGAAGGTGTCGCCCTGCTTCAGGCCCATGGTCTCCAGCGGAAAGTCGAGTTCGGCGACGTGCGAGTCGAATGGATCGAGGTTGACGACAATGAACACCATGTTCGAGCAGTCGGCGGTCATCTTGCCATAGAACAGGATGTTATCGTCGTCCGCCGGATAGAATCGCAGGTTGTCGAGCTCGTGCAGCGCCGGATTGTCCCGGCGGATGCTATTCACTTTAGTGATGAAGTCCTTGATATTGCCTGGACGATCCCAATCCCAGACCTTGTAGTCGTACTTCTCCGAGTTGAGGAACTCCTCCTTGCCCGGGACCGGGGTGGCCTCGCACAGCTCGAAGCTGTTGTAGATGCCGTAGACCGACGAGAGTGTCGAGGCTAGCGCGAAGCGGATCATGTGCGCCGGCCGGCCGCCCGTCTGCAGGAACGGCGGGTTGATGTCGGGCGTCGTGGGGAAGAAGTTGGGGCGCATGTACTCCTTGACTGGCGACTGAGTCAGCTCGGTCAAGTAATCGATGATCTCGGCCTTGAAGTTGCGCCAGGTGAAATACGTGTAGGACTGGCTGAAGCCGACCTTGGCCAGCATCTGCATCACCGGCGGCCGGGTGAATGCCTCGGCGAGGAAGATCACCTCCGGGTCAGCCGCGCGCACCTCGCGGATCAGCCATTCCCAGAACGGCACTGGCTTGGTGTGCGGGTTGTCGACGCGGAAGATCTTCACGCCCTGCTCGACCCAGAACAGCACGACGGAAAGCAGCTCGTTCCACAGCTCCTCCTGATGCCCGCCGTAGAAGTTGACGTTGACGATGTCCTGGTACTTCTTCGGCGGGTTCTCGGCGTACTTGATGGTGCCGTCGGGACGGAAAGTGAACCAATCCGGATGCTCCTTCGATCCACGGGTGATCCGGCGCGCACTGGATGGCGAAATCCAGCGCCACTTCCATGCCTTGGGCATGACAGGCGCGGACGAAGCGGCGGAAGTCGGCGAGCGTGCCAAGCTCGGGATTGACCGCCTTGTGGCCGCCCTCCGCCGAGCCGATGGCGTACGGGCTGCCAGGGTCGCCCGGGCCGGCATTCAGAGTGTTGTTCGGGCCCTTGCGGTGAATGCGGCCGATCGGGTGGATCGGCACCAGGTAGACGACGTCGAAGCCCATGGCCCTGATCTCGGGCAGCCGCTCCTCGCAGTCGGCGAAGGTGGCGCCCTTGCCGGGCACCTTGCCCTGCGAACGGTGGAACATCTCGTACCACGCGGCGAAGCGCGCCTCGACGCGGTCGACGAATACCTCCAGCTCGCGGTCGTAGCGGATCGCCTGCGCCCGGTCCGGCCAGCGCGCCATCGCCGCGCGCACGTCCTCGGCCAGCAGCAGCCGCTTGCGGCGCAGGTCGTCGGCCTTGTCGAAGGACGCCAGCAGCGCCGTCAGAGGTCGGCGTCATCGCCCTCGGCGCGCGGTGGCCGCGTCCTCGAGGAGAGCACGGCCCTCGATCAGCTCGAGCGTCACCGTCTGGCCGACGGCGACCTTCTTCTCCAGCTCGTCCGCCCACGTCTCGTAGTGGTCGCGTCCAGGCTTCGATCGTATAGACATAGGTGGTATTGGCGGTCAGCCCGATGCTGCCGGCCCAGCGGTCGAGGCCGGGATTGACAGCGTCATCGGCGCCTCGCGCCAGTCTTCCTCGTCAGCGCGCCGCCACAGGATCACAGCCGCCAGCTTGACGTGGCCATCGCGAAAGATGTCGGCCGTCACTTTCAGTTCATCGCCAACCTCTCGCTTGACCGCCCAGCGACCGCCATCGATCTCGGTTGGACATTCTGGATGACGATGGATCGGCTCTTCAGAGCGCCGGCTAAGCCGGCCGGCCTGGCCCCGACCCCGACTCTGCGCTCCTTGCTCGTCACCGTGGCCATGGCCCCGTCCTCCGTCGGCAGTTTCGTCAGCGGCTTGGCGTAGACTCGCACCTCGCCGGGTTCCAGCGTCACCTCGCCGCCCCACACGAAACGGTCGATCCATCCCTGCCAGGCGTCACCTCCCGCCCATTCTCGACCCCGCTGCCCGGCCCTCGAATGCGCGCGGTGATTGCCCGGCGACCGGGGTTGATCAAGAGTCGCCGTCCATGCCGGCCCGCGCATCGCCCTTCGCAACAGGCAAACGATCTGCTCATCGCCGAGCGGTATTGCCCGTCTGCGGCCCCTCCTCGTTGAGAACCGGCAGCGACGCCTTCATGCCGATTGACCTCGCCGATGTAGGAAGTCAGATCGAATGCCGGCTGCTCCCAATCGTCGGGTCGGGTTTTCACGACGTGCAGTCTTCTTGCGAAAGCCGTATTCGTAGCCGATCGGGATCATCACACCGGTCGAGAACACGGCGGCGAACAGATAGGCACCGCGATAGCGCCGCTCGATCTCCGCCTCCGCCGGAAGCGACGCGCCGACCCCTAAGTCATTGACCAGACGATCCGTATCGTGCGACTCAGGAAACGAGATCGAAGGCGCGATCGAGCTGAACATGCTCGTATTGGTCGAGCAGCCAGCGCTGACGGAAGTCCCAGTACTTGGAGCTGTTGAACAGGTAGTCGAAGCCAGCGCCGCGCATAGCTTTGACTTCCTCTTCACTGGCACCGAGGTTCTCGGCCGCGAAGACCAGAGTCGTCGCGCTGTTGACGGCCGGCTGAGATCAAGCGCCCGCCAGACCTGCTTCGGCACCTTGTAGGCGGCATCGCAGCGGAACCCGCGAACGCCCATCCTGGTGTAGTGGCGGATGTAATCCGCGAAATAGCTGATGAGAGCGGCGCGTTCCGGACGATCGCTGTAATCGATTTCGGCGAGATCGCCCCAGATCGTGCTTGTGACCGTCGTCCGGGTCGACGGCAAAGGGCGAGTGCAAGGCTGCCGTCCGGCTCGTGCATGAACCATTCCGGATGCTGCTCGGTCAACGGCGAATCCTTCGCGGTGTGATTGACAACCAGATCCATCATCACGGCGATACCGCGCGCCTCGGCGGCCTTCAGAAACTCACTGAGTGAGGCTTCCGGGCTGCTCCTGACGCCGTCCGTCAGCAACGGATTGAGCGCGTAGTAGTCCTTGACGGCATAGAGGCTTCCGGAAAATCCGGGGTAGTGGACGGGATTCAAGAAAACCCAGTCGAAGCCCATCGCGGCGATCCGGTCGAGGTGCTTCTCCCACGCCGGCAGCGGACCCGCGAGCAAGGGGAAAAGATTGTAGATCCTGGCGCCCTGCGGCACGTAATTCTCCCTTTGGTAGTTGGCCGGCGTGTCTCCCGGCGAGCTCTCCGGGCGCGGCAGTTTGGCTAGTTGACGAGGGATTTGTAGAGATCGAGCGTTTGCCTGGCAATGCTCTGCCAGCTGAAGAAATCGACCACGCGCTGCCGTCCCGCCTTGCCCATGCGCCGCGACAACACCGGATCGCGCGCCAGCCGGTTGATGCCTTGCGCCAGCGCTTTGGAAAAGCCTTCTGGATCGACCGGATCGTGAGGTGGTTCAGGGGACAATGTAACGTCGACGATAAAGCCGGTCTCGCCGTGGACGACCACCTCGGGAATGCCGCCGACGCCGCTGCCGACGACGGGAGTCCCGCAGGCCATAGCCTCCAGGTTGATGATGCCGAACGGCTCGTAGATCGAAGGACAACAGAAAACACTCGCATGCGAGTAAAGGGCGATTGTGGTTTGCCGATCGAGCATCTCCGGAATCCAAACGACACCCGGCCGGTGAAGCTTGAGCTCGCGAACGATCGTCTCGAGTTCCGTCTGCAGTTCCGGCGTGTCGGATTCACCAGCGCAAAGAACGACCTGCACTTGTCGATCGATATCGTCCATTGCCCGCAACAGATAGAGAAGCCCCTTCTGACGGGTCATACGGCCGACGAATAGAACATAAGGGCGGGAAGAGTCGATGTCGAAGTGAGCCAGGACCTCAGGATGGTCAACCGGCCTGTACTCCTCGGTGTCGATGCCGTTCGGGATGACCCGCAGCTTCGCCTCGTCGACATCAAACAGGCGAAGGATGTCGTTCCGCGTGCTTCGAGAAACGGCCACCACCGCGTCGGCCATCTCCAACGCGGTTTTCTCGATCCAGCTTGATAGCTCGTATCCCCGCCCGATCTGTTCGCGCTTCCAAGGTCGGAGCGGTTCGAGCGAGTGTACGGTGATCACCAACGGCACGCCGTATAGCAGCCTGGCGAGAATGCCGCCGAAGTGCGCATACCACGTGTGGCAATGCACGACATCGGCGTTGATCCCTTGTCCGCTGAAGGCTAGGCAGGTGGAGAGCGCTCGAAGGGGAGAAATCAGTGGAAGCGGGCAGCCGGCGAACTGGCTGCCGTCGATCTTCGTCCCCCGCACGATGAGCTGACCTTCGACGAACGATTGGTCTTGGAAGCTGCGAACTTCGACCGGCTCTAGTTTGGCCAATTCCCTCGACAGGTACTCAACATGAACCCCGGCGCCGCCGTAAATATGCGGAGGAAACTCATTGGTCATGAACATGATCCGCATCGGTATCGGCTCCCCGGATGAGGATTGCTTTCTACCTGATGAGGGAAATTCGTCAATTGCCGTCCCATCACGGCGGCCTCGACGTGACCCCTGCCCCCAGAGGTGGCCGATATTCCGCGATCGCCGTGTCGACCGGCGTGCTCAGGTCGGCGTCTGCAGATCGCGGGTGGAAAGGAAGCCATACCGGCCTCCCTGCAGCACAAGACAGGTCAGGGCATTGGTGTAACAAGCCCCGGTATCGATGCCGATGCGATTTTCCCGCACTTCGGGGAGCTCGGTGACCGAGTGGCCATGCACCACGACCTTGCCGAAGTCACAGTCCGCTTCCAGAAATGCGTCGCGGATCCACAGCATATCCTCCGATGTCTGCTGGTCGATCGGCTTGTCCGGGTCGATCCCCGCGTGAACGAAGAGGTAGTCCCCGACCTCACAGGTATATGGCAGGCCGGCGAGGAACGCGACATGGTCCGCGGGGACCGCCGCGCGCAATCGCTCGCCCAGCAACGCCAGTCGATCCTCGGCGGGGGTCTCGGCTGGTAAACGAACGCCGTAGCTGTAGATCGTCGCATCGCCGCCGTAGTTCAGCCAGGCCGAGCTCTTCACTGGATCTTCGAGAAACGATAAGAACTCATGATCGTGATTACCGCGCAGATGCACGCTGTCGATGCCAGACATCCGCTCGCGGACAAGCACATCCAGAACTTCGCGGCTATGCAGCCCGCGATCGACGTAGTCGCCGAGATAGATGGCGAGCTTGCGGATCGCCGGATCGCATTGCGCCGCGTCAGCGCTGATCTGTTGATGCAATGTTCGAAGCAGATCAACGCGGCCGTGGATATCGCCGATGGCATAGACACGCAACCCGCTTGGAACCTCGGCGGTGTCGACCGTCATACGAGGCCGCCTGGTCAGCCATCTCTTGAGCATTTCGCGGGGCATCAGCACCTTCGTCGCCAACCGGCGCCTCGCTGGCGAGGGCCGGTCATGCACAATGTGGGTTGTGGTCGCGCATCCGCAATCGCCGTGCAACTGTGACATACGCGGCACTTTAGGGCTATTCCGTCGCGCTTGCGATGACGCCGGACACTGCGCAGTCAACAGCACGCCCGGCATTGCGCGTGACAGGGCCATGTTTTCGGCAACTGCGGCTGACGCCCTTATCATTCCCGCAAAGCCGAGAGTCGCCACGGCCAATGAAGAAACCCGAGCAGCAACCAGAAACTGGCACGCTTTCTGATTCGCAGACGGCAACCTTGCCGAGAAAGCCGCCGCGCACGCGATGAAGCTCTTGCATAGCGCACGGACGAGCCTTTGACCGATTCGGAGCGGGCGTGCGTAGCCGGCCGCTTCGCGGCCGTCGCCGAGGCCGGTCAGAGCAAGAGGGCGAGATCGGCCACGCTGTTTGCACGCAATTCCAAGACTGTGGCGCAAATGTCGCAAGCACTGACGTGGCCGTTCATAGCGGAGCACGTACACTTCTTTCGGTGTCCTCGGCTGAAAAACTGCTCAAAAGTGCGATTGAAGGACTTGCCGGCCGCAAAAGGGCGGCGGCTGCCGCGAATTGCCTACCGGTTTACCCGCCTCGGCGGATGGTTGCCGAGATCACTCTCCGAGTGTTGCGTTGCTTGCTGGGCGTTTATGATCGTTGCATCGCGCCACCCGGGCGAGTACTAACTCCTCGACACGTGGCCCGCGTTCAGCGTTTCTCTGAGCAATCGCAAGGCCCTGAGAACGATCCGCCCAGGAGTATCAAGATGAAGACATCAAGTGTCTGGACTGGATGCGTTGCTCTGGCAATGGCTACCGCCATGTCGGATGGCGCTCGCGCGCAGATCGCCCCACCAACGCCGGAGGCTAAGGCATCCCGCGGCGAGACCGTGGCGACGCGCGCCCGACCGGAACTCGAGCCACTCGGCATACGCGCCGGCACCTTCTTGATCTATCCTTCGTTCGGTATCGACGAAACTTACAACGACAACGTCTTCGCGACGAAGGATGACGAACAGGACGACTTCATCACCGACCTGAGGCCAAAGTTGTCGGTCGCTTCGAACTGGGCGAACCACGCCCTGAACTTCAGCACCGGCGCGGATATCGGGCGGCACGCCACCTATTCCCGCCTGAATTACGAAGACTGGTTCGTAACAGGCGATGGTCGGCTGGACATCACTCGCGACTCGGGCTCTCTTCCTCGGCGGCGGCTTTTCGCACGAGCACGAAGATCCGGGCGAGCCGGACGCGGCCGACGATGCCCAGAATCCCACCGAGTACGACTTGATCAATGGCTTCGGCCGTTACGTACACAAGTTCGGCCGGTTCCGGGGAATCGGCGAAGCCACGATCTTGCGGCTCGACTATGACAAGACCAACACGCGGGCCGGTCCATCGTTCAACAACAACGGTCGCGACCGCAACGTCTACGCCGGCGGTCTTCAGCTCGGCTATGAACTGGTTCCGTCCTATGAAGCCTTCGTCAGGGCACAAGGAAACGAGCGCCAGTATGATCGGCGCGTGGACGCCGGCGGCGAAGAGCGCAATTCGCAAGGATATAACGCCGTGGTCGGCGTCGCCCTCGATCTAGGCGGCGTGACTTTCGGCGAAGTGTACGCCGGCTACCTCGAGCAGTTCTACGAGGATAACGCTTTGAGCACGACCAGCGCGCCGACCTTCGGCGGAGCGCTGACATGGAACGCGACTACCCTGACAACCGTCAACGCCAGGGTCGCGCGCACCGTGCAAGAGACAACGGAGACTGGCTCCTCTGGTATACTCAGGACCACCGGAGAGCTTTCCGCCGACCATGAACTTCTGCGCAATCTGATCCTGACGGCGGGGCTTACCATAACCAACGACGATTACGAGAATATCAAACGCAACGACTACTACTATATTCCGGGCCTCAACATGCGGTATCTTATGAATCGCAACTTGTACGCCAACATCGGCTATCAATTTGTGCACTTCATCACGAATGGCCGGGATAGTACGGATGAGTTGTTCGATCAGAACGTCTTCAGAATAGGACTAGAGGCCCAGCTTTGATGCAGCCCGGAAACGGCGACCGCGGAATGCTCGCCGGTCCTTGACGCGAGTGGAAGAACAACCAAGTCATGCACGATGCCCTGCCTTCGCAAGGGAAGGCCCGGGCGGTTCGGACATCAATAATGACCGAGGCAGCGACGACTCCCCGCGGGACGGCCGGCGACCTGAAGGTCGGGTAATTGAAGGGTGACAAAATGAGTGTGCAGCGGATAAGCCGTCGCGACGCGTTGAAGGCCGGCGTTGGCGGACTACTGGTGGGGCTGCCGCTGATGTTCGGTTCGGGCATGTCAGTGCGCTCGGCCGCCGCGGCGGAAGATATATCGGGGTACAAGCTGGGCTCGGGAGACAAGATCCGGGTCACGGTTTTCGGTCACGAGGACTTGTCGGGCGAGTTCGAGGTCGACGGATCGGGAAACGTCTCGCTACCCCTGATCCGCAACATCAAGGTCGACGGGTTAACGCCCGGACAGCTGGAACAGGTTGTTGCCGAGCGCCTCTCGCCGGACTACCTGGTCAATCCGCGGGTCAGCGTGGAAGTCCTGAATTATCGGCCATTTTATATCTATGGCGAGGTTACTAAGCCGGGAAGCTATCCGTTCGTCAATGGCATGACGGTGGTTACTGCCGTTGCCATGGCCGGAGGTTTCACTTATCGCGCACGCACCAGCAAGGTTCGCATAATTCGTGCCAACGATCCTTCGCGAACCGCTCAGGATGCCGACAAAGATACTGCCGTGCTGCCAGGTGATGTAATCGAAGTTCCGGAGCGCTATTTCTGAGTACGCGCCGGCGGGATACGTCGCGTCTTGGTGACACCATGCGGCGACGGTGTCTCGCGTAGCTGTAGGCGGCGCGTGCGTGTCCGAATGAGGATCTGACCGACCGCTTCACTTGTTGATGACCGCGATTGGTGTCGAAATGTCCGTTCCGATGCTCGGCGGCGTCTCCACCGGCCGCGGGACTTCTCGGAATACCAGCCGAGCCGACTGGCGGCGACGTCTCGTTGCCGCGCCGATTGCGCTGACGGCGCTGGTCCTGCTTACTATTGCCTTACCGCGGACAATAGGCGTTATTCTCTCGGCTCGGTCCGAGCCGGTGCTGCGCAAGCTGCAAGACCAGCAGCCGGTCCGCATCGATGAACTCAAAACCCTGGCTGACGCGCAGGAAACCGGCCAATTCTGGCTGGCCGATGGCCGCTTGCGAACCGACTTGGGCCTCGCTTACCTGCTGCTCGCGGAAAAACTGCCGCGTGGCGATGTGAACGCCGGCGCATATCTGCAACGAGCGATAGAATCGTTGAAGGCGGGGCTGGCGCGCGCGCCGGCTAATCCCTACGCCTGGGCCCGGCTGGCTTATGCGGAAGCGCTGGCGCACGGCTGGTCGCCACTGGCCATGTCCTCGCTTCGGCTTTCTCTGATCACGGCGCCTTACGAGCCGCGTCTGCTATGGTCGCGACTTCGCATGACTTTTCTCGCTTGGCGAGACATGTCGAGCGAGGATCGCGAACTGGTATCCCAGCAGATCCGCTTCGCCTGGAAAGCTGATCCTCTCGAACTGACGCGCCTCGCGGCCGAGTTGCGGCAGGTCAACCTCGTGCGGGCGACCTTGCTGCAGATGCCGGACGACGCCAGCGCCTTCGAGGAATTGCTGAAGAAGCAGGCCGGCTAAGCGGCTTGCTGCGTCGAGATATTCCTCTCACCAGGGATCGACCGGCCTTCGGCTACTCCAGCACTGCGCGCTCGCCGCCCCCATGATCAACATGTAGGTGGCGGTGATCGCTGGAATGTGCAGGCTGAAGTCGATCAGAACGTCAGCCGAGACCAAGATTGTCGCCGCTAAGCCAACACAGGGATAGACCGCGTCACGGCGGCGCTTCTGGATGCCGACCGCGCATAGGATGAGAAAGAACACGAAAACACAGAACAGCGCCGAGGCGGCGGGGATACCCAGCTCGAGGACGTTTTCCAAATATATGCTATGCGCCATGTCGAAATTGACGGGTATTTCGATTGTTCGATAGAATCGGAAGGCTTCCTCGAAAGTTCCGAAGCCGGTGCCGAGCGCCCACGAGTTTGTGATCGCGTCGACTATCCTTCCATAAACCACCGGGCTTTCCCCGAGATTGAACGGATTCCGCAGGCGTGCCGATATCTGATCGCCGCCGATTCGGAGAACCCAGCCCAAACCGGCCACACCGAGTGCGCCGAGGGCCACAGCCAGCCGCCTATCGAGCGCCCTCGCCAAGCCCGCCACGAGAACGAACGAGAGCAGCCCCAGCAAGGTACTGAAGAAACCCGTCCGCGAACCCGATAGCACAAGCGCCAGCAAAAGCACCAGCAATGTCAGCAACAGGGGCCAGCCCCGCCCGACGCCGACCTCGATGATGCGCGGAATACGCTGCTTGCCGCCCGTCGCTGAGCCCGCCTGTGTGAGAAGCGCAAGTAATAGCCCCATACAACAGAGCACCGCGAGTTCAATATAAGTGGCGAACGAGTGGCGATCGACGAACGTGCTCGTCACGTCATCCGGGTGAGCAGTCGTGCTGAACGTCGGAAGAACGTCGGATCCAATCAGGTGGACAGCGACACCGTAGAGCGCGTAGGCGAGACCGCTGTAGACGATCGCCAGCAAAACCTGCCGGGCGCGTCGGGCGCGACGGCAGTATTGTAGCGCAATCCAGAATATGCCGGCATAAGCCAGCAAGCGAACAAGTCCAGAAAGCGTATCGAAGGGATTTAGGGATATCGCGGAGTATGTCTCCTCACCAAGCACATCGGCCGTTGTACTCCAGAGCGGATGATGCCAGCCGGCCGGCGTGAACGGCAAAACCTGCAGTACGATCCATACGACTACCAGACCGAAGCTGACCTCGAGTGGCCAGACGCGGCGCATGCCGAATGCCACGTCCTGCAAGCCGAGTGCGACTCGCGCGCTCCACACCGCCAAGACGATCCCGACCACGCTCGACATCAAGCCCCAGCTCCACTGGTAGACCGCGCCAAGCGGCAGCGGCAGCAGCACGACCAGAGCGATAATCGCCCAGAACAGCGCGGGCATCTCCTTCCGAACGGCAGTCTCCATAACCTGTCCCAAACGTGCAAACACGGTGCGCCATACCGCACTTACGCGTATTTTTCTAATCACCTGATATGATGCAACTCGGCCAGCCGGCGATACGTAAGCAAGTGAAAGCTGGCTCTTTAATCGCACGTGGCGCGCTCTGAGCTCCCCCCAGCGGGCATGGATCAGATGACTCTCAGAACGGCGTGCGTTGGCGAGTGTCGCTGCCCGCCACAGTCGCACAAGGCGGCCGATCACGGGCTCTTCTACCGACCGCCGGCGCTGATCTGCGGCCGGGCGAACACCTTCTGGTCGACAACGAATTCGGCGATTACCGGCAGTCCACGAACGAGGCAGAAGGCGACCGAGCTAAGCACCAGGGCCATGGTAACCGAGTGCAGCATCGGCGACCAGGCCATCCAGGATTCCGGGTAGAGCGCCGGCCACGGTTGCAGCATCAGCACCCAGGCGAACGTCGCCGCCTTCACGGCGCCGTAGCCGCCGCGCATCCAGCGGCCGGCGACCAAGGTTCGGGCAAGCGGGGTTCGCATCATTCCGAAAGCGGTCTCGCCGCGAGAGATGGCGGCGTAACGGATGGCGTCGACTATGGCGCCACGGGCAATGAAGACAATCGCCACCCAGATCGGGATAAGCCCGAGGTCGCTGAGAACTATCCACAAAACATTCTCGACCACACGATCGACGGCGATGTCGAAGATCGATCCGAACACCGAAGTCTCTCCCCGCCGCCGCGCCACCCAGCCATCGAGGCCGTCCAGGGCGATGATCAATAGCAGCAACGGAGCGTTGAGGATCTGCAGGTGCGGTGACGCCCAGTAGGCCATCGCGACCAGAAGAAACAAGAGCAGGAACCGCAGCAGTGTAATCAGATTGGCCATTCCACGTCCCCAGTCCCGCCTACTGGTTCGCGTCTCGCGATACCGAACGGCGCGGCCCGGCCGCCCCAATGCCGGGATGAACGAAGCGCGTTCCGTTCATGTCCTTGTTATTATGACAAAAGGATACCCTCCCCGGTCGCTCCCTTCAACATCCTAGGCGCAAGACCCATCTGTCGCGAAAGGCGCCGAGAACCGCTCCCACAAGTAAAAGCTCTGTCCTAAACGATGCGGGCAGCCGCTTAGATCCCGCCCCCAGCATCGAGAAGGCCGGTGAGATACTCGACTCGTTGCAGCAGCGCGTGCAGCCGTTCGTCGGCGAAGCCCTCGGCCTCGATCCGACGCAGCGTCTCGATCAGGTAATCACGGTTGAGGCCAGCCCTGCCACGCGCCCGAATTATGATCTGCGCTGCCTGCTCGATGCTGAGCTCGCCTGCGAATTGCGGGTGGTTCGAGTCGGCGACGAAAGTGTAGGCCGAGACTTCGCCTTGTGGTGTCTCCAGCGGAAGATATGCGGCCTGGTAGGCGTAGGAAACCAACTCTCGTTCGTCCAGGTACGCTTTCACGGACGTGAATTCGGCCGCGGCGACGCGGAACGCCAACCCCTTGCAGCATCCTCCGGAAGCCAGGCCGAGGACCAACCCCGGTTGTTGTGGGGTTCCGCGATAATGGCGCGAGTAGATGCAGAACGACCGGTGATAGCCGTAGAGTACCGCGGGCAGCGTTTCCTCATAGGGAAAGCCAGGGCGCCACATCAGCGAGCCGTAGCCGAATACCCAGCAGTCGCTATCCCCGGCCATATCCGCCTTCTGTGCTGGCTGCGCCGTTATGGCATACTTGGGCGACGCGAAGACAAGTCATGATGGATGCGAGCGATGAACGCTGACCACGAACACCGTCACAGTCACAACCATCCACATCTGCATAGTCATCGCCATGAGCATTGCCATGGCGATGTCCCGCACGCGCACGAGCACGCCCATGAGCATGCCCATTCGCATATTCATCAGCATGCTCACCCACACGAGCATGGCCACGACGATCGGCACCGACACGAGCACCCGAAACACGCTCTCAAGCCGCACGATCACGCCCATGATCCGCATGATCTGCAACCGCACGACCACCATCATGAGGTCGCCTGAACGTTGCCTGCCTGAACGGGGCCAGCCTCGCTTACGCGCCAAGGCTCCATCCTTAGTTATGGTTATCGCGACAGTCTTGTGCCCTGCGCAGTCCTGGTCTAGCGTCGGATAGCACGCTGCTTGGGAAACCCGACGGCGTTATCTGATCCAGCACGCGGTCACCGCCGTTCTATAAGATGCGCAACAGCATAATCGGCCTGATCGTCGGTGTTGTTCTCGGCATCATCCTAGGGGCGACCATCATCGCTCCCCGCCTCGACCGGGCGGCACCCGGCGTGCGCGGAGCGGCGGAAACCCCGACCCCAACCCCCGCGGAAATCGTGAAGCAGGTGCCGCGGGCGTTGGTCGCTCAGCCGGACGTTTCGTTCCGCATGGCGAGCAGCTTTCCGCTGGAAACTCCGATTGTCGGCACTCTCGCCCGACGCATCGATAGCCGCATCTGGGAAGTCTCGCAGGGCAAGATTGAGATCCGAGCTTATTCGCCGGGGGCGGAGGGGCCGGCCACGGACCTCTTCGCCGCGGTGGGATCGGGTGCGATCGACTGCGGCCCTTGCTTCGCCGGCAATGGGCTCCTCGGGTGCGCCGGCACTGCAGATCTTCGGAGGAGTCCCGTTTGGCCCGAGCAGTGACGAGTTCCTCGCCTGGCTGCATTCTGGCGGCGGACGCGAGCTCCTCGATGAGATCAATCGGGCGCATGACGTTCACGGCGTGATTTGCGGCCTTCTCCCTCCTTCGGCTTTAGGATGGTTCCGGCGCGAGCTGCAGGCGCCGGAGGATCTCAGGGCGCTGCGCATGGACATCGAAGGCCTTGGCGCAAAAGTGCTGGCGAACCTAGGAGTTCAGGTTGTAGACCTCTCGCCCGGCGAGCTGATGCTGGAGCTGGAACAAGGAACGCTCGAAGCCGTGTCTTACGGACCGCCAATTATCGACCAGCGGATGCAGTTTGGCGCCTGGCTGAAGAACTACTATCCCGAGGGCTGGAGCCGTTCGCTAACTCCGCTGGAGCTGATGATCAATCTGAAGGCGTGGAACGCTCTAACCGCCTCGCACAAGGCGCAGATCGAAACGATGTGCGGCGAAAATCTTTGGTATAGCCTCGCGGAGGGCGAAGCCACCCAGTTCCCCGCATTGAAGGCCATGGTCGGGGATGGCGTGCAATTGCGTCGATTACCGCCCGGCGTGCGAGACGCGCTCGAACGGTCCTGGCAGCAGGTGCTGCAGCAGGAAATCAGCGGCGATCCCGATTTTCGCCGCGTCTGGCAGTCGTTCTCAGCCTTCCGCGATGAGTTCGCTGTTTGGCAAGAACTCAGTCGCCCCTGACCCCCCAACTTGAACATTTCGGCATCTTGCGCGTTACAACACTCGGCGATAGTGTGTTGCAACAGAGCACTGTTCGCGCATTCGGCGGGACATCCCGGCCCGAACAGGAGAAAAGAGGGTCGATGATGAGGAAGCCCGTTTATTACGCGGTGGTAGCGTCAGCTATCTTTTCCATAAGCAACTCCCCGGCAAACGCGGCCGGCGATGCCGCCGCCGGGGAACAAGTTTTCAAGAAGATATGCACTACCTGCCACAGCAACGAAGCGGGCGTCAACAAGACCGGCCCGTACCTGTTCGGCGTATACGGGCGTAAAGCCGGATCGGCGGATTTTCCACGCTACAAGGGTCTCGTGGGTGCCGACTTCTCATGGGACGCGGCTCTTCTCGACCAGTATTTGCAGGATCCCAAGGCTTTCGTCACGTCGCACACGCAGAACAAAACCACCGCAATGACCTACTCATTGAAGAACGAGCAGCAGCGAGCCGATGTCATCGCCTATCTGCAAACGCTGAAGAAATAATCAGGGACGCTCGCACTTCCATTGCTGCATGACGGCACCGGCGCCTCTGGCGTTGGCGCGGTTTTCATACTCGTTGCGGTTTACGCACTCTGGCCGGTCCATATAGCGGACGCAGCTGGAAACAGTGACAGAGGAAAAGCGGTATTCGATCACCAATGTGCCGTCTGCCACTCGACAGTCCCCGAGTTCCACAAGGAGGGACCGTCGCTCGCCGGCGTTTACGGCCGACGAGCCGGCAAGGCGCCGTTCTTCGCCGGCTACAAGGGACTGCGGGGCTCCGAGATCGTCTGGGACGAGCGCAAACTGGACGACTGGCTCGCCGACCCGCGCGCTCTGCTCGGCGGCAAGAACACGGCGATGACGTTGCGGCTGGACGATCCGGGCCAACGCGCCGACGTGATCGCCTTCCTCAAGACGCTGCGCTGACCACTCGCAGCGCCGCCGCCGTTGTCGGTTCGTGGGACGGCGGCTAGGATTGCCCCCGCTGCTTACCCGCCGAGAAGCGCCGATGATGAACCAGATCGACATCAAGGACCACATCCGCGCGATACCCGACTTCCCGAGGCCCGGCATCCTGTTCTACGACATTTCCACCTTGCTGGCGCACGCCGACGCTTGGTCGGTGGCGATGGGGAGGCTCGCCAAATCGGTAAGTCGGCAGCAGCCGGACGTCCTCGCCGGCATCGAATTACGCGGCTTCCTGGTCGCCGCGCCATTGGCCCTCAAACTCGGCCTTGGCTTCGTCATGGTGCGCAAGCGCGGCAAGCTGCCCGGTCCGACCGTCCGCTATGAGTACGCGCTCGAGTACGGCAGCGACATGATTGAAATTCAGAGCGACGCCGTCAGGGTGGGTCAGCGCGTGGTGGTGCTGGACGATCTGCTGGCGACCGGCGGCACCATGGGAGCGGCGGTCGATCTGTTCCGCTCCGTTGGCGCCGAGGTCGTGGGAGCGGCCTGCATCATCGAGCTCACTTTCCTAAATGGTCGCAAGCGTCTGGACGTGCCGTTCAGTTCGCTTGTCGCCTACGACGAATGAATGTCGGCGGCGACATTCTCCTCTCCCGCATCGGACACCGGCCAGTTTAGCGCCAACCAAGGCTGACCGCGCGCGGCCAAAACCGAGCGGGCTACCTTTTTCATCAGCGTCGGCAGCGCCAAGCGGGCGAAATCGTCCGGCGCGCACCAGAGTCCGCGATCTCCCTGAGCATCGTTGCGAACGGAACCGACTAGGTTGCGAACGGAACCGACTAGCACCGCTAACTCCAGCTGAAAGTGCGTGAAGGTATGGCGAACCACCCCCGGCAGCCGGGACCAGCTGGCGACGACCGGCGCTAGAGGCCGTGCTTCGTTGATCGACCAATCCGCCCCCCGCCATGCCGTCGAGGGGAATTCCATCATGCCGCCAAGCAGCCCGAGGTTTGGCCGGCGTCTCAGCAGAACCGCTCCGTCCTCCCGCTCCGCCCAAAAGGCCACCCCGTAACGCCTCGGCTTTTCCGCCTTTCGTTTTCGCCGCGGATAATCTTCAGGGTTGCCGGCCTTGAACGCCGCGCAGCGTTCCGGCCACGGGCACTCGCCGCAGCGCGGCCGGCGAGGCGTGCACAGCGTGGCGCCCAGATCCATCATCGCCTGCGCGAAATCGCCGGTACGCCGCTCCGGAGTCAGCATCCGAGCGAGCGCCTCGATCTGCTCGCGGGCCGCCGGCAACTCCTGCTCCACCGCGTGCAGCCTCGCCACCACGCGCAGCACGTTGCCATCGACGGGTGTCGACCGCTGGTCGAAGGCGATCGCGGCGATTGCCGATGCCGTGTAGGCGCCAATTCCGGGGAGAAGCCGCAGCGATGATTCGTCTTCGGGGAAGCAGCCGGTGTGCTGTGCGGCAATAACTCCCGCGCAGGCATGCAGGTTCCGTGCCCGAGCGTAGTAGCCGAGGCCTTGCCAGGCGTGCAAGACATCGTCGAGTTCGGCCGCGGCCAGATCGTGAATGCCCGACCAGCGCGCCACGAAGGCCTCGAAGTATGGCGCCACCGCCGCGACGGTGGTCTGTTGCAACATGATTTCGCTGATCCAAACGCGATATGGATCGGGACGCGCGCCCGGAGGCGAACGCCAGGGCAGATCCCTGCGCTGCCGGTCGTACCAGGCAAGAAAGTCCCGGGCCGTCGCCGCTGAAGATTCGCCCGTTCCGGATCGGGTCACGTTGGTGTTGCTCGGTTGTCGAATAACCGCCGACAGCTTAGCCTATTATGGAAGCAGAGCCACGCGGAGGTCACGATGCAGCCGCCGAAGGGCAAGGGACTGGACGGACTGCGTGCGCTGGGCGAGACAGTCTCCGCCGTCGCCGCGCCGATGCTGGGCCGGCGCGGCTTTGCCGGCACGCGTGTGGTCGCCGAATGGCCTTCGATCGTAGGCGACCAGCTTGCCGCCCGGAGCCTCCCGGAACGCGTCGTGCGTGCGCCTGGCGGCCGAGGCGGCGGCACTTTGCATGTGCGAATCTCGTCCGGCTCGCTCGCCCTGGAGCTGCAACACCTGGAACCGCTGATCGTCGAACGAATCAACACCTATTTCGGTTATCAGGCGGTAACGCGGTTGAAGATGCTGCATGGGCCACTGCCTCAACGCATTGCCGACCCTCCGCGACGCGTTCTGGCGCCCGCCGATGCGGCGACGGTCGAGCGCTTGGTGGCGGCGATCGAGGACGGCCCATTGCAGCAGGCCCTCCGTGATCTAGGCAGAAGCCTGCTGACGCGAACGTCAGAGAACGATCGCCTCTCAAAAACAAAAGCGCGCTGAGACGCAGGCCCGCCGATCACTTCCGCAAGGCCGCCGCCAACCGCTTCGGATCGATCGCCACCAGAACGGTGTTAACGGGGCGTGGCAGGTCGTTGAAGGCCGAAAAGAAGAACCGCCCCTTGCCATCCCATGCATCATGTCCGTATAGAAAATCCTTAGTGGCCAGTTCCGGTTCCATCTTCTTCAGATCAGCAAGAAAAGTAGCATGGCCACTACCAAGATCAAACTCGTAAAAATGACCAAGAGTAGTAACCATATATGCCTTCTTCTTATCGCTCGTGACGTGAAAGACCCACACATAGTTCCAGTTGGCTTGTATGGGACTATCCTGGCCGATACCTCCCAAGTACTGCCACGTGGGACCGGCTTCCGCAAACTTGTAGATATGGCCGGTATTATCCATTAGATAGCACACACGCTCTTCGGGAAAGCACTTGCCGGCGTCGATCGCACGCTGATTGTGCAAGGTCCAGTTGGGCATCTCGCCGAAACCTTGCGCCGGGTCATAGTAGCGGATGTGATTGAAGATTGCCGGATCGTACGGCGCGCCGTACCACGGCACATCATCGTTGCCGGCGCTGAAGTAAAGTCGGCTGCGGCTGTTGACCCACATGAACCGCCCGGGATAGACGTCGGGGCGCTGATAGTCGGGGCGGCCGATCCGTTCATTTCGATTACTGTCGATATGGTGGCGAAGGATATCGCCGGTCGGATTGATCGCACCGTAGATCAGATTTCTCGAAGCATCCGGTGCGATCGTTATAAGACCGCCCTTTGCGCCGACGCCGGCTGGCTGACTGGCGCTCAGGTCCGAGAAATTTCTGTCTTTGATGTCGTAGGCATACCAGTGAAAGCCTCGTCTCGTCAGATACTCTTCCATCGTTGAGTGGCTGTGCGTCGCTACGTACACCCGGTCGTCGACCCAGGTCGGATGGGTGTGGAACTTCTCGGCGACCTCGCCAGGCTCCCAGTTATTCGCCGCCTCCGAAGCCGATCGAGCATCGCCGACGTAGCGCAGAACCTGATGTCGGAGGCGGTAGAGGGCGGAATTCGTCTTGTGATCCTGACCAGCGACAAAGATTTCGCCGTTCGGCGTCGACCCCGCGCCGGACCAACTCTGTACCGGCGTCAATCCATTCGGCGTGTTCGGCAGCGTCCAGTACCAGATGCCATCGGTCTTGCCCTTGCGGGCGTGGCTTTCGGGCTTGTGGTCCGACGAGTGCGCCCGCGTTGGCACGGCGAGAAAGCACGAGACCGCAATGAGCGCCACTGCCGCGCAGAACATTCTACCGAACAACGTGCCAAGAAACATTTTGCCTCCAAATGCAAGCCTTCGATTGAAGATATACCCCATGTATGCCATGACGCAGGCTTCCGGGTCCATGCGTAAGTGGTCGTTTGGGTACGCCGAACAAAAACTCGAATTGCAGCGCCGCGCGATGCGCTGAAGGTGCGCGATGGTGGCGGCGATCGCTTCCGATCGGAAGCCGACCCACAGCCTGCCGGTCGGAGCGAACACTAACTGCCCTGCGCCCCGGCTTGTGTCACTCTGCCACAGCGTCTATAGTCGACAACATATGGTACTTGGAGAGCTGTCGCGTGCGAAAAGTGGTGTTCGCCTTTCTTCTCATTCTGCCGATGCTACCGACGGCGTCGGTGGCGCTCCCGCCGACTCAAGCGATGCTCGCCGAGCGCGCGATGGGCAGCCCTTCCGCCAAAGTCGCGATCATCGAGTATTCGTCGCTGACATGCCCGCACTGCGCCGACTTTCATCGCGATGTCCTCCCGCGCATCCAACAGGAGTACATCGACAAGGGACTGGTGCGTTATGTCCCGCGTGACTTTCCGCTCGATGGCCGGGCGCTGGCCGCGGCGATGATCGCCCGCTGCGTGCCGCCCGACCGATATTTTGCCTTTCTCGATATGCTGTTTCGCGACCAGCAGACCTGGGCCCGCGGCGCCAATCCGCTCGACGACCTCAAGGTGCGCGCGCAGCTCGCCGGCCTGTCGCCGGCCGAGGTCGATGCCTGCCTGAAAGACAAGGACCTCGCCGACGGCATTCAGGCCGCCGCCGCGGAGGCGCAGAAGCGGGACGGCATCGAATTCGACGCCGACGTTCTTCATCGATGGCAAGAAGCTCTCCGGCGCCGCTTCTCACGATAAGTTCAAGTCGGCGATCGACGAGGCGATCGGCAAAGCGCGCTAGGGAGGCTGGCGCGCTTTGTTACGATTTCAGCAAGCTGCGGATTACCGGGTTCAAGTCGTTCGTCGATCAGGCGGAGCTGCTGATCGAGCCGGGCCTGACCGGCATTGTCGGTCCGAACGGCTGCGGCAAGTCAAACCTGATCGAAGCACTGCGCTGGGTGATGGGCGAAACTTCCGCCAAGCAGATGCGCGGCGGCGAAATGGACGACGTGATCTTCGCCGGCAGCGCCGAGCGGCCGGCACGCAACTTCGCGGAGGTCGTTCTCGAACTCGATAATGGCGCGCGAGCGGCCCCGCCGCCCTACAGCGACGAGGAAGCATTGCTCGTCAGCCGGCGGATCGAACGCGCAAGGGGCTCGGTCTATCGGGTAAACGGCCGGGAAGTCCGCGCCCGTGACGTACATCTGCTGCTGGCCGACGCAGCCACCGGGGCGCGCTCGGCGGCATTGGTCACGCAGGGCCATGTCGCGGCGATGATCGCCGCCAAGCCGGCCGAAAGACGAGGTTTGCTGGAGGAGGCGGCCGGGATTGTCGGCCTGCACGCGCGGCGGCACGAAGCCGAGCTGCGACTGCGCAGCGCCGAGGCGAATCTGCGGCGGCTCGAAGACGTGCTGTCGACCCTCGACGCGCAGCGACAGCAGTTGAAGAAACAGGCTCGCCAGGCCTCGCGTTACCGCAACGTCTCCTCGCACATCCGCTCGCTGGAGGCGACGATCCTATGGCTGAAGTGGCGGACGGCTGAGCAAGCGGCGGCCACGGCACGGGACCGGCTGGCTGACGCCGAGCAAGCGGTAGCTTCGGCGACCGGCGCCGCTGCCGAGGCTGCTACCCAGAGAGCCGACGCGAACGCCGTGCTTCCCGATCTGCGCCAGCGCGAGGCGGCGGCCGGAGTGGCCGTGCAAGGCCTGCTGGCCGAGCGCGATCTGTTGCGGGCGGAGGAGCAGCAGACCGCGCGTGATCGCGAGTCGGCTTTCGCCCGCGTGCAGCAGATAATGGCGGATCTGGGCCGCGAGAGGGCGCTGGTCGCCGATGCCGAAGCCGCGACCGATCGGCTGACGGCCGAGCGGGCGCGCATCCTCGATCTGCGCTCGGGCGAGGCTGATGCGCTGGCGGCGGCGAAGGGGGCGCTCGCCGAGACAATGTCGGGAGTCGCCGATCTCGACGCACGTGCGACCGAACTGACCGAACGGGTTGCCGCCGAGCGGGCCCGTCGTTCGGCGCTCGAAAGCAACGCCGGCGAAGCCGCCACTCAGCTTCGGCGACTTTCGGGGCGCCGTGAGGAGACGATGCGCCAGCGCCAGGCGGTGATCGCCGAGGCGGAGGCGCTGGCGGACTGTGGCGAGGCGGCTCGCGTTGTCGCATCGTGCGAGGCGGCGGTGGGCGCGGCTTGCATGGCCAGCGAAGCGGCGGAGACCGAACGTGCCCGCCTTGCGGCGGAAGAATTGGCGGCGGCCATCGCGCTACGCGCCGCGGAAATGGCATTTGCCCGGCTTTCAGCCGAAGAGATGGCGCTGGCGGAGGTGCTCGCCCCCGAACCGGCGAAAGACGGCGGACGCGGTGTGATCGACAGCATCGCCGTGACCGCCGGCTACGAGTCCGCTCTCGCGGCGGCGCTCGGTGACGACCTGCTGGCGCCGGAGGACGAAGAGGCGCCCACTCGCTGGCGAACCCTGCCCGCTGATCGGCGACGCCGATGGGAATCCCCTGCCGCCGGGTGCCCACCCGCTCGCACCTATGGTCGGAGCGCCGGACGCGCTCGCGCGGCGGCTGCGGCAGATCGGTGTCGTCGACAGCGCGGCCGACGGCGATCGCCTGCAACGCGCGCTGCACCCGGGACAGCGGCTCGCCAGTCGCGACGGCGCGCTCTGGCGGTGGGATGGCTACATCCGAGCCGCCGGCGTCGACACTCCCGCCGGTATTCGGCTGCGGCAGCGCGCCCGGCTCGACAACCTGATTCCGCAGCGGATACAGGCCGAAACGGCGCGCTCGGTTGCCGCCACGCGTCATCAGGAGGCGCGTCGTGCCGCCTCGGAGGCTATCAGCGCCGAAGGCCGCGCCCGCGCCGAACAGAGGGCGGCCGAGCATGCGCTCGCTCGCGCCCGACAATCGCTCGCCGAGACGGAGACAAAGCGCTCGCGCAATGACTCCCGTCTGGCCGCGCTCTCCGAGGCCGAAAGCGCGATCGAGGCGGATCATCACGAGGCGGCGGCGCGCGTCGAGAAGCTTGCGGCGGAGCTCGCCGCACTGCCCGACGGTCATCGCCAGCAGCGCGAACTCGAGGCACTGCGGGGCGAGCTGTCGAGACTGAGGGCGGAGGAGATGCAGCGGCAGGCCCGGCTCGACTCACTGATCCGCGACAGCAACGGCCGCAGCCGCCGGCTGCAAGCGATCGAGGCGGAGATCACTTCCTGGTCGGGCAGACGAGAGGGCACGCGCCGGCAGATCGACGCCGTCGGCCAGCGCCAGCGCGAGGCCGAAGCGGAGCTGCGGCGGCTGGAAGCGCTGCCGGCCCTGCTCGCCGAACGTCGCCAGCAGCTGCTCGACAGGTCGAACGTGGCGGACGCCGAGCGGCGCCAAGCGGCCGATCTGTTGCAGGCGGCGGAGACGCGATTGGCGCAGGCCGATAGATCGCAGCGCATCGCCGAGAAGACCCTGGCGGACGCTCGCGAGGATCGGGTCCGCGCCGAAGCGCAGCGGGAGCAGGCGGAACAGGCTCTGCGCGGCGTCATCGAGACCTTGCGCGATCGCCTAGGAATCGGTCCCGAGCGCCTGCGGGAGACCGTAGGCGACGTGGCGGACGACCTCGACGTAGCCGAGCAGGAAGGGCGACTTGATCGACTCCGTCGGGAACGGGAGCTGATGGGGCCGGTCAATCTGCGCGCCGAAGAGGAGGCAACCGCAGCTGGAGGCTCAGGTCGCCGATTTCCATCGTCAACGCGACGACCTGATCGAGGCGATCGGCAAGCTGCGGCGAGGCGTCGCCGAACTGGATCGCGAAGGCCGAGAGCGGCTGCGATCCTCGTTCGCCGAGATCGATCGGCATTTTCAGGCGCTTTTCCAGCAGGCTGTTCGGCGGCGGCCGCGCTCACCTGGCGCTGACCGAATCAGAGGACCCGCTGGAAGCCGGGCTGGAGATTATGGCAAGCCCGCCCGGCAAGAAGCTGCAGCTGATGTCGCTGCTATCCGGCGGCGAACAGACCCTGACGGCCCTGGCGCTGCGTTTCGCGCTTTTCCTGACGCGGCCCGCGCCGATCTGCGTGCTGGACGAGGTGGACGCGGCACTGGACGACGCCAACGTCGATCGCTTCTGCTCGCTGCTCGGCAATCTTGCGGGCGCCGGCACTCGCTTCCTGGTCATCACCCATCATCGGCTGACAATGGCGAGGATGGATCGGCTGTTCGGGGTGACGATGCCGGAAAGTGGCGCGTCGCGACTGGTATCGGTCGATTTGTCCCGCGCCGAAGTGCTTCGGCAGAGCGCCTGATCGCCTTCGCTACCCAGGGGGAATATGATGCCCGTTGGCGCGCCTTGTCTGACGGTAGGATAGTCTCTATTCTATCAGTGACCTTCTCCAGCGGGATTAAGCGTGTCCATCGTGAGCGAAGAAGAAAACTTTGAGCCGACGGATGAGCAGAAGGAGCCGGTGGAAGAAGCCAATCCACATGTGCGCCGCTACAATATGTACCCACAGAAGGCATTTGGTGGGCACGTTGAGACGAAGGTGCTGCCGGATGGGCGGATCAAGTACACCGTCTTCCCTTATCCCTACGACGGTTCCGACAAGCGGACGATCATCGTTGATCCGGCGAACCCCGAGGAGATGCGGGCGGTGAAGCAGCTGCACCTGATCCCTGACATCAAGAATGATCCCGGCATGGGCGTCTACCTGATCGATGCCGACATGCTGAATGTGAAAAAGAAAGAGCCATAGGCTTCACTTTCGTTCGGAAGTCGCGGTTTCGACGATCCTTGCCGCTGCCGCGGGGCAGTTCCGGCTATGCCCCGCGCGGTCAGTCGTGCGCTTTCCTTCTCAGTTTCAGCCCCGATTTGGCGAGCCCCGCCCCCCGGGCCGCCCGGGTTGTTCGCCTTGACATCGTTCGCGCCTACTCACTATCGTCGGCTCGTTGTGCATTGCGAAATGCCACGCGGCGGACTTGATGTGGCGGGCGATGGGTAAGCGCGCCGCCGACGACCGGCTGAACGAGCTGGAAGTTCAGCTGAGGCGCCTCAAGGAAATCAATTCCGAAAAACCGAGCGCGGCGCCCGGTCAGATGCAGAGCGGGTACGGGATGGCCTTCGTCATCGCCGCTGACCTCGTGGGGGGCCTGATCGGCGGCGCGGCCATCGGCTGGCTGGTCGATAGATGGCTGGGTTCGGCGCCGATGGGGATGATTGCGTTCTTCTTTCTCGGCGCCGCCGCGGGGATGTGGAACGTCTATCGCACGGTGCGTGGGTATGATATGAGCCTCGGCTTCGGTCGGCCGCCAACGGCTTCGACCGCACCGGAAGGGAAACCGGAGACACCGGCCGGCACGCGGCCGGCGAATGAGGGCGGAGACCAGCGTGGCTAATCCACTCCATCAGTTTGAAGTGCAGCCGATCATCCCGATCCACATCGGCAATATTGACGCGTCATATACCAATTCCGCTCTGTTCATGACCGCCGCTGTCCTGTTGATCACTGTCTTCCTTCTTACGAGTGTGAGAAGTCGGGCGCTCGTGCCCGGCCGGATGCAGTCGCTGGCGGAACTAGCCTATGAATTCGTAGCGAACATGCTACGAACAAACGTCGGCGGCGGCGGAAAAGCTTACTTTCCATTCATATTTTCTCTGTTCTTCTTCATCCTGCTCGGCAACATGCTCGGAATGTTGCCGTACGGCTACACATTCACCGCCCAACTAGTGGTCACGCTCGGCCTCGCGCTGCTGATCTTTATCGGCACGACGATCATCGGTTTTCTCAGGCACGGTATCGGTTTTTTCGGGCTGTTCCTGCCGCACGGCACGCCGTGGTACATCGCACCCATCCTGGTGCCGATCGAGATCGTCTCGTATTGCTTCCGGCCGATCAGTCTGTCGCTGCGTCTGTTCGCGAACATGACAGCGGGACATACGCTGCTGAAGGTGTTCGCCGGATTCATCGGCGCCTTCGTCGCCAGCATCGGCGTCCTCGGGATATTGCCGGGGCTGATCCCGCTGGTCGCGGTGGTCGGCCTCACCGGCCTGGAGTTTCTTGTCGCCTTCCTGCAGGCCTACGTGTATACGGTCCTGGCTTGCATTTACCTCAATGACGCCTTGCACTTGCATTGAGGAGAGCCGGATCTCATCCGGCGATAGGGGTTGTTTGACAACGCGTGGGTAGGGAAAACAAACAATGGAAGTTGATGCAGCAAAACTGATCGGCGCGGGGCTTGCGGTCATCGGCCTGGGCGGAGTGGGCGCCGGCATCGGCAACATCTTCGCCAACACGATCTCCTCGCTCGCTCGCAACCCGGCGGCCCAGCCGCTGATTCAGTTGCCGATGTGGGTCGGCTTCGCGCTCGTCGAAGCCATCGCGCTATACGCGCTGGTCGTCGCCCTCATCATCATGTTCGTGTTCTGATCCGCGATCGGCGGGCTGGCTTTCGAACCGGCGCGCCGCTTCGACGACGATCAGTTCCGCTCGCGGATCATAGATCATGCCGCAATTCGATCCCGCCGTATGGGTGCCGCAGCTGATTTGGCTCGTCATCACCTTCATGGCGCTGTACCTGCTGATGTCGCGGGTAGCGCTGCCACGCGTCAGCGAGGTTCTCGAAGAGCGCGAAGTGCGCATCAACGAGAGCCTGCGCAAGGCCGAACGGCTGAGGCTGAATGCCGAAGACGCGATCGCGTCTTACGAAAAGACGATCGCCGACGTCCGCGCCAAGGCGGCGGAGGAGGTACGTACGGCGCGCGAAGAGGCGGCGGCGGAATCGGCGAAGCGCAACGCCGAACTGAACGAGCGGCTGGCAGCCGAGATCAGCGCCGCCGAGCAGCGGATCAACCAGGCTCGCGAAGCGGCGATTGCCGGCCTGCGCGACGTCGCGGTGACCGTTTCCGGCGCGGCGCTCGAACGGCTGATCGGCCAGCAGGTCGATGAGCGGTCGCTGACATCGGCCGTCGATACTGTCCTGCGGGAGTACCGGTGATGAAAGCCTGGGCTCAGGAGGCGACGCAAGGCGAAACTCAGGCCACCGGCCATGAGGCGGCGCACGTCGATCCCTTCTATATCACCGCCGAGTTCTGGGTCGCGTCGCCCTCGCGATCTTCCTGTTCCTGGTGCTGCGTCGTATCATTCGGCTGGTTGTCGTTGCCCTGGACGACCGGGCGGAAAAGATCAGGAACCGGATCGACGAAGCCGGCCGCCTCGCCAATGAGGCGCAGGTGTTGCTCGCCAGTTACGAGCGCAAGCAACGGGACGCCGCCGAGGAAGCCGAAACCATCCTCGCCGGCGCGCGGCGCGAAGCCGAGCGGATTTCCGCCGACGCCAAGGAGGACATGGAACGAGCGCTGAAGCGGCGCGAGGCGCAGGCGGTGGAACGCATCGCCCAGGCCGAGAAAGCGGCGGTGGCCGAGGTTCGGGCGCGGGCGGTCGACGTCGCGATAGAAGCCACTCGGCGTCTGCTTGCCGAACGCCTGACGCCGAAGCAGTCCGACAGCCTGATCGACGCGGCGATCGCCGAGTTGCCGAAGAAGCTGCACTAGACGGGCCACACCCGCGCTCCGTGCCTCCCTCTCCCGAGCTTCAGTCTCCCTCCTCGGGAGAGGGATGGGGTGAGGGCGTGCTGCCGCTGCTCCGTCATGCGCGGACTTGATCCGCGCATCCACGTGCCTCTCCTAGGCGCTTGGACACCTACGAAAAACCCTCGCGCGTCATTGCGAACCCGCGGGAGCGGGTGAAGCAATCCATCTTCAGAAAAGCTTACCAAAACTGGATCGCTTCGCTACGCTCGCGATGACGGATTCTCGTTCGACTTACACTTTTTGTGCTTGCCCCGCGCGCCGCGTTTGCTCAAGACTCTGCAGCCATAAGCACATCGGCTCGTCGTAAGCCGTGCCGAAGGTCCGGATCGTCGCCGATTACTGTACGCCCGGCTACCAGCTCGCCGACGCAGATGCGCGCGCCTTCGGCGGACTTCCGGTGAGCGCGGAGCTGCTCGACCGGCTGGCGCGATGGAACGATGCGCTACGAGCGCTGCGACCCGCAGGACTACGAAGACGTCTGCGGCATGCGGTTCGACTTCCTCGCCTTCGCCACCGAAGGGCTGGAAATCGCCAAAGCGGTCAAGCGCGCCCTGCCCGCCTGGACGGTGCTCTACTGGGACGAGTCGCTCGACTGGTTCCTGGCTCGCGAGCCCCGTAACTACAACCCCGCCCGCTCGGAGTACGAGGTCACGCTGAAGGACGCGCTGGCAACCCGTCCCGCGGCGCCGGCCTTCGATACGCAATGGTCGGACACGGGATGACGGAAGGCGGGCTGACCTGCGACGGAGACACATCGCTCTTGGTGAAGCGCCTAGCCCTCCGTAACTTGGGAGCATCATCTGAGGCGAGGTGCTGATATCTTTTCTTTTTCATCTAAGTTGATATTTTTGTGGAACAGATGATCAGGCCCTTGAGATCTCAGTATTTTGTACATATCATCACGTCGGCGGGGGATGGTCATGCCTTTACCTTAATCAGTAATATCTACACGAACAATCGCTCCTAATCGTCCGGAACGTCGCATCTGACACCGCCTTGGCAGACATCACCAATCTCATCATCATCGGAACTCAGGTCGTTCTTATAGGGTTTAGATAAGAGGCGAGAGTATAAGCGACATCCTCCAGCATTTCCATCGTACTGCCATGATTGGACTATCTCACGCTGATCTCTAACGAGCATGATTTGCTATTTCATCGGTGGCTATCGGTCGTTTGGCTCACATAAAGCCCGCTCTTCTATCGTCTTGCCATTGATCCAGATAGATACAGAACGGTCCTCGAGCTTGCGGAAACCATACTTCGCTTTTAGCATATAGGCCCCCGCTGACGTGGAGGTAAATCGGTATTCCGCGATATTCTCTTGGCCCACATCAGCATTATTGGAGACCACCCCTCCGCCGTATAGTGGGTGACACCAAAGATTGATCAAGGATCTTGGCTCATGCGTACACGCCAAAATTTCTATGACGCTTTTAGGAGGCTCAGGGATTGGAGCTCGGAATGGCGGAAAAAATACATTGTCCGAATAACCTCCGAGATTCACTACAAATCGCAGTTCCTCATTCGGCTTTCTAGTTACACCAACTGTGGCCTTCCTCTTCCCACGCCACACTCTACCGCCATGGCAATTCAATTCAGTCGCGAATTACTTCACCCGTTTCATCAGATCCGAAGATTTGGAGGATGCCCCAGTTCAACAGAGTCGACGTCGGCCGGCGGATCCCAATCTATTACAAGCGTAGCCCCTCTCGCCGTAACCAAGTTCTTATCTGCATAAACTACGAGACCACCAATTTGTTGCCTAATACACGAAAGCCATTGCTCGGCAATCTCTGTTGGCAAATATGAGACGGCTTGCTAGCCGCTCGGCCTGCTCAACGGTTAAGTCTATATTTCCTGCTGAAAGAATTTATTGCGTTCTCGTGAAAACCAGGCGTAATCTCCAAATAGACTGATTCCTGCTATTGACCCCCCGGCTATTGCCTTCTGTGCTTTTGTAAGTTGTTCATCAGATTGTATTATCTTTAAATACGCAAGCTGCTGTTCGTAACTTTTATCGACGTTGATTGTCGTCGGGATAAGCGACTCGTGCGCAATCTTGCCTAGACATGGTAAGTCCCTTTCCCGCCATGGCCACTCTGACAACGTAGCATGTTAGCACCGTCTAAGAATGGGGGCTTTCTCTATAGGAAGATACCACAGCAACATTCGAGTGTCATTCTCTTTCCTACGCAGGATTGGCAAGTTTGGGGCATCCGGAAGTGTCTGAAGCGCCGCTGATCTTAAGGCGGGTTAGTTGGCTGAGATCGGTGCTTCGGGATGCTTGATGAAGGGGCGCCTGAGACTGGCTTTTCAATAGGAAGTCCCGAGGTGCGCTCAACTCTCGCCGATCAGCGCCAGCCACTCCTCCTCGCTCAGCGTCTCGACGCCGAGGGCGCGGGCCTTGGCGGCCTTCGAGCCGGCGTCGGCGCCGGCGACGACGTAGTCTGTCTTCTTCGAGACCGAACGCGGCGACGGTGGCGCCCAGCGCTTCGGCCCGCGCCTTCGCCTCGCTGCGGGTCATCTTCTCCAGCGTGCCGGTGAAGACGATGGTCTTGCCGGCGAGCGGCGAGCCGGCCTTCGCCGGCGCTAGCGAAATCCTCCACCCGCACCTCGCCCGCGAGATCGTCGAGAACGGCCAGGTTGTGCGGCTCGGCGAAGAACGCGATGAGGTCGGCGGCGACCGACGGACCGATGCCGTCGATCGCGTCGAGCTCGCGATAGGCGTCGGAGTCAGGATCGGCCGCCGCGGTCATCGCCTCGCGCCAACGTCGCGAGCGAGCGGTAGTGGCGGGCCAGCAGCTTCGCCGTCGCCTCGCCGACCTGGCGGATGCCGAGCGCGTAGATGAAGCGGTCGAGCGAAATCGTCCGCCGCGCCTCGATCGCGGCCAGCAGGTTGGCGACCGACTTCCGCCCCAGCCCTCGCGCTCGCGGATCGCCTGCGGCCTTGTCCTTCAGGCGGAAGATGTCGGCGGGTCCATGCAACAGGCCGTCGCTTGCGGAAGGCGACGATGTTGCGCTCGCCCAGCCCCTCGATGTCGAGCGCGTCGCGCGAGACGAAATGCCGCAGCCGCTCGACCGCTGCGCCGGGCAGATCAGCCCGCCGGTGCAGCGGACGTCGCCTCGCCTTCCTCGCGCACGGCGAGGCTGCCGCATTCCGGGCAGTGGTCGGGAAAGACGAAAGGCTGACTGCTCGGCCGGCCGCTCGTCGAGCAACGCCGACCACCTGCGGGATGACGTCGCCGGCGCGCTGGACGATGACGCGGTCGCCGACGCGCACGTCCTTGCGCGCGATCTCGTCCTCGTTGTGCAGGGTGGCGCTGGCGACGATGACGCCGCCGACCCTGACCGGCTTCAGCTCGGCCACCGGGGTCAGCGTGCCGGTGCGGCCGACCTGGATGTCGATGGCTTCGAGCCGGGTGCGGCCTTCTCGGCCGGGAATTTGTGGGCGATCGCCCAGCGCGGCGCGCGGCTGACGAAGCCGAGCCGCTCCTGCCAGTCGAGCCGGTCGACCTTGTAGACGACGCCGTCGATGTCGTAGGGCAAGCTCGCGCGCCGCTCGCCGATCTCGCGATAGAAGGCGAGCATCTCGTCGATGCCGGCGGCACAGCCGCGCCTCGCGGGTTGACCGGAAAGCCCGAAGGCAGCCGAGCCGTTCGATCGCCTCGCGATGGGTCGTGGCGAGCGGCGCGCTGATCTCGCCCCAGCCGTAGGCGAGGAAGCGCAGCGGCCGGGCGGCGGTGATCGCCGGGTCCTTCTGGCGCAGCGAGCCGGCGGCGGCGTTGCGCGGGTTGGCGAAGATCTTGCCGCCGGCCTCTCGCTGCCGCTCGTTCAGCGCGGCGAAGTCGGCGTTGGACATGTAGACCTCGCCGCGCACCTCGCAGATCGCCGGCGCGCCGGAGATCCGGTCGCGGGATGTCCGTGATCGTGCGCAGGTTGGCGGTGACGTCCTCGCCGGTGTGCCGTCGCCGCGGGTGGCGCCGAGGACCAGCGGCCCTCCTCGTAGCGCAGCGAGACGGCAGCCCGTCGATCTTCGGCTCGGCCGTCATCTCCAGCGAGCGCCGGATCGTCCCGCAGCTCTGAGGAAGCGCCGGACGCGCTCGACGAACTCGACCACTTCCTCCTCGGGAAGGCGTTCGCGAGGCGAAGCATCGGCCGCGCGTGCGCGACCTTGGCGAAAGCCGGTCGGCCGCCGGCGCGCCCACCTTGCTGACGGCGAATCCGCGCGGACGAGCTCGGGAAAGCGCGCCTCGATCGCCGCGTTGCGCCGGCGCAGCGCGTCGTACTCGGCGTCGCTGACGATCGGGCGCGTCCTGCTGATAGTAGGCGCGGTCGTGCCCGGCGATCTCGGTGGCGAGCGCCGCCAGTTCCTCGGCCGCTTGCTCCGCCGTCAGATCCTCGACGGCGAGCAGGCGCAGGCCCGCCGTTCACGCCAGCGAACCCGCGAGCAGGCTCTCCGCCGCGGCGCGCGCTTCCGGCGGTAACCCGCGCGCCGGCCAGCATGCGGGCGATCTCCTCCTTGCGGCCGGGAGGATCGAGCACTTCGACCGCCGTTCGCGCCTGCGTTTCGCCGACCGTCTTGGCGATGCGCCAGTGGTGGTCGCCGCGCGCCGCCACTTGCGGCGAATGCGTGACCACCAGAACCTGCACGTCACGGGCCAGCCGCGACAGCCGCTCGCCAACCGCCGCCGCCACCGCGCCGCCGACGCCGGCGTCAACCTCGTCGAAGATCAGCGTCGGCACCGGATCGGCGCTCGCCAGCACCATCTTCAGCGCCAGGGTGAAGCGGGCGAGCTCGCCGCCCGATGCGATACGGGCGAGCGGCCCGGGAGCCGCGCCAGGGTTGGTCGCGACCTCGAAGGCGACACGATCGCGGCCGTGCGCCGCCCAATCCGGCCTCGCTCCAGCGCCTGCACGCGTGTCTCGAACCGCGCCTTGCCGAGGCGCAGCGGCTCCAATTCCCCGGCAATCGCTGGCATCCAGCCGACGCGCCGCTGCTGTGGCGGGCCGCGCTCAGTTGGGCCGCCGCCGTGTCGTAGGCGGAAGAGGCCTCCGCCTCCTCCTTGCGCAGCCGCGCCAGTACATGCCCGCTGTCCTCCAGCGAGGATATCCGGTGGGCGAAATCCTCCCGCAGCTGGGCGAGACCGTCCACGGCGACCCCGTGCTTGCGCGCGAGCGCCCGCAGCGCAAACAGGCGCTCCTCGACATGCTCGAGCTGCCGTGGGTCCAGATCGGCGTCGGCCAGCGCCCGGTCGAGCAGAGCCTGCGCCTCGATCGCCTCCGACAGCGCCCGGTCGAGAGAGGCGACGGCGGGATCGAGGCGGCCGTCCATCTTGTCGGCAACGCGCTGCAGCTGTCGCAGCGCCGCGCGCAGGGCATCGACGACGCTCCGCTGCCCGCCACCGCCGGCAAGCTCGGTCGCCGCGTCGCCGAGCGCCTGGGCTAGCTTCTCGGCGTTCATCAGCAGCGAACGCCGGTGTGCCAGCTCCGTCTCCTCGCCGCTGCCGGGGCGACAACGTCGTCAGTTCCTCCAGCGCATACCGGAGATAGTCCTCGTCGCGGCGCGCCTGCTCGAGGTCCGCCTCGGCGCCGGCCGGGCTTCCGCCGAGGCGCGCCATGCACGCCAGGCCGTGGCGCAGGCGTCCGCTTGCGCGGCGAGCCCGCCGAAGGCGTCCAGTAGCGACCGATGCTCGGCCGGGTCCAGTAACCGCTGATTGTCGAATTGTCCGTGCACTTCGACGAGCGCCCGGCCAAGCTGGCGAAGCAGCCCGACGCTGACCGGCTGGTCGTTGACGAAGGCCCGCGAGCGGCCGTCGCTGTTGAGGACCCGACGCAGCAGCAGGCAGAGCATCGCCGTCCACCAGGCCCTGCTGGTGCAGCAATTCGCGCGCCGGGTGATCAGCCGCCAGCTCGAAAGCCGCGCTGACTATCGCCTGCTCGGCGCCCTGGCGGACCAATCGCGCATCGGCGCGGGCGCCGAGACTCAGCCCAAGGGCGTCAAGAAGGATCGATTTTCCGGCCCCGGTTTCTCCGGTGAGCGCGCACAGGCCTTTGGGGAATTCGAGCTCGAGCCGGTCGATAAGAACGACGTCGCGGATCGACAGGGTCGAAAGCATCCGGCCTGTCTCCGATCACCGGGAGCCCGAGCTCCCCTGCTGTGGGCGGGGACCTCCGCCGACCAGCGCGTACGCGTCGGCGTACCACTCCGTCTGCGGAAAATTATAGCCCAGCACGGCCGCCGATTTCCGCGCCTCGTCGTCGATGCCAAGCGCGGTATAGGATTCCGTCAACCGCAACAATGCCTCGGGAACGTGCGTCGTCGTCTGAAACTTGTCGATTACCGTCTTGAACCGATTGATTGCCGCCAGATAATAACCCCGCTGCAGATAATACCGCCCGACGACCATCTCCTTCCCAGCCAAATGGTCATCACAGAGGTCGATCTTGAGGCGAGCGTCCCGCGCGTATTCGCTGTCCGGGTAGCGATTGACCAGCTCCTCGAACACCCGCCGCGCCTGCTCGCTCATCTCTTGGTCGCGATGAATGTCGGAGATCCGCTCATAATAGCTGAGCCCCTTGAGGTAGTAGGCGTACGGCACGTCCGGACTGGCCGGATGCAGCTCGATGTAGCGATCGAGCGCCGAAACCGCTTCGTCGTACTCGTTTGCGCGATAGTGGGCGTAAGCCGCCAGCAACTGCGCCTTGGTCGCCCATGAAGAGTACGGATGCTGGCGTTCGACCTCATCGAACAGCTTAGCCGCCTTCTTGTTGTCGCCGGCTTCGAGGTCATCCATCGCCTGATTGTAAAGCTCGTTGACCGGCCGCTCGACGTACGGTGCGTCCTCGGTGGTGCCGCAGGCGCCGATCAGCAGGATGCCACCGACCAGGGCGGCTAAGACAAGGCCGCGGCTGCGGCATCGACGTCCACGGAACAGCGAATTTATCATTGGCGGCCGGCATCTCCTCGGGGCAATGTGAGCAGGACTATAGCACGGGCCGCCCCGACGTAGCAAGCCGGCACCCGACCGGCGCCGTCGACGTGGCGCCGGTCAGGAGATTAATCGTTTGCTCAGTTGGCTTGGCGGCGTAGGAATGCCGGGATGTCGAGCAGATCGTCCGCCGTCTGCGACGTTGGCAGCTTCTCCTCGGCGCTCATCGTGCCGACCCGCGGCTGCGGCCTGGTCGCGTCGGCATCTGGCTGTTCGGGCTTGCTGACGCGCGCTGGTCCGGCGCCGATGACACGCGCGAACAGATTGGCCATCACGCCGCGCTGGCCATCGCTTTCGGCGAGACGCGCGCCGTTGCCGGCCCCGGCGGTTTCCGCCGGCGAGCGCGCCTCGACGTTGGTCCGCGAGAACGGAGGTGGCGGGATGAACGTTCCGGAATTCCCGGCGCCGCCGGCTGCCTCGGCCTGGCCGAAGAACGCCGGCTCGCGTGGCCCGGACATCGGGGCGGCCGAGGCCCGCCGTTCGAACTCCTGAGCGGATGCCTCGCCGGCATAGCCGCTCGCGGCGGCGCCATCCTCGCCGCGGCCGGCCTCCGCCGCGAACCCTTCCCGCGACTTTGCCTGGCTCTGCCGGGCCTCGCTCAGGCTGCGGACGACGCCGCCGGGCTTCGCGGTTGCCGGGACCGGCTTTGCCGCGCTGGCGGCGACATCCATGCCGGTCGCGACCACCGAAACGCGGATCTTGCCGTCGAGTTGGTCGTCGAATGTCGAGCCGAAAATAATGAACGCGTCGGGATCGACCTCCGAGCGGATCCGGTTTGCCGCCTCGTCGACCTCGAAGAGCGTCATGTCGAGCGAGCCGGTAATGTTGATCAACACGCCACGTGCGCCCTTCATCGAAACATCGTCCAGCAGCGGATTGGAGATCGCCGCTTCCGCCGCGTCGAGCGCGCGCCGGTCGCCCTCCGCCTCGCCGGTGCCCATCATCGCCTTGCCCATCTCGCTCATCACCGCGCGAATGTCGGCGAAATCGAGGTTGATCAGGCCGGGCATCACCATCAGGTCGGTCACGCCGCGAACGCCGGAGTGAAGAACGTCGTCCGCCATCTTGAAGGCGTCGGCGAAGGTGGTCCGCTCGTTGGCGACGCGGAACAGGTTCTGGTTGGGGATGATGATCAGCGTATCGACGAACTGCTCCAGCTCTTCGATGCCGGTATCGGCGATGCGCATCCGATGCTGGCCCTCGAAGTGAAAGGGCTTGGTGACCACGCCAACGGTGAGGATCCCCTGCTCGCGCGCTGCCCGGGCGATCACCGGCGCGGCGCCGGTGCCGGTGCCGCCACCCATGCCGGCGGCGATGAACACCATGTTGGAGGCCCGCATCTCCTGGACGATATCCTCGATGGCTTCCTCGGCGGCGATCCGGCCGATGTCGGGCCTGGAACCTGCGCCCAGGCCTTGGGTGACCGTCACGCCGAGCTGGATGCGCCGCTCGCAGCAGGATTGCGCCAGCGCTTGCGAGTCGGTGTTGGCGACGATGAACTCGACGCCCTCCAGGTTCGATCGGATCATATTGTTTACCGCATTGCCGCCCGCGCCGCCGACGCCGATCACGGTGATGCGCGGCCGGAGCTCCGGCGTGGGAGTAGCCATGGGAACACTGAGATTTATGGACATTAGAGCCTCCTCTGGTGCGTGGCGGTCACGGTTTCTCGGTCTCTGTCAGAAGTTTTCACGGAGCCATTGGCCTATCAGTCCAAAGCGGCCGGGAGCCGTTTCGGCCGGCAGGTAAACGGGTTCGATGCCCTCCTGAGCCTGGTTGGCGGCGAAGCGAAGAAGTCCGGCGCAGGTGGCGAAGGCAGCGCCGGCGGTCGCTTCCGGAAGGCCGTCCACGCCGCGTGGCCGGCCGAGGCGAACCTGCTTGTCGAGGATTTGGCCGGCCAGTTCCGGCGCGCCGGGAAGCTGGCTCGCCCCGCCGGTGAGAACGACCCTTCGGCCGGCCACCCGGTCCAGACCGGCATCTTGCAGTCGAGCGCGGACCATCTCGAAGATCTCCTCCACCCGCGGGCGAATGATGCCGACCAGCATCGAGCGGGGGACGTGAGTACTCTCGGTGGCGCCGTCGTCGGCGATCGGCGGCACCTCGACAATCTGTCGCGCGTCGGATGGAGATGGCTGACAGCTTCCGTAAAGCGTCTTGATCCGCTCCGCCTGCGTCATCGGTGTCGACAACCCGCGCGCGAGATCGCGCGTCACGTGCAGCCCTCCCAGCAGGATGCTGTCGGTGTGGATCAACTCGGAATTGAGGAACACGGCTACCGAGGTGGTGCCGCCGCCCATGTCGATCAGCGTCACTCCGAGTTGCGTTTCGTCCTCGACGAGACAGCCGAGCGCCGCGGCATAGGGCGACACCACCTTGCCCTCGATCTGTAAGTGGCAGCGAGTGACACAGTTGGCGAGATTGCGCACGGCCCCGGCCGACGCAGTGATCAGATGCAGATTGACGCCGAGCCGCTGGCCGAACATACCGCGCGGGTCGCGAACCCCGCGGCAGCCGTCGACGGCATAGTCGACCGGAATGATATGGACGAGATCGTGCTCATCGGGAATAGACCCGGAGAAGCCGGACGGATCAAGGATGCGGCGGAGGTCGGTCTCGCCGATTGCATGCCCAGTAACCGAGACCTCGTGGGCAATCAGACGCGAGCGCGGCGCTCCGGTCGAAACGTTGACGACGACGCCGCGGATGTTGTCGCCAGCCATCCGTTCCGCCGCCTCGACGGTGGTGCGGATTGTCGCCTCGGCGGCGTCGAGATCAATGAGCGTGCCGTTCCGCAACCCCTGCGAGGCATGATGGCCGATGCCGACGACCCTGGTCGCTTCGCCGCGGCCGGCCCGCGCGATGAGGCAGCACGCCTTTGTCGTGCCGATGTCGAGCGCCGCGACCAAGCCGTTGCGCGCCTTCGCCTGAACCGCCGGCTTGCTACGCTTCACTCGATGTTCCTACTTCTTGTCGCGCGTCACTATGCGTCCCCGCCGCCGGATTTACCCTCGGCGCTCGACTGTGCCGGCATGATCATCAGCCGGTCGGAGAGGCGCAGGTCGAGAATGCGAATTTCCTTGTCGAGGACGCCGTATCGCCGCTGATATTCGCCCAGCCGGCGCCACGCGGCCTCGGCATCGTCCTCCGGCAACTTGACATCCAGGCCCTGCGCGAAACGCACATTCCAGCGACGGCCGCCGACCCGCACAGCCGCCTTTACTCGCTGCATCAGATCCGGCTCGGTAGCCAGCATCTGGACGAGCGCGGATGCGTTCGGAGGCTGCATCCTCGCCGACGACCACCATCAGATCGATTGAAGGCGCCGACGTCATCGCGCAGGATCACCGCGCCCTCTTCGTCGATGAGCGCGAATTTCTTCTCGTGTTGCCACAGCGCCAGCGGTCGGCGCTCGACGATCTCTACGACCACTGTATCGGGCAGGACGCGCCGGACGGAGGCATGCCGAACCCAGGGCGAGGGCCTGAACGCGCAATCGAGCCGCCTCGAGATCAACGCCGAGAATGGGCATTCCGCGATCAACCGCGAGCGCACGAAGCAGCGTCGCTTTCGGCGTGGTCGAACGGCCGACAACGAATATGTCCCGCACCACGAACCCGAGTCTCGGCGGAAGCTTCGACCAACGAATGCGCCAGGCTGGCGGCCGCGCGCTGCGGAACCCCGGCCTGCCAAGCCGAACCAGCCGCTGCCGCAGAAGGCCAGCTACGAGTATCAGGGCCAATACCGTCAGCGCCGGTCGGGTACGCCACACCGGCACGACGCGCGCGCGAGGGTGACCGCCGCGTTTTCTCCGGGAGAACAGCCTGCCCAGGTTCATGCGTCGAACTCCGCGTGTTCGACCATCCAAGCAACCAGTTCGGTGAAGCTGATGCCGGCATAAGCAGCCTGTTCGGGTACGAGCGATGTCGGCGTCATGCCCGGCTGGGTATTGATCTCGAGCATGTACAGGCGTTCGCCGTCGTAGCGCAGATCGGCGCGCGAGACGCCGCGGCAGCCGAGCGCCCGGTGCGCCCGCAGGGCGAGCGCCATCGCCTCGTCGTATACGGCGGGATCGACCTGCGCCGGAATGACGTGCCGTGAGCCGCCGGGCGCATACTTGGCGTCGTAGTCGTAGAAGCCGCGTCCGGTGGTGATCTCGGTCACCGCGAGCGGCCGGCCGCCCATGACGGCAACGGTGAACTCGCGACCTGGGATGAAGCGTTCGACCATGACGCTATCGCCGAACCTCCATCCGGCGCTGAGCGGCAGCGAGATTGTCGCCGTTGCGAACGATGCGGACGCCGACGCTGGAGCCCTCGTTGAGCGGCTTGATGACGTAGGGACGCGGCATCGGGTCACCGGCGGCAAGCGCCTCGCGACCGACGACGACATGCTCGGCGACGCGGAATGCCGGCATGCTCGAAGATCACGCTTCGCCGAGCGGCTTGTGCATCGCCAGCGCCGACGCCAGCAGGCCGGAGTGGGTGTAGGGAATGGCGAGGATGTCGAGCAGGCCCTGGATCGTGCCGTCTTCGCCCCAGCGGCCGTGCAGCGCGTTGAACACCACGTCCGGTCGCGGCGCCAGCCGGGCCAGCAGGTCGGCGGGATCACGCGCGACGTCGATCGTGTGCACGGCGTAGCCGGCCTCCGCCAGCGCCTTCGACACGGCGGCGCCGCTGACCAGCGACACCTCGCGCTCCGACGGACCAGCCGCCCATCAGCACGACGACGCGCTTGCTCATTGCGCCATCTCCCGCGGACCGCTATCGGCCGGCACGCCGATGCGGTGGATCTCCCACGACAGCGTCGACGCCGGTTGTCGACGAGCACGCGGCGGCGAACCTCCTCGCCCAGCGCCTCCAGGTCGGCCGCGGTGGCCGTGCCGGTGTTGATCAGGAAGTTGCAGTGCTGCTCGGAGACCTTGGCCCCGCCGATGGTGAGGCCCCGGCAACCGGCGCGATCGATCAGCTCCCACGCCTTCGCAGCCGGGCGGATTGGCGAAGGTCGAGCCGCCGGTGCGCGAGCGGATCGGCTGCGTGCTCTCTCGCGCGGTGCGGATCTCGTCCATGCGACCGGCCGATCGCACGCGCATCGTCGGCGCGGCCGCGCAGCACGGCGCCGATGAAGATCCAGTCGGCCGGCAGCGCCGCAGGGCGATAGGCGAAATGCAGGTCGGCGGCCGCGAGCATCGTGGATCTCGCCGGTGCCGCATCGATGGCGCGCGCCGAGACCAGGACGTCCTTGATCTCCGTGCCGTAGGCGCCGGCGTTCATCCTCAACGCGCCGCCGATCGTGCCGGGGATGCCGGAAAGGAACTCGAGGCCGCCGATTCCGGCGTCGAGCGCGCCCAGCGCGACGTTGACGTCGAGCGCGCCGGCGCCTGCATCGAGCGTGTCTTCGTCCTTAGCGACGATGCCGGCGAAACCGCGGCCGAGGCGGACGACGACGCCCGGAATGCCGCCGTCGCGGACCAGCAGGTTGGATCCCACGCCGAGCACGGTGACCGGCACATCGGCGGGCTTCGCCGCTAGAAACGCCGCGAGGTCATCGGCGTCGACGGGACGAAACATCACCTCCGCCGGCCCGCCGACGCGGAACCAGGTAATCGGCGCTAGCGGCACATTCTCGGCGTAGCGGCCGCGCACTGGCGGCAGCCGCTCCAGCAGGCGACGCGTTGTCTTGCGGGCCGGCATCATGCGGCCGCCCCCGCAGGCTCGCGACGCAGTGCGGCTATCTCGCCGGCAACGCGTGCGCCCACTGAGTGATGTTGCCGGCGCCGAGACAGACAACGTAGTCGCCCGCGTTGGCCAGATCCGCCACGGTGCTGGCGAGTTCAGCACGGTCGGCCAGCGGGATCACCTGACGGTGGCCGTGCATGCGAAGACCCTCGACCAGGGCGTCGCGATCGACGCCCTCGATCGGCTCTTCGCCGGCGGCATAGACGTCGGCGACGATCACCGCGTCAGCGTCGTTGAAGCAGGAGCAAAAGCCCTCGAACAGGTTCTGCAAGCGGCTGTAGCGGTGCGGCTGCACGACCGCGATCACCTGCCCCATCGTTACGGTGCGCGCCGCCGCCAGCACCGCCGCGATCTCCACGGGGTGATGTGCGTAGTCGTCGATCACGACAATCCCGTCGGCCTCGCCGGCGCGGGTGAAGCGCCGGTTGACGCCGCCGAATGCATTGAAAGCGCGACGCACGACATTGTCATCGATGCCGACGGCGCCGGCGACGGCGAGCGCCGCCAGCGCGTTCTGCACGTTGTGCTGGCCAAACATCGGCAGGAACAGGTCGGGCACGGTGCGGCGAATGCCGGTCTTGCGGTCGGTAATGACCGCGGTGAACCGCACGCCCTCGCCATTGGCGCGTACGTCGAGGCCGCGCACATCGGCCTGCGGGCTGAAGCCGTAGGTCACGACCCGCCGATCGAGCAGGCGGGGCAGAATACCCTGCACCTCGGGATGATCGACGCACAGCGCCGCCACTCCGTAGAACGGGATGTTGGCGGCAAAGGTGACAAACGCTTCGCGCAGCGCCTCGAAGGTGCCGTAGTGATCGAGGTGCTCCGGATCGATGTTGGTGATGACGGCGATCGTCGCCGGCAGCTTCACCATCGTGCCGTCGGATTCGTCGGCTTCCGCGACCATCCAGTCGCCACTGCCGTGCCGGGCGTTGGAGCCCCAGGCGTTGATGATGCCGCCGTTGACGACCGTCGGGTCGAGTCCGGCGGTATCCAGCACCTGCGCGATCAGCGACGTGGTCGTGGTCTTGCCGTGCGTGCCGCCGACGGCGATCGACCACTTGAGGCGCATCAGCTCGCCCAGCATCTCGGCGCGGCGGACCACCGGGATCAGCAGCTTGCGCGCGGCGACTACCTCGGGGTTGTCCGGCTTCACCGCCGAGGAGATCACCACCACCCGGGCGTCGCCGAGATTGGCCTCGTCATGGCCGATCGAGACGGGGATGCCCTTCGCCGACCAGCCGCCGGGTATTGGCGCCGTCGGCGCGATCGCTGCCCTGCACCCGGTAGCCGAGGCTGTGCATCAACTCGGCGATGCCGCTCATGCCGATGCCGCCGATGCCGACGAAGTGGATGGCGCCGATGTCCAGCGGAATGGTCCTCAAGCCGCGAGCCTCCCGTTGGCAATGACCGCATCGGGCGGCTCCGCGCCCATTACTTCCAGAACCAGATCGGCTAGGCGCGCCGCCGCGCGATCAAAGCCGGCCTCGCGTGACGCAGCGGCCGCCGCCGCCAGCATTTCCGAATGCGCGAACAGTTCCTCGAGCCGGGCCGAGAGGTGCTCGGCGGTGAACTCGTCCTGCGGAATCACCCAGGCGCCGCCTAAGCTCGGCCAGCGCCTTGGCGTTCGCCGTCTGGTGATCGTCGGCGGCGAACGGATAAGGTACCAGCATCGCCGGGCAGCCGACCGAGGTGATTTCGGCGACGGTGGAGGCGCCGGCGCGCGAAATCAGCAGGTGCGCCGACGCCAGCCGCTGCGGCACGTCATCGAAGAAGCGGCGAGCTCGGCGTGAATGCCGATCTTGCGATAGGCGTCCTCCACCGCGTCGAGCGCCTCGGGCCGGCACTGCTGGGTTATCGCCAGCCGGCTGCGCCAGCGCGCGCGTCAAGCGGTCGATCGCCGCCGGCAACGACCTCGCCGAATACTCGCGCCCCCTGGCTGCCGCCAAGAACGAGCAGCGCGGATCGGGCCGACGGCTTCGGGCGGCTGATAGGCTGCGATCGCGCAACCGGGCGAAGGACGGCGCGCACCGGCATGCCGGTTCGCACCACCTTGTGCTCGACCCCGCGTGGCAAGCCGGAAACGGTTTCGAAAGCGGTCGCGATCCGCCCGGCGCGCTTGGCGAGCAATCTGTTGGCGCGACCTAGCACCGCATTCTGCTCGTGGATGATCGTCGGTAGCGCCGTGGCGGCGGCGGCGAGCACGGTCGGTACCGAGGCATAGCCGCCGAAGCCGACGACCGCGCGCGGCGAGACCCGGCGCAGGCGCCCACGCCGCCTGCACGCATCCGGCCGCGAGCTCGGCGACACTCTTGCATCCTGCCGCCATGCGGGTCTGGCCGGCGATGGCGCCGCCGCGTATCCGCCGCACCGGCAACTCGTCGCCGAACGACGATGCCGCGACGATCGGTGAACAGCACCGGCTCGATGCCCCGCTCGCGCAGCTGCGCGGCCAGCGCCTCCGCCGGGAAGACATGGCCGCCGGTCCCGCCCGTAGCGAGGACCACCCGCACCCGCTCGCTCGTTCATCGGCGGCCTCCCGGGTCGGGGCGGTCGCGGGTCAGCGCCAGCACCATCCCCATCGTCCAGGCGAGCGCGATCGTCGCCGATCCGCCGTAGGAGATGAACGGCAGGGTGATGCCCTTGGGCGGGATCAGGTGCATGGTCGACGCCATGTTCATCAGCGCCTGCATGCCGAACAGCGCCAGCAACCCGCCGCCGGCGAGCATGCACGAACAGGTCGGAGTCCTTGAACGCCCGGATGAAGCCGCGCAGCACGACGAAGCCGAAGAGGACGACCAGCAGCAGACAGATGAGAAGCCCGAACTCCTCGCCGGCGACGGCGAAGATGAAGTCGGCGTGCGCATCGGGCAGCGCCTCCTTGACATGTCCCTCGCCCGGTCCGCGGCCGAACAGCCCGCCGCTGTGAAAGGCTTCGAGCGCCCGCTTGACCTGATAGCCCTCGCCGCTAGCCGGATCGAGGAACTGATCGACGCGACTTCGCACGTGGCTGAACATGGAGTAGGCGCCGACGCCGCCCGCGACGAACAGCAGGCCGATCAGCGCGATCAGCACCAGCGGGCAGCCGGCGAGGAAGATCTGCAGGCACCAGGCGCCGCAAACCAGCATGGTCGTGCCGATGTCCGGCTGCAGGACCAGAACTCCGGCGATCGATGCCCAGCAGCAGCGGTTGCCAGCGGATAGCCGACGCAATCGCTCCCTGACGCGGCTGCGCGCGATCAACGCGGCGCTGACAACGGCGAACGCCGGCTTCAGGAACTCCGACGGCTGAACCGAGAGTCCCGCCGACGTAGAGCCAGCGGGTTGCACCCTTGATGCTCGTCACCGACGAACAGCGTCGCGACCGTCGCCGCGAACGCCAGCGGCCAGCATGACCACGGCTGCCCGCAGCACGCCCTTCGGCGACAGCAGCGAGGTCGCCAGCATGATCACCAGCGCCGCGGGTAAGTAAGCCGCCTGGCGGCGCGCGAAGTAGAAGGCATCGAATTGGTTGAGTCGCTCCGCGACCGCCGGCGAAGCCGCCATGGTAAGCACGATGCCGAGCGCGGCGATCAGCATGACGCGCCGCTATCGTCCAGCGATCGATGGTCCACCACCAGCGGCTCAGCAGACTCGTATCGGTGCGGGCGAAGGAGATGCTCATCGCCGAGATCGCCTCGCACCAGCATGCGGAAGGCATCGCCGCGCGCTTCGAAATTCGGGAACTGATCGAAGGACGCGCAAGCGGGAGAAAGCAGAACCACCGGTCTGCTCAGCCGATCGGCCTCGGCCGTCGAGCCTGCGCCGCCGCGAAGGCTCGGTCGAGCGTACCGCAGCGCGCAGACCGACGACTTTGCCCTCGAGAGCCCGAGCGAACGCTTCTTCCGCCTCGCCGATCAGGAAGGCATGGCGGATCCGATCGAGCCACGGCTGACCGCGCTCCAGCCCATCCTCTTTCGGCCGGCCGCCGGCGATCCAGTAGATGCTTTCATAGCTCGACCAGCGCGCGGGCCGGCGGCATCGCCGTTGGTGGCCTTCGAAGTCGTTGACGTAGATGACGCCAGCCACCTCGGCGATCGCACTCCTGCCGATGGGCCAGGCCGGGAAAGTCGAGAATCGCCTTCGCCGCGATCGTTGCCCTCGACACCCAGGCGAGCGGACCGCGGCATAAGCCGCCGCGGCGTTCTGTGCGTTATGCGCGCCCGGCAGCGCGCGGGCCTCGCTGAGATCAGCATCGGCTTGCGGCTCGCCGTCGATCGCGTCCCAGAGCACGCCATCGCGAGCGAAAACGCCGCCGCCGACGCGCCGGTGGCCGGAGACCACCAGAACGCCGGTGGCTCGCCCCTCTGACCTACGGCTGTGCAGAGGCTCCGGCTGTGTGCGATCGTCGACACCGATGACCGCCGTCGCGCCCGGCCGCGCGCCGGCGAAGATGGCTTGCTTGGCGGCGATGTAGCCGTCCATGCCGCCATGGCGGCCGAGGTGATCAGGCGATATGTTGAGCAGCATGGCGACATTAAACACTACATTTGGCGTCAGCTCCAACTGATATGACGACATCTCCAAAACACAAACAGTTTTTGTGCTCGAGCGGATCGAAATCCAGAACCGGCGGCCCGAGATTGCCGCCAACTCGGATGTCGAAGCCCGCCGCTGGCGAGGATGTGGCCGACCAGCGCGGTGGTGGTCGACTTGCCGTTGGTGCCGGTTACGCCGACGTAGGTGGCGGAAGGCTGGGCCCGAAACAGCAGCTCGACATCGCCGATGACCTCGACGCCACGCGCTCGCGCCCGGGCGACGATCGGATGCGGCGCCGGAAAGGTATGCGGAATGCCCGGGCTCAGCACCAGCGCCGCCGAATTCGCCCAGATCGCGCGCGCCGAGATCAACGAGCGGCAGGCCTTCGGACGGCGCCACCGCACGCGCGTCCGCGCTGTCGTCCCAGGCCCAGACCGTGCGCTTGCTGGCGAGGAGCGCCTTCGCCGCCGCCCGGCCGCTGCGCCCCAAGCCGAGGACTGCGTAAGGACGGTCCGGGAGCGTGCCGAGGGAAATCATCGCCTGCACCTCACCTCAGCTTCAGCGTGGAGAGCCCGATCAGCGCCAGGATCGAGGCGATGATCCAGAACCGGATGACGATGGTCGGCTCCGCCCAGCCCATCTTCTCGAAGTGATGGTGCAGCGGCGCCATCCGGAAGACGCGCTTGCCGGTCAGCTTGAAGGAGACGACCTGGACGATCACCGAAACCGTCTCCAGGACGAACAGGCCGCCGACGATCGCCAGCACCAGCTCGTGTTTGGTCGAGACGCTGATCGCGCCGAGCGCGCCGCCAAGGGAAAGCGAGCCGGTGTCGCCCATGAAGACGCGCGCTGGTGGGGCGTTGAACCAGAGGAAGCCGAGCCCGGCGCCCGATCAGCGCGCCGCAGAAGACGGCGAGTTCGCCGGTTCCAGGGACGTAGTGGATTTGCAGGTAGTTGGCGAATACCGAGTTGCCGACGAGGTAGGCGACCAGCGCGAAGACGCCGGCGGCGATCATCGCCGGGACGATGGCGAGCCCGTCGAGCCCGTCGGTCAGGTTGACCGCGTTGGATGCGCCGACGATCACCGTGATCGCGACCAGGACGTAAGCCCAGCCCAGATTGATCATCAGGTTCTTGAAGAACGGCACCGCGAGCTGGCCCTGCAGCCCGGGTGGCGAGAGCTGAGTGATCCAGAGCGCCGCCGATGCCGGCGATGATAACCTGCAGGAACAGCTTCGCGCGCCCAGGCAATCCGCGGCTGTCCCGATGCGCGATCTTGCGGTAATCGTCGAGAAAGCCGATGGCGCCGTAGGAGATGGTGACCATCAGCGCAACCCAGACGAAGCCATTGCCGAGATCGGCCCACAGCAGCGTGGACACGGCGAGCGCCAGCAGGATCAGGAACCCGCCCATCGTCGGCGTGCCGCGCTTCGTCAACAGGTGGCTTTCCGGACCATCGGCGCGTATCGGCTGGCCGCCGTTCTGTCGTGACCGCAGGATGCGTATCAGGCTCGGGCCAACGAAGAAGCTGATCACCAGCGCCGTCAACAGCGCCCCGCCGGACCGGAATGTGATGTAGCGGAAGACGTTGAACGGCGTGAACTCCTCGGCGAACGGAACGAGCAGATGGTAAAGCATGACCTAGTCTCTTCGGGCCGCCGCCGGTTACGCCGGCTTGTACCCGGCCGCTTGCCTGCAGCGCCAGCAACGTCTCGACGACGGTGCGCATTCGGCTCCCCGCCGAGCCTTTGACGGTCAGCACGTCGCCCGGGCCGCACCGCCGTCGCCACCAGCCGCGGCGAGAGACGCCGAATCGGTCCCGTGCTCCGCCCGCATCGCCGCCGGCAAGGCGGCGCGAAGATGCTGCATCATCGGACCGGCGGTATAGACAAGGTCGACGCCGTTTTCGACCAAGCGAGCGTGCGAGAGCGGCGTGCAGCGCCGGCGCGTCCTCGCCCAGCTCGAGCATGTCGCCGAGCACGGCAATGCGCCGGCCGCCGTCACCGGGCCGGCTGCGCCCGAGCACCTGGAAGGAGGCAATCATCGACGTCGGGCTGGCGTTGTAGCTGTCGTCGATCAGCTCGAAGCAGCCTTGCGGCAGAACGACGCGCGTCCGCATCCCCCTGCCCTTAGGCGCCCGCAGATCGGCGAGAGCGGCGGCCGCCTCGACGACATCCGCGCCCAGCGCCTGAGCGGTGGCGAGGACGCAGAGCGAATTCGTCGACCCAATGGGAGCCGGCGGCGCCGATTCGGTAAGTCAGCCGAGTCACCGTTCGCATCGGCCACGACCGTGGCGCCCTGCGCGTCTTCCGCCGCCCCGTCAAGACGAACGTCGGCCTCCGCGGACCGGCCGAAGGAGACGATATGACCGATGCCGGCCTCCAGCGCCCGTCGCCGGAGCCGCTCGAAAAATCGATTGTCGCGGTTGAGAACGGCCGCGCCGTTCGGGGCGACGCCGATGAAAATCTCCGCCTTGGCATCGGCGATTGCCTCGACCGAGGGGAAGTTCTCCAGGTGCACCGCTTCCGACCGTCGTGATGACGCAGACGTGCGGGCGGACCTGGCGGGTTAGCGGCGCGATCTCGCCCGCGTGGTTCATCCCCATCTCGAACACCGCGAATCGCGCCGAGGGAGCCATTCGCGCGAGGCTGAGCGGCACTCCCCAATGATTGTTGAAGCTTCCGACGCTCGCGTGCGTGGCGCCCTGCCGCCCGAGGACCAGGCTGAGAGCCTCCTTGACGCCCGTCTTGCCGACGCTGCCGGTAACCCCGGCGATGCTCGCTGTCGAGCGCGCACGCGCCGCCCGGCCCAGATCCCGCAGCGCTTGGAACGTCTCCGCGACGAGCAGCAGCGGCGCATCCGGTGCAAGACCATCCGGCCGATGCGATACGACCGCCGCGGCGGCGCCCGTGGCGAGCGCATCGGCGACGAAGGCGTGCCCGTCGAAGCTCGGCCCCTTCAGAGCCACGAACAGATCGCCCGGGCGGAGCGTCCGCGAATCGATGGACACTCCCGAGGCGCGCCAGAACCCCTCCGTGCGGCCGCGCGGTTGCCGCGGCGGCGGCCTCGCTTGTCCAGAGGACCGGCGAGTCGGTCATCGCTGAATATCCCGAACGGCGGATCGCACGACCTCGGCGTCATCGAACGGCAGCACCCGCGAACCGACGATCTGGCCGGTCTCGTGTCCCTTGCCTGCGAGAAGCAGTACGTCCCCGGAGCGCAATGAGCGGACGGCACGAGCGATCGCTTCGGCGCGGTCGCCGATCTCTTCGGCTTCCGGGCAACCAATGAGGATTTGACGACGAATCTCCGCTGGGCTTTCGCTCCTGGGGTTGTCGTCGGTGACGATCACTCGGTCGGCCAGGGCGCTGGCGATCTGGCCCATCTCGGGACGCTTGCCGGCGTCGCGATCGCCGCCGCAGCCGAATACGACGATCAAGTTTCTCGCGCCGCCTGCGGCCGCAGCGCCCGCAGTACGACGGCCAGTGCGTCCGGCGTATGCGCGTAATCGACGTAGATCGAGGCGAAGTCACGGATGCGGGCGACCCGCTCCATCCGGCCGCGCACCGGCGCCAGCTTCGCCAATGCCGGGAGCACATCGTCTGCATCGGCGCCCGTAGCTATAGCCAGTCCGGCCGCGGCAAGCGCGTTGGCGGCCTGGAAGTCGCCGACCAGCGGCAAGTGCGATCGACCTGTTGCTGCCGCCGATCCGCAGCGTCAGCCGCTGACCATCAACTACCTGCTCCAGGGCGAGCGATCCGCAGGTCATCGCCTCGCCGGCCATACGTCAGCACACGCAGTCCCCGCTCGGCGGCGACGCTGCGGACCGGGCCCGCGTGAGCGCCGTCGGCGCAGATCACGGCGGCGCCTTCTGCAGCCACCAGCTCGGAAAACAGCCGCAACTTCGCCGACAGGTAGGCCTGCATGGTGCCGTGGTAATCGAGGTGATCTCGGGTCAGGTTGGTGAAGGCGGCGGCGGCGATCTTGACGCCGTCGAGACGGTACTGATCGAGCCCGTGACTGGAGGCTTCGATGGCCAGCCGATCCACTCCGACCCCGGCTAGGCGAGCCAGCGTCCGGTGCAAGGTCACTGTATCGGGCGTGGTCAGGCTGCCCGACTGCTCGATGCCTGGCGCGATGATCCCGAGCGTGCCCATCGAGCCGGCGGAGTGGCCGAGCGCATCCCAGATTTGGCGCAGGAACCAGACCACCGATGTCTTGCCGTTGGTGCCGGTGACGGCCGCCACCGTTCTCGGCTGCCGAGCGTAAAAGCGCGCCGCCATCAGCGCGAAGCGGCGACGCGGATTGTCGTCGAAGACAAACGTAACCGGCGCGAAGCGCGCCCTTCTCGGCGGCTGGCAGTGGAGCCGCACCAGCCGGCGCCAGAATCGCAGCGGCGCCGCGACGCACGGCTTCGTCGATGTAGAGGCGCCCATCGGCACGCCTGCCGGCGAGTGCCGCAAACAGAAAACCGGGCTGCACCTGCCGAGAGTCGGCGGTGAGCCCGGTGATGCGGATTGCGTCGTTTTGCGCGCCGTGCAAATCCGTACTGTTTCCCGGAAGCAGATCAGTTAGCCGCAAGATGTTTTTCTCGATGCGCAGGTTTGGCCGCGACCATCGCCGACTTCTGCCGCGGCGGGCTGGCGTTCCGCCCAACCTTCAGCGATGGCGCCGACGCTTTACGCACTCCGTCCGGCAGTTCGCCCTCCGGCACCGGCGCGATGCCCAACAGCGGCGCCATGTGGCGGACCAGACGCGCGACCACCGGCGCGGCCACCCAGCCGCCAGTGGCATAGTTGGCGGTTGCCCGGTTGCCCTTGGGCTCGTCCAGCATAGCCAGTACGACGTAGCGCGGCGCGTCGATGGGAAAAGCACCGACGAACGAGGAAATCCGTGCGTTCTCGATGTAGCGGCCACGCACCAGCTTCTCCGCCGTGCCGGTCTTGCCGCCGATCTTGTAGCCAGGCACGTCGGCCTTGGCGCCGGTGCCGTGCAGCACAGCCTGCCGCATAAGCTCACGCATCTGTCTCGAGGTCTTGCTCGACAGCACCGGCGTGCCCGGTGGAGGCCCTTGCTCGTCACGATACTTCAGGCTGGCCGGACGCAGAACGCCACCATTCACCAGCGCCGACACTCCATTCACCAGCTGCAGCGGCGTAATCGCCAGCCCGTGGCCAAAAGCGACGGTCATGGTATTGATCTCTCGCCACGGGTTCGGTACGAGCGGCGCCCCGACTTCCGGCAGGTCCACATGCGCCGTCTCCAGCAGGCCGAGACGTTGCAGATACTGACGCTGGAGCGTCGTGCCGATGTCGAGCGCCATCAGCGCCGAGCCTATATTCGAGGAATAGACGAGTATCTCCGGTGTCGAAAGCCAGCGCTTTTTCGGGTGGTAGTCGCTGATGGTGAAGCGCGAAACGCGCAGCGGTCGGCTCGCGTCGTAGCCCCCCGACATACTCGTGGAGCCGCTGTCGAGCGCCATGGCGACGGTGAACAGCTTCATCGTCGAGCCCATTTCATAGACGCCCTTGGTGACGCGGTTGAATCGAGCCTCGTCGTCCGGATCGGTCACCGGCTCGTGAGGATCAAAGTCGGGCAGCGACACCATGCCGACCACATCGCCGCTGCTGATATCCAGCACCATGCCGGCGGCGCCGAGCGCGCTGAACTCGCGGCGGGATGCTTCGAGTTCGCGCCGCAGAATGTGCTGCACGCGAATGTCGAGACCGAGGCGTAGGCTGTTCCCATCGGCCAGCGATCCCTCGTAAGTTTGCTCGACGCCAGCGATTCCGCGGCCATCGATATCGGTGAAGCCGACAACATGCGCGACGGCGCGGCCGTGCGGATAGAATCGCCGGCGCTCGGTTTTGAAGTACAGGCCGGGAATGCCGAGCGCGTTCACCGCCTGCTGTTGTTCCGGTGTCAGGCCTCTGCGGACATACTCGAACTTCGAGGGACCGGTCAGGCGAGCACGCAGCGCCTCCCGATCCAGATCGGGCAAAACCCGGGCGAGGTCGGCGACCGCTGCATCGGCGTCGATGATTTGCTGTGGATTAGCGATGACCGAGGCTGAAGGCAGGCTGGTCGCCAAGATCACTCCATTGCGATCGACGATGTCGCCGCGCGCTTTCTCCATCGTAGCCGCACTCTTGGCGAAGGAGCGGCTCGGCGAGGCGCCAAGAACGGTCAGGTCGACCAGCCTCCCCGCGACAACCAAGAAGATAAAAGCGAAGATCACACCCGTCGCGAGCAGGCGATTGCGCGCGGTGTCCAGGGCTCGGTGCTCGACCTCGTCGAGGTGCAGTGAGCCGGCTGCTCTCGTCGAGGCGGGTCTGGCAACCTGGGTCATCGTTGACGCTCCTTGCCGGCGAGGCGCACGCCATTTGGCGTCGGCGTCCTAGCGGCGGCCGCCTCATCGCCCCGCTTCAGCACCTCGTCGAGGGTGGCGAAGGAAGCGAGCTGGTCCGGCTCGATCGGCACCAGCCCGAGATGCGCGCCGGCCAACCGGCGTACCCGTTCGGGCTCCGCCAGAAAACTGAACTCAGCCTGCAGCACGTGCATCTTCTTCCGCTCGGCGGCGATTTCGCTCCGCACGCCGCCGAGCTCCTCTTCGAGCCCCTGTACCCGGTGGGTAACGGTCAGGAGAACGACCGCGAGAGCGACCGCAAGCAGCAGACAGAGCGCCGTCGCCTGCCTGACGAATGTGGACCAGCCGCTCATGCCGCCCTCCTTGTCTCTGTGGGTGACGTCCATACCGGCGCGGCGGTACGTTCAGCCGCGCGCATCCGGGCCGACCGGGACCGCGGGTTTTGCGCAATCTCGCGCGCCGAGGGCCGAGCCGCCCGCTTCGTGATCAAGCGGAAGCTGGGCTGAGCGGCGGCGGTGACGATCTCCGGCAAATGTCGCGAGGCCCGTGCGGGCACGCCGCTCCGCAGCTTCAGAAAATTCTTCACTTTGCGGTCCTCCAGCGAATGGAAGGCGACCACCACCAAGCGGCCACCCGGCACCAGCAGTCGCTCCGCGGCGATCAAGCTGCGGTCCAGTTCGCCGAGCTCGTCGTTGACCCAGATGCGCAGCGCTTGGAAGGTCCGTGTGGCCGGGTCGAGCCGGTCGGCGGCTCGCGGCAGAACGGACCGGACAATTTCAGCGAGCCGTTGCGTGTCGAGGATCGGCGCCTCGGCGCGAGCGCGCACCAGCGCCGCGGCGATGCGGCGCGATGCCCGTTCCTCGCCGAGTGCATATATCAGGTTTGCAAGCTCTTGCTCCGGCAGGCGGTTGACCGCATAGGCGGCGGTTACGCCGGCGGTCGTGTCCATCCGCATGTCGAGCGAACCTGCTCTCTGGAATGAGAAGCCCCGTTCGGCCTCGTCGAGCTGCGGCGTAGAAACTCCAAGGTCGAATGCGATCCCGTTGATTGCGCCTAGGCCATGGCGCCGGGCGAGATCGACTAGATCGCCGAAGCGGCCGTGCAAGACGCAGAGCCGCCCACGATAGCGATCGACGATCGCCTCGGCGCGACGGCAGGCTTCGTGATCGCGGTCGATGCCCACAACTCGGCACGCGGCGGCGTCGAGGATCGGGGCAGCATAGCCGCCGGCGCCGAAGGTGGCGTCGATGTAGAGCTCGCCTTCGCGGGGCGCCAGCGCCTGGATCACCTCCGCGAGCATCACCGGCGTATGCGATGCTGGGACAGCCGTCATCGCGGCACCGCCGCCCGCCGGCGCAGCGACAAGGTAGCATCGCCGTCCCGGACCCGCTTCACGGCTTCGACGTAGAGCGGCTTAAAAAGTTGCGAATTCCATATCTGAAATGTAGCGCCGCAACCTACAAACGTCGCCTCGCCATCGAGCCCGGCGTGCGCCATCAAATCCGGGGGTAAAACGATCCGTCCCTCAGGGTCGTACGACAGTTGATGCGCGCTCGCCAAAACAACCATCGCGAAGTCTTTCTGTTTCTCGGAAAACATATCGAGGTCATCCACGCTTTCCGCGATCTCCTGCATGCGTTCTTCGTGGCACGCGTCAATGGCGGCCTGTTTCGGCGAAGGATAAGCGTAGATACCGGGAAATCCGCCCTTGCTTTGATAGAAATCGCGAAATGGCTTCGGCACCGAGACCCGTCCCTTTCGGTCGATCCTCATCACGTGTCGGCCGACCAATACTGCCATCGCGGCTCTTTCGGAAACCCGGAACTTCAGAGCTGTTTTCGAGAGCCGCCTGGCATGCCGAGCCCGACCGGCAGCACCGTCATCTGATGGGATAGCATGGTCAGCCGTGGGAATCAATGGAGTGCTATGGGTTACAGGGCCCTAAAAAAGCCCTCTGCAGGAAGGTCAACTCTAAACAACCTGCTCGGCAACTTAGCGCCTCAGTACAAGATGCTGTGTGTCGGGTCTTGCCTTGCACAACTTCCGCGAATCACGCCAAGGTTGTTGCGCAAGGAAGGTCGCTGCCCAAGCAACCTGCTGGAAAGCCGCATCGATCGCGCTCGCCTCGGCTAAGCTACCTTCGCCTAACGTCTTGTTCTCGGCCGTTCGCGGCGCAAGAAATTGAAGCATTGGCGCGATCGAGCACGCGTCGAGGAAACATCGGCCGGCAATCTAAGCGGCGGTGGAGTTTGCATTGGCCGCGTGATTCAAGTTGAGCTACTATCATGCGGCTTGCAACATTGAGCCGAACTCTGCGGCTAACTCGCCGTTTTATTGGATGGAAGATGGCGCTGGTTGAGCACTAGCCAGCATGCGCGCTCGACGCATAGAGAATCGACGCCTTTCGCCGCCCGGTGTCGGTGCGGTTAGATGCACATGGAAACGCAGCGCATGCGGAAGCCGATGAGCAAAGGGATGGCACCGCCGGTGTGCTTGTTGGCCTTGATTAGCTTGGCGCAAGCCTGCGAGAAAACCGTGGACCCGGCGACGGGTGAGCGGACGATACGCATGACTGTTCCGGGCACAGCCGCTCACGGCGAGCGGATGGAGGAACGTTGGCGCCGTTGCCTGCTGTTCAACCCCGAGAGTTTGTGCGCGCGAAGGTTGCCTGGCGAAAGACCCGGCAGCGGACTGGCGCCGCCGCTCTCGCCGGTGGAGTCCAAATCAGAGGAGCAACAGCATTCCGGCTCGGAGCCCGAGGGTTAAGGCGCCAGACGGCCTGTAAGCCGGGTTCTGTCCCCGCCCGAGGCCAGGCGATGGCCATTCCTCTGGGACGCCCGTTGCCGAGGCGCCTCGCGCGACCGACCCGGACGACGGCGCGGAAACCCGCCTGCCGGCTCCGCCCTCGCAGGAGCGGCCGGCCGTCGTCCCTATTTGGTCTTGCTCCCGGTGGGGTTTGCCGTGCCGCCGCCGTTGCCGGCGACGCGGTGCGCTCTTACCGCACCCTTTCACCCTTACCGGCGAGCCGCGAAACGGCCCGGCCGGCGGTCTGCTCTCTGTGGCACTTTCCCTGGGGTCGCCCCCGCCGGGCGTTACCCGGCACCGTGTTTCCGTGGAGCCCGGACTTTCCTCCCCCGCATGTCCTATAGGCGAGGAGCGGCCATCCGGCCGTCTGGCCACCTTGATGTTGGCGGCAGCCGCCGCTATTGCAAGCCGCCTGGCCTCCGTTCCTGCTCTGCCGGGCGGCCACCCGGCGCTAGCGAAACACGGCCCTACCCTTCATCGCCAGCACGCCTTGATAGTCGGCCACCCACAGATTGAGGTCAGCGTCACCGCTCGCCGTTCCACACACGGTGAATGGATCGGTGTCGATCACTGGCCGGTGGCCGCGGAACGCGAATTCGGCCATCGGCCGGTCCGGCCGAGAGCACGCCGCCAGATCCGCCATCAAGGTCGCCAGCAGCGGGCCGTGCACGACCAAGCCGGAATAGCCCTCGACGCGCGTCGCATAATCCCGGTCGTAGTGGATGCGATGGCCGTTGAAGGTGAGCGCCGAATAGCGAAACAGCATGGTGCTGTCCGCCTGCATCGGCCGGCTGAAGGTGGCGCCCGCCGGCGCGGGCTCACCGCCGCGGGTCTGGACTCCCGCGCCGGTGTCCTCGCGATAGACGATGTCGTGTTCATCGACGATGGCGAGGCCCGCCGATCCACTGATTTCATGGCGGACGGTAACAAACACCAGCCGGCCGGTTCGGCCCGTCTTGAGCACGACATCAAGGATCGACGAGGTCCGCCGCGCCTGGTCGCCGAGTAGCAGGCGCCCGGGCCAGCGCACTCGGCTACCCGCCCACATCCGCCGCGCCGCGCCGACCGGGGGCAGAAAGCCGCCCAGCGCCGGGTGGCCATCCCTGCCGAGTCCTGATCGCGGCACGGTCGTCCAAAAATAGAGCCAGTGCCAGAGCGGCGGCAACGCATCGCCATCCCGCAGCAGCGGCTCGCGGTCGAGTGTCGCCTGGAGTGCCCTGGCGCGCTCAGAGTGAATAACGTCCCGCGCGGTTTCCGTTCTGCCTATCCACTCGCGCAGCCGCGCGTCCTCTGCGTCCATCTAACGTCATCCTTGCGAGCTCGCTTGCCCTGGGCGGCGCCGGGACGACGACGCCCGCCCGGTGACCAGTCCATTATGCGTCCTCGACATTGCCGGGAGAAGCCGCTTACTACCAATACAACCGGCCCAAGCAAATGACGTCGCCTGGCCCGAAGCACAAGTTTTCCGCTTTTGCGTCGCCGCGGGGCGTGCGAAATGATGCGGTGGCCGGGCGGATCGCCGGCCCCCACAAGCATACTCGCGACCACCACAATCGGGACCAAAACGGGAGGAAAACATGGAAATCAGGAAAGTTGGCGTCGTCGGCGCCGGAACGATGGGCAACGGTATCGCGCAGGCGTTCGCAAGTGCCGGTTATGAGGTCGTGATGCGCGACATCAAGCAGGAGTTCGTCGATCGCGGCATGGCGACCATCAAGAAGAGCCTCGAACGGCTGGCCTCGCGCAACAAGATCACCGGCGAGGCGAGGGATGCGACGCTGGGAAGGATCAAGGGAACGGTGCCACTGGATCCCGATGGCCGACTGCGATCTAGTCGTCGAGGCGGCGCTGGAGCAGGTTGATCTGAAGGTGAAGCTGTTTGGCGAGATCGACGACATCGTCAAGAAAGACGCGATCCTAGCCACCAACACATCGTCAATCTCGGTGACAAAGATCGCGGCCGCGACGCAACGCCCGAGTCAAGTCGTGGGTATGCACTTCTTCAATCCCGTACCCGTCATGCAGCTGGTCGAGGTAGTGCGTGGCCTGCAAAGCGCTGACCAGACCGTCCAGACGGTTGTCGAGGTCAGCAAACAAATCGGCAAGACACCGCGCGTGGTGAAGGACAGCTACGGCTTCGTCGTGAACCGCCTGCTCATCCCGATGATCAACGAGGGTATCAACTGCCTGTACGAGGGCCTGGCCGGACCCGAGGACATCGATGATACGATGAAGCTCGGCGCCAACCACCCTATTGGCCCGCTGGCGCTTGCCGACCTGATCGGCCTCGACGTCATCCTACACGTCATGGAAACGCTCTACCAAGGTTTCGAGGACTCGAAGTACCGCCCGAGCCCGCTGCTCAAGCAGATGGTCGATGCCGGCTACCTCGGCCGCAAGACCGGCCGCGGCTTCTACAAATACGAACAGGGCTGAGCCGGCTTTAGCCAAGGACACATTGTAGATAGGAGGCTTTCCGGCTCCCCAACGCGCGCCCTGGATTAATAAAGGCCGCCGGTGCCGATATCGGGAGAGCCGTCGACGCCGCGGCTGGGGCGGGAGCCGACCGCGGTTGCCTCCGGCGCCGTCCCTGGCTTGAACGCTTCGAGAATGACCCGGGGATTGGCGGAGGCCGCGGGCCGCCCCGTGGCCGCATCTACCCGCATTAGCCGGACGCCAGGCGGCGTCCGGAAAGGAATTGCCGGCTTGTCTTTGAGCGCCTCGCGCATGAAAGAAGCGAAAATGGGCGCCGCTACAGTGCCGCCCGCGGCATGGTCACCGAGGGAAGCGGGCTCATCGTAGCCGATGAAAACGCCCACCGCGAGGTCCGGCGCGAACCCAACGAACCATACGTCCTTGGCGTCCGTGCTGGTGCCGGTCTTGCCGGCGAGCGGCCGCCCATCGATCTTTGCCCGTTCGCCGGTACCGCGATCGACGACGCCCTGCAGCATCGAGACCACCTGATACGCGCTGTGCGGATCGGTTACCTCCTTGCGTAGATCGATTGGCTCCGGCATCGGCTGCCCTTCCCACGCCTCGACCTGGCAGTCGAGGCAGCCACGCTGATCCTGGCGGAAGATGATTCGTCCGTACCGATCCTGCACACGGTCGATCACCGTAGGCTCGATCTGCCTGCCGCCGTTGACCAGCATGGCGAACGCGGTCGTCAGCCGCAGCACCGTGGTCTCGCCGGCCCCCAGCGCGTACGAGAGGTAATGCGGCATGGTGTCGAAGACGCCGAGCCGCTTGGCGCAGTCGGCCACTTTGTCCATGCCGACCTGTTGGGCGAGGCGAACTGTCATGACATTGCGGGACTGCTCGAGGCCCACCCGCAGCGTCGTCGGACCATAAAAGCGGTTGGAGTAATTCATCGGGCGCCACGGGGGCTCGCCCGGACCCTGGCTAAGGGTGATTGGCGCGTCCTTAACGATCGAGGACGGCGTATAACCGGCCTCCAGCGCGCACAAGTAGACGATCGGCTTGAAGGCCGAGCCTGGCTGTCGCAGCGCCTGCGTTGCACGATTGAACTCGCTGAGGCGGTAATCCCACCCGCCGCTCATCGCCAGCACCCGGCCGGTATGCGGGTCGATGGCGACCAATGCTCCCTCCACCTTCGGCACCTGCCGCGGCGCCCAAGCATCGCCACCGAGCGCCTCTACCATGATCACGTCGCCGGCTTGCGCCCCGGAGTGGCCATTGGAGATGCCGCCGGATCCAACGCATCTGCTCGGCGGGAATGCGTCCGGTCTGGCCGTCCGCGAAGCCGATCCGCCCCTCGCCCTCTCGCGTCTGCAGGAGCACCGCCAACTGCCAGTTGCCGATCCCGGGTGGAGGCGGAATGGCGGCGAGACGCTCGCGCCAATCCGCCGGTACGCCAACGCCGCCTTGCCGGCCGGCGCTGTTGCTGCCTGCGGCGGCAAGCCGCGCCACCGGGCCGCGCCAGCCGTGCTGACGATCGTACTCCTCCAGCCCCCGCCGCAATGTCTTATCGGCGATCTCCTGTAGACGCTGGTCGACGGTCGAGTAAACGACCAGGCCACGCTTGTAGAGAGCATCCTCGCCATAGCGCCGGATGAGATCGCGGCGCACCTCCTCGGCGAAGTAGTCGGCGCTGGCCAGCTCCGTCATCTTACCGCGACGGGGGACCAACGGTGTGTTACGGGCTTGTTCCGCTTCTTCCGCGTCGATGTGGCCGTCTTCCAACATCCGGCCCAGCACCCAGTCGCGCCGTGCCTTCGCCGCCGCCGGCTGACGAATAGGGTCGTAGTTGTTAGGACCTTTCGGCAACGCGGCCAGAGTCGCCATCTCGGGCAGCGTCAGCTCGTCTAGGCTCTTGTCGAAGTAGTTCAGCGCCGCGGCGGCTACGCCGTAGGCGCCGCTGCCCAGGTAAATCTCATTCAGGTAGAGCTCGAGGATGCGCTGTTTCGACAGCGCCTGGCCCATGCGAAAAGCGAGAATGGCTTCCTTGACCTTGCGCTCGAAGCTAACCTCGCCGGACAATAGGAAGTTCTTCGCGACCTGCTGAGGGATGGTCGATGCGCCGACGAGCCGACGATCGCTGCCGAAATTTTCCAGGTTAGTGACGATAGCTCGAACCACTCCGGCGGTATCGACGCCCTTATGCTCGTAAAAGTTCTTGTCCTCCGCCGAGAGAAAGGCCTTGGCCAGGCGGGGTGGGATCGAGCTGATCGGGACGAACACCCGCTTTTCCGCGGCATACTCCGCCAGCAGCCGCCCATCGCCAGAGTACACCCGCGTCGTCACGGCCGGCTCATAGGTCGCAAGCTGCCGGATATCGGGCAGATCCCTTCCGTAACGATAGAACATGACCAACCCGGCGGCGATGGCCGCGACCATCAACAGCAACAGCACACTAAACAGCGAGGCAAGAACGCGGATCATCACCTTTCTCTTCGCAAACACGCCGGGTGGAGGATGTTGAACGACAGCATTATATCGGAGCTCGCGAGTTTCGCGACCAGGCGCCATTTCGGGTACGCGCGGCGGCGCACGGCGGTTCAATGCCGGTTGCGCGCCTCCAGACGCATGAAGTAACGGTCGATCGCGCGGGCGATGCCCTGCGCCAGCCTCTGTCGATATTCGCTGCCGCGCAATAATCGTTCGTCGGTGCCGTTCGACAGGTAACCGAGCTCGATCAGCACCGAGGGCACGTCCGGCGCCTTCAGAACGGCGAACCCGGCAAACCGATGCGTTCGCGGCAACAGTGTCGTCGCCTGCTGTAGTTCGTCGACGAGCAGGGACGCAAAGCGCGCCGACTCGTTCATCGTCTCGCGCTGGATGAGGTCGATCAGGATGTTCGTGACTTCCGGCGTTTCCCCGGCCAGCCTGATGCCTCCGATCAGGTCGACCTTGTTCTCGCGTTCGGCCAGCGCCGCCGCTTCGGCGTCGGACGCCTGCTCCGACAGCGTGTAGACCGAAAGCCCCCGCACGGCATAATTCGGCATGCTATCCGCGTGAAGCGAGACGAAGATATCCGCGCCAGCGGCGCGGGCGATCGCGATCCTGTCGCGAAGGCGGATAAACCTGTCGCCGCTGCGCGTAAGCACGACCTTGTAGCGCCCCGAGCTTTGCAATTCGCTTCGAAGCACGCGCGCCACCGCGAGCGTAATGTGCTTCTCGTGATCGCCGCCGAGACTGATCGCGCCCGGGTCCTGCCCGCCATGCCCGGCATCGAGGGCGACTACCCATTGGATTGCCGATAGAGCCGCGGCAGCCGGCGGCCGAGGCTTCGGTCGCACCGAAGCCAGCGGAACAGGGGCGGCGATCGCGGCTTGGCCCCGCGGCCACTTTTCCCCGATGACCCCCGGCGGAGGCCCGATGTCGCCGACAGCGAGCCCGGTCGCGCCGACCAGTGGTGCTATCGTCTCTCCGCCTACCTTTGGGAGCTTGGACCCGGTCAAGTCGTTCACGCGCTCGCGAGACGTCCTCTCGCCCGGCTCGGTCCTTCGAACTGCCGAAGCACCCGCCGCGACAAGATCGACGACCAGCCGATAACCTCCCGCCCCGGAGGGGATCAGCGCGGAGTTGCTGACGGCGACCGCATCGCGGCATTCGATGACCACCCGGTAGGCATCCGGCTTGAAGCGACCATGACGCAAACTCAAGAAGAGGCCGGACGGCTGAGGTAACGAAGATGGCGTCCAGCGGACAAACGGCAGGTCGATTACCGCCCGGTGCGGCCCCTCCAGCGTGAACACCTGGTAGGGAACCGGCGCGCTCATCGACAGCGAGACCCGCGTCACGTCATCATGATTTGCAACCCATGCATCCGAGACCACGGCAAGGCCGGCTGCGACAGACGGAGAAGCGAGCGCGGCAATCGGCACTGAGAGCAGGGTGACGATGAACCGGAGGGCTCTGGCGAAACTTCGCCTCGATAGTGCCATCGCGATGTTGGCGAGGTCGATGTTCATCAGCGGCCGCAAGCACCGGTGGTTCAGGCTCGCTTACGACAGGTTACGACAGCGATGTCACGTTGCCGGCACCCCTCACAACACAGGCGGCCGCCTCAACGCACTTGGCCGCAAGTGCCGCGATTACCGTATACGGCGCAAAGCCGATACAGATCAACCACTTTCCTGAGGTCGTTGAAACGTAGCCTGAAAAAGATAGGAATTGTCGAAGAGTATTCTTGTCTTTATCTTATTGTCTTATCGAAGTACGCGGTGGCAGGGTTGCCGCGCGGCGCGCAGTGGCGAATACGCCGCCTGCTGCGCCGAAAAGGCCGGAAGAACAACGGAGGCTCGGCCGCAACGGCCGCTCCGCAAGGATACACGATTTTGGATGCCGTTCAGATCAGCGCGCCCCTGGGGCTCCGACATTCTCGCGTTCGGGAATGTCGATGTAATCGCCCCACGCGCCTTCGGCACCTCTATACACCGCTGCCGCTTCTCGAACAGCTTCCGGCCAGAGCTGGCGGCGGCGCGATGGAGTTCTGGAGATGGCTACGAAACGTATGCTTATCGATGCCTCGCACCCAGAAGAAACCCGGGTGGTGGTGGTCGATGGAAGCCGGGTGGAGGACTTCGATGTCGAAGTCGCTTCGCGCCGGCAACTAAAGGGGAATATCTATCTCGCCAAAGTGACTCGGGTCGAGCCTTCGCTGCAGGCCGCGTTTGTGGACTATGGTGGCAATCGGCACGGCTTTCTCGCCTTCAACGAGATACACCCCGACTACTATCAAATCCCGATTGCCGATCGGGAACGCCTGTTGGCGGAACAGGCGGCCGCCGAGCGCGATTCCGAAAGCGACAGAGAGGGCGAGGACGCCGAGGCTGAAGCAATCACGGCCGACGAAGATGAAGAAGTCGAACGCCGACGCGCACGCCTGTCCTCCCGCTACTACAAAATCCAAGAAGTAATCAAGCGCCGCCAGATCATGCTGGTGCAGGTCGCGAAGGAGGAGCGCGGCAGCAAAGGCGCGGCGCTGACCACCTACCTCTCTCTGGCCGGCCGGTATTGCGTGCTGATGCCGAACACTTCTCGCGGAGGCGGCATCTCGCGCAAGATCGCCGGAGCCGTCGACCGCAAGCGGTTGAAGAAGATCATCACCGAGCTGGAGGTGCCGGAGGGCATGGCGGTCATCGTCCGGACCGCCGGCGCAGGCCGCAGCAAGGCCGAGATCAAGCGCGACTACGAGTATCTGGTCCGCCTCTGGAGCAGCATCCGCGAGATGACGCTGCAATCGACCGCGCCGACGCTGGTCTACGAGGAAGCGAGCCTGATCAAACGATCTATCCGCGACCTCTACGGGCGCGACATCGCGGAAATTATAGTCCAGGGCGAGGAGGAGTACCGAATAGCCAAAGAGTTCATGAAGCTGTTTATTTCCAGTCATGCCAAGCGCGTAAAGCTGTATGAAGACGACGAGAAGCCGCTGTTCCAGCAATTCGGCGTCGAAGAGCATCTGGACTCGATGCATCAGCCGACGGTTCAGCTCCGCTCCGGTGGCTATGTCGTGATCAACCCTACGGAAGCGCTTGTCGCGATCGACGTCAACTCCGGCCGCTCGACGCGCGAGCGCAATATCGAGGAGACGGCGTTGCGCACCAATATCGAGGCGGCGGACGAGATCGCCCGCCAGCTGCGGCTGCGCGATCTCGCCGGCCTGATCGTCATAGATTTCATCGATATGGAGAACGCCCGCAACCAAGGGACGGTCGAGCGGCGCCTCAAGGAGGCAATGAAGAACGACCGGGCGCGGGTACAGATAGGCCGGATAAGCCCGTTCGGGCTGCTGGAGTTGTCGCGCCAACGACTGCGGCCGAGCCTGATCGAGACCTGTTTCGAGGTCTGCCCTGCCTGCAATGGCAATGGCTTGCGGCGGACCACCGAATTCGACCGCGCTGGCAGTCCTGCGCAAACTGGAAGAGGAGGGTATCAAGCGACGGGTGGGCGAGCTGGCGGTCACCGTCCCGCCATTGGTCGCCATGTACCTGCTCAACCAGAAAAGGCGTTCGCTGGTAGCGATCGAGGGCCGCTACGGGTTAGCGGTGGCGATCACCGAGCGATCCGGAGCTGGTGCCGCCGGACCACCGCATCGATCGGCTCAAGCCGCTGACGACCAAGGCCGAGGAAGAGGTCGCCGAAGTCGAGGAAGCCGAAACGGAGCCGGCGCTCGAGCCAGCGACGGCGTCGGAGGATCGCGACGAGGCGGGGAAACGCGGGCGGCGCCGGCGGCCCCGGCGTAGACGCCGCGGCGAGGAGGAAGGCGAGTCTCTGGAAGAGATCGCGGCCGTCGCCGAAGCGGAAGACGAGCCCGAGGCCGAAGAGGAAGATCTCGGCGCGGAAGAGCCGGAGTCGGCTGCCGAGGAGAGCTCCGAGCAACCCGGCCGCAAGCGCCGTCGACGCGGCAAGCGGGGAGGCCGGCGCCGCGCGCGAGTTACGCCGGAACAGCCATTCGAGCCGGCAAATGGCGCTGGCACGATGCTCGAAGCGGATGGACCGCGGGAGCCCGGGACTTTGATTGCGGAAGCGGAGGTTGGGGACGGGGCTGACGAGGAGGAGTGGAACGAAGCGGCCGACGGGAAGTGGGACGAGCCGGTCGAGACAGCCGAATCCGTCGACATGGCCGAAAGCGCCGCAGCTGGTAACGGCGAGCTCGATGGCTTGCACGCGCCCCGCCGCCGGCAGCGACGCCGCCGCGACGAAAGCTCAGAGCAGCAAGCCGGTCTGGACGAGGCAACCATCGACGTGGCTAGGGAGGACGTGATCTCCGGCGACGCGCACTCCGAGACACATGAGACGAACTCCGGCGCGGTTTCAGAGGACCCAAGCGAGATGACATACGCTGATGACTTCGAAACCGAACAGTCACCCGCGGCCAGTGACGATTTGAATGGCGAGCGAGCGTGGCCGATCGCAGACGAGGAGCCCTCATCCGCCGAGGCTTCGATCAGTCCGCCGGAAGAGGCTATCGAGATCATCGTTGTCGGCGGCATTCGGCCGGCGCTTGCGGAACCCGGGCCGGAAGAAACGGCCGACAAGTTGGCCGAAAGCGAACAAACCGAGCTTTCGGAATCCACCACCGCCGACGATGGCGGGCAATGGCCAGCAACGGATCACCGCGCAACAGTGGACGTTGTCGGCGAGGCCCGTCCGCCGCTGCCGCTGGAGGAAAGTGGCGCGATGGCGATTTCCAGGGAGCCGCGGCAAGCCTCCGACATCGCCATCGTCGAGCACAGCGGAGATGTTGGCGCAAGCGAGGAGACAGAGCCCCATCACGAGATGCATCGCTCCGAAGTGACGCAAGACGTGGGGGCTGTAGCTCTGCCGGTGCTCTCCTCGAACGGAGAGGCGAAAGCCCCGCCTCAACCGGCCGACGATGCCGAACAAGTTTCGGAAAGGGCACGACGGACGGAGGTCATCCGCGTCGGCGAAGATGCCGAGCACAATGGCGAAGGCGGCCAGCGTCGCGGATGGTGGCAGCGTCTGCTGAGTTAGTCCAACACGCACTCGTCGCGAAAAGTGCGCGCGGGCGGCGAGACGAGCAGGTTACTCGGTGCTGGCGGCGAGACCAAAGCCGCGGGGGTCAGTCGCCGCGACGCATTGCTCGGGACTGCTCTGTAGTCCTCCTGGGCAGCCAATCGAATTCACCCGACCGAGGCGCTCCACGGTCACGGCCTGGTATCCACGATCAGCCAGCGTCCGTAAAATGCGGGCGCCGGCTCCTTGCTCGATGTAAACCAATTCGGGATCGCTGCCGCCGTGCATCCTCGGCGCGGCGCTTGCCTCATTGAGAGGCTGGTGAGCGAGCAGCACCCGCGCCGCCACGTCGACCAGCGCCGTGGGCGCCGCGACGCCGCCCGTCGCGGCGCCGGCGAACACGAACTGCCGGCCGCCCGGCTTGACGACCACCATCGGGCCCAGCATAGCGGCACCCCTGCCACCGTGGCCGGGCGCGGCCGCGAGCACGATGCCGGTTCCGGTTGCGATTCTACCGGTGCCGAGAAGGCTGTTGAGAGTTACCGCGCAGGCCACAGCCGAGCCCTCGGCATCGACGGCGACGAAGGTCGCGGCAGCCGGATTTTCCGTTGCCGGCTCCGCCGTGGGAGCCGCGCTGGTTGTCTCGTTAGGCTGTGCCATGAGCGCGGTGACGTGGGCCGATGAGACTAGGTCCTGCGCGTCGGAAGCGCCGGAAGCCCACCGCTGTCGGTCGGCGAAGGCGCGTTCGGCTGTTTCGATCAACACCGTGCCGCGCTGCTCGGCGGGAGTCTCGGCGAAGCGGTCGCCCTTCACCAGCATCGACCACATCTGGCCGGCGATGACTCCGCCCGCCGGCGGCGGTGGTGCGAAGTACGCCCTCTTGTCGTCGAAACCGACGGCCAGTGGCTTGCGCCAGACCGGCTGGTAATCCGCCAATTCCGCCGCATCAAGCGCCCCTCCGGCCTCGTGAACGCCCTTCAGGAACTGCGTGGCGAGCGGCCCGGAGTAAAAGTCGCCTGGACCCGAGGTGCGCACGCTCGCGAGCACGGCGGCCAGGTCGGACTGAACCAGGGTATCGCCCTCGACAACCATCCGTCTCCCGCCCTCGGCGGAGAACAGACGGCGCATCTGCGGTTCCCGCGCCAGCGCCGATTCCAACGGCGCAAGATCATTGCTGAGAGCGCGCGAAACGGGAACGCCGAAGCGCGCGAGGTTCTCGGCCGGCGCCACCAACTGTGACCATCGCAGCCGCCCATAAACGCCGTGCAATGCATAGAAGCCACGGATATTGCCCGGGATCGCTGTCGGCCGTTCCACGCTGGACGATGCTTGTGTCGACGGGCGTGCAAGGAAATCCAGCGCCTGCGCTTCGTTGGTGACATAGCTGAAGCTTACGCAAGTCCCGCCGCCGCCCAAACTCGCCTGCGACGGCAAAGTGACCGCCATGGTGAAGTACATCGCGATCGCCGCATCGGCGGCGCTGCCGCCGGCGATCAGGATGTCCCGACCTACCAGCGCGGCTTGCGGCTCATCGGCGGCGACGGCGCCGGAAAAGCCTGTAACACCAGCCCCGCCGGGCGCGGTCGCCTGGCGCGACGAACAGCCGACAAGCAAAGCGAGGGCCAAGGCCGCCGCCGTCAATTGACGCAGGCAGCAGTCGACACTAGCTTTGGTCTCACCTGGTCCGAACTGGTCGTGGATATCATTGCGCATTCCCGCTCTTATCACCGTGTTCCTCGCGGTTGTCATAGCCTTTTTTCCGCGGGAGAAAGCCCTCGCGGCGCCGACGTCATTTATCCGCGACACGGAGCTGGAAAATACCATTCGCGGCTACGCCACGCCGATCTTTACCGCCGCCGGCCTGGATCCATCAGTTGTGCGGATCTATCTGGTCAACGACAGGCAGATCAATGCATTCGTCGCCGGCGGCCAGAACCTGTTCATCAACACCGGCCTGCTGATGCAGAGCGAGGATGCTGGCCAGGTCGTCGGCGTTATCGCCCACGAGGCCGGTCACATCGCCGGCGGACATCTCGTCCGCGTGCATGACGCGCTTGCCCGAGGCACCGCCGAGAGCATCCTGGCGATGGTGCTCGGCGCGGCGGCGATGATCGCCGGCGCTCCTCAGGTCGGTGCCGCGGTCATGTCGGGGGGACAGAACGTCGCACTTCGCAATTTCTTGCAGTACACGCGCACTCAGGAGGGCTCGGCTGATGCCGCGGCGATGCGCTACCTCGATGCGACACAACAATCGGCGCGCGGACTACTGAGCTTCTTCCAATTGTTGAGCGGCCAGGAGATGCTCGTCAGCGCGGGCCAGGACCCTTACTTGCGGACGCATCCGCTGACCCAGGATCGCATCGAGGCGCTGTCCACGTTCGTCGCCCAGTCGCCCTATTCCAACGCTCCCGTCAAGCCGGAATTCCAGCAACAGCATCGGCGGATGCTCGCCAAGCTGCATGCCTTTCTCGATGACCCGTCGTTGACGCGCCGCCGCTACCCATCCGGCGATCAGAGCCTCGAGGCGCGCTACGCCGAAGCTATCGTGCAACACCGCACCGCGCATCTCGATAAAGCGCTCATCGTGGTCGACGGGTTGATCGCCGAATATCCGACAGATCCGTACTTCCAGGAGCTGAAGGGGCAGATCCTGTTTGAGAGCGGTCGGCCGAAGGAAGCGCTACCGCCTTACCGCAAAGCCGTAGAGCTGCTGCCCGACGCGCCATTGCTGCGAGTCGACCTCGCCCGTGTCGAAATGGCGACCAATGATCAGCAGCTTCTCGAGTTCGGCGATCGCCAATTTGCGCGCTTCGTTGACCCGGGAGCGGAACCGGCCATTCGTCTGGCGGCAACTGGCGATCGCGTTGGGCAGAAATGGTCAGATGGGCGAGAGCTCCCTGGCGCTCGCGGAGGAAGCCATGCTGCTCGACAAAATGTCGGAAGCCAGGTTCCATGCCGGCAAGGCGGTGCAGGAACTGCCGCGCGGCACTCCCGGCTGGTTGCAAGCGCAGGACATCCTGCAGGCGGCGGAGAACGAAAAGGACAAGTAACGATGACCGCACTAGGCCACGGAGAGTAAGGATTGCGATGAGACTTATCAATCTAGGTGTCGCGACGATTCTCGGCACGCTGCTTGTTTCAGCGGCGGGAATGACACGGGCCGCGGAGCCGTTCTCCGACGAGCAAACGCGCGCCGTCGAGAAGCTGGTACGCGACTACATCATCAACAACCCCGAGATCCTTGTCGAATCACTTCGCGGGTACGAAGAGAAGCACAGGCAGGCGGCTGATGAAGACGCGAAAAAATCGATCGTCGCCAATCGAGACGCCCTCGAGAAAGATCTGACATCGCCGGTGGCTGGCAATGTTAACGGCAACGTCACTCTTGTTGAGTTCTTCGATTACCGCTGCGGATACTGCAAGAAGGTTCTCCCTTCGATTCAAGAGCTCCTGCACACCGACAAGAACATCCGCGTAGTGTTCAAGGAATTCCCGATTTTGGGCCCGGATTCAGTCACGGCATCTCGCGCGGCGCTCGCCGCCTGGAAGATCGCACCAGAAAAATACCTGCCCTTTCACCTGGCGTTGATGGAATCCCGCGGCGAGATGAATGAAGCAAGGGTGCTGGAGACCGGGAAGAAAGTCGGCATCGATGTGGATAAGCTGAAAGCGGCGATGAGTGATCCAGCCATCAAGGCGACCATCGACCGCAACGTCGAGCTGGCAAGGAAGCTGCAGATCAACGGCACGCCGGCGTTCATCATCGGCGGGCAGCTCGTGCCAGGCGCTGTTGATCTCGCGACGCTGCGCGAGATGGTCGCCACGGCGCGCGCTAGTTGAGCTTAAGCGCCCAGCAATCGCCCAAAATAAACCTGCCGGCGGTGACAGGCTCGTCGCCAAGCGTCGTGTAACCAACGCGGCCATCCGGGCGTTGCCTTGTAGGCGGGCAGCTTACAAATCGGCCGGGTTTCCGTAGCCCACGACATGGGTCAGATTGGCGCTGACATCCCACAGGCGAAGCGCCGCCTGCTCGTCGTAAGAAGCCTCTGAAGAACGTGCCAGACGGCGGTCGATAAAGTAGGCGCCACTCATTCCAGCGATGTCCGGCGCACTGGCGAGGTAGATGCTTGTCGTTGCTCCCTTTTCCACGCCAATCGCCGCGAGTTTCCCGATCCGCCACAATATGCCCGGAACGAAAGCATGGCGAACGCCGATGTCCGTGGCGACGAACCCGGGGTGCAGCGCGTTCGCCGTGACGCCTTGGCCCACCAGGCGGGATAGCTCGTAGGTGAACATCAGATTGGCGAGCTTCGAACGCTTGTAGGCCAGCCACCGATTATAACGCACCTCGCCTTGCAGGTTGTTGAAGTGCAGCGATACGCCGCGATGCGCTTCCGAGGCGACATTGACGATCGTGGACGGCGCAGCCGCCCGCAACGAGGGCAGCAGCAGGTGAGTCAGGAGGAAGTAGTTGAGGTGGTTGAGAGCGAAGGTCATCTCGATGCCATCGGCGCTCAACCGACGCCGCCCGAACAGCCCGCCCGCATTGTTGATCAGCACGTCGAGTTTCGGACGGCGCTCGCGGAAGGCCGTGGCGAACGCGCGAAGTCGCCTTTGATCGGAAAGGTCGGCCGCCACGAAGTCGATGGTGTCGCGGCCGGTAGCGGCTCTTATCGCCGCCACGGCGCTTTCGCCACGCCGGAAATCCCGGCCGACGATCGTGACGCTCGCGCCCTTCCTTACCAACTCCCGCGCGGTCGCTAGACCTATGCCGGCTGTGCCGCCGGTGACGAGACAGTGTTTGCCGATCATCTCTGATGTCATATCTTCCTGGGACCTAACATGCGATGGTAGAAGTTGCTCCTCAAGGACAAGCTTGCGCTGCAACCAATCCGATCGATCGAGCGTCTTATGTGGAGTGCCGGCGAAGGCTGAGCGGCATTCAAAGGCGAGGGATCCACCTGAACACCGTCAATTCAAAGGGATGGAGAGAAACATGAGCGACCTCGTGTGTATCGCATTCAAAGGCCGGGACACGGCCGACCATGTGCTCAATGACCTGCGCTCGATGCAAAAGGCACATCTGGTCGACCTGGAGGACGCATGCGTTGTCACCCGCGATCAAGAGGGCAAGCTGCATTTGAAGCAGGCGGTGAACTTGGTCGCCACCGGCGCGATCTCGGGCGGCACCTGGGGCGCGCTTTGGGGTACGCTCGTAGGGATCCTCTTTATGAACCCCCTGGCCGGGCTGGTAATCGGCGCCGCCGCTGGCGCAGGAGGCGGCGCTCTGTCCGGCGCACTGGTCGACTACGGTATCGACGACGACTTCATCAGGTCGCTGGGGGAACAGATCTGCCCCAACTCTTCGGCGCTGTTCGTGCTGCTTCGCAAGGTGACCTTGGACAAGGTCATGCCGGAACTCGGCAAGTACGAGGGCACCGTCATCAGGACCTCTTTGTCTAACGAGCAGGAGCGGGAGTTGCGGGAGGCGCTGTCCGGGCAAGCCGCTTCCGCGTGAGCGCGGCCGGGCCGCGGCATTCCAGCCATGCATGCCGAAGTGACCTCTCTTTTCTCCCGCCTGCGTAGTACAATGGTGAAGATCAGAGCGTCCGGTCGGTATTGGTGAACGTGGAGATGTGGGGCAAGATCATCGGCAGCTTCGCCGGCTTCGCGATGGGAGGCCCGTTCGGCGCGCTATTCGGAGCCGCGGCTGGCCATGCATACGACAGGATTCATGAAGAGACTCCGGAGACGCAACTACCGCCACGCCCGGACGGTACGGCCAGCCTCGGTTATACATACGACGGTCGGGGCAGCGAGGCGGCGCGGCAAACAGCGTTTACGATCGCAGTCATTGTCCTGGGCGCGAAGGTCGCCAAGGTGGACGGTCCGGTAAACCGCGCCGAGATCGATGCCTTCAAAGAGGTTTTCCGGGTGCCGCCACGGGAGGCGCGAAAGGTCGGCCGCGTCTATAACTCGGCGAGGCAGAACGCCAGCGACTTCGAGCCGTACGCACAGCAGATGGCTATTCTCTTTCGGAGCGAGCCCGCCGTGCTCGAGGACCTGTTGGCCAGCCTGTTCTATATCGCACGGGCTGACGGCGACATCAAACCTTCTGAAGCAACCTTTCTGCGGCGCGTCGGCGACCTGTTCGGCCTCGATGCGCCGCGCGTTCGAGCGCGTTCGCTCGATGTTCATAAGCTCTGGCGCGCCGGCCGATCCGTATGGCGTGCTTGGCTTGAGCCGCGCCGCGAGCGATGCCGAACTGAAAAACACCTATCGTCGGCTGATCCGTGAACATCATCCGGACGCGCTATCGGCGAAAGGCGTGCCAAAAAGCTTCATGCAGGTCGCCAATCAAAAGATGGCGGCGATCAACGCCGCCTACGATCAGATTCAACGCGAGAGGGGGCTCCGATAGGCCGGTGCCACGGCAGCCGGGCAGCCGCCCGATGCGCGCCCGGCATATGGGACTGCTCGACTGGACCGCCGCGCTGGCGGTCGTGCTTATCTGGGCAGTAAACTTCATCGTCGGGAAAATCGGCGTAATGCAGCTGCCGCCGCTGCTGCTCATGAGCTTGCGATTCGCGCTCGTAGCGGCGCTGTTGGCGCCGTTCCTGAAGCCGCTGCGCCGGCGCTGGCGACGCATCGCGGCAATCTCGGTCGTCCTCGGAGTGATGCACTTCGGGCTCATGTTTGCCGGTCTGCGCGGCATCGACGCAGGCCCCGCCGCTATCGCCATCCAGCTCACCGTACCGTTCAGCGCGATACTGGCGGCTTTTTTCTACCGAGAGCGACTTGGCCTTTGGCAGCTCACGGGCATGGCCTTGGCGTTCGCCGGCATCTATCTGCTAGCGGGCGAGCCCACGCAGCGGCCGAGCACGGCGCATTTCCTGATGGTCGTCCTTGCTGCATTCGCCTGGGCGATCGCCAACGTGCTGATCAAGCGGCTCGGGCCGATCAACGTATTTACCCTCAATGCCTGGGTGGCGCTGCTCGCCTGGCCGCAGCTGCTGCTCGCCAGTCTGCTGTTCGAGAGCGGGCAGGCCTCCGCGCTCGCGACCGCCGACTGGCGGGCCTGGAGTTCCGTCGTCTACATGGCGGTTCTCTCAACCATTGCCGCCTATGGGCTCTGGTACTACCTCATCGAGAAGCACGAACTGAATCGCGTCGTGCCGATGACCCTCCTCTCACCGGTGCTGGCCGTCGCGCTCGCGGTGCCGTTGCTCGGCGAGCAGTTGACCACGGGCGTGTTCCTCGGCGGAACCTGACGCTCGCGGGCGTCGCGATGATCCAGTTCCTGCCACCACGCCGTCCCAAGCCGCCCCTGCCGTCATGATGACCGAACGCCCATCGCCGAACTGCGACCAACGGCCGGACGGCGCGGCTATCGACATGCTGGTGCTGCACTACACGGGCATGCCGAGCGTCGAGGCGGCGCTTGACCCGAGTTGACCGACCCCGCGGCCAAGGTAAGCGCGCACTGGCTGATCGGAGAGGACGGCGCGATCACGGCGCTCGTGCCGGAGACGATGCGGGCATGGCACGCCGGCGTCTCGTTCTGGCGCGGCGCGCAGGGCGTCAACGCCCGGTCCATCGGCATCGAGCTGGTCAACCCCGGCCACGAGTTCGGCTATCGCCCCTTCCCGGAGCGGCAGATGGCGGCGCTGCTCGAGCTCGCCCGTGACATCACCGCGCGGCATCCGATCCCGGCGCGCAACGTCGTAGGGCACGCCGACGTAGCACCACGTCGAAAGATGGATCCGGGCGAGCTGTTCCATTGGCGGCGGCTGGCCGGCGCCGGCGTCGGCCTGTGGCCGGAGGAGGCCTGCGACTTGATCCTCGAGCCCGATCTCATACGCGGCCTGCTGGCGTCGATCGGCTATGAGATCGAGGACTTGTTCGCCACCCTGAAGGCGTTCCAACGGCACTTTCGCCCGGAACGCGTCAACGGCCGTCTCGACTTCCAGACGGCGCGGCTGATCAAGGGCCTGGCTGACCTCTGCGCTCCACCTTCGGGAGCTTAGAAGTAGTTTCGATCCGAAGACATGTTATGCCGTTTACAACCAACGGCTTTGTTGGCGATGGACGAGCGACGAAAACTCGTTCAAGATAGCGACTATCACTCGCGCGCGAACCCGACTTGCCAGCATCGGCAGCATCTCACAGGCTTCGTAAAAAGCCGGGACGCGAGCGGAAGGGAGGAGCGATGGAACGAGCGTATAAGTCCTTGCGCGAGTTGCTGGGGGCGAAACCCTCGGCGGTGCATTCGGTACCGGCGAACGCGACCGTTCTCGACGCGCTGAAGCTCATGGCGGAGAAGGACATCGGTTCTGTCCTGGTGATGGATCGCGACAAACTCGTTGGCATCATCACCGAGCGCGATTACGCACGGAAGGGCATTATCGCGGGACGTCTGGCCAAGGACACGCCTGTCCGCGAGACAATGTCGCGTAAGGTCGTAACGGTGACGCCCACGCACACGGTGCAGCAGTGCATGGCGCTGATGACCGAACGGGGGATTCGCCACCTGCCGGTCGTCGAGGACGGCCGCATTCTCGGCATGCTGTCGATTCGCGACCTAGTGGCCGAGGTGGTCTCGCATCATGAGCACGTCATCCGCGATCTGCAGCGCGACATGATGCCGATTCTCAATACTGCCGGCACCTACTAAGCCGCCACCTCTCGCAGGGGACTCGCATGAGCGTCATTATCCTCCTGGCCGCGCTCGGCCTGCTGATGTTCGTCGCCTATCGCGGCTACAGCGTCATCCTCTTCGCCCCAGTATGCGCGTTGTTGGCGGTTCTGCTGAGCTCGCCAATCGACGTCGCGCCAGCGTACACCAGCATCTTTATGGATAAGCTGGCCGGCTTCGTGAAGCTGTATTTCCCGGTGTTCATGCTGGGCGCGGTTTTCGGCAAGGTCATCGAGCTATCGGGATTTTCGAAGTCGATCGTCGCCGGCGGTGATCCGGCTGGTCGGCGAGCAGCGGGCGATGCTGTCGATCGTCCTGGTAGGCTGTATTCTGACCTACGGCGGCGTTTCATTGTTCGTCGTCGTCTTCGCGGTCTATCCGTTCGCCGCCGAGATGTTTAAGCAGCTAAACATCCCGAAGCGGCTGATCCCGGGCACCATTGCGCTCGGCGCATTCACGATTACCATGGACGCGCTGCCCGGCACGCCGCAGATCCAGAACATCATTCCCACGACCTTCTTTCAAACCAATACCTGGGCCGCCCCCTGGCTCGGCATAGTCGGCTCGATCTTCATTATCGTCGGTCGGGCTGGGCTATCTGGAGATGCGCCGTCGCCAGGCGGCCAGGGCGGGCGAAGGCTACGCCGATAAGCTGGTTCGGCTGGAGAACGAGCCGGAGCCTTTCGGCCACGAGCGTCTGCCGCCGGCGGCGATCGCAATGCTGCCGCTCGTCCTCGTCTTCGTGCTGAACTACGTGTTCACCCAGGCCATTCCCGGACTTTACGGGGCCACCTACTCGTTCGCGCTCGGCGAGCGCCAAGCCGGTGCCGATCGAGATCGGCAAAGTTGCGGCGATCTGGGCGGTGATGGGCGCGCTCCTGGTGGGCATTCTCGTCACCATGGCGTCGGCCTTTCGGCCAATCAGCGGCCGCTTCGCCGAGGGCAGCAAGCTGGCGATAGCGGGTGCGATGCTGGCGACGCTGAACACCGCCTCCGAGTACGGCTTCGGCGGCGTCATCGCGTCCTTGCCGGGCTTCACTCTGGTCGCTTCGTGGCTGCAGTCGATCCCGAACCCGCTGATCAACCAGGCGATCACCGTGACCGCGCTGGCCGGCATCACCGGCTCTGCCTCCGGCGGCATGAGCATCGCGCTCGCCGCGATGTCCGAAAGCTTCATCGCCAACGCCAACGCCGCCGGCATTCCGCTCGAAGTTATGCATCGCGTCGCCTCGATGGCTTCCGGCGGCATGGACACGCTGCCGCACAACGGCGCGGTGATCACGCTGCTCGCCGTCACCGGCCTGACCCACCGCGATTCCTACCGCGACATCTTCGCCATAACCCTGACCAAGACGGCGGCGGTATTCGTGGTAATCGGATTCTATTATCTCACTGGGATTTATTGATCGGGCCGGCGTCAATGGGAGTTCCGATAGCTTTGGTCGGCGGACGAACTCGGAGGGCAAGCAGCGGAATGTGGCGGTTGTCGCTCATCGCGAACCGACGATGAACTCGCCTATGAAGGAATCGTAAAACGAGGCCAATGGCTCTCGTACGGCTAGCACCGAAGACAGAAGAGCACTTACGACAAGCACTGCGATTATTCCGGCTTCGATCGCGTTCGCCTTCGGCTTCAGCGCAAACAGCTTCGCCACGCATCGGACAAGCATCTTGTAGTATTCCAACTTGCGCGGACACCCGAACAGCGCCGCAACCTATAGCCGCCACGCTGCCCAGTCAAACGACTTTTCCGAAAGTCGATACTGGTTTGAAAGACTTACCAGACTTTCCCTATCCGTACGTTAACGCCGCTCTTGCATGGGGTGATGCAGTTTACTTATTCGACAAGCGATTCGGAGAAGCATGCGCTATGAAAACGACGATGCTGCGGCGAATGCGCTACATTCGCATCTCCTCGGACGCCCATTCAGCCAGTCGATGCATGAACCTCAGGCAACCGAAAAGCTGCGCGCGCGAGACAAACTCATCAGGCTGATGCGCCTCGGTAACCCGCCCAGGACCGCATACTACCGCCGGCACTCCCGCCTGCTCGAACAACCCCGCTTCCGAGGCGAACGGCGCCGTGACGCACGCGTCTTGCCCCGCGATTCGAAGCGCCAGGGCTACTGCTGGCGAATTCGGCTTCGCGACGAACGGCGGCACCGACACCAGCGGCTCGGTCCGTATCCTTGCGTCCGGCGCCATGCCCCGAAGCGCTCGCAAGATTCGTTCCATCCTAGCCTCGACCGCCTCCACGACGTGCACCGCCGCAAATTGCGGCTGATTGCGGCACTCCCAGGTCAACTGACAGTGCTCGGCGACCATGTTGACGGCGGTGCCACCCTCGATCAGGCCGACATTGACCGTCGTATGCTCCGGTACGCCCTCCGTGGCGGTCAGGCTGCCGCTCCTCAGCTCCCTTGCGACCTCCTCCAGTTCACCGATGTAGCGCGCTGCCAGCACGATCGCGTTTACGCCCCGCTCGGGCGCCGAGCTATGGCCGCCGCGACCGCTGATGGTGGTCCTGAATGTAGTGATGCCGCGATGACGATCCGCCACTTCCAGGCCGGTTGGCTCGCCCACGACAACCGCGGCAGGCGGCGGCACCCGCGCCAACAATGCTTCGATCAACCTCGGCGCGCCCAGGCAGCCGATTTCCTCGTCATGGCTGAGCGCGAGATGAATGGGGACGCGCAGGCGCGTAGCAGCGAACACGGGCACCGAGGCCAGTACTGCCGCGATGAAGCCCTTCATGTCGGCCGCACCCCGGCCGTAAAGGCGGCCATCCCGTTCCACCAGAACGAATGGATCGCTCGACCACGCTTGGCCCTCAACCGGAACCACGTCCGTATGACCCGATAGGACGACGCCCCCCGGTACTGCGGGGCCGATACTGGCGATCAGGCCGGCCTTGCCGTCCTCCAGGCCATCGACGCGAATAGCATCCACGTCATGGGCTCGCAGGTATTCGGCAACCGCTTCGATCAGCGCGAGGTTCGGGCGGCTGGAGACCGTGTCGAAGGCGACCAATCGTCCAAGCAGCTCGATCGCCGCCGACTCACCGCCGCGGTCAGGCGAGAATGCCCTCACCGCCCGTCTGCTTGCCGATCATCGCGAGGAACTCGCGCCGTGTTGCCAACGTCTTCGCGGAATGCGCCCAGCATCCGGCTCGTCGTCATCACTACGCCTGGCTTGTGCACACCGCGGGTGGTCATGCACTGGTGCGCCGCCTCGATCACCACCGCGACTCCCTCGGGCTCGAGGATGTCATTGATCGTGTTGGCGATCTGCGCGGTCATTTTCTCCTGGATCTGCAGGCGGCGGGCGTAGACATCGACCACTCGGGCGAGCTTGCTGATGCCGACGACCCGGCGGTGCGGCAGGTAGGCGATGTGCGCCCTGCCGATTATCGGCGCAAGGTGGTGCTCGCAGTGCGATTCGAAGCGGATATCACGGAGTAGCACCATTTCGTCGTAGCCGTCGGTTTCTTCGAAGGTCCGGCGCAGGATGTCAACCGGATCGACCTCATAGCCGGCGAAGAATTCCCTGAACGCGTCGACAACACGGCGCGGCGTCTCCCGGAGACCTTCGCGATCGGGATCATCGCCCGCCCAACCGATAAGGGTGCGCACCGCCGCCTCGGCCTCGGCACGGTCGGGCCTTGCCTCCGCGACAAACTCGGGCAGATCGGCGAAAGCTGTAGGCGCTACACGGGTATCGACCGCATCGAGCGGCTTACGCATTGTCATATGCACAGTTCCGTATCCTGAAGGCGGGCAGTGCGGTCAGTTGACGACGATTCGATGATGCGGGCTGTCGAGGGAGAATGCCGGTATGGCGATATCGAAGCTTTCGCCGCTCTCGGACTGCATCTGATAGCTGCCCATCATGATTCCGGACGGCTGTCGCGAGCGGAGTGCCACTCGCATATTCAAAGGCCTCCCCCGGCCGCAGCACCGGTTGCTTGCCGATCACTCCCTCGCCCCGCACCTCCTGCATACGTCCCTGCGAGTCGGTGATCATCCAGTGACGGGTCAGCAGCTGTACGGTCTGCGCGCCATCGTTCTGGATGCGTACATGATACGCCCAGACGAAGTGCCCGGCGTCGGGCGCGGACTGCTCCTCCAGAAAGTATGGCTGCACGCTCACCGTAATGTTGCGCGTGGTCGCGGTATAGGGAGATCGGCTGTGCGTGGAATCTGTCCATCACGATCGCTCCCATTTCATAGACGGGTTCGGGCGGCACCGGGCCGCCACCCTGCATTAAACATGTGCGGCGCCCTGTCGTTTGTCCAGCACAGCCGCGCGTGCACACTCCGCTGCCGGGCCGATCACTTGGCCGAGCAGGAAGCACCGCCGAGCACGCAGAACTGAGCGCAAAACGGATGATTCAGTTTCACCGTCGTATTCCGCGGTTGCAAGCGTCTGGCCCACCTCGAACTGTGGATCGTAGGGCAGCAGCGTACACGGAACGACAACCGGACATCCGGCTCCCTTGCGCTTGATCACCATGCGGGAGGACGCGCACATCATCTGCTCAGGGCGTTTGCCAAGAATGTCCCAGCAGTGTGTTGTAATTTCCGGGGCCTCCGTTGTTAAATCCATTTCCGGGAACAAGACGAGCGACCTCGGATCGTCTGCCTCGATGGGTATGCTCTCCGCCGCGAACAGGCCGGCGAAACCGGTTCGTACCTCCTTCTCCGATTCGTGCCACAGCGTCCGGCCGGCGACGTGCAGGCGGAAGCCGTAGGCGGCCAGCCAGCGGAGCCCTTCCAACATCGGACGCCAGGTGCCGTGGCCACGCACCGCCTCGTGCTTTTCCGGTAGAAAATGGTCGACGGAGACCCGCATGGTAAGCGCCGCGCCGTGCCGCAAGCGCAGATCGAGAAGCTGCTCCTTCCGCCGCTGCATCGGCCTCATCGCGTTCGTAAGGACCAGCACCTGGTAGCCCCGGGCGAGGGCTTCGCCGAGCATCGCCGGGCATTCACGGTTGAGAAATGGCTCGCCGCCGGTGAACGCTATCTCCTCCACCGGCCACCCCAGTCGGTCGATTTCGTCGAGGTAAGACCGCACCTCGGTAAGCGAAAGGTACGCCAGACGATCGTTGCGCGGGCTTGATTCGATGTAGCAATTCTGACACGTGATGTTGCACAGACTGCCGGTGTTGAACCAAAGCGTTTGCAGCCGCGTCAGCGGGACAGACGCGCGGGGCTTTCCCTTGGCCGTGAAGTCCGGATCTTCGAATTTCCCGGGGTTCGCTGCGGGTCGACGATCGAGGCTGGTATCGGGCATTGCTCGGGATGCGCCTCAAAGAGCTCGCGTCGAAACGCGACTAATGCTGCGAAATAGCCAATGTCGTCCGCCGCCGTTGGCGAGGCCGCTTGCCAGGCACTCCGGTGGCGATTATAGAATTCGACGGGTGCCTCGCAAGGGCGCGGGTGTAGTTCAATGGTAGAACGAAAGCTTCCCAAGCTTTAGACGAGGGTTCGATTCCCTTCACCCGCTCCATCCTGACGGCCTGTCGTCCCTCCTTCGCCGATCTTCGTCCTGTATCTCTAGGCGCGCTTTGGTGCCGAGCGACAGAATGGCGAGCGCCGAAGAAGATCACGATCGCACCCGCAAGCCAGATCGAGACAGCGATAATCCCGGCACGTGTTCCGCGAGCAGCCGAGCGACGATGGCGCCGGTAAACGCAATCGCCGCGCCGATCGCCCAAAAAGCCGGCCGCGGCAGCCTGGGCAGCTGACTCTGAAAGGCTGGCATCGCTTCGCTAGTGCGGGCGGAGCAAAGTGACCAGCACGGCGGCGAAAACAGCCGTGGTGATCACTCCGCAAACATTGGCGCCGAGAGCATGCGGCAGCACGATTTCCTCGGGATTAACGGCGCTGACTTCCTTTTGCGCCACCTTCGCCGTGGTCGGGACGCAGCTGACCGCCGCGATGCCGATGGTAGGGTTATACTTGCGCCCCGACAGGAAGTAGAGAACGTAACCGCCAAGCAGCCCGCCAATGGCCGAGAAGGTCAGCGCCGTCATGCCGAGGATCAGCAGGATCAGCACCGTTGGGTTGAGAATCGTATTCGCTTCGCACAACACACCGAGCAGCAACCCGAGGAAGAACGTGGCGCCGTAAAGAACGGTGTTGCTGAACAGCTCGTAGAAGTGGGTCAACCCACTCTCGCGAATAACCACGCCCAGGAATACCGACAAGAACAGCGGCGCGGCCACTGGGAACAGCAGGCAGAGCGCTGTACAGGTGACCACGGCAAATACTAACTTCTCGTTGGAGGAGATGGTCATCGTCTTCTCTATGGGCATTCTCATGCCACGGATGGACCTCGGCACCATTGCCTTGATCAGGTACGGATATCCGCCGTAGCAAAGGCCAAGGTACAAGTACCCCACCACGGTGATCGGAACGAAAATCTCCGGCGCCAAGATCAGCGATGCGAACAGCACCATGGGGCCGTCGGCCCCGCCGATGGTCGCCGTTGCCGCCGCCTGGTTAGCCGGAAGTCCCAGCCAGACGCCGAGCGGGAACGTGACGAGCGTCCCTGCCTCGGCACAAATCGCGAGGAACATGCTGCGGAACGGCCTCTGCATGACGAAGCCCACATCGAGCAGTGTGCCGATACCGAGGAAAACGAGGCAGGCAATGAGGCCATTGGAAAAGGTAAATGTATAGATCGGCTGCAGCCAATTGATTTGCAGCACGTTCACGAGCGCGGTCGTCTCGCTCTCCAGTGGGTCGAGAAACAGCGTTCCCATCCGGCCGCCCTCGAAGAACAGGACGCCGGCATTCACGGCAGCCATTCCGAGCCCCATGGGGATCATCAGCAACGCCTCGAGCACGCCTTTCTTGCCGAGGTAAATCAGCGCAAACCCGAGAAAGATGAGGAAGATCCGGCCGAACATGATCTTCGGCTCGGACGCCGCCAGCGTCGCGATTCCCTGGAATAGGTCGAGGATTTGAAACTCAGGCATAACGGTACGTATCTCCCCTAGCCCACCCCGAGCAGCGCCAGCATAATGCCACCCGAGATGGCCGTTCCGAACACACCCGCCAGGTTAGGACCCATCGCGTGATAGATCAGGAAGTTGTTCGGGTTCTCCTGATGCGCCACGACATGCGAGACGCGCGCCGCGATCGGCACCGAGGCGATACCGGCCGAGCCGATCAGCGGGTTGATCTTCTCTTTCAGGAACAGGTTCATGATCTTCGCGGTGACCACGCCGGAACCGGTGCCGAAGACGAAGGCAACAAGGCCGAGAAAGACGATCAGCAGCGTATCGGTCGTGAGGAACGTATCGGCGCCCATCGTCGAGCCGATCGCGACGGTGAGAGTGATGGTGATCACGTTCATCAGGCCACCGCCGGCCGTTTTCGCCAGACGGTCGACGACGCCGACCTCTTTCAGCAGATTGCCCAGCATCAGCATGGTGATCAGCGGCGCGACCGGCGGGAAGAACATGCAGACGATGACTGCGATAACTATCGGGAAGGTGATCTTCTCCAGGCGGCTGACCTCACGAGACTGCGCCATCGAGATCTGCCGCTCGTCATGGGTGGTGAGCAACCTCATAACCGGCGGCTGAATCAGCGGCATCAATGCCATGTAGGAGTAGGCGGCGACTGAAATCTGCGGGAGCAAATGTGGCGCCAGCTTCATCGTCACGAAGATCGCCATCGGGCCGTCCGCCCCGCCGATGATGCCGATCGCGCCGGCTTCATTGATGCTGAAGCCGATCGCCTTGGCGCCGATCAGCGCGACGAAGATGCCAAGGTGCGCGCCAGCGCCCAGAAGCACCAGCTTGGGATTGGCGATCATCGGGCCGAAGTCCGTCATCGCGCCCACCCCCAGGAAGATCAGCGGCGGAATGATCAGCAGGGCGACGCCTTGGTAGGCGTAGTAGAACAGGCCCCCGGGCAGGATGAGATCCGAGCCCGGCACGTTGGCGACGATGCAGGCGAAGCCGATGCCGACGAGTAGGAATGGTTCGTAATGCTTGGCGATCGCCAAGTAGACCATGGTGGCGCCGATGACGATCATCACCAGGTTGCCCCACCAGAAATGGGCAGCCCCGGTTTGCTCGTACATTGCATTAAAGAAAAAGAGCGCCTGGTCCAGCAAAGTCCGATCCTCCTCCGAGGCCAGGTTACATTTGTGCCCTGCCCGGCTTATCTTGCTGCATCTTCACTGCTTGTTATTCTTGTTATTATCGACGTGTGGTGCGAGGAGCGTGCGATGTATGCAGCCTCGTTCGCGCCTGGCGAAGTCCAGCCTGTTCCCGGGCGTGCCTCGCCAATGCGCACGATCCGGCGCACACCGAGCATCGTGTAGATGGCGGCCGCGATCACCGCCGCGTGCTCGGCGTTCACATCCCGTTCGGGCATGACCGAGACAGCCACTGGCGTCGCTTGTAGAGCCTTGCCCATGCGGTTCAGATGAGGGAACAAGGCGAGCACAAAGCCGATGAACGAGATGACGATGAAGCTGAGGAAAAAATCGATAACGCTCAGCAGCACGGCACCATATACGGAATCCGGAATCAGTATGATATCGGGGGTCATCGCGGGCGCCTCGTCAGGAGATCGTCACCAGCGCCTGTCCGGCTTCGACCGCGTCGCCGACCTTGGCCGCGATCTTCGTAACCTTGCCGGCCTTGTGCGCCGAAACCACGGTCTTCATCTTCATCGCCTCGATCACCGCGACCTTGTCTCCCGCATTTACTTGCTGGCCGACATTGACCGCGATCTCGATGATGACGCCGGCGAGCGGCGCGGCCTTCTCGTCCGGACCGCCGGCGACCGGAGCGGCTGCCGGGGCTACGGGGGCTGCTGGAGCGCTCGGAACCGACGTGGGCCGCGGCGCGGGCATGCCGGCGCTTGGCGTCTGATAGAAGGTGCTGCCGGCGTCCTCCGTCACGTCCTCGACGACGACGTCGTACACCTTGCCTTCGACGGTGATCTTGAGATGCTTCGGCATGGCTCGTCCTTTGATCTTACGCGATTATCGCCCGCCGCGGCGCGGCGCGTGTGAGAGGTGGTGAGCCGCCCGGCCGGCGGCGGTCCACGCCGGGGCCGGGGCGGCCTCGCCAATCCGAACCAGCCGGTGGGCGCCCAGTACGGCGAATACCGCTGCCGCCACGGCTGCAACGTGCGCGGTTGTTTCATCGACGGCCGGCTCCACGGAGATCGATACCGGCGTCCTCGAAATCACGGCCCGCCGCTGCCCTGCCCGCTGCAACACGATGACGATGCCCCGCACCATCACCGCCGCCATCATCGCGACCACGGCCATGAGAACGTAAGCAAAGATCGAAGTCTGTACGCTGCCGGCGAAATCCATGTCAGACACCCTTCGCTACCTGGCAACTACGGCGCAGCGAGGGGCTTCGCCGCCTCGAGACACCTACATAGGAATGTTGCCGTGCTTCTTTGGCGGACGAAGCTCTCGCTTGCCCAGTAGCTTGCGCAAGGACAATGCGACAATGCCGCGCGTCTGCGACGGTTCGATCACGTCGGTGATGTAGCCTCGCGAAGCCGCCATGAACGGCGAGGCGAACTCCGCCCGATATTGCGCCACCAACTCTGCCCGCCTTGCCTTCGGATCGTCAGCCTGCTTGATTTCATTGCTATAGAGGATGTTGACCGCCCCCTCGGCGCCCATCACCGCGATCTCGGCATTCGGCCAGGCGTAAACGAAGTCGGCGCCCATCTCCTGACTGCACATCGCCAGATAGGAGCCGCCGTAGGACTTGCGGGTGACCACGGTGATCTTCGGCACGGTCGTGCTGGAGTAGGCGAACAGCATCTTCGCGCCGTGGCGGATGATGCCGCCTCGTTCCTGATCGATGCCGGGAAGGAAGCCGGGCACGTCTACCAGGGTCACGACGGGAATGTTGAAGTCGTTGCAGAAGCGGATAAACCGCGCGCCCTTGTCCGACGAATCGATGTCGAGCGCGCCGGCCTTTTCCAGCGAGTTGTTGGCGATAATCCCGACCACCACGCCTTCGATGCGCGCGAAGCCGACGATCAGATTGCGGGCGAACAGCGCGTGCACCTCGAGGAAATCGCCATTGTCGACCAGCCGGTGAATGATCGCGTGCATGTCCATCGGCTCCGACGGATCCGACTGGGCCAGGCCGTTCATTCCTTCGTCTTCGTACAGCTCGACGTCGCTGCCGAGATGGTGCGGCGGATCCTCGGTATTGTTCGATGGGAAGAAGCTGAGCAGCTTCTGAGCGATGCGGATGGCGTCGTCATCGTCCTCCGCGATAAAGTGGACATTGCCGCTGACCGAGGCGTGCATCTCGGCGCCGCCGACGTCATCCATGCTCACCTCGCGGCCGGTGACCGCCTTGATCACCTGCGGACCGGTGATGAACATGTGCGCGTTGTGCCGCGTCATGATGATCCAGTCCATCAGCGCCGGCGAATACGACGCGCCGCCGGCGCAAGGACCGGCGATGATCGCGATTTGCGGCACTACGCCGGACAACAGCACGTTGCGATAAAAAACGTCGCCATATCCGGAGAGCAAGTCGACGCCTTCTTGGATGCGTGCCCCGCCGGAGTCCTTGAAGGCGACCACCGGCGTGCCGTTCTTCAGCGCGTAATCGAGCGCCTGACACATCTTCTTGGCGTGCATCTTGCCAAGCGTGCCGGCGACCACGGTGAAATCCTGACTGAACGCCGCGACCTGCCGGCCGCCGACATAGCCGGTGCCGACGATCACCCCGTCCGCCGGCAAATCCTTTTCCCCCATGCCGAATGCGCTGCAGGTATGGCGGACGAACGTGCCGAATTCCTGGAATGTCTCGGGCTGGAAGAGATGGGACAGCCGCTCGCGCGCGCTCAGCAGGCCCCTTTGGTGCCGTTCCTTGATCTTCTTCTCACCGCCCCCGGCGAGCACGTGTTTCTGTTTCTCCCTGAGCGTCTTGAGAACTCTTCGAATCGAGAGGCATGGTCGTCCATTACCCTCCTGCGACCAGCCGATCGAAGCGGCGGCGCTGTCGAACAAGCCGCGTCGCCATTACGCGCACCGGAGCCGGCTCCTGTGTTACTTGCCGGCCCAGTGGACGCCTCGCTCCGGACGCCCAACTCGGTGTGGCTAATGAATTTTCGACTTTCGCTTGTTCTTTGTCCCTGTTGGCCGCGCAACATAAGGGGCTGTTTGCGGGGTGTCAAAAAAAACATGAGGGAGCGTCGGCTTTGTTGAATACTCGGGTTGCCGCTAAACTCGTCTCGGGAAAAGCCACGCAGAGGAAGGAATGACCGCTGTTTCCGGACCGCTTACGGGTGTGCGGGTTCTCGACCTGAGCAGGATTCTGGCGGGCCCGGTCGCCACGCAGCTCATTGGCGATCTCGGCGCTGATGTAATCAAGATCGAACGTCCAGGCGCCGGCGATGATACCCGGCAATGGGGTCCACCCTGGCTGCCGGACGACAGCGGCGCGCCGACCGGCGAGAGCGCCTATTTCCTCAGCGCCAACCGCAACAAGCGCTCAGTCACCATCGATTTGGCGAAGGCGGCCGGTCAGGATCTGATCCGCGAGCTGGCGAAGCACTGCGACATACTCGTCGAGAACTTCAAGGTCGGCGATCTGGCCCGTTTCCGCCTCGACTACGTCAGTTTGAAAGCGGAGCTTCCGCGGCTGGTCTACTGCTCGATCTCCGGCTTCGGCCAGACCGGGCCCTACGCGACGCGCCCGGGGTACGATTTCATGGTGCAGGGTCTGGGTGGCATCATGAGCATCACCGGCGAGGCGGATGGGCCACCGATGAAGGTAGGCGTCGCCGTCGCCGACGTCGTCTGCGGCCTTTACGTGGCGGTTGCTGTACTGGCCGCTCTTCGGCACCGCGATCGCACCGGCGAGGGCCAGCACATCGACATGGGCCTGCTGGACACCCAGGTGGCCTGGCTGATCAATCAAGGCCTCAACTATCTCACATCGGGCACGCCGCCAGGCCGGCTTGGCAATGCACATCCCAACATAGTGCCCTACCAGGTATTCCCGGCCAGCGACGGCTATTTTATCATGGCGATCGGTAACGATACGCAGTTTCGGCAATTCGCCGTTTTCGCCGAAGCTGGCTATCTCGCCGACAACTCACGGTTCGCGACCAATCCCGCCCGCGTGCGGCACCGGGGCGAGTTGATCCCGCTGATCGAGCAGATGACGCGCGCGCGTCCGATGGCCCACTGGCTTGCCGGATTGCAGGCCGTGGGGGTGCCCTGCGGTCCGGTGAACGACTTGCGCCAGGTCTTCGACGATCCTCAGGTTCGTCACCGCGGCATGCAAGTCGAGATGCCGCACCGAACCGCGCGCCGCGGCCGGGTAAATCTCATTGGCAATCCGATTCGTTACTCAGCCACCCCGGTCGAGTACCGGCGCGCACCCCCCAGCCTCGGCGAACATACCGATGAAGTTTTGCAAGAGATTCTCGGTCTCACGCAAGCGGAGACAGAGCTGTTGAGACGCGATGGCGTTATTTGATCGGCACCTGACCAGTGTCGCTTTCCCCTCCTCTGCCGTGATCTAAGTCACTGTCTTTCGGCGATGTTTGCAATGCGCGACAACGCACATGATTTTTCGTTGACTAAGTGCGAATGACCCGCGCAACTATCGTTTTGGTTAGCCGTGACTTGACGCTCGATCGGATGCGGAACATCCTCGGAGTCGAAAGCGTGGGGACGCAGAGAATCAGCGAAGGGCGGCGCCGGGACTTCGCGTTGCGAAGCAGGCATGTTTAGAGGAGCGGACATGGCTAAGGGTACGGTTAAGTGGTTCAACGCCACCAAAGGGTACGGATTCATCACGCCGGATGATGGGGACAAAGACGCATTCGTCCACATCTCAGAGGTTGAGCGTTCCGGCATCGGGCAGCTTACAGAGGGTCAGCGCGTCAGTTTCCAGATCCGCCAGGAAGCTCGCGGTCTCAAGGCGGTTGACTTGACCTCGGACGAATAAAGCAACCGCAGAGTCGCCGGGCTGATATCGGGTTAGGGAGCGGCCTGCGTAACGGGTTCGTCATATCTGCAGCCACGCTTCCATCAGGCTCGGGTCATCGGCTTCCGCGCTCCGCTCGAAATGGAAAAGCTCGCGTAGTCGCAGCATCGACCCATTCTCGAATTATACTTTGCCCAACAATCCGCGAACGCCGCGTTCCCGGCTGTAGAAAGCCGCGTTCCCGGCTGTGATAGATGATGCGCCGCATCAGCCTCGCATAGCGCGCCACACGTCAGAGGCCCCCTGACGGGCTTGGCACAGCCGGCGCGCTAGCCGGACCGGCCATTTGCCCGCCGATGAGCGCTATCGATCCAGGTTTGGAAAGGATGTTTAGATTGCCGATGCTCATCGTGGAACTGTAGCGAACTTCGGGTTCCGCAAAGAACTGGTACCGAGTGATACCAGAAATAGGAGACGGGGATGGATGTCTGGGATGAGGCTCGCGCGCAATTCGCTGGCCTACCGCACGGAGGAGGGCTGAACCTGGCTTTCGAAGCGGTCGACCGGCATGTCGGCCGTGGCGCCGGCGATCGTGTCGCCTATCGTTTCGTCGGCGACGACGCCAGCGTGCGTTCGATAACCTACGCCGAGCTGTCAATTCTCAGCAACCGCTTCGCCAACGTCGTCCGCTCCCTCGGCATAAGAGCCGGGGAGACCGTCTTTTCGTTCGCCGGCCGTATACCCGAAGTGTACGTTGCCGCCTTGGGATCGCTCAAGGCGGGAGCGGTATTCTCGGCGCTGTTCGCGAACTTCGGGGAAGAGCCGGTCCGTATTCGGCTATCGAAGGGCCGCGGTAAGCTACTGCTCACGACGGCAACGCTCTACCGGAAACGTGTAGCCGGCATTCGGGGCTCGTTACCGATGCTGCAAGTCCTCATCGCCGGCGAGGATGCTCCGGCCGGCACGCTCTCCTACGATCGGGCGATGAACGAAGCCGACGGCGACTTCCAAATCGCCGCCACGGACCCGGAGCATCCCTCCTTTCTCCACTTTACCAGCGGGACGGCCGGACTGCCGAAGGGCGCCCTGCACGTGCACGCCGCCGCTGCCGCGCAGTACTCCACCGCGCGCGCCGTATTCGGACTTCGCGAAGGCGACGTCTACTGGTGCACGGCCGATCCGGGGTGGGTTACCGGCATTTCTTACGGGCTTTCGGCGCCGCTTCTGCATGGTGTAACGTCGATCGTCTGCGAGGGAGAGTTCGATCCTTCGCGATGGTACCGGATCATCCAGGATCATCGGGTGACGGTCTGGTACACGGCGCCGACGGCGATCCGCATGCTGATGCGGGCCGGCGCCAAGCTCGCTCGCTCGTTCGACCTGAGTTCGCTGCGGCTGGTGGCGAGTGTCGGCGAGCCGCTGTCTCCCGAGGCGATCCGCTGGGGTCGCCAGGCTTTCGGCCGGGATATTCATGATACTTGGTGGCAAACGGAAACCGGCGCCATCATGATCGCCACGTCGGCGGAAGAGGAGCCCGTCCTTGGCACGATCGGCCGCGCGCTTCCGGGAATCGAGGCGGCGGTGGCGCGGCGCGGCGCCGGCGGATCACTCGAACTCGTCGAGGTCAGCGACCAGGTAGGCGAGCTGGTGCTGAAGGCCCGCTGGCCCTCGATGTTCCGTGGCTACGTGGACGAGCCGGAACTCTATGCGCAATGTTTCGCCGAAGGCTGGTACCTTACCGGCGATTTGGTTTGCCGGGATGTGGAAGGGCGGTTTTCATTCGTCGGTCGCGGCGATGAAGTGATCAAGTCGGCTGGACATCTGATCGGCCCATTCGAAGTCGAGAGCATCCTTCAGGAGCATCCCGCGGTGGCGGAAGTCGGCGTGATCGGCAAGCCGGACCCAGTTGTCGGAGAAACGGTGAAGGCGTTCGTCTTGCTCAAGGACGGCGTCACCGCCGACGAGGATCTGCGCCTAGAGCTCCTCGCCTTCGGTCGCAAGCGGCTCGGTCCGGCGCTAGCGCCGCGCGAGATCGCCTTTTCGCGAGATTTGCCGAGGACCCGCAACGGTAAGATTGTTCGACGCCTCCTCAGGGCACGCGAGCAGGGCCTCTCGGAGGCGCTACCCTTTGCCCTCGATCCGGCGGAACAGAGTGATTAGGGTGCCGCGCGACTGTGATTACGTGCCGGTCTTGGACGTTCTCCGATGACGAGGACACGTTGCGCGGCCTGACCTGAACCTCATCATGGGAATGAGGAAAAAGCTCAAACCGCGAATCGGCGAGATCGCTTATCCGACGCTGTCCAGCCTTAAAGGGTTGCATGGCTTACAGGCAAATGGCGATGACATCGCCAAAGAGCCGATCGCCGGATAGTCGATTGTGCGCGATCAAGTACTTAGCTGAGCGGCCGTTGCGTGGCAGGCACGTTCGCGCGGCCGCCCTACAGCCTATGCTCGCATCACTTTCCGTCACTAGGACAGCCGTTTATATGTGGGGCGGTATCCGCTGGTGAAGGACGGTTAATCGTGATCGTGGCGTTTCTCCTCTTGGCGCTGCTCCTTAGTGGGTTGCCCGCCTCCGCATCCGCGCAGCCGGGCGCGAACTCGGCTCATGGCGCTAAGGCCGACCGTGTGTTGGTCGTCAAGAGCGAGCGTCGCCTCTACCTTTTGCGAGACAGCAAGGTCTGGCGGAGCTATCGCATCGCGCTCGGCCGGTCGCCGGTCGGGCACAAGGTCTTCGAGGGCGACGGGCGCACGCCCGAAGGCCTTTACGTGCTCGATCGCAAGAACGCGGGCAGCCGGTTCTATCGGTCGATCCACATCTCCTATCCCAGCAGCTTCGACGTGTCCGAGGCACGCGATTATGGCGGCCGGCCGGGGGGCTTGGTGATGATACATGGGCAGCCGTCGAATGGACCGAACGGCTATCATGATTATCTACGCTGGGATTGGACGGAAGGCTGCATCGCCGTCAGCAATGCCGAGATGGACGAAATATGGACGGCAACCGAGGAAGGAACGCCCATCGAGATACTGCCGTAGTTACGCAACTCGGGTTGCTGAAGCACAGACCTGTCATCGTCAAGCGCAGGAAACGCTTGATTTTCATGGCCAGTAATCTACAACCCGAAATGGGCGCGGGTTCCTTCTCGCGCCTATTGCGTATTCGGTGAAGAGATTACCGCGGAGGGGAATATGAAAATCACTTTCGGCAAAGTCATGCCGGCAGTGCTGTTGGTGAGCACATTGGCTGTTGGTGCCTGCGCGTCGTCAGGCGATGTCGACGACCTGAAGGCGAGCGTCAGCACGCTGCAACGAGATGTGGCGGGGTTGAAATCCGATACGGCCGCGGCTCGTTCCGAGTCCGCCAAGGCCGCGCAAGAGGCCCGGTCGGCCGCCGCCGCCGCACAGCAAGCCGCCGCGGAGGCTAAGGCCGCGGCCAATGCCGCCAACGCCGCGACGGAAAAGTCGGACCGGATGTTCCAAAAGTCGCTCCGCAAGTAGCTAGAGCCAGTCGGCCGCTACGCGCGTTGAGCGTGGGGCGGCACAGCTGTAACGGCAACATGCAACTCGAGTAGGACGGGATCCAGCAGATCCCGTCCGAGCTTGAACTAGAATATGGCTCGGGACATTCAGCTTAAAAATGGTAGCTGCCGGGGCGTGCCATCGAAATGTCCACCCTCTCAACCAACGGCCATGGCCACCTGACGTAACACTCCAGCGCTGACGTTTTGGGCCTCAGAAGATTCCGGCGGTGGAGCGCGTGATGCCTGCTTTTAGCATCGGCATGGCTTCTTCCAGCTCAAGGTTGACCCGGTCTGCCGAACTCATAATTCTCGTCTGATAGACCTTTTGGTCCGTCGTCTGCTGGGAATTGACGTCCCGGGTACCGGATCTGCCCTGTTGGAGGCGCTGGTTCATCCGGTCCGCAATGTCAACGGCGGCGACAAACCAGTCCAGATGGCGGCGCAAGAGTTGGCCAAGTCAGCGCATCTTTTTATCCGAGGATCGCTTCTTTGTTCGGCCTGCGCGAACCGCTTCTTCGTCCCGACCTGCGGTCTCCACAGCCGTCGCGCGCGGCGGCGGTCAAGGAGGCCCGAAGGGCACCGCGTAGCGGCGCGCAGCGTCCTGGACGGCCGCGAGCACGACGGCACCCTTACCGCAGCGGGACGACGCGGCAACTCTCCAGACAGACGATCGTCACGTCGCGGCCGCCAGCAACGGGGAATGCGGTTGTTCGCCGTTTGGGCGCGGATCTCGCCGGCATAGCGGTACGTTTCTGACGGTCGGGATTGGGTGAACGCCCTGGCACGCGCGCTCACCATGTCGCTGGCGCGCGCCAGGGCGCTTTGGCGAGGGCCAGTTTTTATGGTTGGGCGTTTGCTGCGACCCGGGCCTTGCGGGCACGGCTCTGGCCGAGGCGATAGCTGTCGCCGTTCATTTCGAGGATGCTGACGTGATGTGTCAGCCTGTCGAGCAGCGCGCCGGTGAGGCGCTCGGAACCGAAGGTCTCGGTCCACTCGTCGAAGGGCAGATTGCTGGTGATCAGCGTGGCGCCGCGTTCATAGCGTTGTGAGATCAGCTCAAACAGCAACTCGGCGCCGGTTTTGCTGAGCGGCACGAAGCCCAGTTCGTCGATGATCAGCAGCTTGTGGCTGACCAGTTGCTTTTGCAGGCGCAACAGCCGCCGCTCGTCTCGGGCCTCCATCAACTCATGGACCAAGGCGGCGGCGGTCGTGAAGCCGACGGCGAGGCCCTTCTGACAGGCGGCAAGCCCCAGGCCCAGGGCAACATGGGTTTTGCCCGTGCCACTCGGCCCGAGGGCGATGACGTTTTCCCGCCGCTCGATCCATTCGCAGCGGGCCAGTTCCAGCACCTGCATCTTGTTGAGGCTGGGGATCGCCTTGAAGTCGAAGCTGTCCAGACTTTTGACCGCGGGGAACTTGGCGGCCTTGATCCGGCGCTCGATCATCCGCCGTTCGCGGTCGATCAGCTCCAGTTCCACCAGTCGGGCAAGGAACTGAACATGGTCCAGCCCCTCGGCGGCGCACTGCTGGGCCACCTTGTCGTATTCCCGCAGCACGGTCGGGTGTCAACGCCGATTGAATTTTCCCGAGAAGTGCCGGACGAAAAATCCCTGGTTGGCAGGGTGTCGGTGATCAGCCGGCGTGTTGATCGAGGCTCCTGTTTTTCGGCGGTCGGCCGCGACGCCGTGGCGCGGCGCGGGTGGTGGGGTGATCGGCGCTCTGCAGCGGAGGCGCTCCGGAACGAGGTCGGCGTGCTGGCGAAGGCGGTAGCTCGATCCCTCGATCTGGATGACGACGGCGTGATGGAGGAGCCGATCGAGCAGCGCCGTGGCGACGACCGGGTCGCCGAAGACGTCGCCCCATTCGGCGAAGCCGCGGTTGGAGGTGAGGATCATCGACCCCTTTTCGTAGCGGGCATTGACCAGCTGGAAGAATAGGTTGCCACCGCCGGGGACGACCGGCAGGTAGCCGATCTCGTCGACGATGAGCAGAGCTGCGCGGCCGAGCCAGCGGATGCGTTCGCGCAGGCACCCCTCGCGCTCGGCCTTGGCCAGCGAGGCGATGATGTCGGCGAGGGTCGAGAAGTAGACGCTGCGACCGGCCTTCACCGCCTCGACGCCGAGCGCCACCGCCAGGTGCGACTTGCCGGTGCCGGGCGGGCCGAGAACATGAAGCACCTCGTTGCGGTCGATGAACTCGAGCTGGGCGAGGGTCAGGACACGGTTGCGGTCGAGCGAGGGCTGGAAGGAGAAGTCGAAGCCGGCCAGCGTCTTGACGGCGGTGAGCCGGGCCATCACCAGCGCCGTCTTGATGCGCCGGCTCTCGCGCACGGTCAGCTCCTCGGCGAGCAGGGTATCGATGGCGTCCAGCGGCGAGACTTCGCCGCGTTCGAGCTGGCGGACCGTCCGATCGAGGACTTCCAGCGCGCGGGGCATCCTCAGGCCGACCAGGGTGCGGCGGATCCGGTCGAGGATGGCCGGGACGATTTCGGGTGCGGCGGTCATGCCCGCTCTCCCTTGCCGGCGAGACGGCGGCCGACGGCCGCGTAGACGGCGAGCGACCGGCGGGCGACGCGCTCGCCGGGACGGGCGGGGATCGGCGTGGCATCGGCGGTGATGGTCGCGATTTGCAACGACGACGCGGAACTTCCGGTGACCGGGGGCGACCCGTCGCCGGCCGCGCCCTTCGAGCATCGGATGCGTGGCGATGAGCGTGCCGTCCTCGAAGATGCGGATCTCGTCGGCCAGCGTGTGCACCTCGACCACCCGCTTCCGGGTGGCGTCGGGGACGCTGTAGAGATTGCCGCCGACCGAGACCATGCCTTCGTGCGAGACCCGGCGCTCCAGTTTGAGCACCGAGCCGAACGGCAACGACGGCAGCTCCTGCAGCTTCGGCTTCTCCTCGGCGAAGGCTTCGGCCACCACCCGTTGGGTCGTGGCGTGAACGCGAACGTTGGCCACGGTGGCGAGCCAGTCCGCGAGCTGAGTGTTCAGGTCGTCGAGGTTGCGGAACGTCCGGCCGAGGAAGAAGTCCTGGCGGATGTAGCGGAACGGCCGCTCCACCTTGCCCTTGGTCTTCGCCCGGTAGGGCCGGCAGGCTTTCGGGTGAAAGCGGTAATGGCCGGCGAAGTCGAGCAGCGTGCGGTTGTAGACGATGCCGCCTTCCGCCGCTTCACCGATGACGGCGGTCTTCATCCGGTCGTAGAGGATTTCCTCCGGCACGCCGCCGAGGTCGGCGAACGCCGCGATGTGGCAGCGCAGGACCGTCTGCAGGTCCTGATGCAGGACGAAGCGCGCCCACAGCCAGCGGCTCGAGCCGAGCACCAGCGAGAACAGCCAGACGATCCGTGTAACCTCCGGATTCGTCGGCGAAGATCACCTGGAACTGGGCGAAGTCGACCTGCGCCTGGCGGCCCGGCGGCGTCTCGAAACGGACTTCGAACGGCAGCGTCGCCGGCGGACGGACGGTGCGCAGGAAGTCGGTGATCGCGGTATAGCCGCCGTCGTAGCCGAGGTCGCGAACCTCGCGCAGCAGGCGCCGGCCGCTCAGCTGCGGATAGGCCGTGATCCGCTCCTGCAGATACGCCTTGTACGGATCGAGGCGGCACGCCTGCGGCGGTCGCGGCCCATAGACCGGCGGCTCCAGGCCGTGGGCGATGTATCGGCGGATGGTCTTCGCATCCTTGCCCGTCTCCCGGGCGATCGCGGCAACGGACAATCCCTGTCGATGAAGGTCGAGTATCATCATGAGCTCCCCAATTTTGACCACCGCCTCCCTCCCGTCGTCCCTTGACGGGAGTGATCCTCGGCGATCGATCGGCCGCCCGCTCTGCCGGGACGCGTCCCGGCAGAGCGGGCCATCAAACGCCAATCAGGGAATTTTCAATCGGCACATTCAGGGAGAATTCATCCGGTACTGACAGTGCTCACCGATGACGAACACGGAAGGCACGAAACCAACCACGGTTGTCGCCAACGATCCAGATGAGACGAAGGGCGCGCTCAAGAAGATCGGTGGCTCGCAATCAGATCACTGGAACAACCTGCTCGCCAATCAGGCCGTCCAGGCGCTCTGGCTCAAGAACTCGGACCCGGAGACGCCGACGGGCAAGTGAGCGCCACCGTTGCCGCGCTTGTCGGCATCGGCCCGAAGGACGAGCTGGAAGGCATGATGGCGGCGCAGTTGATCGCCGCCCATAATGCCGCGATGGAGTGCTACCGCCGCGCCATGATCAGCGAACAGACCTTCGAGGGGAGGCGAGAGAATCTGAGCCAGGCCAACAAGCTCTCCCGCACCTATGCGACCCTTCTCGAAGCGCTCAACCGCCATCGCGGTAAGGGCCAGCAGAAGGTGACTGTCGAACACGTCCACGTCCATGCCGGCGGGCAGGCGGTGGTCGGCATGGTGGAACTGGAACACCGGGGGGTGGGGATCGAGCGCATTCGGAGGAACAACCCCATGCAACGCAAATCGCCCATGCACCAGAGCCCGCGATGTCGAGCCCGGACCAGGAAAGGGACGCCGTGCCGGTCGCCGGCGATGCCGAACGGCCGATGCCGGATGCACGGTGGGACATCTCCGGGCGCACCAATCGGAAACAAAAATGCCCTCAAACACGGCCTCTATACGGCCGAAGCTATCGCCCGCCGGCGGATATTGCTACGCTCATACGCCGCATGAAGGGTCTTGCGGAAACGGTGGAGGAGGAGCGAGTCGGCCAGTCGCATCAGGAACCATCGGGACGCGCGGCATCTCTCTGCCCGATTTGTAATGCGGTGTCGCGAGCGCAGCGGCAGGGCATCGGCTCGGGACCTGCCCTCTAAGGGGTGCACTAAGTTCTCTTTTGGGCCAAAATCCCATACGGAAAGGCAAGGCCAGGTTATGTATCAGGGCTCGCCGGCGCGCCTCGTTCAGCAGCTCGCGCAACTCGTCATCGCCGGCGATCCGGTTGCGGATAAAGGCAGCGAGGGGCTGACGGTCCAGAACTGGGAATTTCCCGAGTTGCCTCGCTAAGCATCGAGGAGGCGCTCCAGCTCCTCCCACGACATGTCTTCGGTGCCGATTGACGACGGTGACATGACGTTCGCGCGCACCCAGGCAAGCGCCGCACGAAGGTCCAAGCGACCGTCGGGGCGGCAGGGCAGGCCCATCGAGATGTACTGCGAGACGCGGGCGCGACTAACGCCCAGATGACGGCTGAAGGCGGCCTTCGTGACAACCTGCGTTTGTGACATTTGGACTAGCCTGTTAAGCGAAAAACTGAGTCTGTCGCTAGCGCGGTGCCGCGCCCTTCCCCCCCCTCGTTGCCCGGCCGCCGGAAAGGACCCGCACATCTGGCGGCCGGCAGAGCATGGCGGGCGGGCGGAGATCACTCGTCCCTCGTGCTGAGCCAGCGTTGAAAGTCCTCGTCCTTCCGGCAGCAGAAGCTCCGCCGTCGCCTGCCGCCTCGGCCCGGACGCATCCGGCGGCGCCTGGCGTTTCCGGCCGCGCTTCAGCGTCCAGCGGCCATCGCGGTCGATCTGCCGGGTGCGCGCCTTCGTCCAGTCCGCGGGCACGCCGCCGCCCTTGATCGTTTCTTTCTCGGTGCGGTTCAGCGGCGGCCGGCGCGCTTCGATGACCGTGGCGTCGACGATCTGCCCGCCGATCGCCAGGTAGCCGCGCTCGCGCAGGATGGCGTCGAACCGATCGAACAGCCGCTCGATCGCGCCCGGCGCGGGTCAGCTGCTCGCGAAAGAGCCAGATCGTCTTCGCGTCCGGCACCGGGTCGTGCAGCGCCAGCCCGACAGAAGCGCATGAACGACAGCCGGTCCTTCAGCTGGTACTCGGTCGGCGTCGTCGGAGAGCGTGTGCAGCGTCTGCAGCACCAGCACCTTGAACATCAACACCGCGTCGTACGGCGGCCGACCGCCCTTCGCCCGGTCCGAGCGGGCCAGCGCCGCTTCCAGCTCTGGCCGGAACAGCTCGAAATCCACCACCGCCGCCAGCCGTTCCAGCGGATCACCCGCCGCCGACAACGCCTTCAGTCGCTCGCTCGTCCGCATCGAAGAACCCAGGTTGCCCCGTCATCACCGCCTCCCGCCGTCGCAGGACCAGTAAATCTGCCCAGCCTCGACGGCGCTACCAGTTTTTCGAAGTGTCCTTTTGGGTCAGGCTCTGAACCTACAGAGGGGCTGAATTGGCCGTGTTAATTCGGGCGCCTCAACAACACCACGTCCTGAAAAATGTGCCTAAAAGGTATGATCTCGACGATTTCGAAAAAACGACCCCATTCCTTCCTAATATAGTTGGTATGATGGAAAACCGTGCAGTTGTAGGCGTTTTCCAAAGGCCACCAGAAGACTGTCTTTTCAGCCGGAAGATGACCATCGAAAAAACCGTCATCTATGCGGTAATCAGCGATTTTATCCTTGAGCGGCATAATCGTATCCTTTATCCATCCATGCTTGTACGTCTCCCAAACAGTGTCAGATTGGAATGTCAAATATGCGAGCCCCCCGATTTTGAGGATACGGCGAATCTCTTGAAGCCAAGCAAATTCAAAATCATCGATATGCGTAAACACCGAGAACGCCGTAATGAGGTCAAAGTAATTGTCCGTTATGGGTAATTGTGGTAGTACAGTATTCTGGCTGAGCTTTATTTTATCTGGCAAGAACAGTCGAATCCACTCAAGGTGTCTCAGGTTGATGTCGGAACACCAGACTTCTGCTTGGCTCTGACATGCTACGTGCCGCAAAACACGGCCAGAAGCACAACCAAGTTCAAAGTACCGACATGTGTCAAAATTGAGCCTGTAGCTGGCTGCCGTTCGTTGGAGCGCCAAAAAATCTTTCAAGCCGCTTAACCAGTAAGCGATGTGGTCATTGCCATAATAATTCTCCCGATCCTTAGTATCAGGAAGCCTATAGGTATCGCATCGCGCGGCGGTTGCGGCATCATCGTAGATGCCGAAGTCGATCGCTTTAGTGGTTAGAGCATGCAAATCCAACTCCGCTGGAGCTGGTAAACTTAAGAATGGCTCGTTCCCACCTTTCAAAGCGATGTACGACAGCGGTGAGGCTTTAGATGATGAAATTACTGGCTTTTTGATCATGGCCTTCACCCTTTTATACCAAACCCAGAGTCACGCCTCTCGGACGACGGGCCGGTGCATGAACGCTTATCATCGGCTGTCCCCCATCTTCCGATCGTCAAACAGCGTCGCCAACCCTGTATCGCGCCGCTCCCCCATGCTTGAGCCGCTTTTATAGAATATCCCGACCGCCACCCGCGCAAGTGCGTTTTCCTGGCAAAGGCGAGTGGTCAGATTAAGGACGCCGGATTTTCGCCCAGCACCGCTCATTCCTACATTGCGTGGCCATGAGATATTGCCTACCTGCACGTTTGTGCATAAAACACGCCGAGCCGCGAGAGGTATGTTGAGGATGCTGAGGCTAAAGCTACCATGCTTCGATAAGGAGGACACAGCATCTGAGCGGATGCACTGGCAAGTATCGTCCCTGGCCTTATTAAGGCAGGCTGGTATAATAGCGGACACTGCGCCGCTCCGATGTTGGCGAAGTCGGTCTTCGTTCTACGAAGAAGTATTCTGCAAGTTCTACTCACAGCCGCATCGCCTGTTTATTTTTGCTCCGAACATTAGATGGCATGCCGATTTGATACAACGGTGCCACCACTTTGCCCGCGCATTGTCAGCACTTGGGCACACAGTGGTCTACTTTACGGCTAGCAATAAAGACAAGATTGGTTATGCGAACATTGCGCCGCAGCTATATGTTACAAGCGACATTGACATGCTACGCGATGTCGAAGACAACTATATTTACATCTCATCAACATCATGGCGTACTAATATTCTGGACATATGTACTTGGCGTCGCCGAAACAATGTTGTCATCTATGACTACATAGATTGTATTGACGAGCTGATAACAGGCACGCGCACCCAATCGTCCCGCCAGCTTTTTGCAGGAATTTCAAGTGCTGTAATTGACGTTGCTATGGCGTCCGCGAAGGTGCTTTGCCATGAACTCACCGAAAAAGTTGCTCCCAAACGCGCCGTGTATGTGCCAAACGGTGTAGACTCTGTCTTCTATGAGCTCTCACGGCAAATAGATCTGTGCCCACCGCCGGAACTGGCCCTACACGTCGATTCTGGTCGAGTATTGATCGGATACTTTGGTGCAATCGCTCCGTGGCTTTGGTATGACCTCATCTGCGAGGTCGCTGCGCGACGGCGGGACTGGCTGTTCATATTCATAGGGCCACCATATCAGAGTAGCATTGACAATTTACCTATGAGCGAGAACATACTTCGGATTCCACAAGTCGACTATCGCTTAATCCCACAATACGGCCGCTGGTTCGATGTGGCCATGATTCCGTTTGCTCCAGGCGCAATCGCGCGAGCGACATCACCTCTCAAGCTTTTTGAGTACCTTGCCTTGGGCAAACCGGTGGTCGCGTCTGCGGACCTCGTCGAATGTCTAGACGCTCCTTGCGTCTTCCCCTTTGAAAGCCCGAACGGTTTCCTAGAAGCGTGCGAGCAGGCGCTCGCTGAAGCGAACTTTAGTCCTCGTTTTTCCGCGGAATGCCGCAAGGCAGCCGCTGAGGCCGATTGGCGATCACGTGCCCGCATATTTGAGTCACTTTAATTCAGTGATGTTCAAGACGCTATTTCGGTCTGGCATCACAACAGATGCAGTCTGGTGGCACCTTAGCTGATTATTATGGAAACCGCATGTTAGCATGGGTCCTTCTGATCGGCGAGAAAAAGCTGCTGCCGGTAACGTCTCATTGATAAGAAAATAGGGACATCAAGATGAATGAGGAAAGCATAGTCAACAGTCGAAGCTATTGGAATACGCGCTTTGCTAGCGATTGGGAACCTAATCTTGGTCGACAACAGACCAGATTTTTTTGCCAGCTGGCAATCACGTTATTGCCGACATGGTTGGCTGTGTCGATTCGGCGTGAGCGGTTGTCTATTTGTGACTGGGGCTGCGCCCTGGGAGATGGCACGGATCTTTTCAGTCAAACTTTTTCAGAGTCGGCTGTTACCGGCGTAGATTTTTCTGATGCGGCAATTCGTAAGGCGAGCTCGTATTATCCACATTGCTCTTTTCGATCAGACGACTTCCTCAATGAAGATCTCAACCGGTATTATGATATTGTATTTTCCTCCAACACTCTAGAACATTTCGCAAGCCCGTGGAGCGTGTTTCAAAATATAAGTAAATATGCGAACAGGTTCGTTGTCATACTCGTCCCATACAGAGAGTTTCCTCGTCATCTAGAGCATGCGGTTACATTTGATGAAATGAACATTCCCATAAGCCCGACTGATGAATGGCATCTTGTATATCACAATATCTGTGAAATACAGAATAGATTTAGCATGTATTGGGTCGGGCAACAAATACTATTGGTATACGCGACTCCGGACACGATATTTCAGTCACGGTTGATCCTGGCCGACATTCTCAGCAACGGGGTTAGACTGCGCCATGACTACGCCGGCCGAGCCATATCTGAGGGATTAGTTAGTGGTGACAGGGCGGCATCGCTTGAAGGAAATGCGACACTTGACGACAAGGAGGCTGCGCTTGCCACAATGCACGATGCGCTTGCCGAGATCGCTGCCGACAGGGACACCGCCATCGCCGCGAGGCGGGCGACACTCGACGATAAGGAGGCCGCGCTCGCGACGATGCATGATGCGCTGGCCGGAATTGCCGCGGAGAGGGACGCCGCCATCGCCGCGAGGCGGGCGACACTCGACGATAAGGAGGCCGCGCTCGCGACGATGCATGATGCGCTGGCCGGAATTGCCGCGGACAGGGACGCCGCCATCGCCGCGAGGCGGGCGACACTCGACGATAAGGAGGCCGCGCTCGCGACGATGCATGATGCGCTGGCCGGAATTGCCGCGGAGAGGGACGCCGCCATCGCCGCGAGGCGGGCGACACTCGACGATAAGGAGGCCGCGCTCGCGACGATGCATGATGCGCTGGCCGGAATTGCGGCGGAGAGGGACGCCGCCATCGCCGCGAGGCGGGCGACACTCGACGATAAGGAGGCCGCGCTGACACGAATGCACGATGTGCTAGTGCAATCGAACGAGTATCGAGCAGCATGGAGCCGCCAAAAGCAAAAGCGCAAGAAACAGCGTAAAGCCATCACTTGGCGGGCTCTAAAGCCATTGGTCCAATTGGAGATGCGCTTGCGCAAACAGCGTAAACGCGGTTCGGCTTCGGAACTGAACAATCAGCCAATCGCAGATGAGCGAGGCACGCAAATAGTAGATGTAACAGCAAAGCGCCCGCCGACCATTGTGGAGCCGATAATCGAGGTTGTTCCCCTACATCCTAATACCACTTGTACTACTCTGTATACCAAGCCGCAAGCAACTTGCTCGACGCCTGGCCTCATTAGCGTTATCTTGCCCGTCCACAATCACGCCAAACAGTTGCCAGAGGCTATTCGCAGTATTCAGAGTCAGACTTGGTCCGATTGGGAGCTTATTGTGATCGACGACGGCTCCAAGGACACGTTCGATGATGCAATCGCACCTTTCATGGCCGATCCACGCATTCGTGTCTTTCGGCAATCCAACCAGAAGCTACCAGCAGCACTAAATAGCGGATTTCGACATGCTAGAGGCTCCTATTTGACATGGACATCAGCGGACAATGTTAGTCTTCCCACCCAGTTTGAGGAACTAGTGGGGGCACTAAAAGACAACCCTACTGCCGGGCTCGCCTATTCAGACTACGAGGCAATCAACGATTGCGGCGAGCCACTTACAGACCCCGCGTTCCGGCCACAGAATCGCCCCGACGGATCGGCATTAATTCGCCTTCCATCAGAAGCAACTCTGGCAAATCTTCACCAGTCAGAGGACAACTTTATCGGCCCGAGTTTCATGTACCTGGCTGATGTTGCTGCAGTTGTTGGTGCCTATAACGAGGCAACATTTGGCGGCGAAGACTACGATTTCTGGCTGCGTGCGAACTTGGTAACCAGCTTTGTGCATGTCGGTAAGTGTCTCTATAGATATCGCATACACAATGATACTCTGAACGCGAAAGCAAAAGAGCTCGACCTCTTCACCAATATTGGACGACTCCTGGCCCAGGACAAATGCAGGCGCCAGGAGTTGCTTATCCAAGATAAGTTGGCAACAATCGCGCCGCCATTCTGGCGCAATCCTGAGCAGTATCGTGCCGAGGTTGTCGAGACCAAACTGGTAGCCTATTCGGAATTTGTGAGTGGTAGAGCGAGCGGCGACGTGGCCACGTGGATATGCTCGAGGGTATGCATCATCGACGTTGACCTGAAAAAGGTGGAATTCATCGCTATTGAGCGAGTTCGACGTAATTGTTACGACTGATGAGCTTATCTTTTCTTGGTTGAAGAGCCTTGGATTGCAGCCCTCGTGTCGACTGCTATTTGGTCAGGCGGATGCTCTTGCGCCGGCAATTGCGCACTGTGCTGCTCTACGCTTTTCCGAACGGCGCCAAGCAGAAGGCCCAAGCATAAAATCTAAGCCCTTACCTTCGCTCCATCCCGCATGTACGCCGCAGCATGTACTACTTCTGCTCGATCGCTGGGGCAAGGGAGGCCTCGAGAATGTCGTTTTGGATCTCGCTTCCGGCCTTGCCCGCAGGTCAGTGAGAGCAACGATCGGCCTTGCCCAAGAGCAGCTTCCCGAGTCGCTTGTTATGCTAGCGACTGGTGGGACTATAACGCAACCGGTGAGCTTCCATGGTGACGGGCTTGCAATGGCAAAGTTCCTTTCGCAAGAGGGAGTGGATATCGTCAACCTGCACCATACATCCTGGGGCCTGGAAGGTCCGCTGAAGCGCGTGCCCACTCTGTACACGCTTCACAACTCGTATATCTGGTTTAATGATGAGCAACGTAAGCACTGGCGGCAAATGCTGCCGTGCGCTGACCTTGTGATTGCCGTTTCGCGTGAGGTTGCAGCCTATGCGCACCAAGTATTTGGCGTACAGTCTGCACGGCTCGTCGTGCTACCAAATGGAGTAGATATAGCCCCTCAGGTACTAGATCGAGAAATATCAAATCCGAGAATTCAATTCATAAACGTTGCCTCTTTTACTCGTCTAAAAATGCAGGACGTTCTCCTGCGAGCATTTTCAGTATTAACACGTCAGCATCACGATGCGGAACTGATAATGGTCGGCCCGCCTCTTGAGGAGGGATACTTCGCCAAGATAGAGCAAGCGGCGCAACAGAGTCAAGGGAGAGTTAAAGTAATCGGTGGCCTCGCGCGGAGCGATGTCATCAATTTAGTTGCGTCGGCAGACGTATTCGTTTTGCCTTCGCTCGTCGAAGGTTGGAGTTTGTCAATGACCGAGGCCGCCATGCTGGGCATACCTATTATCGCTTCCGATGTAGGTGGTGCCAGGGATCTCCAGCAAGCAGGTGCAGGCATCGTGCTCGTGCATCCGATTGTGCCCGATCTCGTCAGATCTTCACTCGACGGCTTTTAAGGCCGTCTTCACCAGTAATCATGATGCCTTCGTTCGAGCCTTGGCTTCGGCCATGCTGACGATGATGACTGATGGCGATCAGATCCGGCAACGAGCGCGCGAATTTGCGCCGGCGCTTCGCAGGGAGTTCTCGATAGAAAACATGGTCGATCGTTACTTGCAGCAATTTGCGTTGGCGCGGAGCGTGCATGCGCAAAACATTATTCGCTCTGTTGCCTGATCGAAGGCGAACAATGAGCAAGAAAAGTTGTACCTCGACCCTACAACAGTCGCCCGCGACCGTGAGGCGATCGGCTGGATGAAATCCACGTCGGGATCTCCGGCGAGAGAGGAGACCCAGGTATAGAGGATGGCGATGACACTCCAGATGCGGCCACAGGGCCATCCACGCCCATAACTCCAGTTGATGTCGGCGATAACCACTCGCGGAAATGCCTCTCGCGGTATTGGCCAAAACGGCGACGACGGCTGCGGCCGGCGTTCCTGGATCGGAACCCGGCCACGGTCACGCCCACGGCGTGTTGTTGCTGACGCGGGTTTGGAGGACCCCTCGAAGAACGGGTTCAAATTCTGACCTTGGTTGGGCAGCGGCCCGCGCGAGCTGTACTGGAAGTCTGAGGGTGGCCGGGTTTTGTTTGTCGGCGCGGCGGTGGGTTGGCCGCTCGGACCCCTCGAAGAACGGGTTTAAATTCGACCTTGGTTGGGCAGCGGGCCGCGCGAGCTGTACTGGAAGTCTG
>CAWAYT010000022.1:0-81622 GCA_963786265.1 uncultured Alphaproteobacteria bacterium
GGTGTATTTCGTGGTTGATTGTCGCGGCGCGTCAGTCAGTCGACGGTGTTGGGTGTTGCGCGCGATGGCGGTCGTCCCGGGCCGCGTTTTCTTTCCAGGGCGGTTCGCCGTCGGTAGCTCTCGACGTTCATCTCGAAGATGGTCGCGTGGTGGACGAGCCGGTCGACCACGGCCAGGGTCATGGCTGGGTCGGGAAAGATCTTGCCCCACTCACCGAACGGCTGGTTTGCGGTGATGAGGATGGAGCGGCGTTCGTAGCGGGCGCTGATGAGCTCGAACAGCACGCTGGTCTCGGCCTGGTCCTTGCTGACGTAGGCGAGGTCGTCGAGGATCAGGAGGTGGAAGCGGTCGAGCCGGTTGATGGCGGCCTCGAGGGCGAGTTCGCGGCGGGCGACCTGCAGCTTCTGGACGAGGTCGGTGGTCCGGGTGAACAGGACCCGCGCTCCGTTGTCGATCAGGGCGAGGCCGATGGCTGCGGCCAGGTGGCTTTTTCCGCCGCCGGGTGGGCCGAACAGGAGCAAGTTGGCGCCCTTGGCCAACCAGCTGTCGCCGGCGGTGATGGCCATGACCTGCGCCTTGGAGAGCATCGGCACGGTCTCGAAGTCGAAGGTGTCGAGGGTCTTTCCGGGCGGCAGGCGCGCCTCGGCGAGATGGCGTTCGATCCGCCGGCGGCCCCGTTCGGCGAGTTCGTGTTCGGCGATGGCGGCGAGGAAGCGTGCGGCGGGCCATCCTTCCTTGTCCGCCTGTTCGGCGACCTGCGACCACACCAGCTTGATGGCGGGCAGGCGCAACTCGTTGAGCAGGAGGCTGATGCGCGCGCTATCGACGGCCTGGGTGGTCTTCATGCCGCCGCTCCCCTGTGGCCGGAGCCGAGGAGGTCCTCGTAGGCGTTGAGCGGGACGAGGTGGACGACCACGTGCGGCACGCGCGCCGGATCGGGCGCGAAGTGGGCGCGGACGGCGGTCATGTCGGGCAGCCGCCCGGCCTCCAGATCGGCGGCGAGAAGATCGGCGAGTTCGGCCTCGCAGCCGCGGTCGTGGGCCAGGGCGAGCAGGTCGACCATGATGCGGCAGGCCTGCTTTTCGGGCAGCCGCTGCAGGAGTGCGTCGAAGGTTCGTCGATAGGCTTGGCGGGGGAAGAGCTGATCCCGATAGACGAGGTTGAGGAGCGCCATCGGCTTGCGGCGGAGCGAGTGGATCACATGCCGATAGTTGACGACCTGGTCGTGCTTGCCGCTGGCATGTGCCCGCCCGCGGGGCAGCGTCATCAGGTGGGTGCCGCCGATGAACACGTCGAGCCGGTCGTCATACAGGCGCACGCGCAACCGATGCCCGATCAGGCGCGAGGGGACCGTGTAGAAGACCTTGCGCAGCGTGAAGCCGCCTGAGGAGGTGACGCGAACCGTCACCTGCTCGTAGTCGGAGGTCCGCCGATCCGGAAGCTCCTGGAGTTTGGCGCGCTCGATATCGATGCGCTTGGCCTTGCGCGCATTCCGGCGCCCGACAATCTCGTCGATGAAGCGGCGATAGGCGGCGAGATCATCGAAGTCGGACGTCCCCCGCATCAGCAGCGCGTCTTCGATCGCGCGCTTGAGATGACCGTGCGGTCCTTCGATGGAGCCGTTCTCATGGGCGAGCCCGCCATTGTTGCGGGTTGGCGTCATCCGATAATGGCCACACAGGTCCTCATATCGGGCGGTCAGATCCTTCTGGGCCTCCAGGTCGAGATTGCGGAAGGCGGCCGAAAGGCTGTCGGTTCGATGTTCCCGAGGCGCGCCGCCGAGCGACCACAGGGCGTTCTGCATCCCCTCCGCCAAGGCGACGAAGCTCTCGCCGCCGAGCACGACATGGGCGTGCTCGAAGCCGGAATAGGCGAGCCGGAAGTGATAGAGCCGGTGATCGAGCGGCGCCCTCGCGACCGTGATGCCGACGTCGCCCATGTCGGTGAAGTCCGACAATCCGGTCCGGCCGGGCTCGTGGACCTGCCGGAAGATGACCTCCTGCTCTTCCCCATGGATGGCGCGCCAGGCGCGGATTCGCCGCTCCAGGGTCCGCCGGATCCCAACCCCGAGTTCGGGATGGCGTCTGAGCATCTCTTCGAAAATGGCGATGGACCGAAGGCCGGGAGCGGCCTTCAACATCGGCACGACCTCCGCCTCGAAGATATCGGCCAGCGGGTCCGGCCGCCGCCGTCCGCGCCTCTCCTTCTTCTGCGACGGTAGTCGGGGATCCTTCTCGAAGCGATAGGCGGTGGATGTGCTGAACGACGCCTTCGCCGCCGCGACGGGCGGCGTATCGGCCTGACGGAACTTCATGTACAGCCTCATCTGGTGATCGGTTGCGTGTCGGCCGGGCAAGGAGTGATTCCTCTTTGGCGAGAAGAATCACCCGCATAGCCGGTCAGCCGCGATCACCAGACGGCGCGTTCCTTTCGAGGGATCGCGCCGAAGCCGGGTTCGTCACTCCGGTCGGGCTACGCCCTCCCTGCGTCACGAACCCGGCTGTCAACGGCGGCGACAAACCAGTCCAGATGGCGGCGCAAGAGTTGGCCAAGTCAGCGCATCTTTTTATCCGAGGATCGCTTCTTTGTTCGGCCTGCGCGAACCGCTTCTTCGTCCCGACCCGCGGTCTCCACAGCCGTCGCGCGCGGCGGCGGTCAAGGAGGCCCGAAGGGCACCGCGTAGCGGCGCGCAGCGTCCTGGACGGCCGCGAGCACGACGGCACCCTTACCGCAGCGGGACGACGCGGCAACTCTCCAGACAGACGATCGTCACGTCGCGGCCGCCAGCAACGGGGAATGCGGTTGTTCGCCGTTTGGGCGCGGATCTCGCCGGCATAGCGGTACGTTTCTGACGGTCGGGATTGGGTGAACGCCCTGGCACGCGCGCTCACCATGTCGCTGGCGCTCACCATGTCGCTGGCGCTCACCATGTCGCTGGCGCTCACCATGTCGCTGGCGCTCACCATGTCGCTGGCGCTCACCATGTCGCTGGCGCTCACCATGTCGCTGGCGCTCACCATGTCGCTGGCGCTCACCATGTCGCTGGCGCTCACCATGTCGCTGGCGCGCGCCAGGGCGCTTTGGCGAGGGCCAGTTTTTATGGTTGGGCGTTTGCCGCGACCCGGGCCTTGCGGGCACGGCTCTGGCCGAGGCGATAGCTGTCGCCGTTCATTTCGAGGATGCTGACGTGATGTGTCAGCCTGTCGAGCAGCGCGCCGGTGAGGCGCTCGGAACCGAAGGTCTCGGTCCACTCGTCGAAGGGCAGATTGCTGGTGATCAGCGTGGCGCCGCGTTCATAGCGTTGTGAGATCAGCTCAAACAGCAACTCGGCGCCGGTTTTGCTGAGCGGCACGAAGCCCAGTTCGTCGATGATCAGCAGCTTGTGGCTGACCAGTTGCTTTTGCAGGCGCAACAGCCGCCGCTCGTCTCGGGCCTCCATCAACTCATGGACCAAGGCGGCGGCGGTCGTGAAGCCGACGGCGAGGCCCTTCTGACAGGCGGCAAGCCCCAGGCCCAGGGCAACATGGGTTTTGCCCGTGCCACTCGGCCCGAGGGCGATGACGTTTTCCCGCCGCTCGATCCATTCGCAGCGGGCCAGTTCCAGCACCTGCATCTTGTTGAGGCTGGGGATCGCCTTGAAGTCGAAGCTGTCCAGACTTTTGACCGCGGGGAACTTGGCGGCCTTGATCCGGCGCTCGATCATCCGCCGTTCGCGGTCGATCAGCTCCAGTTCCACCAGTCGGGCAAGGAACTGAACATGGTCCAGCCCCTCGGCGGCGCACTGCTGGGCCACCTTGTCGTATTCCCGCAGCACGGTCGGGAGCTTCAGCGTCTTGAGGTGATGAGCCAGAAGGAGTTTGGGGGCCTCGTTCATGCGGCATTCCCCGACACCAGGCACAGGTAACTGGCGGCCGAGGTCTTGCCGACAGTGGCGCGCGGCAGATAGGGATAGACGTTAAGGTCAAGCTTCGGCGGGCGCTTCTCCACTTGGCACAGAACGAGGTGCTTGATAGCGTCAAAACCTACCGCGCCCATGCGCAGCGCGTTTTTGACCGCGACATGGAGGTCTTCCATCCCGAAGCCCTCCAGCAGCCGCAGAACCTGAACGTACTCCCGGCGGCCGGCCTTGATCATCCGCGCTTCCATCAGGCGCCGCAGGGTCTGGAACTCCGCGGGCAGGTCCCATTCGGCCAGCGGCGCCGCCTGATCCAGCGCGCCGATCTTCTGCTCCAGCAGGGGCAGGTAATGGACCGGGTCGAAGACCATGTCCTCGCGGTCATAGCACCGGGGATGGCGGGCGATGACCTCCCCGCCGCAGCCGATCACGACCTGATCGACATAGCCCCGTACCCAGACATCGCGATGGCCATAGGCGACGGGCACCGAATAATCGTTGGTCTGGTAGCGGACCAGCGACTGTGAACTCACCTGTCCTGTCGCCTGTTCGCAGGCATCGAAGGGGGCAGGCGGCAGCTCCGCCATCGCCTGCGGATCCCGCTGGAGCCGCTGTCCGATCGTCTCGGTATGGCCCCGCAGGATGTCCGCGTGACGCTTGCGGCATTGCTCCTCCAGCCAGTCGTTGAAATCGTCCCAGGACGCAAAACGCGGCAGCGGCACCATGAAGTTGCGCCGGGCCCAGCCGACCAGACCCTCGACGCTGCCCTTGTCGTTGCCTTTACCAGGACGGCCATAGCGGTCTTGGATCACGTAATGCGACAAGAACCCGCTGAAGAGGCGGGCGCGTTTGCGTGTGCCATCCGCCAGGATGCGCACCACCAGGCATCTGTCGTTGTCGTAGAGCACCGACCGCGGCACCCGGCCGAAGAAAGCGAAAGCATGAACGTGGCCGTCGACCCAAGCCTCGGCGGTTGCCGCTGGATAGGCCCGAATGTAACTCGCATCGCTATGCGGCAGATCGAGCGCGAAGAAGTGCGCTTTCTGCTCGATCCCGCCGATCACAACCAGCGCTTCGCCAAAATCAGCCTGGGCGTGGCCCGGTGCGTGGTGCAACGGGACAAACATCTCCCGCCGCCGGCGCTGCTGATCGCGCACGTAATCCTTGACGATCGTGTAGCCGCCGGTGAACCCGTGCTCGTCCCGCAGCCGGTCAAAAACCCGCTTGGCCGTGTGGCGCTGCTTGCGGGGCCGGCCAACATCATCACCCAGCCACTGGTCGATAATCTCGGTGAACCCGTCCAGCTTCGGCCGCTTGATCGGCGCCATCCGCCGATACCCCGGCGGAACCGAAAAACTCAGCATCTTCTTCACGCTCTCGCGCGAAACCCCGAAGTGACGTGCCGCCTCGCGTGCGCTCATCCCGTCCCGAATGGCGAGACGAACCTTCAGATACAGTTCCACGGTGAAAATGCCCCCGCCCTCCCTGCCGCCAGAAAGGGCAAAAGTGGCAGAGTTTTACTCCGCCGACAGCGGGACTATCCCGCCGCTACCGTGGCAGACTTTTCCACCGCCGTTCTCACCCGGCACGCCGCAGCTACCGCCCAAGTTGCACGCATCGACCCGGGGGGACCTGAGATCACGCCGGCGATGGATCCTCCAACCAAGTAGGTTCCTCGGCCCCTGCCGATCCTTATGAACTTAATTTCTTCGGCGCGGAGTGTCGATGCCTCTACGCGTCCACTTAGGCCGGCGATCGCAAGCAGAGAAACAGTACCAGCCGCCCGGCAAACTTCATTTGTCAGCACCAAAACATCGTGTCATCGCTCATATTGGCAGAACACGTGGCAGCGCAAATAGCCCGGCGATGCTGGCGCAGCCAGCTTATTCACGCAGTGAAGTCGGCAATCGAGCAAGAGCCCGCAGCGAACTAGGTGTTTGATCCCGGGTTTTGATGGTGCAATCTTCCACTGAATGGAAGGAGGCACTATGGGCCAGGTTCTACACGGCAGCGCCAGAACGACAGAGGCGATCCGTCGAGCAATACAAAATAGTCAAGCGAGCCTGAGGGCGCTTTCGAAGCGTTACGGCATCAATCAGAAGACAGTCGCCAAGTGGAAGAAACGGACTTCAGTCGCTGATTTGCCGACTGGGCCCAAAGAGCCAAAATCGACAGTGCTGTCGATCGAGGAGGAAGCGATCATCGTCGCCTTCCGGAAGCATACACTGCTGCCACTGGACGACTGCCTGTATGCCCTCCAGCCGACGATCCCGCGCGTGACACGCTCTTCACTGCATCGTTGTCTGCAACGTCACGGCATCGGGCGGCTACCGGATGTCGAAGGCGACAAGCCGGCGAAGAAGAAGTTCAAGCGCTACCCAATCGGCTACTTCCATATCGACATCGCCGAGGTGCAGACAGCCGAGGGTAAGCTCTATCTCTTCGTGGCCATCGATCGGACCAGCAAATTCGCCTTTGTGCAACTGCTCGAAGAAGGCCAACCGTGCCACGGCTGCAACCTTCCTCGTCGCGCTCATCGCGGCGGTTCCCTACAAGATCCACACGGTTCTCACCGACAACGGCATCCAATTCCCGATTTCCCACCGCGCTACGCCGAAGGTCCGACTGCTCGTTTCATTACTCACATGTTCGCTATGCGGTGCCGGGAAAATGGCATCGAGCATCGCTTCACCAAAATCAATCATCCCTGGACGAACGGGCAAGTTGAACGAATGAACCGCACCATCAAGGACGCCACCGTCCGACGCTATCACTACGATAGCCACGATCAGTTCCGACAACACCTCGATGACTTCATCTCAGCCTACAATTTCGGCAGACGGTTGAAGACCCTCAAGGGTCTCACGCCGTACGAGTTCGTCTGCAAAATCTGGACAACTGAACCCAAACGGTTCACCCTCAATCCAATCCATCAAATGCCGGGACTGAACACCTATGCTGGGGCCGAAAATGGACAGCAAGGCCGATTGAGAGTTCTGATTAGGGTTCATGATCTTTTCTGAAGGAGTCCTGGGCCTGTATGTGACCGTTGAGACACTACCTCGTCAGCAAGCTTACCGGAGAGTTCCTGTAAGTGATCAAAACGGCACTCGAAGGTGCCTATACCGAGAGTTGCAGAGCGAATCTCAATGATCAGCCCATGCATCTCAGCCTGAGGCAGGAGGGCTGAAATTTCGTCCCAGCCTTTCCACTCGATCTTGGGTTCGAAGCCTAGTATCTGCCCGCGGCGGCCGCTAATCAGGCGTTGAATGCGCGAGGTGAACTCGCTAGGAGCTGCCAGTGTGACATGAAAGATAGGTTCGAGCAGGACTGGGCTGCACTTGGGCATACCCTCGCGCATTGCCAAATGAGCAGCCTTGCGGAAAGCCATATCGGAGGAGTCGACAGCATGGTACTGCCCATCTAACAGAGTAACTGCGATATCGACCACCGGAAAAGTAAGAGGCCCGCGCGCCAGGTATTCTCTTACTCCGGCCTCCACAGCCGGAATGTACTGCTTCGGTACAGCACCCCCAGTGATCTTGTCCGAAAAATGAAAACCGCTTCCACGAGGCAGCGGCTTGATCTCGACGTCGATGTCGCCGAATTCGCCGTGCCCGCCAGACTGCTTTTTATGCCGAGCATGCTGATTTACTGATCCCCGGATAGTCTCTTTATATGGTACTTGGGGGCGTTGCCCAGTCACTTGAATGTTGAACCGATTACGCAGGCGATCGAGCGCGATCGAGATGTGCATCTCGCCCTGGCCCCATAAAAGGAACTCTCCTGTATCCTCGTCGTGACCGTAAGAGAGCGAAGGGTCCTCGTCGACCAACCGCGCGAGCGCGCCAGAAAGCTTGACCTCATCGATCCGTTCGCGCACATGCACTGCCAGTGAAAACATGGATTTAAGCGGCTCCAGCCACTCATCGCCCCCCGATTTACCCGTTGGACACAACAACGCGCCCGTATGTGCAGCTTCCAAACGGCCGATCGCGGCGACCTCGCCGAAAACCACATTCGCCCGCTTATCCAGTTTCTGGCCTAGTACGCGATTGACGCCGCTAACTCGCTCGCCATCGAGAGTCGATCCGTCCACAAGCTCACCGTGCCACACCCGGGCAAACGAAAGCTTGCCCGTATGTGATGCATGCAAGGTCTTGAATACCCGAGCGCAGGGCTCCTTCGGCGAGAAACCTAGCCTGTCCAATGTTTGCAAGGGCTCGGGAGCCTCATGCCGAAGTACTTTTAGCAACCTGGTAATGCCGTGCATGCACTCTGCTGAGCCGAAGAAGATTGGTACTAAAAGATCATGCTGCAAGTCACGGCATAGGCCCGCATAGATCTCATCCGGGGTTGGAACAACATCTTCCAGCAACATCTCCAGCAGGCTGTCATCGAAATCGGCAATAGCCTCCAGCATGCTGATACGAGCGCTTTTTTCTTCTCCAACGAGCGCCTCGGGAACCTGAATGAGTTGCGATCGGTGCCCCTCCCTCCAGCGGAACGCGCGTTCACTTACAAGGTCAACAAACCCGTTGATCTTGTCCTCTTCGTAAATCGGTATCTCACGTAGCACCAGAGGTCGGTTAGATAGTGCCTGCAAAGCCTCTAACGATGCACGTACACTGCTACCCGGGAGATCCATTTTGTTGATGAAGATGATATGTGGAATGGCGCGATTGTCCAGGAACCGCAGCAACGGCGCCAGTGTCAGTGCTTTCTGCGGCTCCGGTTCGCAGACAACGACTGCGGTATCTGCGACCATAAGCGCGTTATACGCATCCTGGGCTAACTCGATGAAACCGGGGCAATCAAGGAAAGTCCATGTCTCACCGAGATACTCGGCGGTTGCGATGTTGATCTCAGTCGACATCTGCCGTGCGCGGGCCTCTTGAGAACCATCGCCGACTGTATTGCCATCGCGTACTCTACCTCTTCGGCTAATCGCCCCCATCAAGAAAAGTATGCTCTCGAGGAGTGACGTCTTGCCCGACAGGTACGGGCCAACGATAGCGGCACAGCGGGGTGCAGAGGGTGACTTTGGCATGGTTCTCCCCGTTCAAGATGAGGCTGCCTATCTGAGTTTTTTCTTAAAACATTAAAGCTAAAGACACTCGACCCCAACAAGCGGTCCCGACTATGAATTGCGATCTTGCAGCCGAACATATAGGACAACATCTCGCAAATAAATATTTCAAGATCGAGCGCTTATATCTACTGTGTCGCAAGCGGGATCCTGATTCTTGCAGACGTTTCCAAGGGCCAGGTCTTTTAGTGTCCATCCGTGGAAGGCCTTTTCGATGGCGCGATCCACTTCCCGCTCCAGTTCATCTGCTGGACTCAACACGACCGGCATTCGCAGACCGTTTCCATGCTTACGAGCTGCGTCCAGGAGCGTCTTCACGTGCACGACATCCAGAGGCTGCCTCGGCACCCACTGAGCGGGCTGGTCTGCAGTGCGGGATATCAATTTAGCCCTTAGGAACGCCTCCAACATCTGTCTGGCCGCATACTCGGGAACGCTCAGGCGTCTGCTGATAGCGCTAGCCGTGAGCGGCCCCTCGCCTGCGTAAAGAGCTTTGCTGATGGTATAGCCGATGGCAAGCGCCAGACGTTCCCGATCCCAATTGCTCAGGGACGCCTCGCCGGCCCCGAGCAGAATGTATTCTGGGTGAGCGTGGTAGAATGAGGCTGCCGCGCCAACTAGAAGGATTAGCCAACTTACATCAAGCCAGATGAAGAATAAAATGAGCGCAGCCAAAGCAGAGTAGATCGCCGTATAGCTTGTTGCCCCCTGCACGAAGTGGGCGAAGGCCATTCCTGCCAAAAACCACGTGAGTGTCGCAACAAACCCGCCGACGAGCGCCGAGCGGATCGGCACTTGAGTGTTGGGAATGAATTTGTAAAGAAAGGTGAACGTGCCAGTTATGAGGAGGATGGGCGCTAGTCGGACAGTGAGATCGATCATGACCCCGAGCGGTCTGATTGATGAGAGGTGTTGTATCGGCTGGCTAGACAGCACCGAAGCGGTGATCCCAAGGGCCGAAAACATCAGCACGGGGCCGATCAAGAGTATACTTAGATAATCTGTGATTTTGCGCGCGAGAGGACGTTCCCTCCGCACATGCCAGATCTCGTTGCATGCAGCCTCCACCTTCTGCACGACGGATACAGCGGTGTAGAAAAGAAGAGCTAGTCCGACCGCACCCAGGACGCCAACGTTCATTTTATCGACGAAGCTCATCAAACGATCGGCAATGACCGGCGCTTGACTGCCTAAAGGCGAGAGTGCCTGCATCAGTAAGGGCTCGAAGCGATAATGCACATCGAATCCCTTCAGCACCGAAAAAGACAAGGCGAGAATCGGAACCAAGGAAAGGATCGTCGTGTACACGAGACTGGCTGCATGTAGCGCAAGCCTGCCGTCGAATATATCACGTACAATCGCGTAGGCAACGCGTGCAAACTTAGTCCCTGTTGCTTTCCAGCCCGGAAGTAGGGAGATGTCGTGCCGCCACAATGCGCGAACGACGAAGTCTGCGAAGGGCTGCCGCTCCGGACATGTTTGCCAAAGTTTCAACAGGCATATTGTGATGGTGCATATGGGTGGCCAGTATGGCTATGGCATGAATAGGCCTGCTCCCATAACGACGCCTATGGCGGGCCGATCCATAAGCTTCCTGATTCAGGCTCGGCAAGGCAGTGAAAATCACCGGAACGCTAGGATAGCGATCATCACAAGTCCTAACACGATGCGATAGTAGGCGAAGGGAGCAAAGCCGTTACGTGACACGAAGGCAATGAGGGTTTTCACGACCATCAAAGCCGCCAAGAAGGCGGCTGAGAAGCCTGTCGCGATTAATGGCAAATCACCGAAGGTCAGCAACGACCAGTTTTTGAAGATGTCATAGATGGTTGCCGCGAGCATCGTCGGAACGGCCAAAAAAAACGAGAATTCAGTCGCTGGGGCTCGACCGACCCCCAGTAGCAGGGCGCCCATGATAGTGGCGCCGGAACGCGATACGCCCGGCACCATCGCGATGGACTGACACAGTCCGATCTTGAGCGCCAAACCCGGCCTTATCGCATCCACCTGATTCACTTGCGGCTCGGAATGCCAGCGCTCAATAGCGAGTATCGCGAATCCGCCAACGATCAACATAGTCGAGACGACCCAAGGCGAGAACAGCACGGACTTTATAAAACCGTGCGCGATCACTCCGATTACCATAGCTGGCAGGAATCCGAGGAGTAGATTGGCCGCGAACCGTTGCAACTCCGGGTCATTAGCCAAACCTGAGATAATGCTTAGGAAGCGATGACGATAAAGACAGATGATGGCGAGAATAGCGCCGAACTGGATCGCGATCTCGAAGACACGACCTGCCGGACCTCGAAAACCTAGGAGGTCAACAAGCAAAATCAGATGTCCCGTGGACGACACTGGTACGAACTCGGTCAATCCTTCGACGATCCCGAGCAGGCCGGCAGTGCAATATGAGATCAGATTCACGTGATTCTCCGGCTGAAGCGCGTTTCATCCTGGTACGATCGTGGCGACGGGACGGCAAGTTTGTCGGGGCTGGGCGGCAACGTATACTGCTGGCAACCGCGTGCCAGAACTGGTGACAGCCTGGAACAAGTCGGGTAAAGAAACGGTTGTCTCGACGCCTCGCCCTTGTAATCTCGTTTGCAAGAGCCAAACTTGGCGAGCGAGGTGGATTAGCCCGACCACCGACGGGCGTCAAGCTGCCACTCGGATCAGGAAAATCGGGTCCGCTGCCGGGGATGGCCCGGAGCAATGATAAGCGTACACCGGGTTTTGCGAAGGGCAACGCGTTGGAGGAATGGGCGACCACGAAGTAGGATGCGCCATATGCGAGATTGTGCTCCGCCGCCGAAGCAGGGGCTATACGACCCGGGTTACGAACACGATGCCTGCGGCATCGGGTTTCTTGCGCACATCAAGAATCGCAAGAGCCATGACATCATCCGCGGAGCGCTGGGAATTCTCTGTAACCTACGTCACCGCGGCGCCGTAGGCGCCGACCCGCTTGCCGGGCGACGGATCCGGCATCCTGATCCAAACGCCCGATGCGTTCCTGCGCGACGAATGCGACCGACTCGGCTTCGCGTTGCCTGCAGCCGGCGCGTTATGCGGTCGGGATGGTGTTCCTTCCGCGCGACCGCGCGACTCGGCAGGCATGCATCGACGCTTTCACGACCGTCGTCCTGAAGGAGGGACAGGAGCTGCTCGGCTGGCGCGACGTGCCGACGGACAACTCGGTGCTCGGGCTTCAGCGTCAAGCCGATCGAGCCACTGATCCGGCAGGTATTCATCGCGCCGTGGGCCTGAGTGTCCCGACGTCGCCGCCTTCGAGCGCAAGCTGTTCGTCATCCGCAAGCAGGTGCATCACGCAATTTGGGACAAGGGCTGTTGCGGGACGCCGACCAGTTCTACATTCCGTCGCTGTCGAACTCGGACCGATCGTCTACAAGGGCATGATCCTTGCCGAGAATCTGTCGACTTATTATCCCGACCTGCAGCGACGAACGACTGGTCTCGGCGCTGGCGCTGGTGCATCAGCGCTTCTCCACCAACACCTTCCCGTCATGGAAGCTGGCGCACCCGTTCCGCTATCTCTGCCACAACGGCGAGATCAACACGCTGCGCGGCAACATCAACTGGATGATGGCGCGCAAGGCGACGATGAAGTCGGCGCTGCTTGGCGACGATCTCGCAGAAGCTGTGGCCGCTGATCGGCGACGGCGCATCGGACAGCGCCACCTTCGACAACGCGATCGAGCTGCTGCTGGCGGGCGGCTACAGCCTGCCGCACGCGATGATGATGATGATACCGGAGGCGTGGGACGACAATCCGCTGATGGACGAGAAGCGGCGCGCCTTCTACGAGTACCACGCAGCGCTGATGGAGCCGTGGGACGGGCCCGCCGCAGTTGCCTTTACCGACGGCCGGATGATCGGCGCTACCCTCGACCGCAACGGCCTGCGCCCTGCGCGCTACGTAATCACCGATGACGATCTCTGCGTGATGTCGTCGGAAGTCGGGGTGCTTGCGATCCCGGAGGAGAACATCGTCAAGAAGTGGCGGCTGCAGCCCGGCAAGATGTTTCTCATCGATCTCGAGCAGGGCCGCATCATCGACGACGCCGAGTTGAAAGAACAGCTCGCGACCGCTCGGCCGTATCAGCAGTGGTTGGATGCGACGCAGATCCGTGTGGAGAAGCTGCCGCCCGAGGTCGGGCCGATGACGCCCGATCCAGCAGACCCTGCTCGATCATCAGCAGGCCTTCGGCTACACCCAGGAGGACATCCGCTTCTTTCTGCAGCCGATGGGGCTAACCGGCGAGGACCCGGTGGGCTCGATGGGTCGAGACACGCCGATTGCCGTGCTCTCCGACCGGCCGAAGATGCTCTATGACTACTTCAAGCAGTGCTTCGCGCAGGTAACCAATCCGCCAATCGATCCGATCCGCGAGGAGCTGGTGATGTCGCTGGTCTCGCTGATCGGCCCCGGCCAAACCTGTTGGAGCCGGAGGGTGCGGCCGGCCACAAGCGGCTCGAGGTGCGCACGCCCATCCTATCTAACGTCGATCTAGAGCGCATTCGGCGCATCGAGAACCACGTCGATAACGCCTTCCGGACCTACACGCTCGACATCACCTACCCGGAGGCAGAAGGAGGCGAGGGCATGGATCGGGCGCTCGCTCGCCTGTTCGCCCGAGCCAGCACGGTAGTGCGCCAAGGCTACAACATCATCATTCTCTCGGACCGCGGCTATGGGTGCGGATCGGATCGCCATCCCGGCGCTGCTGGCGACCGCGGGTGTCCACCATTATCTGATCCGCGAGGGATTGCGCACCTCGGTCGGTCTTGTCGTCGAGACGGGCGAGGCGAGGCAGGTTCATGACTTCTGCCTGCTGGCCGGCTATGGCGCCGAGGCTATCAATCCCTATCTCGCCTTCGATACGCTCTCCAACCTGCGGAGCGAACTGCCGCAGGAGGTGAGCGAAGCGGAGGTGCACAAGCGCTACATCAAGGCGGTCTCCAAGGGCATCATGAAGGTGATGTCGAAGATGGGGATCTCCACCTACCAGTCGTACTGCGGCGCGCAGATCTTCGACGCGATCGGCCTGTCCAAGGCGTTTATCGACACCTACTTCACCGGCACCCGTACGCCCGTTGAGGGCGTCGGGCTGGCGGAGATCGCGGCCGAGACGGTGCGGCGCCATCGCCTGGCTTATGGCCATGCGCCGGTGCTGAGGAATGCGCTCGATGTCGGCGGCGAGATCCAGTTCCGCCTGCGCGGCGAGGAGCACATGTGGACGCCGGAAAGCGTGGCCACTGCTGCAGCATGCGACGCGCTCCGGGGATTACGGCAAGTTCAAGGCCTACACCGGAAAATTAATGATCAGTCGCGCAAGCTGAAGAATCTGCGCGGACTGTTCGAACTGAAGAAGGCCGAGAGGCCGGTGCCGCTTGATGAGGTCGAACCGGCCTCTTCAATCGTCAGGCGCTTCGCAACAGGTGCGATGTCCTTCGGCTCGATCTCGTGGGAGGCGCACACTACGCTGGCCATCGCCATGAACCGGATCGGCGGCAAGTCGAATACCGGCGAGGGTGGTGAGGAAAGCTCGCGCTACAAGTCGTTGCCGAATGGGGACTCGATGCGCTCGGCGATCAAGCAGGTGGCCTCCGGCCGCTTCGGCGTCACTATCGAGTACTTGGTGAACGCCGACGATCTGCAGATTAAGATCGCGCAGGGCGCAAAGCCGGGTGAAGGAGGTCAGCTGCCCGGCCACAAAGTGGACGAATGGATTGCTCGGGTTCGTCATTCGACGCCGGGCGTGGGCCTCATCTCGCCGCCCCCGCACCACGATATCTATTCCATCGAGGATTTGGCGCAGCTGATCTTCGACTTGAAAAACGCCAATCCTGCGGCGCGGGTCAGCGTCAAGCTGGTGTCTGAGGTCGGTGTCGGCACCGTTGCCGCCGGAGTGGCAAAGGCGCACGCGGACCACGTCACCATCTCTGGATTCGAGGGTGGTACTGGCGCAAGCCCGGTAACCTCGATCCAGCACGCCGGACTTCCCTGGGAGGTGGGGCTGGCCGAGACGCAGCAGACGCTAGTGCTGAACAACCTGCGTGGGCGCATAGCGGTGCAGGTGGACGGTGGCCTGCGCACCGGGCGCGACGTCGTGGTCGGCGCGCTGCTAGGCGCTGACGAGTTCGGCTTCGCCACGGCGGCACTGATCTCGGCCGGTTGCATCATGATGCGTAAATGTCACCTTAACACCTGCCCGGTCGGAGTCGCGACCCAAGACCCGGAGCTGCGCAAGCGCTTTACCGGCCAGCCGGAGCACGTCGTCAAATTTCATGAACTTCATCGCCGAGGAAGTGCGGGAGATCATGGCTTCGATGGGCTTCCGAAGGCTTGACGAGATGATCGGCCGCTCCGACCGCCTGGAGATGCGTGCCGCCATCGATCACTGGAAGGCAAAAGGGCTTGATTTCAGTCGCATCTTCTATCAGCCGGAAGTCGGCCCGGATGTCGCCCGGTACAATTGCCAGCACCAGGATCACGACATAGACGATGTTCTGGACAGGTGGCTTATTCAGCAGGCGCAGCCCGCACTTGAAACACGCCAGCCGGTGCGGATCGAAACCACCGTGCGTAACATTAATCGAATCGTCGGCGCCATGTTATCCGGCGAGGTGGCTAAACGCTATGGGAACCAGGGGCTGGGGGATGAAACTATTTGGATCAAGTGCACCGGCACCGCCGGGCAGAGCTTCGGCGGCTTTCTAGCGCGCGGGATTACTCTGGAGCTAGAAGGGGACGCCAACGACTACGTCGGCAAGGGTATGTCAGGCGGACGTGTGATCGTCTATCCGTCTCACCGAAGCAAGTTCAATCCGCGCGAGAATATCATCGTCGGCAACACCGTTCTCTATGGCGCAATCGACGGTGAGGCGTATTTCCGCGGCGTTGCCGGCGAACGTTTCGCGGTCCGCAACTCCGGCGTGCTCGCGGTGGTCGAGGGCGTGGGCGACCACGGTTGCGAGTACATGACTGGCGGGTGTGTGGTGGTGCTTGGCGCTACCGGCCGTAACTTTGCTGCCGGTATGAGCGGTGGCATCGCCTACGTGCTGGATGAAGATCAAACCTTCGAGCGACGCTGCAATTTGTCGATGGTCTCGCTCGAACCGATCGCGGATGAAGACGAGCGGCTCGAGGAGATATACCACCAGGGCGGCGATCTAGCGACGCACGGCCGTGTCGAGCTTATGCGCGATATGGGCCGGTTCGATGCGCAGCGGCTATACGCCCTCATCGACAATCACCGCCGTTTAACGGGCAGTGTTCGCGCCACTGAGATCCTCGAACGCTGGAACGACTTTTTGCCAAAATTCGTGAAGGTCATGCCGGTCGATTATCGACGCGCGCTAGAGCAATTGCAGGCCCGCTTCCGCCCGACCGAGCGCAAGGGCATTAGCGTTGCCGTAGGAATGTAGTAGATGGGCAAGCCGACGGGCTTCAAAGAGATCGCGCGACGGGAGCGACCTTATCAGCCCATCACTCAGCGCGTGCGCCACTGGCGGGAGTTCGTGCTTCCGCTGCCCGATTCCGAGCTCAGCCGCCAGGGTGCCCGGTGTATGGACTGCGGCATCCCTTTTTGCCACACCGGCTGCCCTGTCAACAACATCATTCCCGACTGGAACGACCTAGTGTTTCGGGGCGACTGGCGGCAAGCGCTCGACGTCTTGCACTCGACCAACAATTTCCCGGAGTTTACCGGACGTATCTGTCCGGCTCCCTGTGAGGCCGCCTGCACGCTAAACATCATCGACCAGCCGGTGACTATCAAAGCCATCGAGTGCGCGATCATTGACAAGGCATGGCAAGAAGGCTGGGTAAAGCCGCTGATCTCGGTGCACCGCACTGGAAAGCGCGTCGCCGTCGTGGGCTCGGGGCCCGCCGGGCTCGCTTGTGCGCAGCAATTGGCGCGCGCTGGCCATTCCGTCGTCGTCTATGAGAAGCGCGACCGGATCGGCGGGCTGCTGCGCTACGGCATTCCAGACTTCAAGATGGAAAAGCACCTTATAGACCTCCGCATGGCCCAGATGCAGGCGGAGGGAGTTGAGTTCCGTCCGAACAGCTGCGTCGGCGGCAATGTCGCAATCCGGAAGCTGCTGGATGACTACGATGCCATGGTGCTGGCCGGCGGTGCGGAACAGCCACGTGACTTGTCCGTGCCGGGGCGCGATCTCGACGGAATTCATTACGCCATGGAGTTTCTGACGCAACAAAACGAGCGGGTAGCGGGACGCCACGTGGAGGAAGAGCGCGCGATTCTCGCGACCGGCAAGGATGTAATCGTCATTGGCGGGGGCGATACCGGTTCCGACTGTGTCGGGACGTCGATCCGCCACGGCGCTAAGTCCGTCACTCAGCTGGAGATCATGCCGCGTCCTCCGGAGAAAGAAGACAAGGCGCTTACTTGGCCATTGTGGCCGATGAAGCTCCGGACCTCGACCTCGCATGAAGAGGGTTGCCATCGCGACTGGTCGGTGTCGACGCGGCGCGCGCTCGGCAGCGGCAAGGTCGAGGCGCTGGAGTTGGTGCGCGTGGAGTGGGTGAAGGGCGACAATGGCGGCTGGCAACTCAAGGAAGTCGACAACGGCGTATTCACCATTAAGGCCGACTTGGTGCTGCTGGCGACGGGGTTCGTGCATCCGGTGCACGACGCGCTGCTCCAGGACACTGGCGTCGATCTCGATCAGCGCGGCAATGTCAAAGCGGATACCGAAACCGAGCCAGGCGCTTACAGAACCAATATCGAAAAGGTGTTCACGGCTGGCGACATGCGCCGCGGTCAGTCCCTGGTTGTTTGGGCAATCCGGGAGGGGAGGCAGTGCGCTCGCTCGGTTGACCAGTTCCTGATGGGCTACTCGGAACTGCCGCGATAGGCACAGGGTTCGATGGTTTCCGGCGGTAGTGGAGCCGAGCAGGACCTTCAGTTCAAGACCAAAGCTCGGAAGACCAGATTTGGCGGGCCCCTTTTGTGGAGAACGAAATACCGCTGCAGTTCATCGGCGTGATCGATCTTAACAATGCAGTTGATGTCTATAAACACTTTTTGTCCCAAGACCGAACTGGTTCCTAGGCTAGATGTTTAGTCCCGGCATCTCGTGGAGTGGATCGAGCCTGAACTTTCGGCGCTCGGCTGTCCACTGTTTGCAGATGAACTCGTAGGGCGTGAGCCCTTTCAACGTCTTCAGCCGGCGGCCGAAGTTGTAGGCTGCGACGAAGTCATCGAGGTGCCGCCGGAACTGGTCGTGGCTGTCGTAGTAGTAGCGCTGGACGGTAGCCTCCTTGATGGTGCGGTTCATCCGCTCGACCTGCCCGTTGGTCCACGGATGGTTGGGCTTGGTCAGGCGATGCTCGATGCCGTGGCTTTGGCAGGCGCGGTCGAAGGGGTGGCCGCGCCACATCGCCGTCGGGCCTGACCTGTTCTTCGGCAGATCGGCGAACTGGATGCCATTGTCGGTGAGAATGATCTCGATCTTGTAGGGCACGGCTGCGACGAGTGCGTCGAGGAAGGCGCGGGCGGTGACCGTGTTGGCCTTCCCGACAAGCTGCACGAAGGCGAACTTCGAGGTGCGATCGATCGCAACGTACAGATACAACTTGCCTTCCTCCGTCCTCACCTCGGCGAGGTCTATGTGGAAGAAGCCGATCGGATAGCTCTTGAAGCGCTTCTTCTCGGGCTTGTCGCCATCGACATCGGGTAGGCGACCGATGCCGTGGCGTTGCAGGCAGCGGTGCAGAGAGGAGCGCGTCAGATGAGGGATCGTCGGCTGTAGCGCGTAGAGGCAGTCATCCAACGGCAACAACGTATGCCGCCGGAAAGCGACGACGATCGCTTCCTCCTCGGCCGACAGCACCGTCGACCTCGGCTCCTTCGGGCCGGTCGGCAGATCGACCACCGAGGCCCGCCTCCGCCACTTGGCGACTGTTTTCTGGTTAATGCCGTAGCGCTTGGCCAGCGCCCTCAGGCTCTCTTCACTATGCTGTATCGCCCGACGGATCGCCTCCGTCGTGGTGGCGCTCCCGTGTAGAACCTGGCCCATAGTGCCTCCCGCAACTCATGCGTCAAGATTGCACCATCAAAAGCCGGGATCAAACACCGATTGCCCGCCCGAGTATGGTCCCTATACGACCATCTACAACCGCTTCAATCGGCGGAGCCGGCAAGGCATTTGGTTGGCGATGTTCAAGGCGCTGACGGGGAGTACAGGGGTGATCGGCAGCGCCGCCATCGACAGCTCGCACTTCAAAGCGCACCGCTCCGCTGCCGGCGGAAAAGGGGGGCTGACGCTCGCGCGGCGGCCGCACGACCCCGCTTCGCGCGCTGACCGACGCCGTCGGCCGGCCACGGGTTCTTCTGATCGCTCCGGGCAACCAGCACGAGACGACGATGGCGGCCGAACTGCTCAGCGCTGCCGGTCCGATCACCCGGCTGATCGCCGACAAGGCTTATGACACCAACGCCCTACGACGCCTGCTCGCGGAGCGGAGCATCGAAGCGGTTATTCCGTCGATTGCCAGACGCAAGCCGTTGATCGCTTATGATCGCACCGCTTACCGACAACGCAACCTCATCGAGCGCATGTTCGGCCGCCTCAAAGACTTCCGACGAATTGCAACCCGCTACGACAAGGACCAGATCGGACAGCTTCGTAGACCAGGTCCGGCACCCAGACCCCGCTCACTTCGCCCGCCCGATGCAGCCGCGCCAACGTGACCGCGTCCCGCCGGTTCGTCTTGACCCGCTCGCCCGACCGCTTCGGGATCAGCGCCGGCGCAACCACCATGCAGTCGTGGCCAAGATCCCGGACCTGCCGACACAACCCGTAACCCGTCGGCCCGGCCTCGAAGCAGACGTGCAGTCGATCATACCGCTTGGCCAGCTTCTTAATTATCCGTTCGATCGCCGCCGGCCTGTTCTCAATCTCACCGAGGAATCGGACCTCGCCGCGGCGGCCCCTCGGCAACCGTTACCGCATGTTTCATCTTCGCCACGTCGAACGCGACGAAAGCCTCGTTATACTCTCCCATGGCTCGCCCTCCGTGCGTGAGGCTCGGCTCGGCCCGTCCGAGCAATCCTCGTCTCTCAACCGCATGATAGCGCGGGCCACCCATCTCAGCCCGGGAACATGACGTCTAACCCAGACGGGGATCCGCCTTGAACCTCACGATGTCTCTGTACGCGGCCAAGGTCTTGCGGCCGATCCGCTCCCAATTAAACTCGTCCAAAGGAGCCTGATGTGCCCGCGGGCACTCTCTCACCCAAGTCATCGCGTTCTGAAGCGCGCGCGTGTCGATCTCGCCATGATAGGTATGGACCCACTCGTCTCCCACGGCACGGCGGAGTTCGGGCAATGCGCCGACGTCCGGTACAAGGATCGGTCGATCGAAGGACAGACCGAGAAATGCGCTACCCGAGTTGAGGACATCGTTGTACGGGAGAACGATGAGGTCCGAGGCTGTGAGGTAACTCTCGATTTCGTTGGCCTCAATATACCTCAGCACGAGCCGGATCCGCGAATCACCAGCGGCGGCCGTCCGGATCTCTTCCCCCAGATTCACTCGCTTGCTCAATCGCCCGCAAACGAACAAGCGCGTCTGCGCGTCGTCGGAGTCACGAAAGGCGCGGATCAGCCGCGGGACGTTCTTGTAGGGGCGGATCTGACCGAAGTAAGTGATAACGAACTCCGAGCTTGCGACGCCTAGTATCCGGCGCGCCTGCTCGCGCGACAGGGTTTTCGGGTAGACTTCGCGGAAATGGCCATGCGGGATGACGAATGCCGGCACTTCCCGCAGGCGCGCATATCTCTCCTGCGCGAGCTTAAGTCCTTCGTGCGTCAGTGCGATGACCCCGTCGGCTCGTCGGACGAAGTCCTGCCAGAATGGCAGTTCGATGCCAGGGTAGACAAGATCGTGCGGCGCGAGATCGTGTATAGTCCAGACGATTTTGATACCTTGCCGGCGCGCTACCCTAAAGGACAGGCGATACTCCTGCGCGGTCAGCCAGGCACGCACCGGATTTTTTGCCGCAATGAGGCTCTCCGGCCAGTGAATGTGTAACAGATCGGTGCGTCCTCGCGTCGCGCATATTCCCCTGAACTCTCGAACCTGCACGCCAAGATCGGTCAAGGACGTATAGAGAAGCAGATTATAAGGCTTGGCCTCTCCGCCGCGGAAGGCGGGTCTGGCGAGGACCTTCATCGAGCCTTCTCCTTTGGCGCACGATGTCATTGCATGCGCTCACGCGCACGGCGATCGCGCCATTCTCGATGCCGACGCATCGGCATGGCTAGTCCAACTCCTCTCTCTCACATGATACGTCCGCTCTTGTCACGAGCTTCGTTCGATATCAGCCCGCAGCGCGGGATGATACTGGCAACCGGCTGACCGGCGAAGGTTGAACTGCAGGTTACGTAAAGTCACTCACCTCGGCGCCGTGAGGCGGGTACCTGAGCCAAATCATCGCGACCAGTCATCGCCAACTTGAAGGGGTGCTTAAGCGGACGCGGACACCCGGCCACGCGCATGAACACGGCTTGCACCATAATAATGCTGAAAACACATATCTGCCTCTCCGACGAGACTATACCCGTCTTCAATTCCCGCCGATACCCGACCGGGCTCCTCACGGCAGGGAGGCGAAGAACGCCATGATCAGCATGCCGGCCTCAGGTGGCCATTGGTGCGGATAGTACTTGCCCCGCCGAGTCGTCGTACGTCCGTGCGCGCACCAGACGACCGGCGCCATGGCATCTTCCGCTCCATAGCGGGCACAGTTCAGGCCGCTCCACGGCAGCGGCGCCGGCACCGAGCCGTGTAGGCCATTGACATCCAGCAGGCGGTCCCGCACCGCTTCGCCGCGGGTGATCGAAACGAGCTCGTCCTTTGGGCTGTGGAACAAAATAGCAGCAACAGGTCGCCTGCACTCAGCCCCGCCGATGTCTCCGGCGACCGTGGCGATGCCCCGCAGCTTTCCGCCTCGCGCGCACGCGAGATTATTCACGAACGAGGCGCCCAGGGAATGGCCGACCGCGAACACGCGACCGAGATCGATGCAGTACAACCGAGCCAGCCTGAGCACGATGGCATCGAACAGCTCGTAATCGCGCAGCCGGCCGACTGGGTCTGCCGGGCTGCTCCAGGACCTGCTGCCGCCCCCTGTCGGCAACCCGGTCGGATAAACGAAAACGGTGGGTCGCAGTGCATGCCGCTCAAGGTCGTAGTACGCGCGCGCCTCCGCATTGGAATTAGTCCGACCGTGGAAGGCGATGACCAAATCGTGGGGGATGTTTTCATCACCCTCGCCAATGACCACCAGCAGAGGACGCTCTACTCCCTCCACGCTTAACACGCTTGGAGCGGCGGCTGGCGGAGCCGAGTCGCATCCGGACGAGCGAATGACAGGCATCGGGGCTGCCGCGGTCGATTGCGCGCCGATAGCAATCAAAATGACAGCAGCACTCGCCGCCGCAAACCGGCAGCACCGCCGCACGCAATACGCTGCGCTGAGTTTCTCCATGTCGTCCAGCTTGGAATCCGCTGTCGCTCTGCTGTCGAAGCTGAATGCTTCGGATTGTTTGCAGTTCCAGTCGGCGCGCATGCGCGCAAGCACGCTTTGATCTGGGATGGATGTGTGGCCAAAAATATGCCGAATGTTTGTCAGGACGCTTTCCGGTCAAACTCGGCTGTAGCATGGTCGCGCCAACGTTCACATCGATGGTCCCTTCGTGAGACGCGACTTCTGTCGCGGCAACGAACATGCCGTAGGCATCATCGCAGTTCCGCATAAGGTCTCCACGGGTCTAATATATGCGCCGCCATGCTGGTCGTAAAATTGCCGATCGCGCGGGAGGACCTTTCCGAGGAAAATGACGCATCGCCTAATGCAAGTTGTTGCCGCGGCCGTTTTTGGGTTCGTTTTCTCCCCTGTCCCTGCGCTTGCCGGAGTAACCGTTCAGGCGATAAAGGCTCGAGACCAAGTGGCCTGTGGCGTGGCCCATGATCTGCCGGGCTTCAGCGCTCCGGACGCCGCCGGCGGGTGGAGCGGCCTCGACGTTGATGTGTGTCGGGCGGTTGCCGCCGCCGTGCTTGGCGATGCCTCCAAGGTTCGTTTCGTTCCACTCAATGCGCAGGCAAGGCTTACAGCGCTCCAGACAGGTGAGATCGATCTGCTGGCGCGTAATACCACTTTCACGCTAACTCGGGACAGCTCGGCCGGCCTCAACTTCACCGTCATCAACTACTATGATGGCCAGGGCTTTCTCGTGCCTATGAGCCTGGCCGCCAGGCACGCCAACGAGCTTTCTGGAGCGAGCGTATGTGTCCAGACCGGTACTACTAGCGAGCTCAATCTGGCCGACTTCTTCAGGGCCAATAGCATGGAGCTTCGGCCGGTCACTCTCGAGAAGTATGAGGAGATGATCAGCGCCTATCTAGCCGGCCGGTGCGACGCGCTCACCGCCGATGTATCGGCACTGGCGACGATCCGTTCGAATGCAACGTCTTCGCCGGAAGAGCACCTGCTCCTCCCGGAACGCATCTCAAAGGAGCCATTGGCGCCAGCGGTGCGCCAGGGAGATGATCAATGGTTCGACATCGTTAAATGGTCGCAGTTCGCGATGATAGAGGCGGAAGAACGAGGCGTTAGCTCCGGTAACGTCGATCTTCAGGCGAAAACCGCCGCCCCAGACGTTAGGAAGTTACTGGGTGTCACGCCTGGCATAGGCGCGGGGCTCGGTCTTGATGACCGATGGGGCTACCGAATTATCCGTCAAGTGGGCAACTACGGCGAGAGCTTTGAGCGCAACCTCGGCGCCGGCTCGAAGCTGAACTTGCCACGTGGGATGAACGCCCTCTGGACACAAGGCGGTCTGATGTACGCGATGCCGCCGCGCTGATCGCTTCTCCAATCCGATAGGGAACCACCATCGGGCCGAAGCTTAGCGTCACGGTGACTGAGCGCATTTGCTATGTAGCCAAGAACGCCCGGACGAGAGCGCCAATGGCGGCCACGGTGAGAACGCCGCCGGCCCACAATGCAACGAACCAGAGAAGCCGGCCCTGGAGGGAAGGCTGCTTCCGCTCTGTATTCGGCATCAGTCGTAGCCCTCGCCCAATCTCACTTTTCCGCGGAACACCCAGTAGGCGTGGCCCGTGTAGAAGAGGATTAGCGGCAGCAGTACGGCCGTACCCACCAGCATGAAGATTAAGCTGCTCTCCGGTGCGGCGGCCTGCCAGATCGTAATGGATCGGGGTACGATGTAAGGAAAGAGGCTCACGCCCAGGCCTATGTAAGACAGCACAAACAAGCCCAGCGCCAACGGAAACGGCCATTTCTCTTTGCGCCGGCTGAGCGTCCAGTAGATCCCGCCGGCGAGCGCCGCAACCAGCAGCGGCACTGGCGCGACGTAGACGATGTTCGGCCAACTGAACCAACGCGCCGCAATATCGGCATCCAGCAACGGCGTCCAGAGGCTGACGATCGCTATGGATGCGAGCAGCGCCGCTCCCAATGGCATGGCGAGACGGTAGAAGCGCTCTTGTATCGCACCCTCCGTCTTGAGGATGAGCCAAGTGGCGGCCAGGAAGGCATAGCCGAGGATCAGGGCGATGCCGACGAACACACTGAAGGCGGTCAGCCAATCGAACCAGCCTCCCGCATAAGTCCTGCCAATGACCGCCACGCCCTGAATGAAGGCGCCCAAGGCGATGCCCTGGCAAAAGGTAGCTACCAGTGACCCGACGACGAAGCCTAGATCCCAGCCCCGCTTCCAACGTCTGGTGCGAAACCGAAACTCAAAGGCGACGCCGCGGAAGATGAGCGCGAGCAGCATCGCGATCAAGGGCGCGTAAAAGGCCGGAAGAAGGATGCTATAAGCTAGCGGAAAAATCGCGAACAGTCCAATTCCGCCGAGCACGAGCCAAGTCTCGTTGCCGTCCCAGACCGGCGCAACGGTGTTCATCATCAGGTCTCGCTCCTGGTCGCTCCCGGTGAACGGGAACAGGATGCCGATGCCGAGATCAAACCCGTCGAGGATGACATAGGCGAGGACGGCGAAAGCCAGCAGGCAGGCCCAGACGAAAACGAGATCGACGCTCATGGAACGCGTCCCGTCCCAGTCGCGCCCGCCGGCCGCGTCTGGAATGCCGGTGCCGGAGTAATGCCGGCGGTGCGGATAGGTCTGCCCGGCTTCACGCCCTTATCGGATTCCTTCGGCGGCTTAGCCAAAAGCCGCAGAATGTAGAAGACGCCAACGCCAAAGACCAGGAAGTATACGACGACGAATGCCGCGAGCGAGCTTGCTATGCCAGGCATGCCGATCGGCGACACTGAGTTCGAGGTCCGGAGTAAGCCATGGACAGTGAAAGGCTGACGACCGACTTCGGTGGTGATCCAGCCGGCGAGCACGGCTATGAAGCCGGTGGGCCCCATCACTATCGCCCATCGATGGAACCAGCCGGCGCTATATAGCTGGCCCCGCCAGCGCAGAATTAGGCTGACGACCCCCAAAGCGATCATCAGGAAGCCGATGCCGACCATGATCCGGAAGCTCCAGAAAACGATGGGCGCGTTCGGCCGATCTTCGGGCGGCCACTCCTTGAGCCCCTTGATCTCGCCGTCCAGGCTATGGGCGAGGATCAGACTACCGAGCTTCGGAATGGAGATCGCGTAGTTCGTGGTTTCTTGCTCCATATTCGGCATGCCGAACAAAATCAAAGGCGCTCCCCGTTCCGTCTCAAAATGCCCCTCCATGGCGGCGATCTTTGCCGGCTGATACTCGAACGTATTGAGGCCATGAAGATCGCCCGCCACCGCCTGAACCGGCGCGACGAGGGCGGCCATCCACATCGCCATGGACAGCATCAGCCGGGCCGGCTCGCTTGACTGGTTCCGCAGCAGGTGGAACGCGCCCACCGCGCCTACGACAAACGCCGTAGTCAGGTACGCGGCAAGCACCATGTGTACGAGCCGGTACGGAAAAGATGGATTGAAGATAATCGCCCACCAGTCGGCCGGAACGAACTGGCCCACATCGTTCATCGCGAAACCGGCCGGCGTATGCATCCAGCTATTCGCCGACAGGATCCAAAAGGCGGAAAAGACGGTTCCGGCCGCAACCATGAGCGTCGCGAAGAAGTGCAGCTTCTTGCCAACGCGCTCCAGGCCAAACACCATGATGCCGAGAAAGCCGGCTTCCAAGAAGAACGCGCTGAGCACTTCGTAAGCCATGAGCGGCCCCAGCACCGGGCCCGTCTTGTCCGCGAACACGCTCCAATTCGTGCCGAACTGATAGCTCATCACCAACCCCGAGACGACGCCCATTGCGAAGGCGATGGTGAAGACTTTCAGCCAGAACTTGAAAAGCACCATGTAGGCGGCGCGTCCGGTGGCGAGCCATAGCGCCTCCAGGACCGCCAGATAGCTGGCAAGGCCAATGGAGAATGCTGGAAAGATGATGTGTAAGGATATGGTAAATGCGAACTGAATACGGGCCAGCAGAGTGGCATCAATGGTGTCGAGCACTCTTCCCCTCCGTCTGGCACATCGAGAACCGGTTGGACATGGCTATGCCGGATGTTCTCGGCAAGCGGGACAGATCCACCGGACCAAGCTGAATCCGCCAGTAAGTATACCCTATGCCGGCCGCTGCATCACCCGTGACACCTTCTAAACGCGCGTAAGTTCATCACGGTGACACAATTATCGAGTTTGGTGTCGCTCCAAGGTCGGCTCGATTGGTCGGCCGACAATGAAGGTGAGCAGGCCGGCCTGCGCGGCGACGCGTCGTGGGGTCTCGGGCTTCCAGAAAGGGGCGGGTGGAGATTTGGCATCTACCGGAAAACTGTCGGGCAGCAAACAACCGAAATTGGCGGCACAAATGATGGGTAGATCCGTCGCCTTCATCGAGGACTCGGTACCATCGCCGCGAGTAGAAGGGCCGCTGGCCGGGACCGAGATCGAGATCATGGATGCCGGGCAAGTGCTGGGATCAACCTTGGCGGGAGCCCTCGCGACAGGCGCGACGTTAAAACCGCGTTACCGCTCGCGTACCGGAGGCTCGATGTTGCTGCCGCACTACGCTTCGCGTGGCCCGGCTCGTTTTCTCCTGCACTACGTTTTGCGGCACTGGGTAAGTCATACGGTAGTGCTCATCGCCGTGCTGTCGGCGGTCGGGTGCGCCATTGGCTCGCAGTACGCCGTGAAACATCTTGTTGACGTTCTCGGTCTCGGAAATCCGTCGGACTGGCAACTATGGGGTGCCGTCGGCCTGTTGCTGGGGCTGGTCGCCGGAGACAACCTGCTGTGGCGCCTCGCCGGCTGGGTAGCCGCGAAAGCTTTCGTCGCGGTCGGCGGCGACCTCCGACTCGACTTGTTCGAGCACTTGTCCGGCCATGGCACCCGGTACTTCTCAGACCGATTTCCGGGCGCGCTCGCAGGCCGCATCAGCAATGCGGCCAACTCGGCGTGGAGCATCGAGCAGTCTCTGACATGGACGACCATCCCGCCGGGCGCGGCCGTGGTCGCCAGCATAGCCGTTCTGAGCATCATCAACTGGCAAATGACCGTGGTGCTGTTCGTTATTGTTTCTTTCATCGGCGCGGTCATCGCGCGGCTCGCGGCCGGGGGGGCGCACCTACATGAGAACTTTGCAGGAAGAGCGGCCGCAGTCAGCGGCCATCTCACCGACGTCGTCAGCAATATCGGGATAGTTCGCGCGTTCGGCGCGGCGGACCGTGAGCACGCGCGCCTCTCGCGAAGAATTGCCCATGAGATGTTGGTACAGCTTAAGAGCCTTCTATCGCTCGAGCTCCTGCGTCTATTTCACGCCGCTTCGGTCTTCCTTGTGACGGCGGGCGTTCTGGTCTGGGCGGTAACGCTGTGGCGCGCCGGCAGCATCAGCACGGGAGACGTGGTGCTGACGACGACGCTCGGCATCACGCTGCTCGGCGCCTCTCGCGATCTTGCAATGGCAATGGTCGATTTGTTCCAGCACTTCGCCAAGCTCGGCGAAGCTGTCAAGGAGTTGGGGCTGCCGCATGAGATGGTCGATGCGTCTGACGCCAAGTCGCTGAAGAACCCCCGGGGGCGAATAGAATTTGAGAACGTCTCGTTCAGATATCCCAACGGCGAGCGCGTCCTAAGTGATTTCAACCTGCGCATCGAGCCTGGCCAGAAGGTTGGCCTAGTAGGCCGGTCGGGCGCCGGCAAATCGACGATCCTGGCCTTGCTGCAGCGGCTCTATGACCCGACCAGCGGAAGGGTGCTGATCGACGGGCAGGACGTCTCGCGCGTCACACAGGATAGCCTGCGCCGCTCGATCGCCATCGTGCATCAGGACATCTCGTTGTTTCACCGCTCGGTGCGCGAGAACCTTCGCTATGGTAAGCCGGACGCGACTGATAAGGAGATCGAGTGGGCGACCGAGGCGGCCCACTGCACGGAGTTCATCAGAAGGCTGCCGCATGGGTTCGACACGATCGTTGGCGAGCGTGGCCTCAAGCTCTCCGGCGGCCAACGTCAGCGTATTGCCATCGCGCGGGCCTTTCTCAGCAACGCACCGATCATCCTTCTCGATGAGGCGACCTCGGCGCTTGATACCGAGTCCGAGCAGGCTATTCAGGAGGCCCTGATGCGCCTCGCCGAGGGTCGCACAGTGATCGCCGTTGCGCATCGGCTTTCGACCCTCGACTTTTTCGATCGCATTGTTGTCCTCGAATGGGGTAGAGTCGTCGAAGACGGCTCGTCGCACGAATTGCTGCGTAAGAAGGGCGTCTATAGTCGGATGTATGGTCGCCAGCTCGCCGCCGCTTTGCAGCCATGAGCCGAAAGCCACAAGGGAAAGTTGCCGTTTTACTCCTGCTCCCTGTGCTGACGATCACCGCCACCATGACCAGCGGCGAGTCACAATCGTTTGGAGTGGAAGAGGGGGCAAGTCAGCTGGAAGCAACAGCGGGAGGAAACTCCGCAGAGCCCGCCCGGCCGGCGCCGCGACGGCCGCCGGAGCCGCACGAGAGTTCGCCGGTAGCTCTGGAAAAGCAGGTCCAGGACGTGCCTCTGATAGAGACAAGGCCCCATAAAACCGAAGAGATATTCCAGCCGCAGCCAGCCCTCCCGGATCGGTCGCCGGCGGCAGACTCGAAGCCGGAAGAGGGTGCGCGCCCGCGCGGAGAGAAGCCGAAAGATAGCCCGCCTCCCGCCCACCGAAAGCCAGATACGGGTGAAGACCAATCGAAGCAGACGCCGTCGTCCGCCGCCGATCGGCCACCGGCGCCCGATACGGAGGCGGATGAAAGCCCGCGGCAACCCCCTCCAGAGAAGCCGGAGCAGCAAGCGCCGGCGGCGGAAGGCAAACCCGAAGACGGCTCCCCTGCGGCGAGAACTTTGAAGCCGATCGCGCCCGACGAGGCCATTGGCATCCTGGGAAAGAAAGTGCACGGACCCGCCGGCGAAGATATGGGCATGATTGTCGACGTGCTGGTGGACGACGGGGGCAAGCCACGCGCCGCGGTCATCGATTTCGGCGGCTTCCTCGGCGTAGGCTCTCGGAAGATTGCGACGGATTGGCAACTGCTACAATTTCGACCGGGCGATCGGACGCAACCAGTGCTCCTCAGCATGGGGAAAGAGGAATTAGGGGCCGCTCCCGAATACAAGCTTTCGGACCATCCGACGGAAATTGTCGCGCCGCCTCCACCTCCCGAGCCAGCGGCTGTCCCCGATGCCGAGAAGTGACGGAGAGGAAGGTGTGCGGCGGCCGTCCAGCACGCAAAAAGCGCAAAAAGCGGCTGGGCGCGGCCTCGACTGGCTGAATCTGTTCGTGGCCAATGTTCAGACGGGCTTCGGTCCTTTTCTTTCGGTCTACCTGACGACGGCGGGTTGGACACAGACCTCGATCGGTCTCGCCCTCAGTCTCGGTACGGTAACCGCCATGGCGAGCCAAGTGCCTGCGGGAGCGCTCGTCGATGCGGTGCGCCGCAAGAGCCTGGTGGCCCTGTTCAGCATCCTTGCGTTTACCGCCAGCGCACTGTTCTTCACCATCGCACCCATTCCGCTGTTCGTCTATCTCGGTCAGGTGTTGCACGCATTTTCCAGCTGCACTCTCGGGCCCACGATGGTCGCGCTGAGCCTGGCGGTCGTCGGCCAGTCGGCGCTGGCTCTGCGGCTCGGCCGCAACGCCCGGTTCGGCGCAATCGGCAATGCCATGGGCGCGGCTCTGATGGGCGCCTGTGGCTATTACATATCCGAGCGCTCGGTGTTCTTCGTGACCGCGGTACTGACGATCCCGGCGCTCGCCGCGCTTTTGCCCCTGGCAAGGTTCGAGAAAAAAGCAACGCCGTTGGCGCAACCGGCGGAAAGGTCGCGCGAGGAACGGCCGCGCCCGCTGAGCGTCCTGCGTGTCGTCGGGGACCGGCGGCTGCTCATATTCGCGGCCTCCGCTGCCCTATTCACTTTCGCCAATGCCGCCATGCTACCGCTCGCGAGCAGTGCCATCACCAAGCAGCTGCCCGGACAGGCGAGCTTGCTCATTGCCGCCTGCATCGTCCTACCCCAGCTTGTAATGGCGTTGCTTTCGCCGAGGATCGGACTACTCGCGCAGGCGCATGGCCGTAAGGCGGTGCTGCTGCTCGGATTCGGCATTCTGCCGCTGCGTGGCGTGCTGTTGGCGGTTCTGCCCGACCCGACGCTGGTGATACTGGTGCAAGTGCTGGATGGAATTACCGCGGCCTGCTTTGGCGTGATGGTCCCCCTGGTCACCACTGACATTGCTGCCCGCTCCGGGCACTTGAACCTCAGTCTTGGTTTTGTCGGCTTCGCCATCGGTGTCGGCGCGACACTGAGCACAACGGTTGCAGGATGGATCAGCGATAATTTCGGTGATCCGGCCGCCTTCCTCGCTTTAGCGTCGATAGCGTTCGCGGCGCTACTCATGGTCTGGCTAGCGATGCCCGAGACGCGCCCTACTCCAGTATGGACCGATGACGAGTGAGTGTCCGAGGATCGCCTTGTAATTCGGCTGCGAGTGCGTCGCGGGTGGCAACATCCACATCGACGGGTGGTGGGCGCGGCTGGGATCGAACCAGCGACCTCGGCGATGTCAACGCCGCGCTCTCCCGCTGAGCTACGCGCCCCTTGCGAGCGGGAACTCATAATTCCATCACGCCGCGATAGCAAGGTTCACTCTTGCCCTCCCAGTCAGTTGGCCCTAATTGCACGCGGAGGCTCTGTGATCGAGTGAACCAGCCGCACCAACGAGCACAGAGGAGGTCATGGTGACTCCAGACGACTCCTGTCGCGGCAAACCGACGCGCGGTGGCACAGTGCACGATGGCTCGTTTTCGATCGCCGCCCCGGCCAAGCAGTCGGTGCCGGTCGTCTTTGCGTCGCCTCACAGTGGCCAAGAGTATCCGCCCGAGTTCGTTGCCGCCTCAGGGCTTGAACCGCTGGTTCTGCGCCGCTCGGAGGACGCGTTCATCGATCGCATCTTCGCAGCTGCCCCGGCGTATGGCGCGCCGTTGTTGAGGGCGCACTTTCCGCGAGTTTACCTCGATCCCAATCGCGAGCCATTCGAACTCGATCCGCAGATGTTCGATGCGCCATTGCCAGATTACGTCAACGTCAGTTCGCCTCGCGTGGCCTCTGGGCTCGGGACTATAGCCAAGGTGGTTGCGAGCGGCGAAGAGGTGTATCGGGATAAGCTCAGTTTCGAGGAGGTCAGGCAACGCATCGAGAGACACTATTTTCCCTACCACGCCGCCCTGCAAAGCCTGCTTGACGATACGCGCAAGCGGTTTGGCCGCTATTTGCTGGTCGATTGCCATTCGATGCCGTCAGTGGGCGGGCCGATGGATGCCGATCCAGGACTGAGGCGTCTGGATATAGTGCTCGGCGATTGTTACGGCAGTTCGTGCTCGCCAGTGGTGACGCAAGTCGCCGAACGTACCCTGAAGCATCTCGGGTTTACCGTGCGCCGTAATCTGCCCTACGCTGGCGGCTATACTACTCGGCATTACGGCCGGCCGCACGAGGGTCTGCATGCTTTGCAGATCGAGGTAAACCGAGCCCTCTACATGGACGAACAGACGATTGCGCCGACCTCCGGATGGCAGTTTATGGTGGATGCCATCACCTCCCTCATCGAGGCTTTAGCCGGCCTCGACCCCAATGTGCTGGGAGTCCCATAAGCATTTTGGTGGCCGACCTGCACGCGTCCACCTCACAGGCCGGAGTAAGTCATACGCGCGTTCAGATAAGACCGGCAACGAAGGCAGATGCAGGCTACATCCTGCGGTATCTACGCGCATTATGTGCTGAACGGCACCCGCTCCCTCGAGGAGCGTCCGCCCGACATCAAGGAGATTCAGTCGCGACACCGCCGTAGTCGAACGCGGCCCGCCTTACCTGATGCAGAGGTACCGGGAGGATCCTCGGGTTTTGCTTACGCAGCACCGTTTCGACATCGTTCCGCCTATAGATCTACTGTCGAGGATTCGGTGTATATCGACGCCGATGCGATCGGTCTCGGCATCGGCCGGCTACTGTTGATGGATTTGATTGAACGCTGCATGGCCCTGTAATACCGGCATATGGTCGCCGTCATGGGAGATTCCGCCAACACTCGTTCAATCGGCCTGCATCGCGCGCTCTGCTTCCGCCATGCCGGCACGCTTGTGTCAGTTGGCTGCAAGTGCGATCGGTGCCTCGACCTCGTCGGTATGCAGCGCGCGCTTCTCGACGCCGTTCCATAGGCAAAAAAAGGGCCGTACGCGACGGCCCAAGTTTTGGGAGGAAACGTCCAAGAAGCACGGGCAACCCACGTCGGATATGACGCGTGCTGCACCGCACAACAGAACAGATAATGGTTCGCATGGAGAAATTCAAATTAGATTTCGAAGACCACCCGGCTCTATGTGACGAAAGCCATGCGGCAGGTTTTGAGTTCACCTAAGCGGCTGACGCTGCTAGACATTTTGTAGCACATGGCGGAAGCGGCCGGAAGGCGCAGTAAACACCCCGGAACGGTCGATGCTCTTGTCCCGGCATGCCGAACGTGGCTCTTAATTGCCAGTCAAAATCGCACCGCGCTGCAGCAATCTTCGGCTCGATGCAGGTGGTTGGTGAGCAGACCGTCCTTTACTATGCTGGTTGCGGGGAGCGCGGCGGAACAGGATGGGCATCCTTGCCATCGCGCAACTTAGGGTCTGACTTGCATTGCATTCTGGCGCATAAGTAAGGCGACAATCGTCGCGATCCCGGGTACGCGCACATCCGCGACGCCTGCGGCCGGTTCTCGCATTGCCGTTCACTCGCCCCAGACTTTCGCGAGCAGCGGCTTGTGCGCTCCCATAGCGAAGAGCCCGGCACTTCGGACAATGCGGATGTGCTCCTCGAGACGCGCATACGTCCACCACATTCGCGTTATGTACGCCGGACGCGGCACACCTTCGCCGGCGACTTTTAGTCCAAGACGGCGGAACACGTACAACGCCCGGGGCAGGTGAAATTCGTCCGTAACGATGACCACCCTGCGCCACTGCCGCTCGCGTATGATACGGCCGGCGTATACGGCGTTCTCAAAAGTGTTGCGCGCCAGGTCCTCGACTACGATTTGTTCCGCCGCGACACCGCGGCTGAGGGCCATCTCCCGCATCGCGCGCGCCTCAGCCGGGGGCGGACCGACAATGCCGCCCGAGACCAGCAAATAGCCCGCGTGCCGGTCGAAGAACATGGTGACACCGTATTCAAGCCTGCGCCGCAGCGCCGGACCGGGCACGCCTGCCGCCGCCATCGCGGCACCCAGCACGACCACGGCATCAATCACGGCCGACGATATCGGCAGGCGAAGCGGACGCCGAAACCTCTATTGGTCTGACCGCACATGTCCGAAGCCCCCGCTCAGCATGCCCGGCCAGCAGCTTCGCTATCATCTCCGCATCGGGTGGCGCGGCTTCACCGAGCGGTGGGAGAGTCGCCTCAGCCCGGGCTGGGTCGTCGTTAATGCTCGACGGCCGCAAACCGCGCGAATACCCGCCCGGGTATACGGCGCAGAACGCTCGGATCGAGGTGCGAACGTCCTCAAAGGTTTTCACCAGTCGCCTTATCCGCTACAAGTAAGGCATAAACGATAGGCTCGCTGGTTGTAGCGCGACCGGCGGCAACCAACCATTGGGTTGATGAGAGGAAAATGATGGAAAGGCGGCTGAGCGCCGAGCTGATTGAGGAGATGCTCCCGCTCAAAGGAGCAAGCGTCGTTGATGTGGGCTGCGGCGATGGATGGCTGGTGCGCTCGATGACGCGTAAAGGCGCGCATGTCACCGGCGTCGAAGTCAGTCCAAACATCTGGCGCACGCCCAGCGAATCCGCCCGCCGGTGACGAGCACTATATCCAGGGCATCGCCGAGGACTTGCCAATTCCGACGCGCTCGGTCGACATCGTCATCTTCTTCAACAGCCTGCATCACGTTGACGAGCCGGGGCTCTTCAAGGCGCTGCGGGAGGCTGCACGCGTGTTGAAATCCGGCGGCATTCTGTTTGTCTCGGAGCCGTCGCCAGAAGGCCCGTATTTCGAGACGATGAAACCAGTGCACGACGAAACGGCCGTGCGCAGGCGCGCTCAGGAAGCCCTTCGTTACGGGCCCGAATTCGGCCTTCTTTCGAGAAATCGCTGACCTACATCGACACCGTCAAGATGAAGGACTTCAACGCCTTCCACGATCGATTGACGATGATCAACCCGCACGTTCGCGACCGTTTCGAGGAGAAGGAGGAAGAGCTGCGCGCGCTCTTCGGGCGTAACGCTCGCAAGATCGTCGATGGCTGGATTCTCGACCAACCGATGCGGGTGCACTTGATGCGGCGGAGCTGACCAGTTCGCGCGCTCCGCGCCGACCCTCTAGCCTCAGCGCTCCGGCGGTAATCATACCCTAGAGACGATGCTCACACGTGCGAGAATTGGAAAGATTCGGGCCATTGACAAAGCTCTGAACGACTACATAAGCCAGATGTACCGGCGCCGAAGGTCCCGCTCGATCAGCCGTTCGCGATCCTGCAGGGTGCGACGCTCCAGTTGCTTGCGCTCGGCGAGCGGGTCCTGCCGGCGACGCGGCACGCCGGTCAGCGGGTCGGGAGTGGGCGCGCGCAGCCGGTCGCGCTCATAAGGCGCCAGCTCGCGATCGAGAGTCTCGATCCGGCCGCGCAGGAATCGCTGATCGCTCCGCAACTGCCGCTCCGGCGGGGCGACGTCCTGGGCGCCTAGGTGAGCGGTCGGGCGCCAGCAACATCACGCATAGCAGGGCCGTGGAGGCCGTCGATAGCGGGATCGATACGCATCGGGCGAAGCGCTCCGCTTGACGCTGGCGGATGCTGCCGGCATGGTCGGAGCGGGGTGGCGCGGCCGGGCGCTCCAGCCGTCGCAGCACACCGCCTTCCGTTGACCTTCGATCGGACGTTCATGCTCCTGCTGATCGACAACTACGACAGCTTCACCTACAATCTCTTCCATTATCTGGGAGAGCTGGGCGCCGAAGTCGACGTCCGCCGCAACGACGCGCTGAGCGTCCGACGGAAGCGCTGGCGCTGGCGCCGCGACGGCATCGTCATCTCGCCCGGCCCGTGCGATCCCGATCGCGCCGGCATCTGCCTGGAGCTGATCGAACAAGGCGGCAGGCCGGGTGCCGCTGCTCGGCGTCTGCCTCGGCCACCAGGCGATCGGCCAGGCGTTCGGCGGCAAGGTGGTGCGCGCGCCGCAGCCGAAGCACGGCAAGATCAGCACGATTTCGCACGACGGCAGCGGCATCTTCAGCAGGCCTGCCCTCACCGTTCCAGGCCACCCGCTACCACTCGCTGATGGTCGATCGGGAAGGCTGGCCCGAGTGCCTGCTTGCCACCGCCGAGAGCGAGGACGGAGTCGTGCAGGGCCTGCGGCACCGCGAGCTGCCGATCTTCGGCGTGCAGTTCCACCCGGAGAGCATCGCCACCGAGCACGGCCATGCGCTGCTGCGCAACTTCCTGCAGGCGACCGTCGCATTAGGTCGAGAGCCGTGGTGAGCGACCAGCAAAGCTGCCTTAAAGCGCTGCTCGCCAAAGCTCGCCGGCGGCGGCAGCGCTGAGCGCCGATGAGGCCGAGGAGGCGTTCTCGGTGCTGATGTCGGGCGACGCCACGCCGGCGCAGATCGGCGGCCTGCTGATGGCGCTGCGGGTGCGCGGCGAAACCGTCGACGAGATCACCGGCGCCGTCCGGGTGATGCGGGCGCGGGCGCTGCACGTTCAGGCGCCGGACGGGGCGATCGACATCGTCGGCACCGGCGGCGACGGCGCCGGCACGTTCAACATCTCCACCGGCGCGGCGCTGGTGGTCGCGCGGCTGCGGCGTGCCGGTCGCCAAGCACGGCAACCGGGCGCTCTCCTCAAAGTGCGGCGCGGCCGACGTGCTGGCGGCGCTGGGTGTCGAACCTCGAAGCCGATCTGGCGCTGGTCGAGCGCGCCATGCACGAGGCCGGCATCGGCTTTCTGATGGCGCCGCGGCACCACAGCGCCATGCGCCACGTCGCCGGGCCGCGCGTCGAGCTCGGCCTGCGCACCATCTTCAACCTGCTCGGGCCGCTGTCCAATCCGGCGAACGTCACGCCGCCAGTTCACCGGCGCTTTCGCCCGCGACTGGATCGAGCCGATGGCGCAGCGTGCTGGGCAATCTCGGCTCGGAGCGCGCCTGGGTGGTGCATGGGTCGGACGGGCTCGACGAGCTGACCACTACCGGCCCTTCCTACGTCGCCGAGCTGGAAGACGGTCGGGTGCGCACGTTCGAGGTGCTGCCGTCGGATGCCGGCCTGCCGCTACGCCCGACCGGAGGACCTGAAGGGCGGCGACGCGCGAGACCAATGCCGCCGCCATGCGGGCGATGTTGGGCGGCGAGCGCGGACCATTCCGCGACGCCGTCGTCTACAACGCGGCAGCGGCGCTGCTCGTAGCCGGCCGGGCCGCGAACCTGCGCGAGGGAGCCGAAATGGCGGCCGAGGCGATCGACGCCGGGCGCGCCAAGGGCGACGCTCGAACGCCTGGTCGAGATCACCAATCTCGCTGCGCCGCCTGCCGCGGCACGCACATGAGCGTGCTCGCGCGCATCTGCGCCGATAAGCGCGACATTGTCGCACGGCGCAAGCGCGAGCATCCGCTGGGCGAAGTCGAAATGATGGCGCGCACGGCCACCTCGCCGCGCGGCTTCGCCGATGCGTTGCGCCGCGCATCCGACCGAGCGGAGCTACGGCCTTATCGCGGAGATTAAGCGCGCCTCACCATCGAAAGGCTTGATCCGCGCCGACTTCGACCCGCCCGCCCTGGCCCGAGCTTATGCCATGGGCGGCGCCACTTGCTTGTCGGTGCTGACCGATGGGCCGTACTTCCAAGGGGACGACACCTACCTGACAGCGGCTCGCGCCGCCGTCGAGCTGCCTGTACTACGCAAGGACTTCCTGTTGGACCCTTACCAGATCGTCGAGGCGCGGGCGCTCGGCGCCGACGCCGTACTGGTGATCCTGGCGGCGGTGGACGACGGCTGCGCGCGCGAGCTTATCGCCACCGCGGCCGAACTGGGCATGGACTCGCTGGTCGAAGTGCACGACGCAGCAGGAAATGCAGCGGGCGATCGCGCTAGGCGCCGAACTGATCGGGATCAACAACCGCAACCTCGCAACCCTCCGTATCGATCTTGGCGACAACCGAACGACTGGCGCCCATGGCGCCGTCCGATCGCTTGTTGGTCAGCGAGAGCGGCCTCTACTGCGCCGGCCGATCTCCAGCGAATGGCGCGGGTGGGCGTGCGCTGCTTCCTGATCGGCGAGTTGCTGATGCGGCAGCCGGACGTGGAGGCGGCGACCAGGGCACTGCTCACCCCTAGCGCGCTGGCAAGATCGCCGTAATAGCTGTAAGCGGCGTCGGAGGGCCGACTGCGCCGGCAGCGAGGCCGACCAGATGCGCGTCGCTAACGCCTTCAGCTCTTCCTCGTCGAGCGTCTCGCGCTCCAGCAACAGTGTCCGCGCTCTCGTTGAGGAGATTGCGGTTTCCGTCGAGGATCTCGCGCGCTGTCACGCCTTGTCCACCAGTCTTCGAACGGCCCGGTCGATCTCGCGGACCGTCTCCTCGCTGTACTTGCGCACCGGCTGGTCGGCAGTTCGGTGATACTGAGAACGATCGGCGCTCTCCTCGAAGGGACGTTGCGGAGCTCGGTCGTCAATGCCGTAGCGCACGCCCACCGAGCGGGCGATGTCGGTGACCTTGGCGAGGTCGTCGTCGTCGCCGGTCGAGACCTCCTCGAATACCAAAGTCTCCGCCGCGCGGCCGCCCAGCAGCACCGTTATCTCGTTCTCCAGCTCCGGGCGGACATCAAAACCGGTATTCGGTCGGCCCCGAAATTGTATAGCCGAGTGCGCCGACGCCGCGCGGGATGATCGAGACCTTGTGCACCGTCACCCGGGTCCGACCGCATTGCCGCTGGACCGACGGGCTGGTAGCGTCGCCCGTATGATGGATTTTACGGTGAGCCGAGAGGGCGAACGGCATGGTAGGTCTGAAGTCACCTCGATCCAGCCGGCAACGCCCGTATGGTCGATGTTTCCGCCAAAGACGTTACGGACCGGTCGGCGACCGCCGGGGCGCGGGTGCTGATGTGCCCTGAAACGTTGGCGATGATCGCGGCCGGCGCGGTCGGCAAGGGCGATGTTCTCGGCGTCGCCCGGCTCGCCGGGATCATGGCGGCGAAGCGCACGGCCGACCTCATTCCGCTGTGCCACCCGCTGCCGCTGACCGCCGTTGCCGTCGAACTCGCCTGCGACGCCACCAACAATGCCGTGGAGATATCCGCGACTTGTCGCGTCAGCGGCCGCACCGGCGTCGAGATGGAGGCGATGACGGCCGCGGTGATCGCGGCGCTCACCGTCTATCGACATGTGCAAGTCCATGGACCGCGGCATGCGCGTGACCGACGTGCGTCTCGTCCGCAAAGCAGGCGGCAAGTCCGGCACCTACGAGGCGCCGGAATGATCCCGGTCGAGCAGGCAGTCGCAGCCGTCGTTGCTGCTTTCCAGCCGTTGCCAGCCGAAATCGTCGGCCTTGACGTAGCGCTGGGCAGGGTCCTCGCCGAGGACGTGACCGCTAACCTGACCCAGCCGCCGACCGACGTTTCCGCGATGGACGGTTACGCCCTGCGTGCCGACGATCTCGGCGAGCTACCGACGGCCGTGCGGCTGATCGGGCAGTCCGCGGCCGGCAAGAGCTTCTCGGGCACCGTCGGGCTGGGCGAAGCGGTTCGCATCTTCACGGGGGCGGCGGTGCCAGCGGGGGCCGATACCATCGTAATCCAGGAGAACGTGGAACAGCGGCAAGGCCAGGTGCTGATAAGCGAGGCCGCCGGGCGCGGCAGTTACATTCGGTGCAAGGGTCAGGACTTCCACAGCGGGCGATGTTCTGCTGCGTGCCGGGCGGAGACTTTCGCCGCGCGACATCGGTCTGGCCGCGGCGATGAACGTCCCCTGGTTGCCCGTCAGGCGCAAGCCGCGCGTCGCGGTGCTGGCGACGGGCGACGAACTCGCCATGCCAGGCGAGGCCCTCGGGCCGGATCGCATCGTCAGCTCCGCAGGCTTCGCCGTCGCCGCCTTCGTCCGGAGGTTCGGCGGCGAGTCCGTCGCGCTTGGCATTGCGCGCGATGACGAGAACCTGCTTAAGGCCATGATGCAGGCCGCGCGCGGGGCCGACCTGCTTGCTCACCATCGGCGGCGCCTCGGTCGGCGACTTCGACTTGGTTAGGCACGCTCTCGGCGACGGCGGCTTTGATTTGGGCTTCCATAAGGTTGCCATGCGGCCCGGCAAGCCGCTGATTTTCGGCCGCGTTGGACAGTTGCCCGTGCTCGGCCTGCCGGGTAATCCGGCTTCCGCGGCCGTCACCACGCAAATCTTTGCGAAGCCGGCGATCGAGACAATGCTGGGCATCATCCATGACAAATCCGGTGAGCGAACGGCGCGACTCGGCCGCGACCTCCCGGCCAATGACGGCCGGCAGCACTACCTGCGGGCGACCCTCGGACGGACCCCGACCGGCGAGCTGCTCGCCACGCCCTTCGATGCTCAGGACAGCTCGCTACAGCACGCGCTCGCGGCAGCCGACTGCCTTGTCGTCCGGCCACCACACGCGCCATCCGCGCTGGCCGGCGAACCGGTCGTCATCGTCGAGTTCGGCGATGATCCGCATCCTGCGCGGAGCTCTTGAGCACAGGAATGGCTTGACGAAATGCTGGAACTAAACTAGAACACCATATAGGTTTTGGTTTTGTTCTAATCGGCGCCTGAAGTAAACGATGGTCCAGCCGCAAGTAAGCTTCGCTGGATCTTAGCAAAATAAATGCTCCGCGCCAGAGTCGGGAGTGGGAGGGGCACGTGTTGACCAAGAAGCAATATGAACTACTGCTGTTTATCGATAGGCGGTTGAAGGACAGCGGCGTGTCTCCCTCGTTCGACGAGATGAAGGATGCGCTTGGCCTTCGCTCGAAATCCGGTATTCATCGGCTGATGACTGGGCTTGAGGAGCGCGGATTTGTTCGACGTCTTCCGCACCGCGCTCGCGCCCTCGAAGTGCTGCGATTGCCAGAGAACCTGAGCGCTCAGTTCCGCAGCCTGCCCCGACGCAGCTCCGAGGGCTTCGCTCCGAATGTCATTAAGGGGGATTTCAAGTTGCCGGGACAGCCCGCGACCCCTGGCTCGCAGGTCGTGCCGCTGCCACTCTACGGCAAGATCGCCGCCGGCACTCCGATAGCCGCGCTGCGCGACCATTCTCGGACCATCGAGGTTCCGTCGGTGCTGCTCGGGAAAGGCGATCATTACGCTCTGGAGGTGGAGGGCGATTCGATGATCGAGGCCGGCATCCACGACGGCGATACGGTTATTATCCAGCGTACCGAGACGGCCGATAGCGGCACCATCGTCGTGGCGCTGGTGGACAACGAGGAAGTCACGCTTAAAAGGCTGCGCCGGCGTCGCCAGTCAATCGCGCTGGAGCCGGCCAACTCGGCCTACGAGACACGCATATGCGGCCCCGATCAGGTCAAGGTGCAGGGCCGGCTGATCGGACTCTTGCGGCGTTATTGAGCGTCGCTCGATTGCGCATTGGCCGGAACACGTGTATCCGCGCCGGCGTCGTCGCCGCTACCTTCAGATGGCCGGCGCGGCCGAACGATCCAGGGTCGATCACCGCGGACGTCATCGACACTCTCAATCCTGACCTCCTCGCCATCCAGCCAGATGGCGTGCGTTCCCTCGCGCCAGAGGTCGAAGCGGTCAATCAAGATGCGCGCCGAGGCGCACGTGCCGCGGACCGGCACCAGACTGACGACTACGTCGGCGAGTCGGCAGTCCTCGAGCAGCGCCTCGCCGCGCGTGGCGATTGCGACCACATGATTGTGTGCCCGGTACACGCAGCCCAAAGCGTCGCAGCGCAGCCATTGGTCGGCGCTGGCGCCGTGCTTTGGCCAGTAACCCGCCGCCGTGTCGGCGCCCACCCGCCGAAGCCACGACTCTCGGCTGGAGCGGCCGACGCTTTTTGACGAGACCAGTAGTCCACCATCCGCTGTGGCCGTCGCCAGCAAGCGCCCGGAACCGTCGACCAACAGGTCGGGACGATTTGTGGTCAGCATACCCGCAAGCCCAAGAATGATGCCCCCGACCCCGAGCCACCGCTGGCGGCGTCGCCAGATACAAAGCCAGAGCCCGCCCAGGCTGATCAGCCCTAGACTCCAAATGGGCATGGCCGGCAACAGGATAACCGCCCCGGGCCAAGCCGCGACTTCCTCGGCGACCCAGATCACTACGTCGACGCCCCAGGAGAGCGGAATCAGACCCAACCCCTCGAGGCCGAGAGGCATCAGCAGCAAGGTGGCCACAGCCCAGGGCATGATCCAGAATCCGGTCACTGGAACCGCGACCATGTTGGCGGCGATGCCATAAACCTGAAACCGGTTGAAGTGATAGGCGGCATACGGGGCCGTGGCGGTGCTGGCGACGAGCGTCGACAAAATTACGCCGCCCAGGTAGATGAGCGTCCGCCGACTCGGCGAAGCCCGCTCCGCCGGCATTTGCTTGCGCTCACGAACAAATTCGTAAGCGGACATCAGCGCCAGAACCGCTGCAAATGACATCTGGAAGCTCGGGCCGAGCATCGCTTCTGGCTGGGTGATCAGCACAACCGACGCCGCAAATGCCAGCAGGCGGATGGAAAGGCCCTGTCGGTCCACCAGCATTGCCAGCAGCACAACAGCTACCATCAAGAACGAACGCTGGCTAGGAACTGGCGCGGCCGCCAGAAGCGTATAACCGCCGGCCGCGATAACGGAGGCAGCTGCCGCCCACTTCTTGATTTGGAAGCGCAACGCCAGCCATGGCACCAAAGCCAGAGCCCCTCTGACGACGAATAGCACGATCGCCGCCACCATGCCGATGTGTAATCCGGATATCGAAAGAAGATGGGCCAGGCCAGAGTCCCTGATTGCCGCCATCGTTCGATCCGGGATCGCCCGCTGCTCGCCGTTTAGCAGGGCAGTCGTTACCGCGGCGGTCGCACCTTCGAGGTGCGCGCGTATGCGCTCGCCGACGATGGCTCGCAACCATGCGAACCAGACGCCGACGCGGAGGCCAGAACGTTCGTCAGTGGGCAGGACGCTCGCTCTGCCCACTGAATAGCCGACGGCGCCAAGCCCGTCGAAGTAGGCCTGACGCTGAAAATCATAGCCACCGGGCACCGCGGGTGGTGGCGGCGGTCCCAGCAAGGCGCGCAGGCTGATGCGGTCTCCCGGCCGTATCGGTGGCTGGCCGCCGCGCAGGCGGATGCGTGCCGCCTCCGGCGTGTGCCTTCCGGACAGTCCGGCAATCGTTGGACGATGCAGGGTCAATCGCTGTCCATCGGGGAAATTCTCCACGCGCTCGACGCGCCCGGTTACCAGCGTCGGCCCGAGTCGACCGCTGAGCATTTCGGTTCCGACCGCCACCGCCTTCACCTGAGCCGCGGCGAAGCCGGCGACCATGGCAAGAACGCCTGCGCCGGCGGGCCGTAGCCAGCTGGATCGATCAGCAGGCCGACCGAGCAGGACCAGGATCGATGCCGCCGCACCGATCGCCAGTGACGGCGCAAACCAGGCCGGCGGTTCGCCGGGCAGGCCGAAGTAAACAGCGACGCCGAAACCCATCAGCACTGGGATCCAAAAAATCCAGCGATCACGTTCGGCGGCGAACCCGGCGAGACCCGGGCCAACAGTCGCAACCACTGAGATATTCATCCCCGGCTGTAGCAAAGGGAGCACGCGTCGACATTGGGCGGAGCTGACGTGGCGCGCAGCCAAGCATCGCGAGCACAGGCTCTAGCCCACAGTGGGGGCCAATATGCCCCACATGGGCCGACGAACACAACTACTCGCGAGCCTGGCTAAGTCTCATGTTCTCGGCAATGTGTGGACAAATCAGCCAACTGCGCGTTTGCCGACCAGTGGCACATGAGAAGAGGAGGCGGCCCACGCCTGGAAGGAATGGTTGCAGGCTGGCGTCTGGCGAGCGCCATGATTCAGGGAACCACACGAGGCTGTAGCCGTGCGCCAACACCTTTTCTGCCATCGCCAATGTCGCACGGGGTTCCCGCTCGTTTACCGGAAAGATGTGTGCCACGCGGCAGAAACGGCGTCTGATCGGTCCGTGAAACAACCTGTCGCGATGAGACCCCTCAGCGTTCGCAAGGGTAGGCTTGCCCCCAGTACTCCGGGGTCAAGATCACTGACGTGGTTCGCGACAATCAGATATGGCGGGGAGTCCGGCAGGTGCCTTAACCCTTCCACTCGCAAGCGAAATGCGAGGCGAGCGATGCCACGAAGATAGCGTACAACAAGGTCCCGGCCAGCTCTTCAGCCCGGGTTTTCGGCGCGAGCCAGTCCGCCTCGTCCTGCGCTATGTTCGCTGCCGTTCCGACGTCTGTCGAATCGGCCGTCTTGGATTGTTCGATCCGCCGGAGCAGGTCTCGAACTCGCGCAACTTCCGTGAAGTCCTGTTAGGCAACCCGAAGTCCCAGAACGCTCTCGAGTTCGAAGCCCAGGTTCAGCCATTCCAGCGAGTCGATGCCGAGATCGAGCTGTGGGTCAGAAGTCCAACGTCAAGCCGCGCGTCGCATATCGGGCTTGCAGGACGCGCCACGCCGCCGCTTTCGGCTTCACCTAAGCTAACCTCTCTGGATGCAGGGGGCGGAGTGGAAGAGCAAAACCCTGACCCGTTGGCGAGCCGTTCCTAAGGTAACAAACGACAGCGCTCATGCTAACTCACCGGCGTCGCCGTCGGCTGTCCAAGTGCCGGTATTTTACAATCCAGGCCGTTAGCCGAGCCGCCTAATCGGCTCTCCGCCTTGGCATGGGCGCGCCACTAGTAATCGAGCGCCTCGCTCGCAAGTAAATTAGCGCCACACTCATTGCATGCTGACCAGCAGCCGGCTTTCGAAGCCGGTCAGCACGCACACATGATCATAGTCCACAAGATCCAGGTCAACCAGAGCCTACAGACCGCCGATCGGCCAGGTGGGGCGTTCCCGAGCGGTTCCGTTCGTCGTTGCCGGCTAGCGGACGACGAAGCTCCGGCTGGCCAGGGTTGCGCCGTGACCATCGACGACGATGACCTGCCAGGAGCCCTTCAGCTCGGCAGACAACCTCTTGGTGGAATGCACGCGCCAACGATCGCCCCTAACTTGGAACGGAATGACCGCGACTGTCCGTCCTTCGTGCTGCCAGCGGTGCGAGACTGTCTGGCCGGCGAGATCACGGAGCTCCGTATAGAGCATCAGCCGTTTCTCCTGCCCCGAACCGAGAAGGATGGGAGAGGTGATCGGATCGCCCTCCGCCGGCCGAGCGGCTGCGAATGCGAGCAATATTTCGCTCACTTGGCCGGTCGTCGCCGCACGGGTTTGCGGCGGGCGCCTGACCACGGCCGCCGACTTGCTCTCTGGCGGCTTGGTTTCCGCCGGCTTTGAGGGGGCAGCCCGGGGCGGCGGTGGCGCCAGGTAACCAGCCTCGTCAGAGGCTTGCGACAACGGTCGTGAGATATCCACGGGCGCCTCGGGCCCCGGAGGCAGCACTGTGGCCGGTGGCATGACAGGATCGGGCCCGAGGCGCTCGCGAGGTGGTGCTGAAGTTTCCGGCACGATGGCTGGAAGCTGCACGGCCGGGGCCTCGCCTCGCGATGCCACGCCCGCCGCTCGATCAGGTTGTCTCAATAGCAAGAACAAAATTATCAAGCTTATGGCGGCGCAGACGATCGCGGCACCGATGCTCAAGGCAAGAGGCCGAAGCCGGCGAGCGCCCCTATTCGACTCGCTGCTCACCGGATCGATGGTCCGCATCGACCATCCCGACCCGGAGTAGGAATAACGAACACGGGTGCCGGTGTTGCCCACGATCACCTCCCAGATACAGTGTGCGTAGTTGCGCACTTTTCTAGATTTGGAATTTTTGGAACGCAATTCGGGCTTTCTGAAGGCGCCAGAGCATCGGCTCTATTAGGTCCTCGCATGGCAATCTCCGTTCTCAGTCGCCAGATAAAGTGCACACGCAATGCATTTGGACGCTCCGGCATGCGCCAGCGTTAGGAACCGTGGATCAACCATATGGAGGTAGTCATGCCAAGCGAAGGGCATGTACCAGCGCATCTCGGCCGGTTTCTCAAGGGTCTGAGTTTCCCGGCGGGACAGCCTGATCTTCTCGACTGTGCGAAGCAAAACAGCGCCGATCAGGGAGTTCTCGATGTGCTCAGCAAAATGCCGCGACGTAAGTACGAGAGCATGGCCGATGTCATGGAACATTACCGCCAAACGCAATGATGATGCTCGGTGACCGAACCGCGACAGCATCCTGATTTCGCGCATGATCGACCTTGCGATTTGGATGAGCGATCGTAGGCCATTGGCGAGTGGGAGTTCGACGAGAGCTTCGTTCCAAGTCGGGTCCGGCGCCAGAAGATCAATAGGTATCGACCGCCGCGCAACTCCGCTTCAACGCGCGCCGGTCGAAGCCGCCCTGCGCGAAGATGTGCTGCGGAAGCTCGAACGGATCGCCGGCCATAGGCTGAGCCAAGACTGTGTGCCCTTACGCACGGCGGCTCGTACGCAGAGCGCAACCGCGAGGACGCCCTGCGGCGCCTTATCGAACTGATCGGGCAGGCGACGAAGCAGCCGCAACAGCGCACTCAGACCGCGCCGACGTGGGCGCGGCCGGCGTCGTCGCCTGCGACTGAACCGCGCCGGGTTTCCCGGAGGCAGGTTTGTTTGAGTTCTACGCAGCCATCGGGATTGCCTCAAGCTGAGCGTAGTAGGCGGCTTCCGCCTCGGCAGGCGGGATGTTGCCGATCGGCTCGAGGAGGCGACGGTTGTTGAACCAGTCGACCCATTCGAGGGTGGCGAACTCCACGGCCTCGAGCTTCGCCAGGGGCCGCGCCGGTGGATGACCTCGGTCTTGAACAGGCCGTTGACGGTCTCGGCGAGCGCGTTGTCGTAGCTGTCGCCGACGCTGCCGACCGAGGGCTCGATGCCGGCACTCGGCCAGTCGCTCGGTGTAGCGGATCGAGACATATTGCACGCCGCGATCGCTGTGGTGGACGAGGCCGCCTTCGTGCACGGGCCGCCGGTCGTGAAGCGCCTGCTCGAGCGCATCCAGGACGAAGTCGGCCCGTGCCGAACGCGACACGCGCCAGCCGACGATGCGCCGGGCGAACGCATCGATCACGAAGGCGACGTAGACGAAGCCCGTCCAGGTCGCGACGTAGGTGAAGTCGGAGACCCAGAGCATGTTCGGCTGCGGTGCCCCGAACTGCCGGTTAACCCGGTCGAGCGGGCATGGCGCCGCTGTGTCGCTGATCGTGGTCCTGACGGCCTTGCCGCGAACGGCGCCGTGCATCCCCATCTGCCGCATCAGCCGTGCGACGGTGCAGCGCGCCACTCGGATCCTCTCGCGCGCGAGCTGCCGCCAGACCTTGCGGACACCGTAAACCTGGAAGTTTTCGTCCCAGACCCGACGGATCTCTGCCGCCAAGGCGACGTCGCGCCGCTGGCGCGCCGGTGCACGGGCGGGATCGGCGCGCCGGGCGGCATGCTCGCGGTACGTCGACGGGGCGATCGGCAGCACGCGGCAGATCGGCTCGACCCCGTAGGCGTCGCGATGATCGTCGATGAACGACTTCATGGCTTGGATCGGCGGTCGAGCTCCGCCATGCGCAAAATATGCGGAGGCCTTGCGCAGGATCTCGTTCGCCTGCCGCAGCTCGCGGACCTCCCGCTCCAGCGCCTTGATCCGGTCCCGCTCCTCGCTCGTCATGCCAGCGCGAAGGCCACTGTCGCGCTCGGCCTGCCGAACCCAGCTGCGCAGCGTCTCCGCCGTGCAGCCGATCTTCGCCGCGATCGAGCCGATCGCTGCCCATTGCGACGCGTGCTCGCCCTGATGCTCCAGCACCATCCGCACCGCTCGCTCCCGCACCTCCGGTGCATATCTCGTCGATGTCTTCTTCGTCATGGCTCCATTCTCTCAAGATTTGGAGCCTCCGGGAAACCCGGCGCGGTTCACGCGTGCCGCAGTCTCCTACCCAAAGCTGTTTATGCGAAGCGTGGCTCAGGCCGTTTCAAGCGGCGGTTGCCGTGGGGCGGTAGGTCTCCTCACGTGCCATTACGGCCCAAGCGATGCGGGCCATTTTGTTGGCGACGGCGACTGTCACCAGTCGGACCGGTTTGCGTTCCAGGAGCCGGTTTGCCCAGATGCTGACCGTCGTCGCCGTGCGCTTGGTGTAGCGGACGATGGCTGTGGCGCCGACGACGAGGAGGTACCGCAAATAGCGATCCCCCATCTTCGAGATGGAGCCCATCCGCTCCTTGCCCCCGGACGAGTGCTGCTTGGGAACCAGTCCGAGCCAGGCAGCGAACTGCCGGGCAGAACGGAACGCTCGCGCATCGCCGGCGGTGGCCACGAGCGCGGTGGCCGTGATGAAGCCGATGCCGGGAATTGTTTCCAGTCGTTGGCTGATCGGGTTGGTTCGGTGCCACGCCAACAACTCGATCTCGATCTTGCGGATCTGCTCGCTGAACGCCGCAATCATCTGGGCGATCAGCAACAGCGTTTGCCGCGCCAGGTCGGGAAGAAGACCGGCTCCACTCTCCAGCACCGCGACCAGATCGCGCACATGGGCTCTGCCTTTGGGCACGACGATGCCGTACTCCGCAAGATGCGCTCGCATCGCGCTCACCTGTGCGGTGCGCTGCCGGACCAGGAGATGTCGGGCACGATGCAGCAGGAGAACGCTTTGCGCATCGGCCGACTTTATCGGGACAAAGCGCATCGTCGGCCGGGTTACCGCCTCACAAATCGCCTCCGCATCGGCCGCATCGTTCTTATTGCGCTTGACGTAGGCCTTCACGTAGGCCGGCGGCATCAGCCGCACATCATGACCCAACGCGACGAGCTTACGCGCCCAATGATGGGCCGTGGCACACGCTTCGATCCCGACGAGGCAAGGTTCCAGGTCAGCAAACAGCGCCAGAAGCTTATCGCGGCGAACTTTACGCCGCAGTACCGGCACGCCTTCGCCATCAACGCCATGAACCTGAAAAACATTCTTCGCGATATCCAGACCGATCGTGGCAACCTTCATGGGACGGCTCCTTCCTGTTGGCTGGCCTATGACAGCGCCTCCATGACACTTCACCATGCCGCTGGGTCGGGGCCGTCCACCCCATCAAGGTGCTGGCTGGAGAGGGAGGCCAGCATGGATGGCACGACCTATTCGATGGATCTGCACGCGGGTGGTGGGGTTGTCACGAGGTTCTCCCTGGTGTTGCCCTCGACCGCGGGCGAAGGTGCCGCACGGCCGCTGGCGAACGCTCACCCTTCTCGCGGCGCTGCGCGCCGACCGCATCGACGCGCCCTGCGTGCTCGATGGCCCGGTCAATGGCCGCTCGTTCCTGGCCTACATCGAGCACTTCCTGGTGCCAACCCTGAACCGCGGCGACATCGTCATCATGGATAATCTCGGCAGTCACAAGCGCCCGGCAGTCCGGCGCGCCATCCGCGCCGCCGGCGCCAAACTCCTCTTCCTGCCCGCCTACAGCCCCGATCTGAACCCGATCGAGCAGATGTTCGCCAAGCTGAAGACACTCCTGCGCAAAGCCGCCGAGCGAACCGTCGACGCAACCTGGCGCCGCATCGGCTGCCTCCTCGACACCTTCACTCCACAAGAATGCGCCAACTACCTCCGCAATTCAGGCTATGCTTCAACTTGAAACGATCATGCTCTAGACGTCATGTTCCCGGGCTGAGATGGGTGGCCCGCGCTATCCTGCGGTTGAGAGACGAGGATTGCTCGGACGGGCCGAGCCGAGCCTCACGCACGGAGGGCGAGCCATGGGAGAGTATAACGAGGCTTTCGTCGCGTTCGACGTGGCGAAGATGAAACATGCGGTAACGGTTGCCGAGGGGCCGCGGCGGCGAGGTCCGATTCCTCGGTGAGATTGAGAACAGGCCGGCGGCGATCGAACGGATAATTAAGAAGCTGGCCAAGCGGTATGATCGACTGCACGTCTGCTTCGAGGCCGGGCCGACGGGTTACGGGTTGTGTCGGCAGGTCCGGGATCTTGGCCACGACTGCATGGTGGTTGCGCCGGCGCTGATCCCGAAGCGGTCGGGCGAGCGGGTCAAGACGAACCGGCGGGACGCGGTCACGTTGGCGCGGCTGCATCGGGCGGGCGAAGTGAGCGGGGTCTGGGTGCCGGACCCGGGTCTACGAAGCTGTCCGCGATCTGGTCCGGGCTCGGGAGGCTGGATCGGACGACCTGCGCCGCAAAACGCCAGCAGCTGCTCTCCTTTCTCCTGGGTCATGGCCGGATCTACGACGGAGGCGGTCACAGCCGAGGTTGTCGATGATGACGATGTCGCCGGGCCGCAGGGTCGGCACGAGGACCTGCTCGACGTAGAGCCGGAAGCTCTCGCCGTTGATCGGTCCGTCGATGAGCCACGGCGCGTCGACGCGATCGTGGCGCAGCGCGGCCAGGAAGGTCATGGTCTTCCAGCGGCCGTGCGGGACCTTGGCCTGGAGCCGCTGGCCGCGCGGCGCCCAGCCGCGAGCGGCGCCATATTGGTCTTGGTCCAGGTTTCGTCGATGAAGACGAGGCGGGCAAGGATCGATCCGGCCCTGATAGGCCGTCCACTGCGGCGCCGTCGCGCTACGTCCGGGCGATCACGCTCGCTGGCGATCAGCGTCTTTTTTTGTAATGTGAGCTTCTCGGCGTGGACGAAGTCCCAGACCGACGCGGTAATCGACCTGCAGGCCGCCTCGGCCAGCTCGGCGACCAGACCGCGCAGGGTGAAGTCCGCGCCGCGGCAGCGTGTAAGCAGCCACTCCCGCCAGTCACCGGAAATCTTCTTCGGCTTGCGACCGCCGATCCGGCCCGGTTCGAGGCTGCCGGTCCAGCGATGGCGCTTTACCCAATCGACGCCGCGCTGTAACTGACGCCAAAGCGCGCCGCCGCCCGCCGACGCGACAAGCCCTCGCTCGACCGCACCAACCACACGCTCACGAAGATCGATAGAATAAGAGCCCTTCCGGAAAGGCGTTGAGTCTCTGGAAATCGGTTGTGATTCCTTGTGCGGCACCTGAGTCGGAGAGAGGTGCCTCATGTGGAAGCCGGAACATCGAGCGGCCGCGGATCGGCGCGGCTTGCGCTATGAGAGTGACCTGACGGATGCCGAGTGGACGCTGGTCGCCCCGCTAATCCGCCCAGCGAAGCGTGGCGGCCGGCCGCGGACGGTGAACGTCCGCGAGGTCCTGAACGGCATCTTTTACGTGTCTGGACGGGGTGCCAGAGGCGCTGCCGAAGGACCTGCCGCCGCGCAGCACGGTCTGGGAGTACCTGGACCTGTGGGACTGGGACGGGACGCTGGGGCGCATCCATCACGCTCTCTACGTCGAGGTCCGCGAAAAGGCGGGCGTGAGGCGAGCCCGACGGCCGCGATCATCGACAGCCAGAGTGTGAAGGGCGCCGAAAAAAGGGGCTCTCGCGTCGACCCGTCGGGTTTCGATGCGGGCAAGAAAATCAACGGCCGGAAGCGGCACATCCTGGTCGACACGCTCGGCTTGCTGCTCGCCGTCAAGGTCCATCCGGCCAGCGTCCAGGACCGCGACGGCGCGGAGCCGCTCTTGCGCGAGGCGCGCCGAAGCTTCCCCTTCGTCGAGCGCATCTTCGCCGACGCCGGCTACCAAGGGCGGAAGACCGAGGCCGCCGTGGCCCGCACCGGCCTCTGGGAGCTTGAGATCGTCCGCCGCGGCGATCGCGACCGCTTCGTGTCCTGCCGAAGCGCTGGATCGTCGAGCGCACGCTCGCTTGGATCAGCCGCTGCCGCCGGCTCGCCCGGGATTACGAGCGCCACGCCCGAAAAGCCGCGGCCTTCGTCCGCCTCGCCATGATCCGCCTCATGCTGCGACGCCTCTCGTCAAACCTCTGATCAGGAATCCAAACTTCCCGGAACGGCTCTGAGAAACTGCCACGCCAGAGAGCCGCGCCAGCTACCGCCAAGATAACCCCTATCCTCTACTACCACTTCTTGTTCAATTCGCTCACCTTCACTCTGCGATCCGGCCCCTTTCCCACCGACGCTCAAGTCTGGCCCTCCTTTTGGGGACAGACTAACGAAACTCGATGTCCGTTCATTTACGCCAGTGCGCTTCGACAATGTTCCATCATGATCTGTTCAAATGCCGCGTCGGCACCACGGACGAGGAGAGAGGTGGCTGGCTTCGTCTGGACAGCGTTTCGCTCTTGATAAGTGGACGCTCTGCCGGTTGCCGATGTGGTGTGCCGGTTTCGGGGTGGCACGCCGGGAGGGCGTAGCCCGACCAGAGTGATGCCCGAAACCGCCGTGAAATTCATGCTGCCGCGGCCTGCGGCAGGTGGTCGAAGTAGGCGAGATCGGGCGTCCGCGCGCCGAGGCTCGAATGCGGACGCTTGCGATTGTAGAAGTCCAGATACCGGCCGATCGACGCGCGCGCCTCGGCGACGCTGTCATAGGCCCGGAGATAGACCTCCTCGTATTTGACCGAGCGCCATAGCCGCTCGACGAAGACGTTGTCCCGCCACGATCCCTTGCCGTCCATGCTGATCGCGATGGCGTGCTTCAGCAGCAGGCCGGTGAACTCGGTGCTGGTGAACTGGCTTCCCTGGTCGGTGTTGAAGATCTCCGGCCCGCCGTGCTTCGCCAGCGCCTCCTCGACAGCCTCGAGGCAGAACCCGACCTCCATCGTGATCGACAGTCGCCAGGCCAGAACCCGACGGCTGAACCAGTCGACCACGGCGGCGAGATAGACGAAGCCGCGCGCCATCGGGATGTAGGTGATGTCCATCGCCCACACCTGGTTCGGCCGCTCGACCGCCAGCGAGCGCAGCAAATAGGGGTAGATCTCATGGCCTGGCGCGGGTTTGGAGGTGTTCGGCCGGCGGTAGATCGCCGCGATGCCCATACGCTTCATCATCGTCGCGACGCGTTGCCGGCCGATCGCGATGCCCTCGCCGCGCAACAGATCGCGCAACATCCGGCTGCCGGCGAACGGGTAGTCGAGATGCAGCTCGTCGATCCGCCGCATCACCGCCAGATCGGCCGGCGCCGCCGGCCGCGGACAGTAGTAAAGGCCACTTCGGCTCAGCTTCAGAACCGCCGCCTGCCGGGTCAGCGGAAGCTCGTGCTCACGCTCGATCATCGCTTTGCGCTCAGCATGCCCGCCTTGCCGAGCGCGCCGGCCAAAAAATCGTTCTCCAGCGCCAACTCCCCGATCTTGGCGTGCAGCGCCTTCAAATCCACCGCAGGCGCGGCCTCGGTGCTTGCCGCGGTAGAGCCGAACACGCCCGCCGCGCCCTCCAGCAGCTGCGCCTTCCAGTTGGTGATCTGGTTCGGGTGAACGTCGAACACCTGCGCCAACTCCGCCAGCGTCCTCTCACCCTTGATCGCAGCCAACGCCACCTTCGCCTTGAATGCCGGTGTGTGGTTCCGGCGTGCCCGTCTGGTCATGCTCTCTCCTGATCCGCGGCAATCCTCGCCGCACTCAGGCAGAAAATCCACTTATCCTCCTGTCCAGATTCCCCAGGCCACCTCTGAGAATACAACCGGCCCGCCCGGTCCCATAACGAGGATTGCAGTGGCCGCCTCACTGAGGCCAGCCGCGAAAGCAGCCGCTGGAAGTAGGCGGACAGCTATGCGATGAAGCTATCGCAACCAAGGCGCCCTATGATGAAGTATTGACGGCGCTCAACACGGACGTGCGGCTCGGCCCGCGAGTTTACGGATGTGCTCGTATCCTGCTGCTTGTCGCGCCGATTTACGCCATTGTCTGACACTTGCGGCGATATACGTACCGTTCTGCAGGAATCTAATCTAGAGTTCTCTCAAGCGGCGACCATTGCCTCCTGATCATGTGTAGCCGAAGCAAGGCTGAATTCGCCGCGGGGGAAGTCTCTCGCTTTTCCTTTGCCAATAGCATTGCGGAACCCATCGCTGCCCCCGCGGTTGATCGAGTAACGGCGGAAGAAGAATGCGATGCGCGTGTTGGCGTTGACTCTTTATGTGCCTCTCGTCTTTGTGTCAGGTCTCGCGTACCCGCAAGCGGCCGACGTGCGCACCGGAGCCGCGGCATTCGGCGACTGGCAGACAGATGCCCCCGGCGTTCGCCGTCACATCAAGCCTTCGGACCTGCCGGCCCCGAAGACCGGCACGGACGATGAAGCACCGAACTTCCAAAGCAAAGCGCAGGTCGTCGAGCCGCCGCAGGGGGCTGCGCCGAAGGTCCCGGATGGCTTCGCTGTCGAAATCTTCGCCAGCGGACTGCGCCAGCCTCGCAACATGCAAATCGCTCCGAACGGCGACATCTTCCTCGCGGAGAGCGGCACTGGGCGGGTCTTGGTGTTCCCCGCCACGGCGGCCAGGAGCGCGCCGGCCAAGCCAGAGGTCTTCGCCGAGAACCTGGAACGGCCCTACGGCATCGTCTTCCAGCCGCCCGCCGATCCGCAGAACGTCTATGTCGCGGCGGTTAACCAGGTCGTCCGTTATCCCTATCGCAGCGGCGACACCAAAGCGAAGGGCCCGGCCGAGGTGGTAGTCGCTGACATTCCCACTAAACGGCATTGGACGCGCGATCTGGCGATCTCGCAGGACGGCAATCGCCTGTTTGTCGCGGTCGGCTCGGGCTCCAATCTCGCCGGCGACATGCCCGACCGCACGCCGGAACAGATCCGGGAGTACGAGAAGACGCATGGGCGCGGCGCCGCCTGGGGCGAGGAGGAGAACCGCGCCGTCGTGCGCGTGTTCGATCCGGAGGGCAAGACGGTGCGCAATTACGCCAGGGGGCTCCGCAACTGCTCCGGGATGGCGATGCGGCCGGGCGTCGACGAATTGTGGTGCGTGGTGAACGAGCGCGACCACCTCGGCGAGAACGTGCCCCCGGATTACCTGACGCGGGTGCAGGAAGGCGGCTTCTATGGCTGGCCCTGGTACTACATCGGCGACAACGAAGATCCGCGCCTGAAGGGGAAACGCCCCGATCTGAAAGGCGAGGCGCGGGTCCCGGACGTGCTGATCCAGCCGCACTCCTCGGCGCTGAGCGTGGCGTTCTATGACGCGGACGCTTTCCCGAGCGATTACCGCGGCGACGCGTTCGTAGCCTTGCACGGTTCTTGGAATCGGCCGATGCGGACCGGATACAAGGTCATCCGCGTCCTTATGGAGGATGGCCGGCCAACCGGCGAATACGAGGACTTTATGACCGGCTTTGTCGTCGACAACGACCGTGTCTGGGGCAGGCCCGCCGGCTTGGCGGTCACTCGCGACGGCGCGTTGCTGGTCAGCGACGACGGCAACGGCACAATCTTCCGGGTGACGCGCAAGTAGCGAATCCTCGCGCCCGCCTGCCGCCAGTCATCATGTATGGACGGCCCCCGTTGCGCAAGGAGGTTCGAGAGCGGTGGCATCGGTGTGGAGCGGTCATGTATCCGGCCTTGATGCGCGGTCGGAAGACCGCTGGCCCCGATGGGTTGCGCGGCTCGGGTTCCCAGCATTGCGGCGCGCTGTTGATGCGCGATGACGAAACGGAGTGCCCCGATCCAGGCCTAACCTTTGTGCCATCGCCCGTTGCTGCTCCTTGGCCGGTGGTGGGGGCGGCGCGAGCTAGCTGGTGCCATTGTGCATTAGATTGCCCAGGTAAGTACACCTGGCACGCGTTATTGCCTAGCCTTGTGACTAAGTCTCTGAACTTTGGTGGAGCCGAGGGGGATCGAACCCCTGACCTTCGCATTGCGAACGCGACGCTCTCCCAGCTGAGCTACGGCCCCCCATGCGATCCCGCTTAGCGCGATCTGTCAGCGATAATGGGAGCAGCCCTCGTTTCCTGTCAAGCAGAGTGCACCGTGAGTATCGGTAGGGAATGATATCTCCGGGATCTGTAGTAGAAGATGTGTAGGGATTAGGAGGATCTCCAACCGTAGCGACAGAACACCACCCAAGCTCGGAGCTACGGAAACGTGCTATTTGCGCAAAGCGCGGTATCATGACGCGGTATCAGGGAGTGCTTGCGTTAGCATCTGGCTCGCTATTGAGTTGCCTTGAGTAGGAGTTTCCGGCGACCAGTGAGCGGCAATTTCGGCTATGCGAAATCGCAAAAGCGAGACAAAGGGCTGGCACGGCTTGGCGAATCAGTTGCTTCTACACTCCGATGCCAGGTGACGCCAGTTCCAAGGCCATCCGCGTAATCGCTTCATCTCGAGATCTAGACCAGCCAAGAGCCAGCTCCTTATGCTCCACGCCACGGCGCTGGCGGAACCAGGGGGACTACCGATGAAAGGCGGCATCAACAAGGTTGTACTCGCGTATTCCGGAGGGCTGGATACCTCCGTCATCCTTCGCTGGCTAAGAGATGCCTACGGCTGCGAAGTGATCACCTTCACAGCAGACATCGGCCAGGGGGAGGAACTGGAGCCGGCGCGACGCGAAGGCGGAGATGCTGGGGGTGAAGCAAATCTTCGTCGAGGATCTGCGGGAGGCATTCGTTCGCGACTACGTTTTCCCGATGTTTCGGGCGAATGCGCTGTACGAGGGAGCCTACCTTCTCGGCACGTCGATCGCTCGGCCGCTGATCGCCAAACGGCAGATCGAGATCGCCGAAGCCGTCGGTGCCGATGCCGTCTCGCATGGCTCCACCGGCAAGGGCAACGACCAGGTCCGTTTCGAGCTGTCGTACTACGCGCTGAAGCCGGACATCCGCGTAATCGCGCCATGGCGCGAATGGGACCTGAACTCGCGCGCCAAGCTCGTCGAGTACGCCCGGACGCATCAGATCCCGGTGCCGACCGACAAGGAGGGTGACGCGCCCGTATTCGATGGACGCCAACCTGCTGCATATCTCCTATGAAGGCAAAGCGCTGGAGGACCCGTGGGTAGAGCCGGCGAGAATCGATGTTCCGCCTCTCCGTGTCACCCCAGGCGGCTCCAGATGAACCCACGACGGTCGTCATTGACTTTGAGCGTGGCGATCCGGTTGCCATCGACGGCGAGCGGCTCTCACCCGCGGTGTTGCTTGACAGGCTGAACCGGATAGCCGGCGCGAACGGCATCGGCCGTGTGGACCTGGTGGAGAACCGCTTCGTCGGCATGAAATCGCGCGGCGTCTACGAGACCCCCGGCGGAACGGTGCTGCTGGCCGCGCGGCGCGCCGTCGAGAGCCTCACGCTGGACCGGGGCGCCGCGCATCTTAAGGACGAGTTGATGCCCCGTTATGCCGAACTGATCTACAACGGCTTCTGGTTCTCGCCGGAGAGGCGGGCGTTGCAGGCGCTCATAGACGACACCCAAGCGAGTGTAACCGGAAGCGTGCGGCTGAAGCTGTATAAGGGCAACGTCATCGTCACCGGCCGCCGCTCGCCGCTCAGTCTCTACGACCAGGACGTTGCTACATTCGAGGCCGATAGTGTCTATGACCAGCGCGACGCGGAGGGCTTCATCAAGCTGAACGCGCTCCGCCTGCGGCTCGCCGCCCGACGCGCCTGATGCTTCCGGTCCGCCGCATCACTGGTCGCACTCAAACATCGACAGGACGGCGATGATATCGTCGCGCGTCAGATAGACGAACCGCCCGCTATCGGCTTGGCCTTCGGTGCGATACAAGCGCCGGTCCTGACGGTTGCGGCGCTCCCTGAAATCCCGGAAGCGGTAGGCGCGCACTGTACTATGCGTCGCCGACGTCGGAACCGCGTTGGCGCCGCGGCGATCCAGCCCGCTTCGGCGATCCTGCCTGGCGCGTAGTTCGCCAAGACCGGTATCGTCGCTCTTTCCATGGCCGCGTCCCGCTGCTCCCAACATCGATTTATCCCCAAGGCCGACCAGGGCCCTCGCTATGCTCAAGCTTGCGATCATTATGTACTAAAAGTTGTGTAATGCAACTATCGAGCGACAGTTCAGCGGCGCGTCACGTACCAACATAGGCTGAACGGCGGGAAAGGATCGCGTCAATATATGCTGGCAGGATGTCGGTAGCCGGACCATAGATCGTTTCCGCGAACAGCGTCGCGCCAGTCGACGGCTCAAGATTTAGTTCGGCGGTGTGCGCCCGCGTATTCATTCGCACATGGCTTACGAAACCGGCGGCCGGATAGACGTTCCCGGAGGTGCCTACTGACAAGAACAGAGAGCAGCGGTCCAGCGCATCGTAAATCCGATCCATGCCAATCGGCATCTCGCCGAACCACACCACGTTGGGGCGCAACCTCCCTACTACGCCGCAATTCGCGCAAGCATGCGCCACCCCGAGATCCTCGGTCCACGCAAAGATGCTGCCGCACCTCCCGCACCGCACCTTCTTCAGTTCGCCGTGCATATGCAAAACATTGCGGCTACCTGCTCGCTCATGCAGGTCATCGATGTTCTGGGTCACAATCAGCATCTCGCCGGGCCAGTCACGCTCCAGGCGAGCAAGCGCCGCATGCGCTGCGTTCGGCCTGATCGACGGGTCTGTCAGTTTGCTCCGCCGGGCGTTGTAGAACTGGTGCACCAGCGTCGGGTTGCGCGCGAATCCCTCTGGCGTCGCCACGTCCTGAAGATTGACCCGCGACCAGATCCCGTCGGCGCAACGGAATGTATCAAGGCCGGACTTTTTAGAGATCCCGGCGCCGGTCAGGACGACGATCGCGCCGGCCCCCGTTGACTGCTTAGGCATCCACCATCATCCCCACATCTTAAGCCGGCGGGTCGACGCAACCGGCGACTGCCTGACCTTACAAAGCGCCGAGCGCCGGTCAACGAGCTTGTGCTTCCTGCTGAAAAGCCCTCCTCTGCCTCAACGGACACTCCAAAAGACACGATGCCGCCCAGAACCGCTAGGGGCAGCCTTAAAGGATCCGCTTACCGAAAGCACACAGTGACCCAGGCGGGACCGTGACCGCCGTGCCCGAACCACAACTCCCCTCCAAAACACCATCGCTCACACCAAGATGCCACGCTGTGACCATCGGTACAGCGCCTGATCTTCCATTGCGAAACAATGGGGAAAGTTCTTCGACGTGGATCGATGAGGACTTAGGATGGAAACAAGCGCGAAGGTTGGCTTAATGGTCCAGTATTTGCCTGCCTACTCCCGCATTCTGGTCGGAACACAAACGGCTGCTGTCGACAGGCACTTATGTGTCATGCTCGCGGAAGCAGGCATCCCGATATGGGCTACCGCGAAGCGCGAAATGTTCTCAACGCCGCCGCCGACCTGGTCGACATGACCAAGTCATTTCGATCATAATAAATATGTCTCGGCGCCAGCTTTCGTACGCAACCAAACGATGCTCCAGCCGCAGGTGAGGAGTTCGCGGAAAAGCTTCCCGCCTGATCCTTCCTCCGTACGGCGCCCAAGCGAAGGACGTGTCGCGTGCGCGGGGATGAACACGACGAAGATACGGCAGTGTGCGAACTTGAGCCCAGCGCACCTCGCCGCGAAGCAGGTTGGCAAAACGGCTGCGGCGTTCTACCACGTAGCGAGCCTCGCGCACCTGAGGTAATGCGGATGTCCCCTGCTGGAGCCGGCAGCTTGGTGATCTTCGACTGCGACGGCGTCCTGGTCGACTCCGAAGTAGTGGCGGCGCGCGTGCTCGCTCGCGAACTCGCCGCCATCGGCTTTCCCCTCAACGCCGAAGAGTGTATCGCGCGCTATACCGGCATCAGCATGCGCTCGGTCATCGAGCGCGTCGAGGCCGAGTGGGGGCAGCGGGTCACTGTCGATTTCATCGAGCGGGTGCGGGCGCGCGACGCGGACGCGTTCCGGGCGGAGTTGCGCGCCGTGCCCGGTGTGCGCGAGGTGTTGCCGATCTTGGCTCACCAAAAGTGCGTAGCGTCCTCCGGTAGTCTCGACAAGATGCGGCTGACCTTGACGCTTACCGGAGTTATGCCGTTCTTTGCGCCTCGACATCTCTTCTCCGCGGAGATGGTCGCGCACGGCAAGCCGGCTCCCGATCTTTTCCTTCTCGCCTCGGAGCGAATGGGCATCTTGCCGGAACGCTGCATCGTCATCGAGGATTCGTGCGCCGGTGTGCGTGCCGCCATTGCGGCCTGCATGCGGGTGCTCGGCTTTGTCGGCGGGAGCCACTGCGCGCCGGGTTACGAGGCCATGCTGCGCGATGCCGGGGCGCCCCGGGTGTTCTCTGACATGAGGGAATTGCCGGCACTGGTGGAAGGCGAGGCCGTTACCTAGAGTGATTCGGCTACTCGTCCCGGTCTGCGTGCACGGCCTTGGTCACGGCAGGTTCCGGGTTCCCTAGGTGGTCTCCAGTCTATAGTCCGCGAGTTCCTCATAATGCGCTTTCACGTTGCTGAGGTGACTCCTGAACAGTGTGAAGCGATCGACGGGGAACGGGCCAATCGCCAAGCGGTTGTAGGCCTGAATGAAGGATCCGATACGACTGCCGCCGCCTCCGCGAAATCGCGCTAGCGTCACATGCGGCTTGAACTTCCGCCTCTCTGGCTCGCAGCCCGCGCGAACCAATGCCGAATTCAACCTTGCCGTAGAGATGCAGCAGGAGAGGCTGCTTATCGATGCCTGCCCATAGCGTGTGTACCTTTCCGCCCGATTCGAAGCAATCGATGCCGGAGATGATGAGTTCGAATGCCGGTGCGGAGATGTGGCCCAGCGCCATATCGATGTCCTCAGCCTGCGCACCGCCGACTTCGCCGATAAATCGGACGGTCAGATGCATGTTCTCCGGAGGGATCCATTTAGCGCCGAGCAGCCCGGAGCATAGCCCGGCGAGCCGGAGCCGGACGTGCTCCGGAAATGCGATACCAACGAACAGGCGAAACATGAGCCGATCTACTACATTCGCGTCGCCGAGCTGCTCCATGGTGCCGACTGCCTCCAGAACGTGCAACGCCGGACATCGCCTCGCCGTTCGTAAGGAGAGTAGGGCACGCAAATTGCTACTTATGGAAATTGTAGAACTCTGGATGTCTCTTGAACCTTACTGTGGATCCGCCATATTACGGTTGTCCTAAGGCAGAGGAGAAAAGGGCATATGGCAGTCAGACCTGACACGCGGTTCCAGGTGCGAACCGACTCGTTGACCCGGGCAGGCGCCGAGGCCGCGCAGATCGATGTCGGCCTGCGCCAGTACATGCTGCGAGTTTACAATTACATGGCGCTGGGTGTCGCTCTCACGGGTGTGATCGCGATGCTGGTGGCGCAGAACCCGGCAGTCATGCAGGCAATCGTCGGCGGGCCGCATGAAATGGGTCCTGTTTGCCGGCATTCTCGGGCTCGGCTTCTTCGCCCCGCGGGTGATGATGACCCGGAGCGTCGTTGCCGCGCAGGGATGCTTTTGGCTTTACGCGGCGTTGTGGGGCGCGCTGATCGCGCCGATGTTCTACGTATACACGCAAGGCAGCATCGCCAGGGCTTTCTTCATCACCGCCGCCGCCTTCGCCGGCATGAGCCTTTATGGCTACACCACGAAGCGGGACTTGTCGGCGATTGGCCGATTCCTGGTGATGGCCAGCTTCGGGATCCTCATCGCGCTGATCGTCAACATCTTCATGCAGTCGAGCGGTCTGCATCTGCTCATGTCGATCGTCGTGCCGGTTATCTTCGCCGGGCTGACCGCATACGAGACGCAGCAGATCAAGGGCTGGTACTACGAAAGCGATGCCGGCGATGTAAGCCAACGGAAGGCAATATTCGGCGCGTTCATGCTGTACGGCAGCTTCGTGACGATGTTCGTCTGGATCCTGCAGCTTGTCGGAGTAGCGCGTAGCGAATAAGCGCACCAACAGCGGGAAAGATCTTCGAGGCCCCGAAGCTGTTTTCGGGGTCTTTATTTTTGTTCGACTATATATGCCTTTTATCTTTAGGTATCGAGAAGGAAGGGCCCTTGACGGAGCACGAATCTCTCGACGAGGAAGAACTTGTCCGCCGGCATTCGGAGAAGATGGCTAAGAAGAAGGCGGCGCGAGACAAGATCATCGCCGGCAAGACCGAGGAGCGCGGTTTGCTCATTGTTCACACCGGCAAGGGGAAGGGGAAGACGACAGCGGCGATAGGCATGGCGGTACGCTGCATCGGCCACGGCCTGAAAGTCGGCATCGTCCAGTTCGTCAAGGGCGTCTGGGACACCGGCGAGCGGCGCGTGCTGGCTCAGTTCCCGGACTTTTGCGTGATGCGGGCGATGGGGGAGGGCTTCACTTGGGACACCCAGGACCTGAAACGCGACCTGGCGGCGGCACGCCGCGCCTTCGATACGGCGAAGGAAATGATCGCCGATTCGTCGTTTCACATGGTCATTCTCGATGAATTGAACATCGTGTTGCGTTACGGCTATCTGCCGCTGGACGAAGTCCTGGACACTTTGCGGAACCGGCGGCGCGATCTGCACGTCGTCATCACTGGCCGTAACGCCAAGCAGGAGTTGATTGAAGCCGCCGACCTCGTGACGGAAATGGCCGTGCTCAAGCATCCCTTCCGCTCGGGCGTAAAGGCGCAAGCGGGCGTCGAATTCTAGGAGGCTTGCGCCACGCGCCGGCGAATGATTCCTTTGCCGGAATGGCGGACCAGCCGAAGAACGCCGGTTCTCCTCCGTCGCGTTGGAGGTTCATATATGCTTGCGAATTCAGTACCGGGGCGCGCATGGTCGCGCTTGTTCATGGCATCCTGGGCGCTTTTGCTACTTGCGCTCGTTCTCGGGGTCTCCGCCTGCGTGAGCGGCGCGCCGGCGGACGTCAAGGCGCAGGCGCTGGTGGCTCAATCGACCGCGACGATCGACCTGTTCAAGGCACGGCAGAAAGATGCGAACGTGCTGTTCAACGCCGCACTCCGGGATGCACGGGGTATCATGATCTTCCCCGACATCTTTGAGATGGCCGTGGGCGTGGGCGGCCAAGGCGGTCCTGGCGTCATGCTCACTCGCGATTCCAGCGGCGCCTGGGGCTACCCGGCCTTCTATCGTCTTTCCGGCGGTAGCCTAGGCGTGCAACTCGGCGCACAGTCGCGTGAGGCCGTCTTCTTGCTGATGTCCGACAGCTCGGTGCGGGCGGTAATCGACTCGCCGACGCAGTTTGCGATTGGCTCGCAGGCCACCTTCGGCGAGGCCAGCGCCAGCAGCGGCGGCGGCACCAACATCAAGGGAGCCAACATCATCGGCTTTACCAAAGGCTCCGGCGTGTTCGTCGGCGCGGCACTCTCCAGCGCCTACGTGAATGCGCTGCAGCCGCTCAATCAATCCTATTACAACAGCGGGTCCGCAACGCCCACGGCGATTTTGATTGATCACACCTTTACCAACCCGGACGCCGATCGGTTGCGCCAAGCCCTGACCGTGAAGTGACCGGTTCTGAACCCGGTGAGCCGTATCTGGCGCCCGCCGGGACGGCCGCTGGCCCGCGTGCTCATGCTGCAGGGAACCGGCTCCGACGTCGGCAAGTCGCTGATCACCGCCGGACTGTGTCGCGCCTACACCCATCGTGGGCTGGAGGTTCGTCCCTTCAAGCCGCAGAACATGTCGAACAACGCCGCCGTGACCGCGGAGGGCGGTGAAATCGGCCGGGCCCAGGCCTTGCAGGCACGGGCCTGCGGCGTACCCGCGATCACCGACATGAACCCGGTGCTGCTGAAGCCGCAGTCGGAGATCGGCGCGCAGGTGGTGGTTCAAGGCCGAGTTGTCGGCAACGCCAGAGCGCGCGACTATCAATCGCTCAAGCCGCGCCTGTTGCCGCGCGTCTTGGAAAGTTTCGGCAGGCTCGCGGCCGCCTGCGACCTGGTGCTGGTCGAGGGCGCCGGCAGTCCCGCGGAGGTGAACCTGCGAGCCGGGGACATCGCCAATATGGGCTTCGCGCGGGCGGCCGGCGTGCCGGTCGTTTTGGTCGCCGACATCGAACGTGGCGGGGTCATCGCCGGCCTGGTCGGCACATGGGCGGTGCTGGAGCCGGACGAGCGGACGCGTCTGCGCGGCTACATCGTCAACAAGTTCCGCGGCGATCTTAGTCTCTTTGAAGATGGGCTAAGGATCATCACCGAACGTACCGGTCTGTCCAGTTTCGGCGTCGTGCCGTGGTTTGAGGGCGCGCGATTATTGCCCGCCGAGGACGCAGTCGTTCTAGATCAGGGAAGGTCAGCGGCAATCGCCGGGCAGCCGATCCGCGTCGCGGTCCCGCGGCTGCCGCGCATCGCCAACTTCGATGATCTGGATCCGCTGATCGCCGAGCCGGATGTCACGGTACTGTTCGTTCCGCCCGGGCAGGCGCTCCCCGGGGATGCCGACCTGATCGTCCTGCCCGGATCGAAGGCGACGATCGCCGATCTCGCGGCCCTGCGCGCGGAGGGCTGGGACATCGACATCGCCGCCCACGTCCGCCGGGGCGGCCGCGTACTGGGGCTTTGCGGCGGCTACCAGATGCTCGGCACCCGCATCCGCGACCCACTCGGCATCGAAGGGCCGCCGGCGGACGTGCCTGGCCTCGGACTGCTCGACATCGAAACCGAGCTGACGCGCGACAAGATGCTGGTCGAGACCACTGGCATCGAGGTTTCGACAGGCGCTTCGGTTCGCGGCTATGAGATGCACGTAGGGCATACCCAAGGTCCCGGCCTCGGCCGGCCGATGCTGCGGCTGGGCGATCGCGAAGACGGCGCGGTGTCGATGGACGGCCGTGTGCTCGGCTGCTACCTGCACGGACTGTTCGCCTCCGACGACTACCGCCGCGCCCTCCTCGCCCGCCTCCGTCCCGACCGCCCCGGCGGCCTCGCCTACGAGGACAAGGTCGAGCGCACGCTGGACTTGCTCGCCGAGCATCTGGAAGCCCACCTCACTCTCGACCGGCTCCTCGCGACGGCGTCGATAGCGACTGCGTGATCTTCGAGTGTCCAGGGCAATCGGCTAACTACCCCCAGAGCGCTGCGTCGGGCGGGTAGATCCAGCCGTTCGCGAACTTCAATGCTGGATCGCGGTCTTGTGCAAGCCAAAGTGGGCCGTCCAGATCGACGATGCTCGCGTCCCGGGCGAGCAGCATGGCGGGAGCAATACTTAGCGAAGTAGCGACCATGCAGCCGATCATCACCTCTAGCCCCCGCGCCCGCGCCGCCGCCGCGAGGTGGAGCGCTTCAGTAAGTCCGCCTGCCTTGTCGAGCTTGATGTTGATCATCCGGTATGCATCCGGCAAACGTTCGAGATCCGCGATCGTGTGACAGGACTCGTCGGCGCACAGCGCCGGCTGCTCCATAGTGAAGCCGTGCAAGTGGGCGTCGTCGATGGCGGGCAGTGGCTGCTCGATCATCTCGATGTCGAGCGCGGCCAGCATGCCGCCGATACGTTGCAGCAGCGGCAGGTCCCAACCCTCGTTGGCGTCGACGATGAGGCGGGCGCCGGGGGCGGCGGCGCGCACCGCGCTGACCCGCTGAACAACATCCTCCGCGCCGACCTTGATCTTGAGCAGCGGCCGTTGGCTTAGGCGCGCCGCCGCCGCCGCCATCGCCTCGGGCGCATCGAGGGCGATTGTCTCGGCGGTTATCACCGGACTAGGCGCGGCGATGCCGGCGAGATGCCACGCCGGCCGCGCGCTCATCTTGGCCTCCAAGTCCCATAGCGCGCAATCGAGAGCGTTGCGGGCCGGGCCGGGCGGCAGTCTCTTCTGTAGCGCCGCGCGGCCCAGACCCGCCTCGATTTCGCCGGTGACGGCGGCGATCATTTCGACCGCGGCGGCGGGGGTTTGTCCGAAGCGCGGGTAGGGAACGCACTCGCCGCGGCCGAACCGGCCGTTCTCCTCAATCTCGACGAGGACGACTTCGGCCATTGTCTTGGCGCCGCGCGAAATAGTGAACGGGCGGGCGAGAGGCCAGGCTTCGGACCGAACGTGGAGTCGCCGCCTCGACGAGCCGGACATCATGGCAGCCGATCGATCAGCGGCTCGACCCCGTGCACGAGTGGATCGACGCAGGGCAGTCCGAAGCGCTCGCGCAAACCGGCCAGATAAGCATCAACTTCGCCCGCCGGCAGGGTACTGCTGTTCACGGCGATGCCGATGCAAGCCGCCCTCGGATTGGTCAGCCGCGCGGCGCGCTCGTTAAGCGCGATACACTCAGCGAGGTCAGGTAATGGCCGGCGCGGCAGACCGCGCATGTGGATGCGGGTAGGTTCGTGACACATCACCAGTGCGTCTGCCTGGGCGCCGTGCAGCAGGCCGAGGCTGACTCCGGCGTAGGAGGGATGGAACAGCGAGCCCTGCCCCTCGATCACGTCCCAGTGATGCGGATCGGCGGCAGGCGAGAGCCATTCAGCCGCGCCGGAGATGAAGTCCGCGACCACCGCGTCAACGCAGACGCCATCGCCGGCGATGAAGATGCCGGTTTGGCCAGTGGCACGGAAGTCTGTGTCGAGCCCCTGCGCCCTCATTGCCTCGGTAAGCGCAAGCGCGGTGTACATCTTGCCAATCGAACAATCGGTTCCGACGGTAAGCAGCCGCTTGCCCGACCGGGGCTCGCCGGTACCGACCCCGAATATGCGCGTGGGGTGACGGACATCGTGCAGAGCGCGCCCCAGACGCTCCGATACGTCGCGCAGGCGGGGAATGTCGGAGAGGCGGTCGTGCAACCCGCTCGCTAAGTCAAGGCCGGCTTGCAGCGCGCGGGCGAGGACGTCAACCCAACTCTTCGGGATGACGCCGCCTGCATTGGCAACGCCGACTATCAGCGTACCGGCCCCACGCGTTGCCGCGGCCTCGGGCGTCAGTTCCGGCAGCTGGAGTTCGGCGCGACAGCCAGGCAGGCGAATCTGGCCGATGCACCAATCCGGCCGCCACTGGAAAACGCCCAGAGCCGTCTTCGCGGCCAGCTGATCCGCAGAGTCACCGACGAATAAGACATAAGGCCGTCTCAACATCATCCACCCCTTGCCGCCATTGCCGCCAGATTTGAAGATCGATCGCGCGGCGCTCGCCTCCCCCGATTGCGCCGAGTTTTGCCTGCCCGGATGCGACGCAGCTTACCGCTCGACTGTTCCGCATCTTGCCAGAAGCGCGCGACACTGGCCCAGGCGCTGTTGCGTCCAAGTTGCATAGCCGGAGTTTTCTCGGCGTCAACTTGCCGTCGACTTACAGAGATACGAGATGTTCCGCATTTGTGCATGCGCACAGCAATAGAAATACTGAAACATAAAGCGCGATGTGCGTGGACAAACCAAGCATAACGCGAACCCTCTTGACACGTTCGTAACAGACTGCATTGACATATGGCGGTAGCGCCTTATTGTCCTCATCCTTATTACTGGCCCGCGAGCTGGGAACATCTCGACATTCTTAGAAGCCAAAAGCGGCAGGCCGGAACGGCTCGATTACGAGGAGGGACAATGGGACGCGCAAGCGTAATGCAGATAAAGATCGCCGCAATCGGCGCAATACTCTGGGCGGCGGCTATGCTGCTGCCGATACCTCAAGCACGAGCGCAGTCGCCGTTGGTACCGCATTTCGATGCCGGTGCCGTCAATCCGGTGGCGGCTGAAGTTCGTGACGTCGTTCTGCGGAACCGGAACCTGGACCGGGAGTTCGAGTGCCTGGCCCTGAACGTATATTTCGAGTCGCGCGGCGAGCCGCTGGCCGGCCAGTATGCCGTAGCCGCTGTCACTCTCAACCGGGTTGTCCATCCTGCCTTTCCGGACAGCATCTGTCAGGTCGTAATGCAAGGCGCCGAATTGGGCCCGAACAAATGCCAGTTCTCCTGGGTCTGTGATCGATATGGCGATCGACCGCGCGCCAAAGCTGCTTGGGAAATGGCCAAGCATGTAGCCTTCAAAACTCTGTTCCTCGATCGACCTGACCCGACCGCCGGGGCAATTTACTTCCATGCAACGTGGGTTCGGCCGAATTGGTCGCAGGAAATGTTAAAGGTCGGCCACATCGGCCGCCACGTATTCTACCGCGAGCCGGTCAGTGCCGATAACCAATCGAGCCGTTCGCCATCGTAGCGGAACAACGACTTATGAGAGGGCCGCAAGCACGCGGCGCAGCTTCTCCGCCATCTCGTCAATGTGTTGCGGTTCGGCAATCAATGGCGGGTGCAAGAATGCCCGTATCGCCTGTCCACTTGAGCAGCAACCCCTCCTCATACAGGCGTTTCAGACAAGCGTAGCCGCGGGCTCCCGGGGCACCTTTCGGCGCGAGGTCGAAGGCGGCCAGCAGGCCGTAACCACGTATGTCGGTCACTACCGGCAGATCGGCGAGTTCGAACACTTGGTCGAGAAAGTATGGGGAGAGCTGGGCCGCCCTGTCGAAGAGGTCCTCGCGATGGTAGATGTCGAGGGCTGCCAGCGCGGCGGCGGCCGCCGCGGGATGCGCCGAGAAGGTGTAGCCGTGGAATAGCTCGATTGTTTCTTCCGGCGCGTGCTTGGCGATCGCCTGCCAGACTGCCTCGGATACCGCCACCGCCCCCATAGGCTGGGCGCCGTTGGTGATCGCTTTCGCCATGGTCATCAGATCAGGCGTAACCTCGAAGCTGTCCGCCGCGAACGCCCGACCGGTCCGCCCGAAGCCGCAGATCACCTCATCAAAAACCAGGAGAATGCCATGCCGGCCACAGATGTCGCGCAGGCGTTGCAGGTAACCTTTTGGCGGCACCAGCACGCCGGTTGAGCCGGCAATGGGCTCGACAAAGCAGGCGGCGATCGTGTGCCCGCCATAAAGGTCGCAAAAACGCTGTAGATCGCCGGCGAGATCTGCCCCGTGCTCCGGCTGGCCACGGATGAAAAGACCCGGCTTCTGCTGGGTGTGTCGCATGTGCACGACATTCGGCAGAACAGCAGGAAAAGCCTCGCGATTGCGCATGATGCCGCTGAGCGAGGTGCCGCCGATGTTGACACCGTGGTAGGCCCGCTCACGCGAGACGAAGCGGACCCGGTGGCCTTCGCCATTGGCTTGGTGATAGGCCATGACGATTTTCAGCGCGGTATCGATCGCCTCGGATCCGGAGTTGCAAAAGAAAACGTGATCGAGGCCCTCGGGAGTGATGCGGGCGATCCGGGATGCAAGCTCGAACGAAGAGGGATGACCGAACTGGAAGTGTGGCACGTAGTCCATCTGCCGGAGCTGCCGGGCGACGGCTTCGGCGATCTCACGGCGGCCATGCCCGGCCGCGCAGCAGAACAGACCAGATGCGCCATCGAGCACCCGGTCGCCGCCGGGCGTCCAATAGTACAAGCCCTCCGCGCGGACCAGCAGGCGCGGGTCGGCGTGGAAGTCGCGATTCGCCGTAAAAGGCATCCAGTGATTGGCGACAGCGTTCGTGGCGTATGGCATCGGTGACCCTTCGTCGGCGGGGATGACAGCGACAGTCGCTATGTACCATTGCAAACGGCGCTACGTTGGACAGCTGGCAACATCAGTTCAAGTGGCGCTCGGGCCTAAAGAAGGCTCTTGAGGCAGGCATGAGCTGCATCGGACGATGTCACATCCGTGATCCTAGGACGCGATGCGCCTGAGCCGGGAGTATGGCCTGATCAGGCGGTCGCCTATGCTTCTGTTGCGGAGATTTGCGCGGCACTCTTCGAAGGATAGTTTGCCCAAACTGGAAACCCGAAGGCTGTGGCGAGCGATTTGCCCACTCTGTGGCTGCCCGATCTTCTCTCGATCCGTTCCCGCCTGTTAATGTTCGCTCAAGCTACGCACTGTGCGACAGCGGCTCAGTTATGAAACTGGCCCTGCTGGCAGTGTTGTAGTTCATGGTGGATAACTTGCCAGCGGGCCACGTCATCGCCGCCGCGCGGGCTGCGCGTCCAGATGACGCACATCCGGAACTCTTTGTCCCACGCCGCCATTCCCTCACAGTTCGATCGCAAGCCGTGGTCGCGGCAGAGCCGGCTCATTTCCCGATCACTGACGATGTTCCAGGTCAGCGAGCGTGGCTCGATCGGCATTGCGCGGGCGGCGCTCATCGCGAAAACCTCGACGGCTGTCGCGAGAACCAGGAGCAACGTCTTCATGTCTGCGACCCCAATACACGTATGGGAGGTATGAGACAAGTATATCCCATCTGGGGTAGCACACAAAACATTTTTCCATTATTAAGAGCGCCTGTCGGAGCGCTACTCTGATTACGTGTATGAGGGCAGGCGTTGCCGATGCTGCTCCGATTTTGCAAAGACCTCATCGCGCGGCAGATCACGAGGATTGAGCAACCTGATGTCTGGACTTTCGGGTCTGGGGTGGTCAGGTATCCGAGTTGTCCCAGTTGATGTAGATGCGGTTCGAGGTTGCCCAGTCCTCGTCGATCTCGACGAGGACGGCGGTGGCGAGGCGGAGCAGGGCATCGCGGTTGGGGAAGACGCGGACCTTGCTGGTGCGGCGCTTGATCTCTTGCTGGATGGCGCGCTCGATGGGGTTGGCGGTACGCATGCGCCGCCAGTGCTGCTCCGGCAGGGTGAAGACGGCGAGGCCTTCGGGGACGTTGTGCTCGAGCCAGTCGGCGAGGCGGTCGGCCGTGCCACGGTAGGCGGCGACGAGGCGGTCGAGTTCCTCCTGCGCGGTCTGCAGCGAGGAGGCGTTCCAGATCCGGCGCAGCTCGGCGCCGATCCGCTTGCGGATGGCGGCGTTGGGGGCGTGGTGAATGGCGTTCCGCGCGAGGTGGAATTGGCAGCGCTGCCAGACGGCACCGGGCAGGACGGCGCGGCGGGCGGCCTTCAGCCCGGCATGGTCGTCACTGACGACGAAGCGGACGCCGCGGATGCCGCGGTCGATCAGGCTGTCGAGGAAGGCTCGCCAGTGGACTTCGGCTTCCGATGGATCGCAGGAGACGCCGAGCACGCGCCGTCGCCCGTCCGCTCCGACGCCGATGGCGGAGAACAGGGCGGCATCGCGGACCACGCCGCCGTCACGCAGCTTCTCGTAGCGGGCGTCGAGGAAGAGATAGTGGATCTCGCCCAGCGGCCGGCTGCGCCAGGCGGCGAGTTCCTCGTCCAACAGAGCGGCAGCCCGGCTGACCTGGGTCGACGACAGGCTCTTCAGGCCGAACTCGGCCATCACCTTGGCGGCATCACGGGTGGAGACGCCTTGCACGTACATCTCGGCGATCGCCAGCATCACCGCGCGCGAGGATCGGCGCCCGCGCTCCAGCGACCGCGGATAGAAGGGCTCGTCGGCTCCAGCGGCTTTGGGGACGTCGACGGTCACCGTCCCAGCCGTGGTGTCAAGCGTCTTGCTCTTGTAACCGTTGGCATAGCCGCGCCGTTCGGCGTTGCGCTCGTAGAGGCCGGCGCCGAGGAAGCGCTCCCGCTCCAGGCGCAGGGCGAGATTGAACAGCGCCGTGAACACCTGCGCCATCCCGTCCGGGCCCTCGGCGATGAGCTGTTCCATGAGAGCGGTGACGATCGTATCCTGTTTCTGCGACATCCGGTCTTCCTTCCAGCCAGGCGGAACAACCGGATTGCCGTATAGCCATTCGCGAGGCGTGCCCCGCGGATGGGCTCTCAAAACCTACTCCAACCAAATTTCCAGACGTCAGGTTACACCTCCATCACGAGCAGCGACATGAGGACATAGAGAGCGAAAAGATGGACGAGCTAACGATCGCCAGAGCGCTTCATGTGCTCGGCGTAGTAGTGTGGATTGGCGGCGTCGGGATGGTGACGACGGTGCTGCTGCCCGCCGTTCGCCACTTCAGGAATCACTCCGAACGACTAGCCTTCTTCGAACGGATCGAGGCCCGCTTTGCGGCGCAGGCGCGGTTTTCAACTCTGCTCGTCGGCGGAACCGGCTTCTACATGGCCTGGGCGTGGGACCTCTGGGACCGCTTTCTTGCCGCCGCGTTCTGGTGGATGGGCGCGATGGTCGCGATCTGGGTGATATTCACAGTCATGCTGTTCATACTCGAGCCGGTGTTCCTGCACCGCTGGTTTATCGAACGTGGCCGTACCAGGCCGAAATCCACGTTTCGCATCATCATCGGGCTGCATTGGTTCTTGCTCACGATCAGCCTGATCACCATTGCCGGCGCTGTCGCCGGAAGCCACGGCAGCAACATCTAGTACTGCTGTAGAGCGCTCCCCACAGTACAGCATGGCGTAATGGCTCATGGCTACGCCTAGCCCGGATATCTCACCGTTGTCGGGGGAGGGCTGATTTGAGGGCGTTCTGGGTGTGGCAGGACGCTTTTGGAACGGCGCGGCGGCCGTAGCGAGGCTCCTTCGCGTCATGGCAGTATGGCGAAGCCGGTTGCGACCTGGGCGAGTCGTCGCGGACGCACGTCGTCCGCGCGGTGCCATGGCCTTCGTCCGACCCGACGCTCATGCGGGTGGAGCGCGCAGCCGGGCATGCGCGAGAGCGAAGTCGGCCTGATGCGGACAGGCCGAGGCGATGGCGATCTTGATGCGCCTGACCGAGACCGTCACACGGGCGCCGAGTTTGAGGAGCTTCGAGCGGATGGTTCCGCAGGTGGCTTGCGCGAGTTCGGTGCCCGGCAGAGCGAGGCGACGCAGCGCCGATAGCAGCACATAGGCGAACGACGAAAACCACAGGCGCAGCTGATTGGCGACCATGGTCGCGGTCGAGGTGCGGTCGGCGAACAGGTCGAGCTGGCATTCCTTGATCCGGTTCTCCATCTCGCCGCGGGCACAGTAGATCTTCTCGTACAGGGTCCGGGCGCAGCACTCTTCCAGCGAGGTGACGATGAAGCGCGGATTCGCGCCCTTGTCGAGGTGCTCCGCCTTGCCGATCACCCGGCGCGAGCGGCTCCAGCTGTCCAGCGTCGCGTAGGTGAAGTCCTTGAAGCGCCGCGCCGGCTTGCCGGTTTGTTTGTGCTCGGCTTCGGCCGCCTGCAGCTCGGCCGCGATCTGCTCGAGGAGCCGGCGGTTGCGGGCGAGCCCGAAGAGATGATCGATGCCGTTCGCCTCGCACCATGCCATCAGCTCCTCGCGAGCAAAGCCACTATCGGCGCGCAGCACGATCCGTACCTTCGGCCAGCGCCGCCGGATGTGGGCGACGAGGCGCGCCACCTCGTCCTTGGCGCCGGCCGCGGCGTCGATGTTCGAGCGCCGGAGCTTCGCCGCCAAGAGATGCCGGCCGCAGAAGACATAGAGCGGCAGGTAGCAGTAACAGTCGTAGTAGCCGTGGAAGAACCGGCCCTCCTGGTGGCCGTGCAACGGATCGTCGGTGGCATCGAGGTCGAGAACGATCTGCTCGGGCGGCGGACCATACGCGTCCAGGAAGGCATCAACGAAGACGCGCTCCAACGCCTGCGGGTCGTGGCCGATCTTGTGGTAGCGGTCGCCACCCTCCCGCGGCGCGTGCTCCAGCCGGTTGATCGTGCTCTTCCCCGCCAACACCGCGCAATCCTTGCGCTTCGCCTCCAGCTGGTCGGAGAACAGCGCCAGCACCGGATCACGGCGAAGGGCGTCGTGGTCGTTGATATCCTCGTAGCCGAGGGCGATCGCGACGATCCGCTGGCCAATCAGGGTGGGAAGCGCGTGGACCACCTGCTCGGCCTCCCGATGATCGGTGAAGCACGCCGCCACCCGCTCGATCAGCCCGATCGCCCGGTCGGCCTCCCGCAGCAACACCGTCCCGGCATCCGACGTCACCGCCCCGCCGTCGAACGCCGCAACCACTCGGCGGCCATCAAACCCTTCGAATTCGAGCTGTCCCGGAATACACTCCGTCTGCATCGGACCCCGCACCAAACTCTGGCAAACCTTTGTCGCAAAAGGATCATCTCAGATTCCTGGGGCCGATGCACCCCTCTCGATGAGATATCCGGGCTAGCGGACATCGGGAGGCGATCGCGCGAAGGATAGCCTTGATGGGAACAAATAAAGAACTTATGCTATTGTCGCCGCCTGAGGTGGTACGATGGCCTAGCCTCTAGGGGGAAAACAATCAGATGCCGGTTAGCATCATTCACACCGCCGATTGGCAGATTGGCAAGCAGTTCGCGAATATCCCAGGTGATGCCGGCGCGATGCTGCGCGAGCAACGGTTCCACACGGTCCGGCGAATCGCCGACGTGGCGCGGGAGCGGGCGGTCGACGCCGTGCTGGTGGCGGGAGACGTGTTCGACAGCAATGCCGTTAAAGACGAGACCGTCCGACGGACGATCAAGGCCCTGGAAGGATTCGCCGGACCCTGGGTGTTGCTGCCAGGTAACCACGACGCGGCGCTGGCCGAGAGCGTTTGGACGCGAATTAAGCGTTGGGGGACTGCCGCTAAGCTAGTGCTGGCGACCTCGCGCGAGCCGATCGTGTTGGCGAACGGCGGAATGGTTGTTCTGCCGGCGCCCCTGCGGCACAAACAGGAGGCCGTCGACCTCACCGAATGGTTCGACGCTGCGGAAACGCCTGCGGCCGCCGTGCGCATCGGCCTCGCCCATGGCAGCGTTGCCGGCCGCTTGCCGGAGCAAGCGGAAGCCAAAAACCCAATCGCCGAGGATCGCGCTGACCGGGCGCGGCTAGATTATCTGGCGCTCGGCGATTGGCACGGAACACAGCAAATCGGGCCGCGCACCTGGTACGCCGGCACGCCCGAGCCGGACCGCTGGAAAGAGAACGATCCCGGCAATGTGCTCCTAGTAAACATCCAAGAACCGGGCGCGCAGCCCTCGGTTGAGCGGATCACAGTGGGTCATTTTCATTGGCGACTGCTGGAGGCATCGGTTCATTCGCGCCCCGATATCGAAATGCTAGACGCAGGCCTCCGCGACTTCGGGATACCCGCGGAGCGGCTCGTTGTAGCGCTGCGGCTCAAAGGAGCTATCGGTCTCGCCACCCGTCTGGTGCTCGATGATATGCTCGAGCAATGGCGTGCGTACGTCCGCTACCTCGAAGTGTCCGACGCCGATCTGATAGCGCAACCGAGCGAGGAGGATCTGGATCGCATTAGCCGCGGTGGCTTCATTCGCGCCGCGGTTGATCGCTTGCGCGCTCGGGCGGACGATCCCGGTGACGTCGCAAGCGACGCCGCGCGACTCGCGTTGCGGATCCTCTACGTCGAGCATGTAAGGACGGGTGCCTGAGTCATGCTGATCCGCTGCATCCGGATCAAGGACTTCCGCAAGTTTACCGGACCGGTGTGTATCGACGGCATCGGCGATGGGATTACCGTCATCTCCGGAGACAACGAAGAGGGCAAGTCGACCGTCTTGGAGGCGATCCGTAACGTTCTGTTCACACGGCACCGAACTGACGGCGCCATCGCCCATCGAATGCAGCCGTTCGGACAATCGGTGCGGCCGGAAATCAGCCTGGACTTCGAAATCGACGGCATGAGGTACGCGCTGCGCAAGGCGTTCTGCCGACGCTCCGAAGCCGAGCTGACCTGGAACGGGGGCCGCGCGACCGGCGACGCCGCAGAGGACAAGCTCCAGGAGCTACTGCGCTTGGCGCTCCCGGGAACGAGAAAAGATGCCATGAAGCCTGAGCACCAGGGCGTCTGGGGGCTGTTTTGGGTAGAGCAGGGCACCTCTTTCAAGGCGCTGCGGATGAGCGGCGGCAGCCGGCAGACGCTGACCAGCGCCCTTGAAGGCGAGGTGGGGCAGGTCCTCGGTGGCGATCGTGGGCGGGCATTGCTGCTGGCCATCCGCTCGCGATTCGACGAAATGTTCACCGAGAAGACAGGCAGACCCCGCGAAAGTTACAAGAAGAGTATCGAGGCGGCCGACGAGCTGGACCGGGAGGTGGCGAGGCTGGAAGGCGCACTGCGAGCCTATGAAGATAAGGTCAACGATCTGGAGGGGGTGCGTGGCCGCTTACTGATGTATGAGCGCGAAGGCATTCTGGCGCACGCTCAGGCCTCACTGAGAACCGCCGAGGTCGCCCATGCACGCGTCATCGAGCTGAAGGATCGGCTTCGCGACGCGCAGGGCGCAGCAGAGCTTGCGCGATCGAAGCGGGACGCCGCCGCCGAGCGATGGTGTTCACGCGCGAAGAAGATCGACCTCGCAACGCGAGCGAGAGGCGATGCGGAGGCTGCCGCGTGCCGCGCAGCGGAGGCTCGACGAGCGCTGGACCCGCTCGAAGGCCTTCTGGCAGAAGCGCGCGCCTTGGAGGAGGAAAAGAGAAGCGCGTATGGAAAGGCCGAAGCGATCTATGGCGCGGCCGAGCAGAATTTGCGGCGCGCCCGAGCCGAACGTGAACTTACGGATCTACGAGATAGGCGGCGAAGCGCAGCACAAGCCACGGACGCGGCTGACGTGGCGCGCGCCAAGGGCTTCGCAATTGCGATTGATTACGTTGAACTGGCACGCCTGCGGGCGCTTGAAAAGGCTGCCGGAGACGCGGCGATCCGCTTGCGCGGTGTGGCGACACGGGTCGACTTCGCGCCGGAAGGTGGGCGTCGAATCACTTCGGCCAACGGCGATGTCACGCCTGGACAGCCGCTTTTATTGACGGAGGCGATGACGCTCCACCTGGAGCACTTCGGCGAAATCACCGTGACACCCGGTGCCGAAGACCTGAGCGGGCTGCGCATTGTAGCGAGAAGCACGGCTGACGAACTGCGTGGGAGGCTTGAGGCGCTCGGTGTCACCGACACTTGGGCTGCGGCGGGCGCGGCGGATGAGCGGCAAAACCTCCTCCGCGAAGCAGAAATGCAGCATCGGCTCGCCAGAGTTCATGCTCCACAAGGACTGGACGTACTCGACAGCGAGATCGGCGTGAAGAACGCCGAACTCGCAGCTCTGCAGCAAGGCGCGCTCAGACCGGTGCCGACAGTCGAAGCGGCGGAAGCCGCATTGAAAGAGGCAAGCTGGGGGCAAGCGGCGGCCTTGAAAACAGTCACGGATCATAAAATGCTCGTAAGAGATCTGGAACGACAGTGCCGCGAAGCGCGTGAGGGGTGGATCAAGGTCCAAGCTCTGCATCATGGCGCCGCAATGCAGGCAGATCACACAGCAAGAGAACTGTACGCAGACAGAGACTGCGTTGCCGACGCGGAGTTGAAAGAGGCCGTCGCTCACGCGGCGACGGCGCTGGCGACTACCGAGGCAATTGTGGGGGCTTCAGCGACCGCGCTCGACCGGGAGGATCCGGATGCGGTGGGCTTGCAGCTCGAAGAGGCGAAGGCCACACTGCGGCAGACCCAACAAGACATCGATAAGCTGGACAAAAGGGCGAACGACATCGAGATCGAGCTGCGCGCGCTCGGCCAGCAGGGGCTTGGCGAAGAGCTCGCGATCGCGAGGGGCGCCCTCGACCAGGCCCGCAAGAGGTGTGAAGCGATCGAACGGGAGGCAAAGGCGATTAAGATCCTCTACGAGACGTTGCGGGAGGCCGAGCGAGAGGCAAAAGACGCCTTTCTCGGCCCTGTCCGTAACCGGGTGCAGCCATACCTGGAGCTTCTGTTTCCAGGGGCCGAGTTGGAGCTCGGAGACACCCTCGACATCCTGCACTTACGTCGCGCGGACCTGCCAGAGCCGTTTGCCTGCCTCAGCATCGGTACACAGGAGCAGCTCGCAATTCTAACCCGCTTCGCCTTCGCTGACTTCCTGCGGGAGCGCGGTCAACCAACCGCCGTGATTTTAGATGACGCACTGGCCTATTCGGACTGCGACCGTTTCGAGCGGATGCAGCTCGTTCTTCGCAAGGCCTCAGAAAATCTTCAGGTCATCGTACTGACCTGCCGCGAACGCGACTACATGGGCCGCGGGCTGCCAATCGTGCGCCTTGCCGAGTGTCGGACGTCCGAGTTGGTGTCCTGAGCTTTCGGGCCAATTGGTTCACGCCCCGTCGCTTCGACTTTTTTCGCCAGCCCGTATAGGGCGGGGATAACGATCAGCGTCAGCACAGTCGATGTAACCATTCCGCCGATCATTGGCACCGCGATCCGGCGCGTCACCTCGGAGCCGGCGCCGGTCGCCCACAGGATGGGCAACAGGCCAGCGATGATGGCGACCGTTGTCATCATCTTCGGCCTCACACGTTCGACGGCGCCGATCATGATCGCCTGGCGAAGGTCACCGTCGGCGGGTGATCGACCCTCGGCGGCGCACCGCGCCTTGATCTCCGTCCAGGCGTGGTCAAGATAAATCAGCATGACGACGCCGGTTTGCGCCGCCACGCCCGCGAGCGCGATGAACCCGACTGCAACTGCGACACTGAGGTTGAAATCAAGGACCCACACCAACCAGAGTCCGCCGATCAGCGCGAACGGCAGGCTGAACATGACAATCAGCGCCTCGGTGATCCGCCGAAAGTTTAGGTACAACAGCAAGAAGATGATGAGGAGCGTCAGTGGCACGACGATCTGCATGCGCGCTTTGGCCCGCTGCAGGTACTCGAACTGGCCGCTCCAGGCGACTTGATAGCCCGGCGGCAAGCGTACGTGCTCGGCCACGGCGCGACGCGCATCGGCGACGTAGCCGCCCATATCGCGATCCCGGAAGTCGACAGATATGTAGACGGCGAGCTGGGCGTTCTCGGTTCGAATGTTGGCGGGCCCCTGGCTCAAACGTACGCTCGCCACCTGGCCCAGCGGCACCGCCGCGCCCGCCGGTGTCTGTACTAGTACCTCTGTGGCGATCGCGCTTGGATCGGAGCGCAAAGCACGCGGGTAGCGGACATTCACGGTATAGCGCTCGCGCCCCTCGACAGTGGTCGTCACTGCTTCGCCGCCGAGCGCTGTCCCGATCACATCCTGTAGGTCGCCTACGGTGAGGCCGTAACGGGCGAGCGCCGCCCGGTCTGGGGCGATTTCGAGATAGTAGCCTCCCATCACGCGCTCTGCGAAGGCGCTGGTAGTGCCCGGTATAGCGCGGACAACCCGCTCGATTTCCCGCGACAAGCTTTCGATGCCCTCCAGGTCCGGGCCGAACACCTTGATGCCGACGGGTGTGCGGATGCCGGTGGACAGCATGTCGATGCGCGCCCGGATCGGCATGGTCCAAGCGTTGCTGACTCCGGGAAACTGCAGCGCCCGGTCCATCTCGGCAACCAGCCCGTCCACGGTCCAGCCCGGCCGCCATTCACTCTCCGGCTTCAGGTTGATGACCGTCTCGAACATCTCCGTCGGCGCAGGGTCGGTCGCGGTCGCGGCGCGCCCGGCTTTGCCGTACACGGAGGCGACCTCGGGAAACGACTTGATGATCTTGTTTTGTGTCTGCAACAGCTCCGCCGCCTTGGTGATCGAAAGGCCGGGCAGGGTGGTCGGCATATAGAAGAGCGTACCTTCGTTCAGCGTCGGCATGAACTCAGTGCCGAGCCGCATCGCTGGCCAAGCCGAGATGCCGATCGCGGCAAGGGCAAGCAAAGCGGTCAGCGTCTTTGCCCGCAGCACGCCGCGAATGACCGGCCGATAAATCGAGATCAGCAGGCGGCTCAGCGGGTTTTTGTTTTCGGAGACGATCCGGCCGCGGACGAGCAGCACCATCAGCGCTGGCACAAGCGTCACCGAAAGCAGCGCTGCGGACGCCATGGCGAACGTGTCTTATACCAGCGAGCGTAATCACTGACCGATGGTCGCCCAGGTGCGGGTGGCGATGGATGTTATGCGCCTCGCTTCGCCGAGGAGGGCGTTCCAGGCTTTGCAACAGGCGTCGACGATGGCCTCGTAGCCGTCGAACACACGGTTGGAGAGATAGGTCTGGCGCAGGAACTGCCAGATGTTCTCCTGTGGATTGAGTTCGGGGCTGTAGGGCGGCAGATGGAGAAGCGATAGGTTGGCCGGGACTTCGAGGACCGCCGTCGTGTGCCAACCGGCCTTGTCCATGACGACGATGCCATGCGCGCCGGGCGTCACCATGCGGCTTATTTCCTGCAAGTGCAGCTGCATGGCCTCGGTGTCGGCGCGCGGCAGAACCAGCGCGGCGCCTTCGTCGCGTGCCGGGCAGACCGCGCCGAAGATGTAGGCTGATCCATAGCGCTGGTCCTTCGGCTGGCGTGGGCGGGAGCCTCGCTCGGCCCACTGGTAGACGAGGCCGTTCTTCTGACCGACGCGCGCCTCATCCTTACATGAGGGTTCGGTTGTCAACGGGGCCGTGGCATTTGCCTCCTGCGCGGGGAAGCCTATTTCCGTAGGCTTGGGTCCGGGGCTGTCGTGTCTCGCAGCAACGACTGCGTCACCTTACATGCGGTCGGGCCATGCAGGACCCGCACCAGAATGCCTCATGCACGAGGCGAAGCCCCGGCGAGACGCGACCCACCTGAAACACGGCGGGGTGGTGTCACCAATGATGAAAACGGTCGCGCTCCCCTTATCGCCTCCGGCGGCTATGCCGCTGACGGCGACTTTCCATCTATGCTGCGGCCGCAGTCTTCGCCCTTATCTCGATGCCGGCGGGCAGGACCCCCGTCTCGACGTAGCGCCAGAGCGCGATCAGCAGCTTGCGCGCCATCGCGACAATGGCGATCCGCCGGGTGCGCCCGGCCAAGGCGCCGACGCGCTCCCGGAACCACTGGGCAAGTTCGCTGCCCGGCTGGTAGCGCAGCCAGAGCCACGCAAGCTGGATCATCGTCGTCCTCGCCCGCGGGTTTCCGGCGCGGCTGATCCGCCGGTCGCGGTCGATGCCGCCGCTCTGATAAGGCATCGGCGTGATGCCGACGTAGCTGGCGAGCTGTCGGCGATTGTCGAAGCAGCGATAGAACACCTCGCGCGTGAGCACGGCGGCGAAGTTCTCGCCGATACCGCGGATGCGGCAGAGGGCAGCGATCTTGCGGCTGCTGACGTCTTGTGGTTCGGCTTCCCCCGCCTCGTCACGCTCGGCCTCGACCTCCCGGATCAACGTCAAGGTCATGACCAGCCGCCGGCGCAGGCGGTCCAGTTCCGCCCGCAGATGGTGCGGGATCTCGCGGCCGTCACCGGTGCGTAGGGCAGCAAGGTCACGCTCCCAGGAACGCAGCGAGGGCCTCTGCCGGATGCCCTGGGTGAACAGCAAGGCCTCGATGCGGTTCTCGATGCGCAGCCTCTCCTGTACCAGGTGCTGGCGTTCGCGGTGCGGACGCTTTGCATCTTCCTCCTCCGGTGTCGGCACGCGCACCATGCTGCAGGCTTGCCGGTCACCCCGCAGATAGGCGGCGAGCACGCGCAGCATGCCCTCCGCGTCGAGCCGGTCGGTCTTGGCGCGGCGGGCACGGCGGTTGACGAGGATGCTGGTCGGCTCGAGCACGTGGTTAATCACACCATGCGCCGTCAGCAGCCGGTGCAGCCAGAAGCCGTCCCGTCCTGCCTCAAAGCAGCAGATGACGCCGATCGGCGAGCCGAGCCGAGCCGCGACGCGAGCGCGCAGCGACGAGATAAGCGCCAACAGGGCGGCGGTATCGCCGCCGCCGAGCCGGTGCAGGCGTGGCTTCTCGTCTCCCGGCAGCGCGCGGCAACGAGCCACGTCGAGCAACTGAGCTCGATCGCCAGATGGATGACGGGATCACGATCAGCGGTCGTCGAGGACATAGGCGGCTCCTGTGCAAGAAATAGGACACCGTCAGTCTCCACGGGGTCCACCCTCATAGCATCTGGAACCGGATCTCCACGGGTGTGTCCGGCGGCAGATCCTTGGCGAGTTCCGTCACGCGCTCGGCGAAGTTTTTTTAAACGCTTCCCCAGCCTGCTCGTTCTTCTCGGGATGCCTGGGCCGCGCACTGACGTGGGAGAAGCCGAGTTCCCGCAACATCCGTCCGATCGTCGTCTTGTGGCAGTCGACCGCGAAGCGTGCCTTCGCCAGAGCCGCCAGGTCGGCGCGCCGCCAGCGAACGAGGTGGGGAACATGCTTTTCCGGTCCGTCCTCAACCGCCTGTCGCAGCTCCTGCTTCTGCGCCGGCGTCAGCTTCGGCGGTCGGCCCGGTGACGTCTTGTCGATCAGCCCCTCCGCACCCTCGGCGTTGAAGCGGACCACCCAGTCTCTCAGCGTCTGGCGGTCCATCAGGCCGATGGCTGCAGCCTCGGCGCGGCGCTTGCCGTCGGCCACCGCCGCAAGCGCCATCAGGCGCCGGGCCTGCGCACCGTCCCGAGCCTTGCAGGCGAAGCCGCGCAGATCATCCGCGCCGTAATCCTCACGCAATCGCAACGCCGCCCCCATCGAAACCCTCCGCATCCACCGTCGTCCAGCCCGACCACAGCAGAT